>JAUXRY010000034.1 GCA_030679915.1 Thiobacillus sp.
GGTGAGCTGCCGGCCTTGCGTCCGGGGATGCAGGGCTTTGCCAAGATAGCAGTCGATCAGCGTTCGATGCTGCTCAACGGGGTCAACCGGGCGCTGAGCTGGATACGCGTCAGGCTGTGGGCGTGGGGGGCGTGAGGTGAGCGCAGAATCGCTATTCAGCCCCAACTGGTTCCGTGTGGCCGATCTGCATCCGCTGCTGGGCGGCCATGTGCAGGTGCGCCGCCAGCCCAGCCGCGATGCGCTCTGGTATGTGTTCTCCGATACGTCCACGGGTCGCCAGCATCGCCTGAATGATGTGGCCTATCAGTTTGCCGGGCGCTGTAATGGTCATCATTCCACCCAGAAGATCTGGGAGGCCTTGCTTGAAAAAATGGGTGACCATGCCCCTTCGCAGGAAGAAATCATCCAGTTAATCGGACAGCTGTCTGAAAGTGGCATGCTGCAGGTCGACAAACTGTCGGATGTGGAAGCCCTGTTCGAGCGGCACGAGGCACGTGCCAGCAAACAGCGACGCAGCGGGATGAATCCGCTCGCCTTTCGCCTCAACCTGTTCAACCCTGATGCGTTACTGCGCCGCTTCGACGGTATCGGCCAACAGATTTTCCGCACCTGGGTGCTGGGCGTGTGGGGACTGATTGTCGGCCTCGCGCTGACTGGCGCGTTTGCGCACTGGAGCGAACTGCGCGCCCATGCCGCCACCTATCTACTGACACCACGTTACCTGATTTTGATGTGGCTGTGTTTTCCCGTGATCAAGGCGGTGCATGAACTGGCGCATGGGCTGGCGGTTCGTCGCTGGGGCGGAGAAGTCACGCAGATGGGCATTACCCTGCTGGTGCTGGTGCCGGCACCGTTTGTCGATGCCTCTGCAGCGTCCGCTTTCCGCCACACCTATCAGCGCGTCATGGTCAGCGCGGCCGGCATCATGGTCGAGCTGTTGATCGCTGCGTTTGCGTTATTTGTCTGGCTTAACACCGAACCGGGCCTGCTGCGCGATATCGCCTTTGTCTTTGCTTTCATCGGCAGCGTTTCCACCGTGCTGTTCAACGGTAATCCACTGCTGCGTTTCGATGGCTATTACGTGCTGAGCGATGCGCTGAATCTGCCCAACCTGGCATCGCGGAGCAGCCGCTACTGGATCTATCTTGCCCAGCGTTACCTGCTCAAGATTCCCAATGCGCAATCGCCCGAACCTTCGCAGCGAGAGCGTATCTGGCTGTTACTTTATGCGCCGGCGTCCTGGATGTTCAAGATTTTTATTGGCGTGGTGATTACGTTCTGGGTGGCATCCAAATCGATTTTTCTGGGTCTGGCGGCTGGCATGTTCATGCTCTACTCAACGCTCGGCCAGCCGATTTACAAGGTGCTGCGCTTCGCATTTTTCTCACCTGCGCTGGGCACGCAGCGGCTACGTGCACGCTTGAATACCGCCGGCCTCGCAGTGCTCGTTATCGTTGCAGTGGGTATTGTGCCCATGCCCTCAGTCACCGTGGCGCAGGGTGTGGTGTGGTTGCCAGAGCGCGCGCAGCTTCGCACGGAGACCGGCGGCTTCATTGTGAGCCTGGCCGCGCAAGACGGCGAACAGGTGCAGCCGGGCCAACTCATCGCCGTGCTGGAAGACCCTACGCTCGAAGCCGGGCGGCGTGAACTGCAGGGCAAGCTCGATGGCTTGCGCGCCGAGCACTATCAAACATTCCTCAGCGATCCGCTGAAAGCAAAAAATGCCGATGAGGCCATGCAGCGGACCGAATCGGAATTGATCCGCGTGGAAAATCGGCTGTCGCAACTGTCAGTGCGCGCGCAAATTGCGGGCAAACTGGTGATGCCACGTCAGCAGGATCTGCCCGGTACTTACGTCAAGCAAGGCGCCCTGCTGGGTTACGTGTTCAGCCCCGATCAGGTTCGCGTGCGAGCAGTGGTGGATGAACACGACATTGCACAGGTGCGTGAACACACCCAGAACGTCGAAGTATTGTTGATTGATCGTCCATCGCAGCGCCTTGAAGCCGGGTTGACGCGCGAAATACCTGCCGCTACACAGACCTTGCCCAGTGCGGCTTTGGGCGATCGTGCAGGCGGCAATCGCATCACCGACCCTTCTGACAAGGACGGTGTCACAACCCTGGAGCCGGTTTTTCTGGTTGATCTCACCCTGCCGCCCCATGCCACCCACCGTGTCGGCGGTCGTGCCTGGGTCCATTTCGATCATGGCGACGAGCCCCTCGCCAGGCAGTGGAGCCGCCGTATTCAGCAGCTGTTCCTCAAGCATTTCAGCGCGACCGAATAGGGATGACGCGCCATGCATAGCCACGCATTGCCACAACCCGGACTGACTTGGGGTCTGTATCCGGAAAAACGCATCCCCGGAAAAGACCGCGCCTGGGCCAATCGCATGAACGCGTGGTTCACGCAGCTTACCCGCCCCGGCCTGCGTCGCTACACCCGCATTGCCCACCGTTCGCTGGTAATCGAGCAGGGCTTGAGCAGCCTCTCGCTTACGGATTTCGACGCTGCCGTTCGTAGCCTCCAGCAGCAGCTGGTGCGCGACGGCTTCAGTGAGGACACCCTGGCGCAAGCCTTTGCCCTCACTGGAGAAGCCTGCCGCCGTCAGCTTGGCATATCGCCGTTTGCCACGCAGCGCATCGCCGCGGCCATCATGCTCGACAACCAGCTCGCCGAAATGGCCACCGGCGAAGGCAAGACGCTCGTGGCCGCGCTTACTGCCGCCACCGGCGCACTGGCTGGCATCCCGGTGCATGTCATCACCGCCAACGATTATCTGGTGAGCCGCGACGCCGACAGACTGCGTCCGCTGTATGCCGCGCTGGGACTGAGCGTTGGCGCCATACAGCAGCATCAGGACAGCCATCAACGGCGGGCCGAGTATGCGTGTGACATCACCTATTGCACCGCCAAGGAGCTAGTGTTCGATTACCTGCGTGATCTGCCGCTGCGCAATCTGCATCGCACTGAGCTGGCGTGGCGCGTGGCCCATTTTGCTTCTGCCCCCTCGCATCAAGGCACCTTGCTGCGAGGCCTGTGCATGGCCGTCATCGATGAAGCCGACAGCATCCTGATCGACGAAGCGCGCGTGCCGCTGATCATTTCCGAACTGCGCGAGCACGCCGGTAAACGCGAAGCCGCCACCGAGATACTCCAGCTGGCTGCTGGGCTGAAACTCAATGTGGATTTCACCCTGGACCGTCATGCCCTGTCAGCGACGTTGACCGAAGCGGGCCGCGCTGTGCTGGAAACCAGAACAAGCGATTTGCATCCGGTCTGGCACAACCGCCGCCATCGCGATGAAAACCTGGGGCTGGCGCTGACTGCGCTGCATTTGTTCCAGCGCGACCGCCACTATCTGGTGCGTGACGACGGCGTGCATATCATTGACGAAACCACCGGCCGCATCGCGCCCGGACGCAGCTGGTCGCGCGGGCTGCATCAACTCATCGAACTGAAAGAACGATGCAAGGTGAGTGGCGAAGCCGTCACCCGTTCGCAAATCACCTATCAACGATTTTTTCCGCGTTACCTGCGGCTGTGCGGCATGAGCGGTACGCTGGCTGAATCGCGCACCGAACTCTCACGCATCTTTGGACTGAATGTAGTGCGGGTACCGCTGCGCAAACCCAGCAAGCGAACCGAGTTAAAGCGGCATGTGTTTTTGCACCGCACGCAACAATGGCAGGCAGTGGCTGAACGCGTGGATATTTTCACCCGCATGGGCCGCCCGGTACTGATCGGTACCGACTCCGTGTCCGACTCAGAAAGTCTGTCCGCGCACCTGAGCGGACTGGGCATTGCGCACACCGTGCTCAATGCGCGCAACGATCAACACGAAGCTGATGTGGTGGCATTGGCAGGACATGCTGGCCGCATCACCGTCGCCACCAACATGGCCGGCCGCGGCACGGATATTCCGCTGGAGCAGGGTGTTGCACAGCGTGGTGGTCTACACGTTATTTCCTGTCAGATGAACAGTGCGCGCCGCATAGACCGGCAGCTTAAAGGGCGTTGTGCACGCCAAGGCGACCCCGGCAGCGTGGATGCCTTGTTGAGTCTCGAATCCCCGCTGATACAGCGCGCCTTGCCAGCCTGGCTCAAGCGAATCTCGGCGAGATCAGCACAGCAAGCTGACGGCGCTCTTCCCAGCTGGCTGGGCCGGGTGATCACTGTATATGTTCAGCGCATGGAAGAGTCGCGTCAGCAGATCCAGCGCGCGCAACTTCAGAATCAGGATCGACAACTGGATCGCCAGGCGATGTTCCGGGAATAACCATGTTGAATAAACTATTCCGCCGCCGTGCGCTGATCGAAGAACTGGAACCGCGCCTCCTGTATTCGGCCGACCTCGCGCCATTTGCGCTCGACAGTCTGTCGCCCGCGCCCGAGCACCGCGTGATCCAGTCCGATGGCGAGTTTTCCAGCGTGGCCGCCACCATCCGCAATGAACTGGTGATCATCGACTCCGGCGTGCAGGATTACGAAACCCTGCTGGCCGATATTCTTGGTCAGGCCGGCAGCGACCGCCACTTCAGTGTCGTGGTGCTGGACGCCAATCGCGACGGCATCGAGCAGATCTCAGAGGTGCTCAAGCAGTACGGCAACCTCGATGCCGTGCACCTGATCTCGCATGGCGGACCGGGCTCCCTGCAGCTGGGCAACAGCCCGCTTGATGCGGCCAGCCTCGATAGCCGTGCGGCCGAGATTACCGCCTGGGGTGCCGCCTTCAATGCGGATGCAGACTGGCTGATTTATGGCTGCGACGTGGCCACGGGCGCCGAGGGCGAGGCCTTCGTTCAACGTCTATCCCAGTTGATCCGAACCGACGTTGCTGCAAGTAACACGCTTACCGGAAATACCGCCTCGGGTGGCGACTGGGATCTGGAGTTCACAGCAGGCCACATCGAAACCCGGCTGGCAATGAATGCGACGACCCCGTCACAATGGCAAGGCCTGCTCGAAACCCTGGCAAACATCACAACAGCAAACAAAGACAACAATACTTCGGTGGCAGTGAATCCCACCTCCGGTGCTTTTGTTGTGACCTGGACAAGTGACAGTGCTCAGGATGGTGACAAGGACGGCATCTTTGCCCGAATTTACGATTCGGGAGGCAATCCAATCAGCGGTCAGATTCTGGTCAACACGATTACACAAGATAAACAGCTCAATTCGGCTGTCGCCATGGATTCGTCCGGTAACTTTGTCGTGGTGTGGGAGAGCAAGACAATCGATTATGGAATTTTTGCCCAGCGCTTCGATGCAACAGGTGCAAAAACTGGCGGACTGTTCATCGTCAATCTGACCCCTTCGGGTGACCAAACCACTCCCGCCATCGCCATGGCGGCTGATGGGCAGTTTGTCGTTGCCTGGCAGGATGACCGCAACGGCGGCGATATCTATGTGCGCCACTTCAATAGTGCCGGAGCGGCGACCAGCAATGAAATCCAGGCCAATACCAATACATCCTCCGGCCAATACGCACCGGCTGTGGCGATCAAGGATTCCGGCAGTTATGTGGTTACCTGGCAGAGCGACACCGGCGGCAGCGGCAAAGCCATCTTCGCCCAGCGTTTCAACGCGGCGGACGTCAAGCTGGGCGGCGAATTCCGCGTCAACACCTACGAATCCAATGACCAAACCGAGCCGGCCATTGCAATGGCGCCCAATGGCAGCTTTGTCATTGCCTGGTCGAGTAATGGCCAAGACGGCAGCAATCGCGGGGTGTACGCACAACGCTACGATCCGAGCGGCGTCGCAACTGGAATTGAATTCAGGGTCAACACCTATACATCAGGGCACCAGGACCGGGCTACGGTAGCCATGGATGGCAGCGGGAATTTTGTCATCGCCTGGACCAGTGACGGTCAGGACAACGGCGGCAGTTATGGCATTTATGCTCAGCGTTACTTTGCAAATGGAACAGCGGATGGAGGCGAGTTTCGGGTCAATACGACCACCTCCGGCGACCAGCAGAACCCTTCCTCCGCCATGAGTAGCGCGGGCAAGCTTGTTGTCGCCTGGGACGGTAACGGCCCCGGCGACGACAAGGGCGTGTTCTGGCAAAGCTATGAGTTGTCCAACACGCCGCCCGTTGCCAATCCCGATGCAACGAGCACCGACGAAGACACGCCGGTTTCCAGCGTGGCCCCCGGTGTGCTCGGCAACGATACCGATCCCGATGTGGGCGCCGTACTGTCCGTGATCAACATCCTCGCGGGTTCGGTCGGCACGCCATCCACCGTCACAGCAGGCGGCGTCACGATCACGGGTGCATATGGCAGCCTGCTGATCAGGCAGAACGGGTCCTACACCTACACGCCCAATGCGACCACGGCGCAAGCATTGGCTGCCGGGCAGGTCGTGACGGACGTATTCACCTACACCCTCAAGGACGATAAGAATGCCACAGCGACCTCAACGCTAACCGTCACCGTCAACGGCTTGAACGATGCGCCGGTCGCCAATACCGATAATTATGCGGTGACCAAGAACGACACGCTCAATGTCACGGCAACGGGCGTTCTGAGCAATGACATCGATGTTGACACCAACCCGTCTGCAGACACGCTTTACGTTACTCAGGTCAATGGCTTGATTGGAAACGTTGGCGTGCCAGTAACCGGAGCCTATGGCACGCTTACCCTTTACGCGGATGGCAGCCTGCTCTACGTGAGCGGGTCTGTTGGCGGTTTTGTCGATAGCTTCACCTACCAGGTTTCTGATGGTAAGGGTGGCACCAGTATTACCAATCTCAACATTTCCGTTGCCGATACCAACATGGCACCGGTTGCCAACGATGATGCTTACACCGTCGATGAAGACAGCGTCCTGTCCATTCCGGCCAGCGGCGTCCTAATCAACGATACGGATATTGATGGAAACATCTTGACCGCGACACTGATCAGCGGTGTATCCAACGGTATGCTCGTCTTCAACAGTAATGGTTCGTTCACCTATACGCCGAATGCCAATTTCAATGGCATTGGCATTAACGGCGACAGTTTTACCTATCAGGTCAGCGATGGATCACTGACTTCCAATATTGCCACTGTCACGCTGTCGGTGACTTCGGTGAACGACGATCCCGTGGCATACGGCGACGACGGGGCTGTCAATCAGGACGCGACGCTAACCAAGGACGCCGCGCTGGGGGTGCTCAGTAATGACACGGACGTAGACGCCGGCGATCCGCATGCGGTCATCCTGATCGAGGCCGGCTCATCTTCAGCGGCAGTTTCGCCCGGCACGCCTGGAGCGCTTACCACCTCCTTTGGCACACTTACCCTCTATTCCGACGGCAGCTATAGCTATATCGCAAATGGCGAAGCCAGCAAGGCGTTGGCGGCAGGGGACACATCTGACGACATTTTCAACTACACCATGCGGGATGCGGCCGGCGCCACCAGCCGCACCACGCTGACCATTACGATTACCGGCAGTAACGATGCACCCGTGATCACATCAGGCAGCACGCATGTTGTGGTTGAAGAAACGCCTGTGACGATTGCCGTAACGGCCAGCGATGCGGAAAGCGATACGCTCAGTTTCTCGATTACCGGGGGTGCGGATGCCGCCTGGTTCACGATCGAGGCGGCCACTGGACTGCTGAGTCTGAAGTTTGTGCCGGATTACGAGCTACCCAAGGATGCCAACCTGGACAATATCTATGAGGTTGTTGTGACGGTGAGCGATGGCAACGGAGGTACCCATACATTAGCGGTTCAATTGGTTGTGACCGACAAGGCTGAGCCGACTGTCACGCTACCCGGCCCGCCTGCACCGCCCGCTCCCGAGGCGACGCCTGACAAAAAAGCGGATGCCGAAGAGGCCAAACCCTTGCCCACGTCAGCTGCCCCGAATGAGGGGTTGCCCAAGGCGACAACGACGGCCGATACCAGTGATGCCAGCGTGACCGTTGTTTATCAAAGTGAAGCGGCAGCCGCACCGGCCCAGATGATTTTTATTGACGGCCAGGTGAACCGGAACAACGCGCCTACCTTGCCCACGCTCGTGACCCTTAACCAAATGCTGGGCGGATTGAGCAGCGATTCACGCGCCCTGCAAATGCTGCAAAACAGCCTCGGCAATGGCAACTTTCTACAGCAACTGGATCAATTGCAGGATGCCATTCGGCAACAATTGAATCTCGACAAGAACGTGGTTGCCTCAACACTGGCGGTTTCCACCGGGTTATCGGTGGGCTACGTGATATGGCTGGTCCGCGGCGGCGTGTTGCTGTCCAGCCTGCTGACCTCATTGCCCGCCTGGCGGCTGATCGACCCACTCCCGATTCTGGGTCACCTCGTCGGCAAAAAAACCGACGACGATGAAGACGACTCACTGGAAAGCATGCTGAAAAAATCCAATGAAAAAATTGAACCGATACTGAACGACTCGAATGAGGTGCCGCAATGAAAAGCCTCCTGCGAAAAATCAGCGCACGGATGTATATCAGCATGGGGCTGGTGTCCCTGATGACCAGCCTGCTGTTTCTGATGTTTTTCTTTGGCATGGTTCCAGACGAGGACCGGGCGATCCGTGAAGGCCGCGCCAGCCTGGCAGAATCCATTGCGGCCTTCAGCACCGCCTTGATCAGCCAGGAGCAGACCGAACAATTGCAAAGCACGCTTGGTTTCGTTATTGAACGTAACCCGGGGTTGCTGTCAGCAGCGATCCGCACTGCTGACGGCGAGATCCTGGCCTCATGGGGCGACCATACCAACCTGTGGGGGGATGCCGCTGGCAAGTTCTCCAACGAGTCGCACATACTGGTGCCGATTTATGCCGGCGAACAAGCCTGGGGCAACGTCGAGCTGGCCTTCAAGCCTTTGCGGCCGGATGGCCTGGTCGCCATCCTGTATGACCCGCGTGTACAGATCACGCTGTTTCTCTCGATCACCTGTTTTGTATTGTTCTACTTTTATCTCGGGCGCATGCTCAAGCATCTGGACCCCTCGCGTGCGGTTCCCGAGCGCGTGCGCTCGGCACTCGACAACCTGACGGAAGGTCTCCTGGTCATGGATACCAAGAACCAGATCGTTTTGGCCAACCAGTCCTTTGCCGATTTGCTCGATCGCAAACAGGAAAAACTCACCGGCATCGGCGCCGACACCCTGCCGTGGGAAGACAAGTCGGGCGGGCGTCCCGCCGCAGGCACTTACCCATGGCAACTAGCGCTACAAACGGGCACGCCCTCGCGCAACACTCTGTTGTGGCTCACCGGTCCGGACGGCAAGCGACGCACTTTCATGACCAATTGCTCGCCTATCCTGGTGGGAAAAGGGGAATACGGCGGTGTAATGGTGTCGTTGGACGATGTGACGCTGCTGGAAGAAAAAGAAATCGAGTTGATGAAATCGAAGAAGGAGGCGGAAACCGCCAATTTGGCCAAAAGCGAGTTTCTTGCCAACATGAGCCACGAAATCCGCTCTCCGATGAACGCGATTCTCGGCTTTACCGAGCTGCTGCGGCGTGGTCAGGCCAAGAACGAAGCCGAACACCACAAACATCTGGATATTGTGCATGCCAGTGGCACCCATTTGCTGGGTCTCATCAACGACATTCTGGATTTATCCAAAGTCGAGGCGGGTCGCCTGGAAGTGGAACATATCGATTGTTCGCCCTACCAGATAGCACGAGAAGTCGTGCAGGCTCAGGGTGTGAAAGCGGCCGAGAAGGGTATCGATATCGATCTTGAGTGTGCAGGGTCGATACCCGAAAGCATGGCAACAGACCCTGCTCGTCTGCGCCAGATTCTGACCAACCTGATCGGCAATGCGATCAAATTTACCGAAAAAGGGGGCGTCAGCGTTTCGTTGCGCTTTCTGCCCACGCGGCCTATCGCGCAACTGCAAATCGAAGTCAGGGATACGGGCATCGGCATTGCCAGCGAAAAGCTGGAAAGCGTATTTGAACCCTTCACTCAGGCTGAAGGGTCAATCACCCGTCGCTTTGGCGGCACCGGGCTGGGCTTGACAATCAGCCGCAGCTTTGCCCGTGCCATGGGCGGGGACATCGAAGCGAAAAGTCCCCCTGGAATGGGCAGCGTTTTTAGCCTGACCTTGCCGGCCGGGCCTATAGAACAACTTAAGTTACGTTCACCCGAGGAAATGGTTCAACAACTGTTGGTGCATGCTTTACCTGTCGGCGCTCAATGGAAGCTGCCAAAAGTTCGCGTGCTGATAGTGGATGACGGCGAAGAAAATCGGGAACTGGTGCGCCTGCTGCTGGAAGAGGCAGGCGCACTGACTGAGCAGGCGGAAAATGGTCGGGTGGGCGTGGAGATGGTCATGGCCCGTTCCTATGATCTGATACTCATGGACCTGCAAATGCCGGTGATGGACGGTGAAACGGCCACCCAGCTACTGCGTAGCCGAGGGGTCCAAACTCCCATCGTGGCGCTCACCGCCCATGCCATGAAGGGCTTTGAGCAGGGGATCCTCGCCGCAGGATTCACGGCTTATCTGAGCAAACCGATTGATCTGGACAAACTGATGGAGATGGTAGCCGGCTTGATCGGGGGCGAACAGGTGGTCCCGGGGTTGAAGAAAGCCAGCCATTTGCCGATAACCACCTATAAGGCAGGTAGCGTGCCCCGGGCAGCGGTGGTGTCACGTTTGGCTGGCAATCCCCGTTTGCGACCGGCAGTCGTCAAGTTTGTCGACCGCCTGTCCGGCCAGTTGGACGCGATGGAAAATGCCTGGAAAGTTCAGGATTTCAAGGCGCTCGCTGATCTGGCCCACTGGCTGAAGGGAGCCGGGGGCACGGTGGGTTTTGATGTGTTTACCGAGCCTGCCATGAGTTTGGAACAACTGGCCAAGGCGGGTACCGAAGAAGGGATTAACGAGGTGATTGGAGAATTGCGCGATCTGAGTGCGCGCATCGTACGTCCCCTGGTAGAAGTGGATAGCACCGTGACTTCCCCGACCGTTCCAGTCAGCCCTGAGTCGTGACCATGGCCGCCCATCACCCAATCAACCTCAATGTATATGGAGCTGACTGCATGACCGCAGAGCCGCGTGAACGGCTGACCTCGTTGCATTCATTGAAAGATGCCCTGGTCATGATTGTCGATGATGAACCGATCATGATCGAGGTGGTACAGGCCTTTCTGGAAGATGCGGGATACACCAATTTTCTGACGACGGAAGACTCAACGCAGGCGTTGGACATGATGCTCAAGCTTCGTCCCGATGTCCTGTTGATGGACCTGATCATGCCGGGCAAGTCTGGCTTTGAGCTGCTTGCGGAAGTCCGAAATGATCCTGCACTCCGCTACATGCCCGTGATTGTGTTGACAGCCGCCAACGATTCGGACACCAAGTTGCGTGTGCTGGAACTGGGTGCAACTGACTTTCTGGCCAAGCCTGTCGATTCCAGTGAACTGGTTTTACGGATACGTAACGCGCTGGCGTTCAAGGCCTATCAGGATCAATTGGCCTATCACGATGCGCTCACCTGTCTGCCCAATCGGCAACTGTTCCTGGAGCGCCTGGCCTGGACCCTGAAGCTGGCCCATCGGCACAATAAGCAATCCGCACTGTTGCAAATTGGTCTGGATCGATTCAAACAGATCAACGACACCCTCGGCCATGAAATGGGCGACGAAGTATTGAAGCTGGTTTCTCAGCGCTTGGCGCAGGCGCTGCGTGAGTCTGACACTTCCAACGGGATCACCGAACGTGACAACGCGGTCAGCCTCTCCCGATTGGCGGGAGACGAATTCATGGTTTTGGTCGCTGAAATCGACCATGCCGAGGCGGCATCGGCTGTCGCACGCAGTCTGCTGGAAACAATGAAGCAGCCACTGGTTTTGGGCGGGCATGAATTATTCATTACCCTAAGTGTGGGGATCGCGCTTTTTCCGCAGGATGGCCAGCAGGGATCCGATTTGCTGACCCATGTTGATCTGGCTATGGCGAATGCCAAGCAGAATGGTCGCAACACGTATTCCTTTTATTCGGCGGAGACCAATGCACGCTCTTTTGAGCGGTTGAAGCTTGAAACCGCGCTGCGCAGGGCCATCAACAATGATGAGCTTGAGTTGTATTACCAGCCCAAAGTGGATACCGCGACAGGTCAGATAGTCGGTGCAGAAGCACTGCTGCGCTGGAACCATACCGAGATGGGTTTTATTTCTCCTGCACAATTCATTCCTCTGGCGGAAGCGACCGGCCTCATCCTGCCGCTGGGCGAACGGGTAATTCATAATGCCTGCAAGGAGGCGGTGAAGTGGCAGCAGGCCGGTTGCAATCTGCCGGTGTCGGTCAATGTATCCAGCTTGCAATTCCGTCGTGGCGATATGCCTTTCATTATCAAATCCGCGTTGCAAGCCAGCGGACTGAATGCCAACAACCTGATTATCGAGTTGACCGAAAGTCTGTTGATGGACAATGCACAAGCCAATATCGAGATGCTGAACGCGATCAAGTCATTGGGCGTGCGGTTGTCGATGGATGATTTTGGAACGGGGTATTCCTCGCTGTCTTACCTCAAGCAGTTCCCCCTCTATGAGATCAAGATCGACCAGACGTTTATTCGTGATCTGCCGGATGACTCCGGTAACGCGGCAATTGTGGGTGCGGTCATTGCCATGGCACGCGGGCTGGGTCTGAAGGTCACCGCCGAAGGAGTGGAAACCCCCGAACAGATGAACTTTCTGAAATTGCATGGCTGCGACCAAATCCAGGGTTTCCTGTTTAGCCGCGCGGTGCCTTCCCATGAATTCGCCGATATGTTGAAACAGAAAATCGGTTGTACTTCTCTATCCAGTTCAGGCACGACAGCATCCAATGAGTCCTATTAAATATACCCTCCCACGCATACTGGTGATCTGTGCGATAGGCGGCATTGGGTTGCCCGCCTACGCTGCCCAGCCGCTGGTCTGCTTGATTCAGCCATCGAAAATTGCGGAGGTCGGGACCTCAGTTACGGGTGTGATCGAGACGCTTAGGGTTGAACGCGGTGACACCGTGAAGAAAGGCCAGGTGATCGCGATACTGCGTAACGATGTTGAGCGCGCTGCGCTCAATGTTGCCAGAAGCCGTGCCCAGGCTGACGCTGATGTTCAGGCCGCCATCGCGGGACTGGAGTTTGCACGTCAAAGTACCGTGCGCGGAGAAGATCTGATCAAGAAAAAATTCATTTCCGAGCAAGCGCTGGATAAAACCCGCACCGAAGAGCGGGTGGCGGTACAAAAACTGGCTCAAGCCCGCGAACAGAGCCGCGTCTGGGATCGTGAAATGAGCCTGGCGAAGAGCCAACTGGCACAGCGCACCATCGTCAGTCCGATCAGTGGCATCGTGGCGGAACGGTATTTATCCAGCGGAGAGCGGGTTGAAGACCGTTCGATCGCCCGGGTGGTCAGCATCAATCCGCTGCACATTGAAGTGATGGTTCCCGCCGCCAACTATGGAAAAATAAAAACCGGGATGGTTGCCACGGTCGTGCCCGAATTACCGGATGCTTTTCCCGTCGAGGCAACGGTCAAGCTGGTCGATAAATTGATCGATGGTGCCAGCAATACTTTCCGTGTACGCCTGGAACTCGCCAATCCGGACCATGCCATCCCGGCGGGACCACGTTGCAAGGTGAGTTTTGACGACCAGGTAATGGGCACGCTCAACAGCAACAAACTCACGCCGCAATCTGCCACGACGCGCGTGCCCCAAAATGTTACAGCGCCGGCCAAGCTTGTTTCACCTGTAATGCCCACGCCACAAGCCGCTGAACCCCAAAGTGTCGAGAAGAGCATGCTGAATGCGCTGGAAAACTGGCGTCGTGCATGGGAAAGCAAGGATATCCCCCGTTATCTGGCGGCTTACGTCGCGAATTATCTGGGGGACCAGACCAGCCACGAAGCGTGGCTCAATCAGCGCGAGTCGCGCATCCAAAAATCGGGCAGCATGAAGATACAAATCAGCAATGCTGAAGTGCGTCCTATTGCCGGCAATCAGGCAAGCGTGCGATTCCAGCAACAATACCAGTCTGATGGCTATAGTGACGTCACGACAAAATCGATGCTGATGACGCTGAAAGAGGGGAAATGGCTCATTCTTGAAGAGCGTTCGCAGCCCAGATAAACCCTTGTTTGACTCTTGACGGATCCATGCAACCGACTGGATGGATGTGCGTTTGAGTTCTTGAGTGCCGAATGTAGTCACGAAGGTGGCGATGCTTTGCTTGAACGTGTCCGTATTGGACTTGGCAAAGCGGACATCCAGGCTTTGATGGGCCTCGCCCTGCGAGACCCATCAAGTGGAATCGGGCGCGCCTGGGAAACGGCAGGTCATCGCATGTTTTGACGCCCTCGCCGACGCATGGCAAGGTTGATGATTCCTCAAGAATATTGAGGGTTTTGTCGATAAACCATTATGCCTCCCATCCAATCGGCTTAAATACGCGTGCCAAAAGCCGCCCCATTTTCCCGCCTGCTTCGCAATGCCTTAATGACCTTTCTGTTGGTCGGCACTGCCGCATTGTTTTCATATGGGCTGTATAGCTGGCAGCGTGAAGAACGAGACGCCCAGGATAATTTGCTGACGCTTTCTCGTTTTCTGGCTTCGGCTTCGCAGGCTTTTTTCGATGAATTGGGTAATGGTTTGGCCCCTTTGGGCGAACTACTTGACCAGCCCGCGTTGCGCGAAAATCCCGAAAGCTTGCGGACCTACCTGCTGACATTTCAGCATCGACACCCGCAAGTGCGCGCTGTCGTGGTGTTCGCGCCGGACGGTGAAATGCTGCTTAATACAGCCGTCCCGCCCGGCAAGCCGCTGCCAGATTTTCGACTGGATCCCCCTTATATCAAGCAGTTGCTCCAGGACATGGGCAGTCCGTTGCCTTACACCGTGGGGCCACCAGAAATGGGCAAGGCCATCAAGGTATGGCGCTTTTCGGTCCGCCATGTAGTGAGGGGGCGAGATGGCAAACCCAAATTGCTTGTGCAGGCGTCCATTCCATTGGAAAAAGAAGGCACCTTCCTGCACCAGTTGCCGGTTCCATCGGGGAGCTACATCGGCTTGTTGCGCCCCGATGGCTTCCAACAGGCGCGTTTCCCGTTAGCCGATGCCCAGGCAACCTATGGAAAGATATTGCCCGGCCCGACCGCGCGCTTGATTTCGGGAAATCCTGCAATTACTGAGGGCTACTTTCCTGCCAGTTCTGCCTGGGTCACCGGAGACACGCAGCGGATAGGTGCATTTTCCAGACTGACTGACATGGACTTGTATGCTTACGTTTCGGCGCCTGCATCAACCATTGTGGATCGCTGGTGGCGACATAATGCCCCCATTTTGATCAGCTTTCTTGTGTTCTTTGGGCTTTTTGTCGTGATTGCTTATCGCGTTACCCGGCGTGAGCGGATGCACAGCAATGAACTGCTTGAGCAGGCGCAGCGGGATGCACTCACAGGCTTGCCCAATCGAGGTTGTTTGAATAGCGTCCTGGAGGCGAATATTGCTGCCTCCAGCGCGGGCACAATCCCATTCTCGATTCTATTTATTGATCTGGATCGATTCAAGGGTATCAACGACACATTGGGGCACGCAGTGGGCGATGCGCTGCTGATCAAAGTGGCCAAGCGGATACAGCCTTTGCTGCGTCGGGAGGATGTGTTGGGCCGGTTTGGCGGTGACGAGTTCCTGTTGATATTGCCTGGCAGCGATGAGCCGGGTGCGATATTGACTACCCGTCGAGTACTTGATGCATTCAGTATCCCATTCGAGATCAATGGCCGGACTTTGCGCATTACGCCCTCAATTGGCATTGCGCTTTACCCCAAGCATGGGGACGATATTGAAACCCTGCTGAAGCACGCTGATACGGCGATGTATGAATCCAAACGCCTTGGACGAAACGCCTATACCGTTTACGCAGATCAGATGGGTTTGCGGGTACGTGAGCGGCTTGAAATGGAACATGAGCTGCGTGACGCCCTGCAAAATGAAGCTTTCCAGCTCGTTTACCAACCAATCGTCAGTATGCGAAGCGGTGAGGTCGTGGCCGTTGAGGCCTTGGTACGCTGGGTTATGCCAGATGGAAGACTGAGATCGCCCATAGAATTCATTCAGGTCGCAGAAGATTCGGGTTTGATTATTCCGTTGGGGCAATGGGTGTTGCACACCGCCTGCAGTCAGATGACGCGGTGGATAGCATCGGGCCTGGATTTCCGGGTGGCCGTGAATCTCTCAACACAACAGTTTCAGGATCCCTATCTGAAAGAACATGTAATGACCACTTTGAACGAAACGGGGCTGGAAGCTGCACGTCTCGAACTGGAAGTCACCGAGAGTGCAGCCATGCTGAATCCGGAAGACAGTATCAAAATTCTGGGTGAACTGTCTGCGCTGGGTATTCGCATCGCGATTGATGACTTTGGCACGGGCTATTCTTCTCTGGGTTATCTCAAGCGGATTCCTGCTGACACCATCAAGATCGATAAAACCTTTGTTGATGGGCTCGGACATCCCCAAGATGCCACCATTGTTCGTGCGGTGATTGCCCTGGCACGGGCACTCGAAAAAGAGACCGTTGCAGAGGGGATTGAAACCGAGGCGCAATTCGATGTCATCCAGGCGATGGGATGTGATACGGCTCAAGGCTACTGGATTAGTCGGCCGATTGATGCGGCTGCAATGACACACCTGTTGTCAACAGGCACTCGGCTAGTTGCTGCATCCAAAACGTTCCCGAAAGGGGTGGCAACGTGGATACATGTACACGGTAAGGCAGCCGAATGAGCCTGTTCGTCGCATTCTGAACGAGCAACTATCCATACAGACTGTGTAAGCCTTCGCGGCAAGCGCGGACAAGCATGAGGCCGCGGGTTACTATTTGTCTTCAATGAAATGGTCTAAACCCGGCTTCCCCTCTCTGCAAAAACGACACCGTGTCAGCCTGCTGTCAGCCCGCCTGTGGTTACGTCACATGCTTTTTTGGGGCGGCGCCGTCGTTGTGGGTTTGGCCGCTACGGCCTTTGCACTGGGGAGCGATTACGCTCACACGTTGTTCCAGCGCGCTTGCGGTTTCGCCCTGGTTGCCTTTGTTGATCACGCCCTTGACCCTCGCTGGCGTGGCAGCGCTGACACAGCGCTACTTTAAAGGTGCTGAGGGCAGTGGCATTCCCCAAACGATAGCCGCGATACGCATGGAAGAGGGTGAAGCGCGTGACCGCGTACTGTCCTTGCGGCTGGCGTTAGGCAAGGCGCTGTTGACCTGTGCCGCCTTGACCGGAGGCGCCAGCGTCGGCCGCGAGGGACCCACCGTACAGATTGGTGCGGCTTTGCTCTACAACCTGCGCTGGCTGGTGCGTTTTCCCCGACATCTCATGGAGCGAGGCCTGATTGTTGCCGGAGGCGGTGCCGGGGTGGCGGCAGCCTTCAATACGCCGCTGGCAGGAATCGTATTTGCCATCGAGGAGATGGCGCGTTCGTTTGAGGAACGTTCCAGCGGCACCTTGCTGACAGCAGTCATTATTGCGGGTTTGGCCGCTGTCTATGTGCAGGGAAATTACACCTATTTCGGCGCGACGAACGCTGCGCTCCATGGGGCGTCCGGGTGGCTGGGTGTGTTGCTGTGCGGCCTTGCTGGCGGGGTATTGGGCGGCGGGTTCAGTCGCCTGCTGCTGGCCTTTTCCACCCATGGCTTGCCCGGACGATCGGGACAATTCATGCGGGCCAAACCGGTATGGTTTGCGGCTGTTTGTGGCTTGGTGCTGGCCTTGATTGGTATCGCTTCCGGTGGCGCTGTGTATGGCAGCGGCTACGATGAAGCCAAACATTTGCTGGAAGGCACCGGTACGGTTTCAGCGGAATATGGGTTGTGGAAAATACTGGCAACGTTTGTGTCCTTTGTCAGCGGAATTCCCGGGGGATTGTTTGCCCCAAGTCTGTCGGCTGGCGCCGGTATTGGCCAGGCAGTAGCGAATCTGGTGACGCAGGCAGATCCGGGCGCACTGGTGGTGATCGGTATGGCGGCGTATTTTGCCGGTGTGGTTCAGGCGCCTATTACGGCTTTTGTTATCGTGATGGAAATGACCGACAACCACGATATGGTGGTACCCCTCATGCTGGCCACGTTGCTGGCCACCGCGGTGTCGCGAATGATTTGCCCCCGACCGTTGTACAAGGCCCTGGCAGACAACTATCTCGCACGAGCGCGACCCATTGCCTAGTGCCGTGAATCCTGAATAGCGGGACAAGATAGAGCGGATGGGTTTTTTCGCAAGGCATACCTGAACCGCCATGGCGATGCTTGTGATGCTGTTGCTGCTTCTCTCCTCCAGCAACTTGTAATAATTTACCCTTCAGCAGGCACATCCGGGATAGGAATGATTTCCCTCTCGGATGGTGTGCTTGAGAGGGAATGGCGCAAAGTGCAGCCTTTATGGGTATTGCGGGTGACGTATTCGACGCAGTGCTTTTTTGGGATAACGCATTAACTGGTATTAGGGGGTTTCATTAATGGATATACAGACGCAACAATTCAAGCTGAAAGAAACCTTCAACGTAGCGGCGGCGGGTTATGACAATCCGGCCCTGCGGTTTTTTGTACATGCAGCGGATCGTCTGGCTGACAGCATGGCGTTGACGGGATGCGAACACATTCTGGATGTGGCCTGCGGAACAGGGGCCGTTTCCCTGGCCTGTGCTGAACGTTTGAGTCAGGGGCAGGTAACCGGCGTGGATCTCTCGGAAGGCATGTTGGACAAGGCGCGTGCGAAGGCCGCACACCGTCAGCTCGACAACGTGTCATTTCAATGCGCTGATCTGGATTCAATGGATTTCGGCGGTGAAGTTTTCGACGGTGCGTGCTGCGGATTCGGCATATTTTTCCTGCCAGATATGGAGGCGGCCATCAGGGTTATTGCTGGCCACGTCAGGCCAGGTGGCGCAATCGGAATAACCAGCTTTACCGGTAAGGTGATGGAGCCAATGTCGACAGCGTTCATTGATCGTATTCGGGAATACGGTGTGGACATTCCACCGTTGTCATGGAAGCGGCTGGATGAAGTTGCGAAACATCAGGCGCTTTATGCTTCAGCCGGGATCGATCAGGTGACGACCCAGGCTGTGCAAGTGGGCTATGACCTGACAGGGTTTGGTGAGTGGTGGGATATTCTGTGGTTCAGCGCGTTTCGGGGCCTCCTCAATCAATTATCAGAAAGTGAACTGGCTCGGTTCAAACAGGAGCATCAGATTGAGATCGAGCGCTTTGCTACGGATGGCCGGATTGGGCTGAATGTTGACGTGTTGGTTAGCGTGGGACACAAGCCACAGGCGGGTTGACCCACTCAAGACTGGGCCCTTTGGACCGATACACCTAACAAGACAGTCTGTAATGATACGGTTGGGCTCAGTACGAACATTACGCTGAAACGTCAGGAGATGAAGATGTCGCAGCAACCGGAAGACATGGCTGGCTGGCTCGCTTTTTTTGCGCAGGCTGATATTCCTGTTTTACGTCAAACCACCCTCGCGTTGGAAGTGTTGCGTGCCGATCAACGTCTTCTCAATGCCAGCAGTATTGCCAATGTGGTGACGGACGATCCGTTGATGACAGTCAAACTGCTGCGGTATATGCAGGCACACAAATCACGTCATCAAATGCAGGAACTGCTCGACGTCAAACAGATGCTGTTGATGATGGGCATCGAGACCTTTTTCCGGGAAGTGCCGGCCACGCTGATCGCAGAAGATCAGTTCGAGGGACATGCCGATGCGCTGGCGTGTTTTTTGTTGACGGTCCGGCGTGCGCAGCGTTCAGCGTATTACGCTGCTGATTGGGCGCAGCGGATTCACAATATGCACGCCGAAGAAATCAAAGTGTCGGCAATTCTTACGCATGTCACCGAAATATTGATGTGGTGCTTTAACCCGGGCCCGATGATCGAAATCAGGCGGCGGCAGGCGCTCGACAAAAACCGACGGAGTGGCAATGTGCAAAAACAGGTGTTGGGTTTTGCTGGAATCGATTTGCAACGTCAACTCGTTATCGACTGGCAGCTACCTGAATTACTGCTGGACTTGATGGACCCGGATCAAGCCGGGTTGCCGCAGGTGCGCAATGTGACGCTGGCCGTGAGTCTTGCCCGTCACTCCAGCAATGGCTGGCATGACGCCGCGTTGCCAGACGACTTCCGTGGAATAGCCGAGTTTTTGCACATGGAGCCTAACAAGGTGATGTCACTGGTCAAAACGGGTCCTGCGGCAGCATTACACTAGGGTGGCTGGCGGGTGTTCGAGCCGGTAGGAATTCGCGACCCTTAAGGCTTGGCCCATTGGGCCGATAGATCCATTAAGCGGTATGGATCGCGTTGGTGCGGGGTGTGGGTGCCTGTTTGTCGAATGTACGGGTCACTCACCCAGGGTCACCATACGTTTAGTGTCATGCTGTAGTGATGAGGAGGGCTGATAATGCAACAAACAAAAAACATGACAGATTGGCTCGCTTTATTTGGGCGGGCCGATATTCCGGTACTGCGTCACACGACACGGAACTTGGAGCGCCAGCGCGAGAACCAAGGCCTGTTAAACGCCAGCAGCATCGCCAATGTGGTGACCGATGATCCGCTGATGACGCTGAAATTACTGCGCTATATGCAAGTGCACAAGCGGAATAGCCAAGCGTATGAACTGGTCGACGTGAAGCAGATGTTGCTGATGATGGGGCTGGACAGTTTTTTTCTGGCGGTGCCCGCGAAACCAGTGGTGGAAGAGGCGCTACGTGACCATCTCGATGCGCTGGTTTGTCTGCTGCAAACCGTGCGGCGAGCGCAGCGTGCAGCGGATTATGCGTTTGACTGGGCATTGCGTCTGCATGATCTACATGCTCAGGAAGTGCTGGTTTCGGCTTTGTTATCGCATGTCGCAGAAATGTTGATGTGGAGTTTTAATCCTGAGCAAATGCTCGAAATTCGCAAGCGCCAGATAGCCGATACCACCTTGCGAAGTGCGGATGTGCAGCAAGCCGTCATGGGATTCACTGGGGTTGAGTTGCAGCGTCAGTTGATACGGGAATGGAAACTCCCTGAGTTGTTGCAGAACATGATGAATCCAGAGCTTTCACAGGTACCCCGGGTGCGCAATGTTGTCCTGGCAGTCAACCTGGCAAGGCATTCCGCGCAAGGCTGGGATAACGCAGCCCTGCCGGACGACTATCGTGAAATTGGCGTCTTGTTGCGCATGGAGCCAGAAAGGGTGAAGTCTCTGGTCATGGCAGCCCCGGCATCAGGATCAAACCCTTCATAGTCTTTCGGTTTTCACCGGTTTACGCGGGTTTTGGGATAACCGTTCTTTCCAGTGAGCGAGCGAGTTGGGTAATGGCCTTGCCAGCGGGGCAGTCAGGCGTGTGTTGCATCATCAGCTGGCGCCGCATGATCGCTTGGCGGACTTCGGGGTCGACCGGGATATCGCCCAAATGAATCAGTTGGATGGGGTGCTCTGGATCGGTTGCAACGAAGCGATCGAGCACTTGTTGCAGTTGATTCGTGATCGCCTGGCCCGAACCCGAGCGAGTGGATTGATTGACGATAAGGCGAACGGTTTGCCGCTGTTGCTGGCCTACCAGAACCTTGATCGTGGCGTAAGCGTCGGTAAGCGAGGTAGGTTCGGGCGTGGCCACCATCAGGACTTCAGATGCCAGTGAAACCGCAAACAGCACGACGTCCGAAATTCCCGCACCCGTATCCATTATCACAACATCGAACCGGGGTACCAGGCTGCTGATGATGCGCAGGAATTCATCGCGTACCTCGGTGGTCAGGCGTGAATATTCCACCATGCCGGAGCCGGCAAGCAAAACAGAAAACCCGCCCGGTGCGGGAAGAATGGCATCGTCAAGTTTGGCCTTGCCCGTGAACACGTCGTGCAGTGTGACTTTGGGGTGCAGGTTGAGCACGACATCCAGATTGGCCAGCCCGAGGTCAGCATCAAGCACCAGCACCCGGTGACCGCGACTGGCTAAAGCAGCAGCAAGGTTGGCAGAGACAAATGTCTTGCCCACCCCGCCTTTTCCACTGGTAACCGCAAGCACCTTGCCCTGGGGCTTCAAGGGAACCTTGGGTGTGTTTGAAATTTCTGCGTCGGGGGTCAGACCGTCATTCATGCGTTTTCTCGCTTGGGAGCGTTGCTTTGTTTGTCACTGGTCGCATCGCTCGGTACGTTTTCCTGGATGTTGGCCTCGTCCATCAGCAGATGGCCAAACAACAATCCTTTTTCTTCTGCGCTGACCGAGAGTTCACGGGGTTGATCCAGACAAACCTTGTCGCGGCCTTCAGATTTGGCTCGGTAGAGTTGTTTGTCTGCACGCTCGATCCACAAATCGGTGGTCGAGCGGACCCACTCCGGAGCATAGGCACCGCCTATGCTGATCGTGACCTTGAGCGAGAGTAACGGAGAAACTGGGATAGAGAGCGCCGCAACGGTTTCACGAATCCGTTCGGCTACGGCCAGGCCATAAACCGGCCGACAGTTGGGCAGGATGATGGCGAATTCTTCACCGCCATAGCGTGCCACGGTATCCATGGGGCGCAGGCAACGGGCCAGGCAACTGGCGATTTCACGCAGCACTTGATCTCCTGCGAGATGCCCATGACCATCATTGATGGACTTGAAATGGTCAATGTCCAGCAACAGCAGTAAAACCGATTCACCGGAACGGGCGACGACATCAATAGAGCGTTCGAGTACCGAACAGAAATGCCGGCGGTTGTTCAGTCCGGTTAACGGGTCTCTGAGCGAAAGGGCGCACAAACCATCGATCAACCGCTGCAAGTAGACCGTGTCCGGCTCGCCTGCTTCCTGCTCGATGTTCTGCGCATCGTGTTGCAATAAAGCGCAAGCGTCATCCAGCTTCAGATTATGAAGGTTGACCGGCGAGGTGTCGGGAGAACGGGCCACAGCAGAATGTAGTTAATCAGTATTGGCTTCATTGCGGGAGTCAGTTTGACACGTTTGAACGCGTAACCTTCTCAGTTGAGTATGTGGGCATTCAAGTCATTGATCAAGCGAAGATTGGCCGATCAGAACGAATTGGGGTGTTGGGGCGTGTGAAGATGACAGGAAAGTAAAAAGGCCAGCGATATCGCTGGCCCGCAAGGGCAAAATCTGCCTTTGACTTCTGTCTAGTGATTAGAGGTGCTGCAAAAGGACGTTGAGCATGTTGCTCCCCCTTGAAGCGGGCTCAAGCGACCGTGCCAAAACTCCGGTCAGATGCAATGAATGGGGCTCGTAGTCCGGCTAGCCGGCAACTCTGCGCAATGGGGCCGCCCGGGAACAGGGTGTAGAGAAACTTCAGACCGCCTTGTTGGTGGAAATGCTCTTCCAGCGCGTCATGCAGGTTGCGCAGATTGATGGTGGACTCGTTCTCGTGCGCAGCATAATAAGCTTGCAGGGCGCGGATGGTTTCCCAGTGGTCATCCGTGAGCGCAAGCCCCTCTTTGCGTGCAACGTCCAGTGCGTCTTCGCGTGTCCACTCCATCGGGGCATGGGGGAAATCCGGGTCAGATACAGGTTGCCTGATCAGTTGATTGATGTCGGTTGAAGTGTGCAGCATGGCTATCTCCTTCATTAACGATGTGCGTGACTTAAAAATAGGTCAGGCATCACCTGTATTCAAGTTTGTTTTCTAGTGGAATGGGCTAGGGGACATGTTGTAAAGGTGGGTGCCAGCATATTTTGTGGTTGGAATCCCGCTGTAAGTTGATAGGCTGAACAGGGTTCGCGTTCATTTATCAGCGGAGGCAATATGAGCACTGCAAAAACCATTGAGATCACAACGAGTTCAACACATAAATTTGCCTGATTTGTTCGCTTGAATTGACGTTGAGACAACCGCAGCGTCGCGTTGAATCATCTCGTACCCGTATCCAGCGTCCAGGCGTAGGCCGCATAATGCGCGCTGCGCTACGGCCGCAGCAGCGGCAGATTGTATCCATGCCCACTCTCCCTTACTGGCGTCTGTCCGGTTTCTATTTCTTTTACTTTGCCTTCGTCGGTGCAATGTCGCCATTCTGGGGCCTGTATCTGCAGTCGCTGGCATTCAACGCATTTCAAATTGGTGTGTTGATGTCGCTGTTACAGGTGATGCGGATCTTTGCCCCCAATATCTGGGGACACATTGCGGACTTGACCGGGCGCCGCACCACAATTGTGCAAATTGCCGCAATCGGTAGCGTGCTGGTGTTTGCCGGGGTGTTTGTCAGCGACAGTTTCTGGTGGCTGTTCGGCGTGATGGCTGCGTTGGGCTTTTTCTGGAGCGCTTCACTCCCACTGGTCGAGGCAATGACGCTGTCGCACTTGGGT
Source organism: Thiobacillus sp. (assembly GCA_030679915.1). GTDB lineage: Bacteria > Pseudomonadota > Gammaproteobacteria > Burkholderiales > Thiobacillaceae > Thiobacillus. The sequence continues at coordinate 24,309 of JAUXRY010000034.1, forward strand.
GACCGGACCGATGACTACGGCCTGATACGGCTATGGGGTTCGGTCGGGTTCATTTTGGTGGTGGTGGGCCTGGGGTATGCCTTCGACCATGTGCCGATCAGCTGGCTGCCGTGGGCGGTGCTGGTGGTGATGCTGGGCATCGCCGTGTTTGCTCGGGTGATCCCCGAATCGGAGATCCTGCCACATCCCACCGACGCGCATTCAGTGTGGGAAATCGTGAAGCGCCCCGAGGTGGCGGCGTTGCTGGTGGCCTGCATGCTGATGGCAGTCACGCACGGCCCGTATTACATCTTTTATTCGATCTATCTGGTCGACCACGGTTACGATAAATCCACGGTTGGTTGGTTGTGGGCGCTGGGCGTGCTGTGCGAGATCGGGGTTTTCCTGATTATTCCCCGGATTTTTGCGCAAGTGACGCCGCGCCACCTAATTCTGGCGAGCTTCGCACTGGCTGTGCTGCGTTTCTTGCTGATCGCCTGGGGGGTGGAGTCGCCCTGGGTGGTTTGGGGCGCACAAACACTGCATGCGTTCACCTTTGGTACCTATCATGCGGCGGCGGTAGCGCTGATCCACCAGCATTTTCGCGGACGCCATCAGGCGCGTGGGCAGGCGCTTTACACCAGCCTGTCCTACGGCGTCGGCGGCACGATTGGCGGATTGGCCAGCGGTTTGACCTGGGATAGCCTCGGATCGGCGTGGACCTTTACCCTGGCGGCCGTCAGCGCAGCACTGGCATGGGCGGTATATGCCCTATGGGGCCAAACAAAAACCGTGCCTGCACCTGCCAAGCTATGAAATAATTGGTCTTTCGCATCGAATGTCTGCCTGTATGTCCGGATTAACTTTATTTCAGAAATTGTGGGACGCCCATGTGGTGCACGTCGAAGATGACGGTACTACGCTGCTTTATATCGACCGTCATTTGGTGCACGAAGTGACCAGCCCGCAGGCGTTCGAAGGCCTGAAGCTGGCCAACCGCACCCCGCGTCGCGTCGATGCGGCGGTGGCCGTGCCCGACCATAATGTACCGACAACCGACCGTTCGCACGGCATTACCGACCCTGTGTCGCGCCTGCAGGTGGAAACGCTGGACGCCAATTGTGCCGAATACGGCATCACTGAATTCAAAATGGGCGACATTCGCCAGGGCATCGTCCATGTCATCGGACCGGAAGCCGGTCTGACCCTGCCCGGCATGACGGTCGTGTGCGGCGATTCGCATACCTCGACCCATGGCGCGTTTGGCGCATTGGCGTTCGGCATCGGTACCTCCGAAGTCGAGCACGTGCTGGCGACACAATGTCTGTGGCAGAAGCCGTCCAAAACAATGCTGGTTAACGTCGAAGGTGCGTTGGGTCGTGGCATCACCGCCAAGGACATTGCACTCGCCATCATCGGTGAAATCGGCACGGCCGGTGGCACCGGCTATGCGCTCGAATTTGGCGGTTCGGCCATTCGTGCGCTGACCATGGAAGGCCGCATGACGTTATGCAACATGGCCATCGAGGCCGGTGCACGCGCCGGCATGGTGGCGACGGATGCCACGACGATTGAATACGTCAAGGGCCGGCCTTATGCACCCAAAGGCCCTGCATGGGAGCAAGCAGTTGCATGGTGGGGCACCCTGCATTCAGACGCTGATGCCGTATTTGACCGCGTGGTCGAACTCGATGCGGCGACAATTGAACCGCAGGTGACCTGGGGCACCTCGCCCGAAATGGTGACCACGATCAACGGTCGAGTGCCGAATCCTGCCGATGCGCCAAGCGACATTAAAAAGCAGGACTGGACGCGCGCACTGGAATACATGGGTTTGCAGGGCAACACCCCGATTGCCGAAATTTCCGTGGACAAGGTGTTCATCGGCTCCTGCACCAATTCGCGGATTGAAGACATTCGTGAAGCCGCCAGTGTGGCCCGTGGCCGCAAGGTCGCAGCCAACGTCAAGCTGGCGATGGTGGTGCCCGGTTCCGGTCTGGTCAAACAGCAGGCCGAGGACGAAGGGCTGGACAAGATTTTTATCGAAGCCGGTTTCGAATGGCGCGAGCCGGGTTGCTCGATGTGTCTGGCAATGAATGCCGATCGACTTGAACCGGGGGAACGTTGCGCCTCAACCTCCAACCGGAATTTCGAAGGGCGGCAAGGGCAGGGCGGGCGGACGCATCTGGTCAGTCCGGCGATGGCTGCCGCTGCGGCCTGTGCCGGGCATTTCGTCGATGTGCGTAAGTTGTAAGGAGAGTCGCGATGAAGAAAATATTCATGCTGCTAATGCTGGGGTTGTTTGTTGGACAGCCGGCACTCGCTGAAGAAGGGGTCGCCAAGAAAGTGGGTGACGGCGTCAAAACAGGCGGTGAGGCTGCAGGGAACGGCATTGAAAAGGGTATCGAGGCCACCGAAAAAGGATTGAAGAAAGGTGCGGCCGCAGCGGGCAAAGGACTGGAGACCGCGGGCCAGTGGATCGAAAAGAAAGTGCACGGCGACAAGCAGAAGAAAGAAGATCATGAATAAATTCACTGTATTGGATGGCTTGGTGGTCCCGCTGGATCGTGCCAATGTCGACACCGATGCCATCATTCCCAAGCAGTTTCTGAAGTCGATCAAACGCGCAGGATTCGGACCCAACCTGTTCGATGAATGGCGTTATCTTGACCATGGCGAACCGGGCAAGTCGAATCATGACCGACCGCTTAACCCTGACTTTGTACTGAATCAGCCTCGTTATAAAGGAGCCTCAGTACTCCTGGCGCGGGAGAATTTTGGGTGCGGCTCCAGTCGGGAGCATGCCCCATGGGCGCTGGAAGACTATGGTTTTCGCGCCATTATCGCGCCGAGCTTCGCTGATATTTTCTATAACAACTGCTTCAAAAACGGCATCCTCCCTATCGTTCTGGATGCGGCCGTAGTGGACCAGCTATTCAAGGCATGCGAGGCAATCGAAGCATATGTTTTGACGGTCGACCTGGACAAGCAGACCGTGACAACCCCCTCAGGTGAAGTCATCCAGTTTGATGTGGACGGTGGACGTAAACATCGCTTGCTGAACGGCTTGGATGACATTGGCCTCACGCTGTTACAAGGCGACAAGATCAATGCCTATGAGGCGCGACGAAAGCAGGAAGCGCCCTGGTTATTTGGTGGACCCCAACAATGAAAATTGCAGTTTTACCCGGTGATGGCATCGGCCCGGAAATCGTGGCGCAAGCGGTCAAGGTGCTCGAAGTGTTGCGCGCTGAAGGCGCGAAAATCGAGATGGAAACCGCACCCATTGGGGGTGCGGGCTACGATGCGGCAGGTGATCCGCTGCCGGACGCCACGCTGAAACTCGCACGCGAGGCCGATGCGGTCTTGCTTGGCGCTGTCGGCGGCCCACAGTACGACGCGCTGGATCGCCCGTTGCGCCCTGAGCGCGGCCTGCTGCGCATTCGCAAGGAACTCAATCTGTTTGCCAATCTGCGTCCGGCGCTGCTGTATCCCGAACTCGCATCGGCTTCTTCGCTGAAGCCGGACGTGGTGTCCGGACTTGATCTCATGATCGTGCGCGAACTCACAGGTGATGTGTATTTCGGCCAGCCGCGCGGTATTGAAGTCAGGCCAAGCCCAACCGGGGGGAGCGAGCGTGTCGGCTTCAACACCATGCTGTACGCCGAATCCGAAGTGCGCCGCGTCGCGCATGTGGCATTTGGCATCGCGATGAAACGCGACAAGAAACTGTGTTCGGTGGACAAAGCCAATGTGCTGGAGTGCTCGGAGTTGTGGAAGGAAGTGATGATCGAGGTGTCGAAAGACTATCCCGAGGTCGAACTCTCCCACATGTACGTCGACAATGCGGCGATGCAACTGATTCGGGCGCCGAAGCAGTTCGACACCATGGTGACCGGCAATATTTTTGGCGACATTTTGTCTGACGCAGCGTCGATGCTGTCCGGCTCGATTGGCATGTTGCCGTCGGCCTCGCTGGACGAAAACAACAAAGGCATGTTTGAGCCGATCCACGGTTCGGCGCCTGACATTGCTGGCAAGAACATGGCGAATCCGCTGGCGACGATTTTGTCGGTGGCCATGATGTATCGCTACACCTTCGCCGATCTGGCCACTGCTGATCGGATTGAAAACGCGGTGAAGAATGTGATTTCTCAAGGCCTGCGAACCAGCGACATCTGGACCGAGGGCACGCAAAATGTGTCATGCAGCGAGATGGGCGATGCGGTGGTGAAGGCGCTTTGATTATCACGCGAAGCCTGCTTGAAGCGCTTCGCAGACACGAATTCTGGAGACGAAAATGATGAAAGTAGGGCTGGTCGGCTGGCGCGGGATGGTGGGTTCCGTGCTGATGGGGCGAATGCGTGAAGAGCATGACTTCGACCATATTGAGCCGGTGTTTTTCACGACGTCCAACGTCGGCGGCAAGGGCCCGGACATGGGTCGTGAGGTTCCGCCGTTAAAAGACGCCAGCAGCATCGACGATCTGAAGCAGTGCGACACCATCATCACCTGCCAGGGCGGCGACTACACCCAGGACGTGTATCCGAAGCTGCGCGCAGCCGGTTGGACTGGTTACTGGATCGATGCGGCCTCGACGCTGCGGATGAAGGACGAGGCCATCATTATTCTCGACCCGGTCAACGGCAATGTCATCCGGGACGGCATCACCAACGGCGTCAAAACCTATGTTGGCGGCAACTGCACGGTGTCCTTGATGCTGATGTCGATGGGCGGCCTGTTCGATGCCGGGCTGGTCGAATGGGTGTCGCCGATGACCTATCAGGCCGCCTCCGGCGCCGGCGCGCGCAATATGCGCGAACTGATCCAGCAAATGGGCGCGGTGCATGCCGAAGTCAAAGACCTGCTCGACGATCCAGCTTCAGCCATCCTCGAAATCGACCGCAAGGTGGCCGACTTCATCCGCTCTGACCGCTATCCGGTCGATGCCTGGCCAGTGCCGCTGGCCGGCAATCTGATTCCGTGGATTGACGTTGCGCTTGAATCCGGCCAGTCCAAGGAAGAATGGAAGGCCCAGGTTGAAGCCAACAAGATCATGCGCCGCAGCGATAACCCCATCCCCATTGACGGCCTGTGCGTACGCGTAGGCGCGATGCGCTGCCATTCGCAGGCGCTCACCATCAAGTTGACCCGGGATGTGCCTCTGGCCGACATCGACGGCCTGATCGCCGAGCACAACCAATGGGTGAAAGTGGTACCGAACGATCGCGAACTCACCATGCGTGAACTGACCCCCGCAGCAGTGACCGGCACACTGACTGTGCCGATCGGGCGGATGCGCAAGCTCAGCATGGGCCCGCAATATCTGACGGCGTTTACCGTAGGCGATCAGCTCTTGTGGGGGGCGGCAGAACCTTTGCGCCGCATGCTGAGAATCCTGCTGGAAGCCCGATAAATTAAGGCCGGAAGATAAAAATCTTAGGGCTGGTGTGATATATGCACTAAAGATTGCGTCTGCCGAGCCGTCAATAGTGGCGTTAAGTATTCAACAGCTCCGCTTGGCGGGGCGAATAGGGAGAAACGGATGAAATTGAAGCGCTTCACCATCCAACTGGTGGCCGCCGGACTGATCGCCGCGCCGCTGATGGCGAATGCCGCCGGGCTGGGCAAACTGTCTGTCACCTCTTCATTGGGGCAGCCGCTCGCGGCTGAGATCGAGCTATTTTCGGCCGATAAAGCGGAGCTCGAGAGTCTCTCAGCCACGCTGGCTTCCGACCAGGCGTTCCGTGATGCGCGTGTCGAATACGCGCCGGTTCTCTCTACGCTGCGCTTTTCGGTCGAGAAAAAACCGAATGGCAAAGCCGTGTTGAAGGTTTCCTCCAGCCGTCCGGTCAACGATCCGTTCATCGACCTTCTGGTAGAACTGAGCTGGGCGTCAGGGCGACTAGTGCGTGAATACACCCTGTTGCTCGACCCGCCCGGGATGGCGAGCCCGCAAACCGTGGCTCCGGTGGTGGTTTCGACCCCCGCTCAGGCCCCTGCACCCAAATCGGCCGCAGTCAAGCCGGCTCCTGCTGCGCCGGTTCAGGCAGCACCGGCCCCCGCCGCAGCCAAAGCGCCGGCCCCGGAGATGGCACCCAAACCCGCCCCCGCGCCGCAGCCTGATGCACCGGACAGCGTCCTCGTCAAACGGGGCGATACGCTGGGAAACATTGCCAGCCGTGTGCGCCGTGAAGGCGTCAGCCTGGAGCAAACTTTGCTCGGGCTGTATCGCGAGAACGCCCAGGCATTCGACGGCAACGTGAATCGTCTTAAGGCAGGCAAGACGCTCAGCGTCCCGCCGGCAGACAAAGTGGCTGCAATTCCGCAAAAAGAAGCCGTACGAGAGCTCAAGCTTCAAGCAGACGACTGGCGTGCCTATCGCCAGAAGCTGGCGGGTGCGGTCAGTGATGCGCCCGAAGCGAAAGCTGCGCCAGGCGAAGCCAGCAGCGGCAAGATTACGCCCAAGGTTGAAGACCGCGCCAAACCGGCGCCAGAAAGTCAAAAGGACGTATTGAAACTGTCCAAAGTCACGCCGCCAACCGCTGCGGCTACGGCGGCCAAGGCCGACGAAGCGCGGGCTTTGCAGGACAAACTGCGCGCCCAGGAAGAGGATGCAACCGCACGCGAAAAGGCATTGAAAGAATCGGGTCAGCGTGTTGCCACGCTGGAAAAACAGATTCAGGACATGCAAAAGCTGGTTGAAATGAAGGAAAAAGCGCAGACCGAAGCGCCTGCTCCTGAAGCGGCTGCGCCGGCTCCAGTGCCGGCACCCAGTGAAGAGAAACCCGTCCCCGTTGTTCCTATCGTCAAGGCGCCTGCAGCGGCGCCTGAAGCGACTGAAAACTGGTTTGCACCGTTGCTTGCCAACCCGATGTATTGGGGTGGTGGCCTTGCTGCCCTGGGCTTGGGCGGCGTGCTGTGGTGGATGATGGCCGGCGGGGGGCGCCGCCGTAAAACGGGTGGTTCCGTGATGGAAGACAGCATCATGACTGGCGGTGAAGTTCGCCCGAACTCGGTGATTGGTGCCGCTTCGGGTGGCAGCGTCAACACGGGGGACACTTCCTTCCTGACCGATTTCAGCCAGGCGGGTCTGGGTACGATCGATACGCATGATGTAGATCCCATTGCCGAAGCTGAAGTCTACATGGCCTATGGTCGCGATGTGCAGGCTGAGGAAATCCTCAAGGAAGCCATCAACAAAAACCCTGACCGTCACGAGATTCGTTCCAAGCTTCTGGAAATCTATGCCGCCAGACACAACACGGCTGCATTTGAGTCAGTCGCAGGTGAGCTTTACGCTGCGCTGGGCAGCAAGTCTAGCCCGCTGTGGGATAAAGCCTGTGAAATGGGACGCAGCATCGATCCGACCAACCCGCTTTATGGCGGCGTGCAATCGGGTAATACCCCGGTTGCTGAAGTCGCTACCGTTGCAGCGACTGCAGCAATTGTAGGGGGGGCAGTAGGATTTGAAGAGGAGACCACTGCTGAGGATATCGCTGAGGATATTGATGATTCTCCGTTAGTCGACTTGGCTGAAGACGAGCCTGAATCTGGTGTGCCGACTGCGGTCATGGAGTTTGAGTCTGCAGGGCAGGTGCTGAACTTCGATTCCCCAGCCGGTTCATCTGCCACCCCCGAGACGGGTTACGTGGAAATGGATACGCAAGGGCTTGATTTCGATTTGCCGGACCTGGATGTGCCGACCTCGAAGGATGACGCGCTGGATCTGGATCTGGGCCTGGAAGAAGAAAATGGCCCTGACAGCAAATTCGATTTCAGTGGCCTCGATCTTGATCTGGGCGATGCGGGTGGCAATGACCTCGAACTCGATGAAGTCGGCACCAAGCTTGACCTCGCCCGTGCCTACGTGGAAATGGGTGACAAGGAAGGCGCGCGTGAAATCCTCACCGAGGTGCTGTCCGAAGGCAGTGACAAGCAGAAATCCGATGCAAAGGGCATGTTGAGCTCGCTTGGCTAAGTTCCCCCATCCGGCCGCCCGCATCCTGTTGTGGTGCGGGTGGGCAGTGGCAGTAGAACGCGCTGTCATGCCGCAATTTGCTTTTCTGGCCGTCGCCACTGCGACGGCCTTTCTGTTTTACCCTGTCCGAACTGAAGGATGGCGCCTGCTCCGCCGCACCCGCTGGTTGATGGTCGTGTTGCTGCTCACCTACGCTTACAGCATGCCGGGCGCAATGCTGTGGCCGTCACTGGGGTGGGCCAGCCCCAGCCTGGTCGGCATGGAACAAGGCGCGTGGCGCGTGGGGCGTTTGGTCCTTCTGTTGGCAGGGCTGTCGGTGCTGTTGGCTTATACCGCCCGCTCTCGATTGATATTCGGTTTATATGTATTGGTGACTCCCCTGACGTGGCTGGGTTTCGATCGTCGCGCCTTTGCTGTGCGATTGGGATTAACCCTGGACTATGTCGAACATGCTCCTAAGCCGGTGCGCTGGCTGGATGCGTTGCGTGTGCCAATAGCGGATGAATCCGAGCCAACCACCTATGTTTTACACACCGAACACTGGCAAGCCTGGGACAGCGCCGTCATACTGGCAGGCCTGCTTGGGGTGTGGTTCGTGCTGGCATGAGGCCGAATGGATATGAGAATCGTGTTGGGTCTGGAGTATTGCGGGATGGGGTTTTGCGGTTGGCAGTCCCAACTGCAGGGGTGTGGCGTGCAGGATGTGCTCGAAACCGCAGTCGCTGCGATCGCGGGCGTAGCCATCCGTATTATCGCAGCGGGTCGTACCGACACGGGCGTCCATGCGGCGCTTCAAGTGGTGCACTTTGATACGGATGTCGAACGTCCGCTGACTGCGTGGGTGCGTGGCGTCAACAGCCACCTTCCACCGGGGGTGACCGTGCTGTGGGCGCGTGAGCTTGACGATGCATTCCATGCGCGGTTTTCCGCCAATCAACGCGGCTATCGCTATGTGTTGCTCAACCATGCCGTGCGGCCCGGCCTGAATCACGGACTGATCGGCTGGTATCACCGCCCGCTGGATGTCGACGCAATGAATGCTGCCGCAGCCCGGCTAATCGGGCTGCATGACTTTTCAGCCTTTCGCGCTGCCGCCTGCCAGTCCAAATCACCGACCAAGGACCTGAGACGGATCAAGATCGAGCGGCGCGGCGATTACCTGCTGTGCGATTTTCTGGCCGACGGTTTTTTGCACCACATGGTCCGCAACCTTATGGGCTGTCTGATCCAGGTTGGCGCGGGCGCTCGGTCACCCGAATGGGCGCAGATGGTTCTGGAAAGCCGGGATCGCTCACTTGCCGCCCCCACCTTCGATCCCGCCGGCCTGTATCTGACGCACATCCGGTATCCTGCGCACTTTGCCTTGCCGGAAACCTCTGACCGATGGCTGTACGCGTAAAAATCTGCGGCATTACCCGATTGCAGGATTTGCACGCTGCCTGCAATGCCGGGGCGGATGCGCTGGGATTTGTGTTCTACGAACGCAGCCCGCGTCATGTGACGATCGAGGCGGCAGCAGCGCTGGTACGCGCGCTGCCGCCTTTCGTACAGTCGGTGGGCTTGTTCGTGAATGCAGAGCCCGCTTATATTGAGTCCGTGTTGCAGGCAGTGCCGCTCGACTTGTTGCAGTTCCACGGCGACGAAACGCCAACGGATTGCGCGCGCTTCGGCCGGCCCTACATCAAAGCAGTGCGCGTCAATCGGGACACGGATTTGCTAAAATACGTAGCTGACTTTGATGTTGCACGCGGTCTGTTGCTTGATGCTTATGTCGCTGGCGTACCGGGTGGTACCGGGGAACGCTTCGACTGGAGCCTGATTCCGGCGAATTTAACCAAGCCGATCGTGTTATCGGGCGGGCTCACGCCGGATAACGTCGCCGAAGCCGTACAGCGCGTCCGCCCATGGGCGGTGGATGTGTCTTCGGGCGTCGAAGCAGCAGTGAGGATGCTTGATGGGGCAGAAGTTGCCGCCAAGGGCATCAAAGATCCGAACAAAATGGCGCAATTTATTGCGAGAGCAAAAGCTTGATGAAACTCACAGACCTCCCAGATGCACGCGGCCATTTCGGTCCTTATGGCGGCATTTTTGTCGCTGAAACCCTGATGGCGGCACTCGAAGAATTGCGCGTCGAATATGACAGGGCACGAAACGATCCGGCGTTCGTAGCTGAGTTTGAATACGAACTCAAACATTATGTGGGTCGGCCAAGCCCGGTCTATCACGCCAAACGCTTGAGTGAGCAATATGGTGGCGCGCAGATTTACCTGAAGCGCGAAGACCTCAATCACACCGGTGCACACAAGATCAACAACACCATTGGGCAGGCGCTGCTGGCGCGGCGCATGGGCAAAAAGCGTGTGATCGCCGAAACCGGCGCGGGTCAGCATGGGGTTGCATCGGCCACCGTCGCGGCACGCTACGGCATGGAATGCGTGGTTTACATGGGCGCAGAAGATGTCATTCGCCAGGCGCCTAATGTCTTTCGCATGAAACTGCTTGGCGCAACCGTGGTGCCGGTGTCATCGGGTTCCAAAACGCTGAAAGATGCACTCAACGAGGCGATGCGCGACTGGGTGACCAACGTTGATTCCACCTTTTACATTCTGGGCACTGCCGCCGGCCCCCACCCTTACCCCATGCTGGTGCGTGATTTCCAGTGCGTAATCGGCCGTGAGTGCATCATCCAGATGCCGGAACTGGCGGGTCGTCAGCCCGATGCCGTGGTCGCCTGCGTGGGTGGCGGCTCCAATGCAATCGGGATATTCCATCCCTATATTCCGTTTGAAGCCGTGCGTCTGATTGGTGTCGAGGCCGGCGGGTCAGGCATCGCCAGCGGCAAGCATGCTGCGCCACTTTCCGCCGGCACCCCGGGCGTGCTGCATGGATTTCGCAGTTATCTGATGCAGGACGGTAACGGCCAGATCATTGAAACCCACTCGATTTCCGCTGGGCTGGATTACCCCGGTGTCGGTCCCGAACACAGCTATTTAAAGGATGCGGGTCGCGCCGAGTACGTTGCGATCAACGACGACGAAGCCATGGCGGCTTTCCACGACCTGTGCCGATTCGAAGGCATTATCCCGGCACTGGAATCCAGCCATGCCGTTGCCCATGCCAAAAAGCTCGCGCCAACCATGAAAAAAGACCAGATCATCCTGGTTAACCTGTCCGGCCGTGGCGACAAGGACATCAACACCGTGGCGAAAGTGGCGGGCATCACGCTGTAAACCCGCATTACATCCCAATTGAACCGCTTTCAGAAGACAACACCATGAGCCGCATCGGCCAGACATTTAACGCGCTCAAGGCGCACAACAAAAAAGCCCTGATCACCTTCATCACTGCCGGCGACCCAGGCAAGGGCTTGACCGTACCGTTGATGCATGCGCTAGTGGAAGCGGGTGCAGACATCATCGAACTGGGCGTACCGTTTTCTGATCCCATGGCCGATGGCCCAGTGATTCAGCGCGCATCTGAGCGTGCATTGGCAAACAAAGTCGGGCTGAAGGATGTACTGGCGATGTCGGCGGAATTTCGCAAAAGCAATACGACGACGCCGATTGTGCTGATGGGCTATGCCAATCCGGTTGAACGCATGGGTTACGAAACATTTGCGCTGGCCGCAAAGACCGCAGGCGTTGACGGCGTGTTGACTGTGGACATCCCCCCAGAGGAATCGCTTGGCGTGTCGGATGTATTCAAGGCTGCCGGGCTGGACCCCATTTTTCTATTGTCACCGACCACGCCAGAGTCACGTATCGAAAGGGTGGCTGCAGCAGCAGGCGGTTTCATCTATTACGTGTCCTTGAAGGGGGTGACGGGTTCGGCGGACCTCGATACTGAAGAGGTCGCGCGTAAAATCGCGACCATTCGGCGCCACTGCGAACTGCCGGTGGGGGTAGGATTTGGCATTCGCGATGCGGCTACGGCCGAAGCCGTAGCACGGATTGCGGATGCTGTGGTGGTAGGCAGTCGCATCGTGAACGAAATCGAAACCTCGCCCGAAGACGAGGTGATCAATCGCGTTAAAGCACTGGTGCAGGACCTGCGCCGGGGTGTGGACGCGGCTTCAAAATAAGCTGACACAATTCAAGCAGCGGAGAAAACAATGAGCTGGTTCCAAAAAATATTGCCGCCAAAAATCAAGCGGCGTGCGCTGGCGGACAAGAAATCGATGCCGGAAGGCTTGTGGTCCAAGTGCCCGGCGTGCAACGAAGTGTTGTATCGGGCCGACCTCGAAACCAATCTGGAGGTGTGCCCAAAATGCAGTCATCACCATCGGGTCGGTGCGCGGCAGCGTCTCAAGATGCTGTTGGATCCAGAGGGGCAACACGAGATCGGTGCCCATGTCACTCCCCTTGACCCGCTTAAGTTCAAGGACAGCAAAAAATATCCCGACCGACTGAAGGATGCCCAGTCCGGCACCTCGGAAACCGATGCGCTGGTCGTGGTGAGTGGCAGCATCAAGGCTGTTCCCGTCGTGGTGGCAGCATTCGAGTTCAAGTTCATGGGTGGCTCGATGGGCTCGGTCGTGGGGGAGCGCTTTGTTCTGGGCGTGGAGGCTGCGATTGAGTCGAACTCGGCGTTCATCTGCTTTTCCGCCAGTGGTGGCGCGCGCATGCAAGAGGGGTTGTTTTCACTGATGCAAATGGCAAAAACCTCGGCTGCCTTGACGCAACTGTCGCGCCACCGCTTGCCCTTTATTTCCGTGCTGACCGATCCCACCATGGGTGGGGTGTCGGCCAGTTTTGCCATGCTGGGCGACCTGAATTTGGCTGAACCCAATGCCTTGATTGGTTTTGCCGGTCCGCGTGTGATCGAGCAAACGGTACGCGAGACATTACCTGAGGGATTTCAGCGCGCTGAATTTCTGGTTGACAAAGGCGCTATCGACCGCATCATCGATCGCCGCGAGATGCGCGATGAACTCGCCACCATGCTGGCGATGATGATGGGCCGCCACGCGCTTGTTTCCTAACGCGTGTTAACGCCTACGGCGCTTTCACTGGACAGTTGGCTGGCACGGCTGGAGCAGTTACATCCCAGCACCATCGAGCTGGGCCTTGACCGGGTGTGCACGGTGAAAGATGCCCTTGGCCTCACGCCGGATTTTCCACTTATCATCGTGGGCGGCACCAATGGAAAGGGCTCAACCTGCGCATTTCTGGAAGCCATCCTGCTTGCTGCAGGGTATAAAACGGGCCTCTATACCTCGCCGCATTTGTTGCGTTACAACGAGCGGGTGCGCATTGCAGGACACGATGCGCGAGACGCTGAATTGATTGCGGCGTTTGAAAAGGTCGACGCTGCACGCGGCGACACCTCACTCACCTATTTTGAATTCGGCACGCTGGGCGCGATGATCCAGTTCATTGAGGCAGGTGTTGAGGTGGCCATTCTCGAAGTGGGGCTCGGTGGTCGGTTGGATGCCGTGAACGTGTTCGATGCTGAGGTGGCCATCGTCACCAGTGTTGATCTCGACCATATGGAATATCTCGGTGACACTCGCGAGAAGATCGGTTTCGAGAAGGCAGGCATCTACCGGGCGGGTCGGCCGGCCATTTGTGCCGATCCTGCACCGCCCGCCAGTCTGCTCGGTCATGCGCAAGAACTGGGTGCCGATGTTCAGTGCCTGGGCCGTGATTTTTTCATTCAGCGAGAGACCGCTCACTGGACGTATCGCGGACCTTCGCTGACCTGGGCCACACTGCCGCTACCGATTATGGCCGGCGCGTATCAACTGGGGAATGCAGCGGGTGCATTGGCAGCCCTGGAAACAGTTGCTGCTCGCTTGCCCGTCAGTGAGGCGGCAATCCATCAGGGTTTGGCTACGGCGCAGGCACCGGGAAGGTTCCAGCGGATTTCCCGTGCGCCAGATGTGATTCTCGATGTGGCGCACAATCCGGAAGCGGCGCGCGCCTTGTCCGCTACCCTTCAAGAGCAGGCTATCCCCGGACGGACTCTGGCCGTAGTCGGCATGTTGGCCGACAAGGATGCCGATGCTGTGTTCTCCGCGCTTGCGAATGATATTGATGCCTGGTGGGCGTGTACCCCTGACTCGCCACGTGCTCAAGAGGCTGTGACCCTGGCCGCCATTCTGGCACTTCATGCGGGTAACACACCGGTGAGCGTTCAGCCCGACGTGATCGTTGCACTCAATGAGGCACGAAACGCGGCGCATGAAGGTGATAGAATCCTCGTCTTCGGTTCGTTCTACACCGTTGCCGCCGTACTTGATCATGCCGCTACCCAGCAATGAAAATGACCTTAAACGCCGCGCCCGCCGCCGTCTGATTGGTGCGGTTGCTCTGACGCTGCTTGCGGTAATCGCGTTGCCGCTGTTACTGGAAGACGAACCGCCGCCTGCAAGTGTGCTGGCGGTGCGCATGGCGACTAAACCCACGCCCTCGCCAACGCCAACGGTGGCGCCGACACGACAGAACGAACCCCTCGAGGTTGCCGAACCCTTAGTCTTGTCGCAACCTGTGGAGCAGCCGGCCCCAACCCCTGCCCACAAGCCTGAGCCCCAGCCCGCGCCCGCGCCCGCGCCCAAACCGGTAACGGTCAAGCCTGAAACGCCAAAGCCCAATCCCAAACCCGCATCGGTAAAACCGGTTGAAACGCCTGAGCCTCCCACCAAATCCGCTGCTGTCAGCAACGTGTTTGTGGTGCAACTGGCTGCCCTGTCGGATGCCTCCAAGGCTGAAAAACTGAAATCACGCGCAGCCAGCGCCGGCTTGCCTGCGTTTACCGACAAAGTCGGCAATTTGACGCGGGTTCGAGTGGGGCCATACCCAACACGCGCTGCTGCCGTTGCAGCTGCGGTGAAACTTGCTGAAAACAACATGGCCGGGCAGGTGCTGACGCAATGAGTCTGCTCGATATCATCGTGCTGCTGGTGTTGCTCCTCACCGTGGTGCGCGGTTTGATGCGCGGCATGGTCGACACGCTGTTTTCGCTGGTGGCCTGGGTGTTGGCTTTTATGTTGGGCAAGTGGGGCGCATTGATGGTGGCGCCGCTGTTGCCCATCGGCGTCGAAAATCCCGCGATTCGCTACTTTGCCGGATTTGCGGTGATTTTCCTGGTGGTGCTGATCGGCGTCCTGTTGTTGGGACACGCCCTGGCATCTTTGGTCAAAGCGGTCGGCCTGGGCAGTGCCGACACGGTGCTGGGTGGCGTGCTGGGATTGACCAAGGGGCTGGTGATCCTGGTTGGCCTGACGCTGGCCGCAGGATTGACCTCGCTCCCCCGGACAGATTTCTGGAAGCAGGCAGCCGTATCTGGCAGCTTGCAAAGGATGGCCGTCTTCAGCTTGCCTTTGATCCCGGCCAACATGGCGAAATACATCCGCTTTGAATAAACGTTGTTTTGAGAGTGTCGTTTTGAATAATTCTATGGATGGGTGCACAGCATGTGCGGGGTAATCGGAGTCGTTGCCAATTCGGCAGTCAATCAGCTTTTGTATGACGGGTTGATGGTGTTGCAGCATCGCGGTCAGGATGCCGCCGGCATCGTGACGGCGGAAGAAAGCCGTTTTCACATGCACAAGGAGCCTGGGTTGGCACGCGATGTGTTTCGCACGCGCGACATGCGCAACCTGTTGGGTGACATGGGGGTGGCACATGTGCGCTACCCGACCGCGGGTAGTGCGTCGTCATCAGCCGAATCGCAGCCGTTTTATGTCAATTCACCGTACGGTATCGTGCTGGGCCACAACGGCAACCTGACCAATACGCACGAACTCAAACAGTCGCTGTTCCGCTCTGACTTGCGTCACGTCAACACCAATTCGGATTCCGAAGTGTTGTTGAACGTGTTGGCGCATGAACTGCAGGTTCGCGCATCAGGCCAGAAGTTGAGCCTGGACATGATTTTTGGCGCGGTGGCCAGCGTGCATGCGCGATGCAAGGGTGCTTACGCGGTCACGGCATTTATCGCCGGCTATGGCTTGCTGGCGTTCCGCGACCCACACGGCATCCGCCCCTTGGTGATAGGCGTCAATGACCAGGTCCTGCCGCATGAATACATGGTCGCCTCGGAAAGCGTGGCCATTGATACCCTGGGGTTTCGCCTGTTGCGCGACGTGGCGCCGGGGGAGGCGATCTTCATCGATTACCAGCGGCAGATGCATAGCCGTCAATGCAGCGCCAAGTCGGTGCTCAACCCCTGTATTTTTGAATACGTATACCTCGCACGCCCGGATTCGGTGATGGACGGTATTTCGGTCTACAGCACGCGTTTGGCCATGGGGGTGTCGCTGGCCGAAAAAATCCGCCGTGATTTCTCGCATCTCAAAATAGACGTCGTGATTCCGATTCCCGACACCAGCCGCCCCTCTGCGCTGCAACTGGCGAACCATCTCAACGTGCCGTACCGCGAAGGCTTCATCAAGAATCGCTATATCGGCCGTACCTTCATCATGCCGGGACAGGCGTTGCGCAAGAAGTCGGTGCGACAGAAGCTCAATGCCATTGGCGAAGAGTTCAAGGGCAAGAACGTGCTGCTGGTCGACGATTCCATCGTGCGCGGCACCACCAGTCGCGAGATTGTGCAGATGGCACGCGATGCCGGTGCAGCGAAAGTCTATTTCGCGTCGGCCTCACCGCCCGTGCGTTACTCCAATGTGTATGGTATCGACATGCCAACACGCAATGAACTGATCGCCAGTGGTCGAAATGATGAGGAAATCGCGCGCGAAATCGGGTGTGACGCGATGATTTATCAGGACCTTGACGCCATGATTGAAGTGGTGCGCGCGGGGAATCCGGCCATTCCTGACTTCGACACATCATGCTTCGACGGCCGATACATCACTGGGGATGTCACCCCCGAGTATCTGAATTACATCGAATCGTTGCGCAATGGTGAAACGCCTTCACCCTCTGCCATGTCTACTCAGCAGCTCGACCTGAATCTGGCAACGAACCGTTGACCGATTCCGGTGCGGCGCGTAAATTGACTTACGCGCCGATTTGAACCTCAGCTTGCGGGCGCTTGATAAATTCGGCTAAAGCGTCGCCAGGGAAACCCCGACACGCATTTGCCGTTTGGGGTTTTTTATTTTGGGAACTGACATGAACAACGAATACGACATCGAGACGCTGGCCGTGCGTGCCGGCACCGTACGCAGCCAGTTCAACGAGCACTCTGAGGCGATGTTCTTGACCTCCAGTTTTGTGTTCGGCAGTGCGGCGGAAGCGGCTGCGCGCTTCAAGGGCGAGCAGCCCGGACCCATCTACGCGCGCTTCACCAATCCCACCGTCAGCATGATGGAAGAGCGGCTCGCCGCGCTTGAAGGCGCTGAACGTTGCGTGGCGTTTGCCTCCGGCATGGCCGCCATTCTGGCGACCGTGATGGGTTTGATGAAGGCGGGCGAGCACATCGTGGCATCGCGTTCGATCTTTGGTTCAACCGTGCAGCTGTTCAGCAATATTCTCGGACGCTTTGGCATCGAAACGACCTATGTGTCGCCGACCGACCCGGCGGAATGGCGCGCGGCGGTGCGGCCGAACACCAAACTGTTTTTTGTCGAGTCGCCATCCAATCCGTTGACCGAGGTGAGCGATATACGCGCGCTGGCGACGATTGCCCACGAGGCGGGTGCATGGCTTGCAGTCGACAACTGCTTCTGCTCGCCGGTGCTGCAAAAACCGCTTGAACTGGACGCCGACATCGTGATTCATTCAGCTACCAAGTACCTGGATGGCCAGGGCAGGGTGCTGGGCGGTGCGGTGCTGGGTAGCCAGGCCTTGATGGAAGGGGTGTATACCTTTTTACGTACGGCTGGGCCTACGCTTTCAGCGTTCAATGCCTGGGTGATCCTCAAAGGGCTGGAGACGCTGACGATACGGATGGATGCACATTCGAAAAACGCCTTGTCCCTGGCACAGTGGCTGGAAGCACAACCGCAGGTATCGCGTGTGCTTTACCCGGGTTTGCCCTCGCATCCGCAACACAAACTGGCAATGGCACAGCAAAAAACCGGTGGCGGCATTGTTGCGTTTGAACTCAGGGGTGGAAAGGATGCTGCCTGGAAGCTGATCGATGCAACCCGGTTGCTGTCAATCACCGCCAATCTGGGTGACACCAAAACCACCATCACCCACCCGGCCAGCACCACGCATAGCCGGATGACGCTCGAGCAGCGTGATGCAGCGGGCATCAGCGACGGATTGGTACGTATTGCGGTGGGGCTGGAATCCATAGCCGATATTCAGGCCGATTTGAAAAGGGGGTTGGAATGATATTGCGTTGCTTGTTGTTGAGCTTGCTGGGCATGGGCACGGCCCATGCCGCGGACATGACTGTGTTGCGCTATATGGATCAGGATTCAGGTTCCGTCGCCTATCCCACACGTATTCTCGTGACGCCAAATTTTCTGCGCATGGATGGCGGTGAAGACGCGGGTGATTTTATCCTGCTGGACCGGCGGCAGCACAAGGTGATCCATGTCGTGCATGACAACAAGATGGCCATGGTGTTTAAACGTGGAAAATTGCCTGCCAGGCCCGCTACCTGGACGTCTCAACTAGACACCCGGAAGTCCGAGCGTGGAACCGAGTCGTTCACGCTTACCGTGGAGGGCGTGGTGTGCAGCGAAGGGGTGGCAGCCCGGCAGGCGGCGCCAGACGCGGCGCGCGCAATGGCTGAATACAAAGCTGTCCTGGCATCCATGCAATACCGCGTTTGGAAAGAATCACCCGCGTCGATGCAGCATCCTTGCGATCTGGCGATTCAGGTATGGGAGACGGGCACTACACTCAAGCTGGGATTGCCGCTGGACGAGCGTGATTTCACCGGGCGGACGCGGAAGTTTGAAAGTGAAAACCGATTGCCATTGAACCCCAAATTGTTTCGCGTCCCGGCTGGCATGCCGTTGGTCAACGCACCGTCATAAATCTTCTACATTGAGCGCACACCCTGCACTGTCGCATACGACGTAGCCGCAACGGGCATACCAGTCCGGCACCACCCATCGTTCGCAGGGTCGGCCGTCGACCACGTGCTGGTGTTGCGCAGGGCGGTGGGTGTGACCGTGAATGAGTCGGCTGACTTGTTGAGCCTGGAGTACCCGCACCACTTCATGGCTATTCACATCCATGATCGCGGCCGGTTTTCCAGCTTTGGCCGATTCGCTGCCCGCCCGTGCCTGCCGTGCCATGCGGTGGCGTAGGGACAGAGGAAGGCGTCGTAACCAAGCCAGAACCCAAGGGCGCCGTATCTTATTCCGGAACCGTAAATAAGCAGCGTCATCGGTACATAGTGTGTCGCCGTGCATCAACAGTGTGGACTCGCCATACAGATCGATTTTGGTCGAATCATCGATCAAGGTCATGCCAGATAACGTTGCATAACGTTCGGCCAGCATGAAGTCGCGATTGCCATGCATGAAATACACGGGTGTGCCAGAATTAACCAGTGCCTTGATCTGGCGCGCAGTATCGTGCGCCACCTGCTCGTCATGGTCGTCACCGACCCAAGCTTCGAACAAATCACCCAGAATGTACAGCGCATCAGCGCCTTGGGCATCCTCGATCAGGAAGCGAAAAAAACGCCCGGTGGCGACCGGGCGTTCGTCAGTTAGATGCAGGTCGGCAACAAAAAAGGTGCGGCCTGTTTTTGCCAATGGCGTCAGACGATTTCCGCTTTGGTGATCACCACATCTTCCAGTGGCACATCCTGGTGGCCCGCGCGGCTGCCGGTTTTTACTTTCTTGATCAGGTCGACCACATCGGTGCCATCAACCACCTTGCCGAACACGGCATAGCCGTAGCCCTGCGGGGTAGGTGCAGTGAAGTTGAGGAAGCTGTTGTTGGCAATGTTGATGAAGAACTGTGAACTGGCTGAATTGGGATTGGGTGTGCGCGCCATGGCGACGGTGTAGGTCTCATTCTTCAAACCGTTGGCGGCTTCATTTTCAATCGTGTCACGCGTGGGCTTCTGTGTCATGCCGGGTTCGAATCCGCCACCCTGGAGCATGAAACCATCGATCACCCGATGGAAAATCGTGCCGTCAAAAAACCCATCGCGAACATATTGCAGAAAATTCTCAACCGTTTTTGGGGCTTTCTCGGCATCGAGTTCGAGCGTGATAATGCCGTGATTGGTGTGCAACTTGACCATGGATATCCTTAAAGAGACGTTTCGTGAATTATTTTCCAGCGCCCGTTTTCACGGCTCCAGAATTGGCGTTTTGGGGTGCTGTCGCTGAGGTTGCTGCTTTGGTAGTCCTGCATAAAAGTCACCAGCGCAAAAT
The DNA here is from genome assembly GCA_030679915.1 of Thiobacillus sp. Lineage (GTDB taxonomy): Bacteria > Pseudomonadota > Gammaproteobacteria > Burkholderiales > Thiobacillaceae > Thiobacillus. Next base: position 44,528 of record JAUXRY010000034.1, read on the forward strand.
CAGGACGCTCAGGGTAGAGCATCAGGCTGAGTTTGCTGAGTCCGACCTTGATCCACGATTTGGCGGCGTTCACTTTGTACTTGCTGGCCGCAAAAGACTGTAAATCCTGCGTGGCTTCATGGAACGAGGTGCTGTAATGACTGAGCAGTCGGTCAGTATCGCGGCTTTCCCAGTCTTTTCTCCATTGATCAAGCGCCGCGGCCAGGTCGTTGCGGCGTGTGTCGAGCACATCGTAGGCGACCCATTCGACTTGTTCGGCAATGATGACCGGGGTTTTTCCGGTCTGGATGTACTGTCCCAGTTGGCGCAGGTCATCGTTGGCCAGCACGACGCAGCCTTCGCTGGCACGCGGGGTGCGACTGTAGTTGTTGCTGGGCGTGCCGTGAATCCAGATGCCATGGCCATTGCGCCCCTGGCGGGTATCCCATTCGTTTGGATAGGAAAGGGTGAATGCGCCGCCACCGTAAAAATCCGTGAGTTCGCGGGGCGATTTAAAACTTGATATGGTGTAGATGCCGATTGGAGTGCGGTTGTCCCCTTCTTTTTGCTTGCCTGCGCCTGCCTTGCCAATGCTGATGTAGAAATCGGCCACGCGTACAGGCAAGCCGGCACGGTTTTCATAAACGTACAAGCGCGCACGGCTGGCGTCCACCACCAAGGCATGACGATAACTGTCATCCAGATTCAGCAGATAGGCGGGCACCTTGTCATCTGAGAAGACTTCGGTGGCGGCACGCACACGCTGGCGCGCTTCGTCGCGCAGTTGCTCAAGCTCTGCATTGCGCATATTCCCGGTGTTTCCCAGCGTTTGCAAGGGTTGGGCGCGCGCCAGCAGCAGATCGCCCTTGATCAGTTGCGCCAGACGAAAGTTTGGGTATTGCTGGGTCAGCTTGTCGACGGCTATCTGTGCTTCCGGCATACGGCTTTGCGAAACCGCCAGCAGGCTGTTGACCATTTGGCGATCGGCATCCAGCTCGGCAGCTTGAAGAGCCGGCGTGGCAAGTAGCAGTGCAAGGCAGAAGCGAATCATTGTGTTTATTTCGAGTCCTCGTCAACGATGCGCCATTGACCGTTCTGTAACGTCAGTTTCAGGGTTTTGGTCACTGTCGAGCTGAACCGGTCGGAACGGTAAGCTTGGCGGAACGTGGCACTGGCGGTATCACCCTGCTGGTCGATGATCATCTCACTCAATTGAACATCGATACTTTTCGGGCTGCTGACCCGCTCACGGCGCTGGGCTTCCCAACTGCTACGTGTCATGCCATCGGCCGCGTAGTCGCTGGCGTAAGCCGCCAGGTAGGCATTGACGTCGCGCGCCGACCACGCCTTCGCCCATTGGGTTACGGCGGATTCAATTGCGGTGCTGGCTTGTGAAGCCGTTGCGGGCAGGGGCTTGGCGGGCGTGGGCTCTATGGCTGAGGACTTGGCTGCTGATTTGGTAGGTGCTGGCACGGATTTGGTAGTCGTCGCCCTGCGGGGTTGTCCCTGGATCATCTCCTGGATCAGCGCCAGCTTGGTTTGTGCGGTGGCGTTCTTGTTGTCCAGTGCCAGCGCCTTGTCATAGGCAATCGAAGCCATCTTGGCGTAAATGTCACCCAGATTTTCGTGCGCAGTTGCATAGCTGGGATGGGTGCGGATGGCCATTTCAAGTGCATTCTTCGCTGCGTCGTATTTACTTTGCGAAGCGTAGAGCACGGCCAGGTTGTTGTAGGGCTCCGGCAGTTCGGGGAAATCCTCGGTCAGGCCAGTAAACACGGTGATAGCGTCGTTGGACTTGCCCTGGTCAGCCAGAATCAAGCCTTTCAGAAAGCGTGCTTGGGCATCTTTGGGGTTTTTGGCCAGATAGCGGTTGGCGCGGTCAAGCGCGCCGGGTAAATCACCCTTGCGAAACTGCTGGTTGATTTCCTGGACTTCATTGGCCTGGGCCGGCATGCCGAAAAGTATGGCGCAGGCAACAACAATGGCTAAAAAACGTGATAAGACCATGTGATATGCTCGGTTCATCTTGGAAAGCAGGCATTCTAACAACATCGACCCGACTGAGACAGTCGATAGTATTGCTTGATTCCCTTACCCCCTTATTTCATCCCTGATTGTTCGCACCATGCTGCACATTACCAACTCCCTCACTCGAACCAAGGAAGAATTTGTCCCGCTCACGCCGGGCAAGGTACGCATGTATGTATGCGGAATGACCGTATATGACCTGTGCCATCTGGGCCATGCGCGTGTTTTCGTCGTCTTCGATATGGTTACGCGCTGGTTGCGTGCGAGCGGTTATCAAGTTGACTATGTAAGAAACATTACGGACATCGACGACAAAATCATTAGGCGGGCGCAGGAAAATAATGAAACGCCAGCGGCCCTGACCGAGCGTTTTATTACCGCGATGCACGAAGATGAACGCGCACTGGGCGTATTGCCACCCGACCATGAGCCACGCGCCACCGCTTATGTGGCGCAGATGCTGGCATTGATTGCGCAATTGGAAAAGGCCGGACTCGCGTATCCGGCACCCAATGGCGATGTGTATTACAGCGTACGCAGCTTCGAAGGCTATGGACGCTTGTCTGGCAAGAGCCTGGACGAGCTGCGGGCAGGTGAACGGGTCGAGATTGATCAGAACAAGCGTGATCCGATGGATTTCGTGTTGTGGAAAGCCGCCAAACCGGGCGAACCCTCCTGGGACTCCCCGTGGGGCCAGGGTCGCCCGGGGTGGCATATCGAATGTTCAGCCATGAGCGCAGAGCTACTCGGCAATCACTTCGATATCCACGGCGGCGGACAGGATCTGCAGTTTCCGCACCACGAAAATGAAATCGCTCAGTCGGAAGGCGCACACGGCTGCAAATTTGTTAATTACTGGCTACACAATGGCTTTGTGCGGGTGGATAACGATAAAATGTCCAAATCATTGGGCAATTTTTTCACCATCCGGGAAATTTTGAAGCAATACGACGCGGAAGTGGTGCGTTTTTTCATCCTGCGCGCGCATTACCGCAGTCCGCTCAATTACTCGGATGCGCACCTCGACGATGCCAAAAGTGCCTTGTCGCGCCTGTATACCGCTCTCAAGAACGCGCCGTTGCCGGGCGCCGAGCCCGACTGGGATCACCCTGCAGCAATCCGCTTTCGTGCAGCCATGGATGATGATTTCAATACCGCCGAGGCACTTGCGGTTTTGTTTGACCTGGCTGGTGAGGCGAACCGGGGCGATGCCCCAGCAGCGCAGATTTTGCGCAATCTGGGGGGCGTGTTGGGATTGCTGCAACGCAACACGGCTGATTATCTGCAGGCGGGTGCTTCTGGTGCAGGCATGGCCGAACAGGAAATTGAAGCACTGATTGCTGCACGGAAAACGGCTCGCACGGAGCGAAATTTTGCTGAATCCGACCGTATTCGCGATGCGCTGACAGCGGCGAACATTGTGCTGGAGGATGGTCCTGGTGGAACGACCTGGCGCCGGGCTTGAGATCGAGTCAATAAAAACAATCCGGGCAAGCTGTCGCGGATACCCTGTTCATCCTGATTTCGGGTACGGTTGCAACCGGCATCAGATTGTTATCAGTGCCTTACACCTCGCTTTGGGTACGTCGATCTGAGGAACGGGAGCCATGCAGAATAATCAACGCGTACTTGTTGGTGGGGTGAGCTGGACCTACTCGGAATGGCAAGGTCGTTTTTATCCGGCTGACTTGCCGGATGATTGGGTGTTGTCTTATTACAACACACAGTTTCAGGCGGTTTTTATGCCCAAGACAATCTGGCAGACCGTATCAGAAAGTTCGTGGTTGGAGTGGTTGAACGATACGCAGGAGGGTTTTTATTTCGTTCTTGAGTCGGCTGGCGAAGCAATCGGTATACCTTCTTCCGAACGCGTGCTGCGGGCCTCTCCGGCATGGATAAACGAGCATGTGTGGTGGCTGGATGATGCGCCTGATTTACGTGCCCTGGCTCAGCGTATTACCCGGCAAGTTTCCGCAGGCAAACCCCTGTTTGTATTCAGCCGAAGCGGTGATCTGGGATTAATGCAGCAGGTCAATCAATTAAAGCAGGTCATGGGTTACTGAAACCACGCTGAAAATGACAGATTGGCAGCATGGGCGTGCCCGGGCTTCGGTAAAATAGCAATCCACCAATAAAAATACAGGGCCTGCTTTTTGCAACACGATAATCTGGTTGAAATCGAAGATGTCGCATTTGACTATGGTGCCCGGCCGGTTTTGAAAGGCATCAATCTGACCGCTAAACGGGGTCAGGTTATAGCCATAATGGGTAGTAGCGGTTGCGGCAAAACCACACTTTTGCGATTGATTGGCGGGCAAATCAAACCCTGCCAGGGAGCAGTGCGTGTGGCAGGTGAATCGCTGGGCGAACTCAATCAAGCAGGGCTGTATCGTTTACGCCGCAACATGGGCATGTTGTTCCAGTTCGGCGCATTGTTTACGGATATGACGGTGTTCGACAATGTGGCTTTCCAGTTGCGGGAGCATTCTGACCTGCCAGAAGACGCGATCCGTGACATGGTGCTGATGAAGTTGCATGCAGTGGGCCTGCGCGGTGCGGCGCACCTGATGCCGGCTGAACTGTCCGGTGGCATGGCAAGGCGGGTGGCGCTGGCGCGTGCGATTGCATTGGATCCTCAGTTGGTAATGTATGACGAGCCGTTTGCAGGGCTAGACCCCATTTCATTGGGGATCACCGGCAACCTGATTCGGCGGCTGACCGACACCTTGGGTCTGACCTCAATACTGGTGACCCATGACGTGCATGAATCTCTCAAAATTGTCGATTATGTTTATTTCGTGTCCGAAGGCGTCATTGTTGCCGAAGGAACCGCAGACGACATCCGTGAGTCTGATCTGTCCTATGTCCATCAGTTCGTGCATGGTGAGGCGGAGGGCCCCGTGACTTTTCATTATCCGGCAGCACCTTACGTTGAAGACCTGCGTCTGGGGAGGCAGAGTGCTTAAGGAATCGATAGCGCGTGTGGGGAATCGCACGCTACAAGGCGTGGGTCGCATCGGCTTTGCGGTACGTTTCTTCGTGGCGATTATGCTGCATTCAGGAACGGCATTCCGTCGCTTCGGGCTGACCATACGCGAAATGTATTTCAGCGGCGTCCAGTCACTCGTCATCATTTTGGTATCGGGTTTGTTTGTAGGGATGGTTCTCGGTCTGCAGGGCTATGAAACTCTCCAGACCTACGGTTCGGAAGATGCGCTCGGCATCCTGGTGGCCATGTCGCTGGTGCGCGAGTTGGGGCCGGTCGTTGCCGCCCTGCTGTTTGCCAGCCGGGCTGGGAGTGCGATTACCGCCGAAATTGGCTTGATGAAGGCGACCGAGCAGTTGTCTGCGATGGAAATGATGGCAGTGGATCCCATTGCTCGCGTGGTGGCACCGCGCTTCTGGGCGGGAGTGATTTCCATGCCGCTGCTGGCCGCACTGTTTTCGGCGATGGGGATATTCGGCGGTTATCTGGTGGGCGTGCAACTGATTGGGGTGGATGAAGGCTCCTTCTGGTCTCAGATGCAAAGCGCGGTCGACTTTGAACGGGATATTCTGAATGGCGTCATCAAAAGCGTAGTGTTTGGGATAGCCATCACCACGATCGCACTGTTTGAAGGCTATGATGCGCCGCCGACTGCCGAAGGCGTATCGGGTGCGACCACGCGCACCGTCGTGACTTCCAGTCTGACTGTACTGGCGCTGGATTTTGTTTTGACTGCATTCATGTTCCGGGGACTTAGCTAAATGAACAAGACCATACTCGACCTCTGGGTTGGACTATTTGTGATTGTGGGCATTGCCGCGCTGCTGTTTCTGACGCTCAAGGTCGGCAGCATGAATACCGTAACTAATTCGGACAGTTATGAGGTTGTTGCACGTTTTGAAAACATCGGCGGACTGAAAGCCCGGGCCCCCGTTAAAAGTGCAGGCGTGGTGGTGGGGCGCGTGGCGGAGGTCCACTTCGATAATGAGGTGTATGAGGCTGCCGTCACACTCCGTCTGGACAAGCGGTATGCTTTTCCCAAGGACACCTCGGCCGCGATCATGACTTCGGGTTTGCTGGGTGAACAATACATTGGCCTTGAAGCCGGAGGCGACAGCGTTAAACTGAAAGACAAGGATCGGATTTTGATCACCCAGGATGCGGTGGTGCTGGAAAATCTGATCGGCCAATTTTTGTACGGTAACGCTCAAGAAGGAGCGCAAAAATGACATTCAATACCTTGACCCGAGCATGTGTGGCAGCCGGATTGCTGATGACCACGGTTTCTGCACAGGCGGAATCTGTCAACTTGCAGCAAGCCGTGGCCATGAGTCTGGCTGCTGACCCACGCATCAAGGAGCGAGAGCAGGTGGTTGAGGCCGCACGCGGCATGATGCAGGAGGTGCAGGGCAACGAAGGCTGGCGGTTGAGCGCCAATGCCTTCGTCGGACTGGCACCGAAGGTCGAGGGTGGTTTTTATCAGAATGGAGCGACGTCTGGAACCACCCCGCGCTCCGACGGTGACCGGATCAATGGCGTTTCCGACTGGACGCATCTGGATTTTGCGCTGATCAAGCCGCTTTACACCTTTGGCAAAATAGAGCGTTATGGTGAAGCTGCGCAGGGCAATATTGACCTCAAGCGGGGCGAACTCAAACAGACTCGCGGCGATACGGTTTATGACACCAAGCGCGCCTATTACGGTTATTTGACGGCGCGAGACACGCGGGTGTTTCTGGAAGACATGCAGGGACGACTTGACCAGGCTGTCCGGTCGGTTGAACGCCAGTTGAAGGAAGAAACGGGCGAGTCCAGGCAATCAGACCTCTATGCGTTGCAGTCCGCGAAAAGTCTGCTTGCCAAATATGTTTACCAGTCGCGTGCGATTGAAAAAATCAGCCTTGATGGTTTGAAAGTTCTGACTGGGGCGGGCCTGAAGTCTGATCTAATGGTTGCAGACGACCGTATCGAACCCGTCGCTTTTCCCCAGCTTGAATTGGCTGAGCTGCAGTCACGTGCCTTGTTGGATCGTCCCGAGATGCAGCAACTTGAGGCGGGCTTGCGCGCGCGACGCGCACTGGTTGCAGCCAAAAAGGCCGACCGCATGCCCGATGTGTATGCAGGCGTGATTGGCCAGTTCAACTACGCTTCCCAGCGCGATCGTTTGGACAATCCCTATATCAATGACCCCTTTAACGGTGGTGGGTTGACGCCTATCGTCGGCGTGAAATGGGATACCGTGTTTGGGGTTGCTAGCGCGCGGGTTAACCAGGCGCAGTCGGAACTCGAAGCGATCAATCACAAAAAGGCGTTTGCGGTCGCGGGGATCCCGTTTGAAGTGGGTGAAGCCTATGCCCATGCCAAGGCAAATTACGATTCGCAGCTGGCGTTATCCGAGGGATCGTCTGCCGCGCGACGCTGGATGGTGGCCTCGTTAGCCGATTTTTCGGCCGGGGTTGAAACGGCCGACAAGGTGGCTGATGCCCTCAAAAACTATGTCCTGACGCAGACCGAATATCTGCGTACGGTGAATGACTACAACATGAACGTGGCGCAACTTGCGCGCCTGACAGGTGAACTCAAGTAAGGCAGAAGCGTCTACCTCTTGCTTGATATTGACTTGCCCCACTTTCCCACAGGATGATTTGATTATGTTTCGCTCACTTTTTTTGCTATTCGCCCTGATGGTTGGATTCAATTCCACCCAGGTCCTGGCTGTAGATACTCCCCCCGATGTGCTGGCACGTACCACCACGAATGAAGTGCTGACCATATTGAAGCAGGACAAGGAGCTTCAGAGTGGGAATCTGGGCAAGGTGTACCAGCTGGTCGAAGCCAAGATATTGCCTAATTTCGACTTCAACCGGATGACTCAACTGGTCATTGGAAAACATTGGCCAAGAGCCACTGCGCAACAGAAGCAGGCACTGGTGACCCAGTTCCGTAATCTTCTGGTTCGCACTTATGCAAGTTCTTTGACGGCTTTTACCAATCAGACCGTTGACTTCAAGCCTTTGGTAATGAAACCGGATGACACGGATGTCACCGTTCGTTCCGAGATCCGTCAACCCGGCGGGCAGCCCATTCCCATTGATTACAACATGTACAAATCCACCTTTGGCTGGAAAATATACGATGTCACCATCGACAGTGTCAGTCTGGTGACCAATTACCGCTCATCCTTCTCCAGCGCAATCCGCCAGAACGGGATTGATGGTCTGATCAAAACCCTGTCTGACCAATCGAATCGTACCTCTGGCAGTCCAGCACCGCGTTCCGGCTCGTGATGGAATGTGAAGGAAACTGCTGCCGTATTTCGGGCTCAGTGACAGTGGATAGCGCCGGCGATTTGCTGCGTGAATTGCAGCCCCATTTGGCGCAAGGCGTTGATACGTTGGATTTCAGCGCTGTCGAGTCGGTTGACTCGGCTGCGCTGGCCCTCGTTTTCAGCGCGATGCGCCATACCCAGGAGGCAGGCCGTACGCTCGTTTGCACCGGTCTTCCCTCCAGCTTTGCCACCCTCGCCGAACTTTACGGGGTTACCGAACTGTTGCCCGCATGAGCCAGGAAACGCCGGCGATTCGCGTTAGCGCACTGCATAAAAATTTCAAGCAAACCCAGGCACTTGATGGTGTTTCGCTTGAGGTTGAGCAGGGGGCTTTTTTTGGGTTGCTGGGTCCGAATGGCGCGGGTAAAACCACACTCATTTCAATTCTTGCCGGGCTCACCCGCGCAAGTTCAGGCACGGCCTCGATCATGGGTCACGATGTGGTGCGAGATTATCGGCAGGCACGCCGTGCGCTCGGTGTCGTGCCGCAGGAGCTGGTCTACGATCCGTTTTTCAATGTGCGCGAGACGCTGCGCATCCAGTCTGGTTTTTTTGGTCTCAAGCACAACGATGACTGGATAGACGAGATCATGCATCACCTCGATCTCACGCCCCATACCGACAAAAATACGCAAAGCCTGTCGGGCGGCATGAAGCGCCGTCTGCTGGTGGCGCAGGCGCTGGTGCACAAGCCGCCGGTCATCGTGCTTGATGAACCGACTGCTGGAGTGGACGTCGATCTGCGACGCTCGCTGTGGGCATTCATCAGCCGGCTTAATCGCGAAGGTCATACGATATTGCTGACCACGCATTACCTGGAAGAAGCCGAAGCGTTGTGTGGCCGCATCGCCATGCTCAAGGCGGGACGCGTGGTTGCGCTTGATGAGACAAAAAACCTGTTGAAACTGACCAATGAGCATTGCGCGCAACTTCGGCTGGATGCGGACAGCGTTCCGCCGGCGTGGCAGAACCGCATGGTGCATGGTGACGACGGCAGCTGGCGTTTCAATTTCAGCGAATATGCCGACCTGGAAGCCTTGTTAGCCGATTTGCGGGGTGCAGCGGTACGCGTACTCGAAATGCGGCTGCAGGAACCCGATCTGGAGGATGTCTTTACCGACATCATGAAGCGCACATGAGCGGACTCTCAGCCCTGTTTTACAAGGAATTGCTGCGCTTCTGGAAAGTGGTGGTGCAGACCGTCGTGGCCCCGGTGGTCACGGCCTTGCTGTACTTGTTGATTTTTTCGCATGTATTGGAATCACATGTCGAGGTTTATCCCGGCGTGTCTTACACCAGTTTCCTGGTGCCTGGACTGGTGATGATGAGTATGTTGCAGAACGCGTTCTCCAACAGTTCGTCCAGCCTGATCCAATCCAAGATGATGGGCAGCATCGTGTTTGTACTGCTGCCGCCGTTGTCGTACCTGGAGTTTTTCTTGGCCTATCTGGGCGCCTCGGTTTTGCGCGGGCTGGTGGTGGGGGCGGGTGTGCTGGCTGTAACCCTGTGGTTTGCGCCTTTGTCGATGCCGCATCTGGGCTGGCTGCTGGCTTATGCCTTGCTGGCCTGCGGGATCATGGGTGCGCTGGGTATATTGGCGGGCGTGTGGGCGGAGAAGTTCGACCAGTTGGCCGCATTCCAGAATTTCTTGATTCTGCCGCTGACCTTTCTGTCCGGTGTGTTCTATTCGATCCATTCGCTGCCTGCATTCTGGCAATCCGTTTCACATGCCAACCCGGTTTTTTACCTGATTGACGGCTTTCGCTATGCGTTTGTGGGGCAATCCGACACTGATCCATGGCTGGGTTTGCTGGTCTCCGGGGCCTGCTTTGTGGCAATATCGGCGATTACCCTGTTGCTGCTCCGTAGCGGCTACAAACTCAGACACTAAAGAGGCAAGACACTATGGTTACCCCCGAAGACATCAAAGGCTGGATCACCGAGAAACTGCCGTGTGACCACATCGAACTTGAAGGCGACGGCCAGCATTTTCAGGCGACGATCGTTAGTCCGTCTTTCAGCGGCAAGAACATGATCCAGCAGCACCGACTGGTTTACGATGCATTGGGCGAGCGCATGCATGCGCAGATCCATGCGCTGTCGATGAAAACCTACACGCCTGAAGATTGGGCAGCACGCTGAATGGAAGCACTGCTGATTCATGGCGGCAACCCGCTTGACGGTGAAGTGCGAATTTCCGGCGCCAAAAATGCCGCATTGCCGATTCTGACTGCCAGCCTGCTGACTGCCGAGCCCATGCAGTTTGGCAATGTGCCGCACCTCAAGGACATCAGTACCATGCTGGCCCTGCTGGGCTACATGGGGGTGCGTGTCACGCTTGACGACAAGAATCACGTCACCCTGTGTGGTGAGTCCATCCCGCACAAGGAAGCGCCCTACGAGATGGTGAAAACCATGCGCGCCGCGATCCTGGTGCTGGGGCCAACGCTGGCGCGGTTTGGCGAAGCGCGTGTTTCATTGCCCGGTGGCTGTGCCATCGGCTCGCGTCCGGTTGATCTGCATATCAAGGGCTTGCAAGCCATGGGGGCAGATATCCAGATCGAACATGGCTACATCCACGCGCGTTGCAAGCGTTTGCAGGGTGCGCACATCATGATGGATGTGGTCACCGTGACCGGGACTGAAAACCTGATGATGGCTGCAGCGCTGGCCGAAGGCACGACCGTACTGGAAAATGCTGCGCGCGAACCCGAAGTGGTTGATCTGGCCAATTGCCTGATCGCAATGGGTGCCAAAATCGAAGGCGCCGGCAGCGGCATCATCACGATCCAGGGTGTTGAAGCGCTTCACGGCGCGGAATACGCCGTGATGCCCGATCGCATCGAAACTGGAACTTTTCTGGTGGCCGCAGCCATGACTGGCGGACGCGTGCGCACCACCCATGCCCAGCCCGACACGCTGGACGCCGTAATGAGCAAGCTGCGTGAAGCGGGGACAAAAGTTGAAGTGGGCTCCGACTGGATCGAAATCGAATCCGACGGCAAGTTGCAATCAGTCGACGTGCGCACCGCGCCGCATCCGGCGTTTCCCACAGACATGCAGGCGCAGTTCATGGCCATGAACACCATCGCAGAAGGTGCGGCCAGCGTCACCGAAACCATTTTTGAAAATCGCTTCATGCACGTGCAGGAACTGCGACGCCTGGGCGCCAACATCGAAGTCTCCGGCCACACCGCACTGGTGCGTGGCGTGCCGCGGCTGGATGGCGCCATCGTCATGGCCACCGACTTGCGCGCCTCCGCTTGCCTGGTGCTGGCGGGCCTGGTGGCTGCTGGCGAAACCACGATTGAACGCATTTACCACCTCGATCGCGGCTACGAACGCCTCGAAGAGAAGCTGACCCAACTGGGCGCGCGGATCAAACGTGCACACTAAAAACAGACATTGAACATGAGCTATTCCGGTATCACGCTGGCTTTATCCAAAGGCCGCATCTACGAAGAAACCCTGCCACTACTGGCAGCGGCGGGTATTACCCCGTCCGAGAATCCCGAGTCCTCGCGCAAGCTCATCATCGGCACCAACCGCGACGATGTACGCCTCATCATCGTGCGTGCCAGTGACGTACCGACCTATGTGCAATACGGCGCCGCCGACCTCGGTATCGCCGGCAAGGACGTGCTCAACGAACACGGCGGCAACGGCCTGTATCAACCGCTCGATCTGAAAATTGCCAGCTGCCGCATGATGGTGGCCGTGCGCGAAGGCTGCGACTATGCCGGCACCGTGAAGCAGGGCGCGCGCATCCGCGTCGCCACCAAATACGTCAACGCCGCGCGCGACCACTTTGCATCAAAAGGTGTGCACATCGACCTGATCAAGCTTTACGGATCGATGGAATTGGCTCCGCTGGTTGGCCTGTCCGATGTCATTGTCGACCTTGTCTCCACCGGCGGTACCCTCAAGGCCAATGGCCTGGTCGCGGTGGAACACATCAGCGACATCAGCTCGCGTCTGGTGGTGAATCAGGCTGCACTCAAGCTCAAGCGCAGCTTGATCCAACCGGTGATTGATGCATTTTCGACGGCAGTCGGCGCACGCGACGCCGGGTAAGCATGCCCTCAGTTTTCAACCCCGGCTCGTGAGTTAGTTAACGTGATTTGATGCTAGAAAAGTACTGATAAATGGCTGTTCAGGAGCACTGCAAGTGCTTGACATGGCGGTAGCCAATCTCAAACGCAATAAGAAAATGTCCCCCACAACAAAACCAATGGTCGCTAGAAAGATTTGGAGCCTGCTCACGCCCGCTGATCGACGTGCCGCGTTCGTTTTGCTGGGCCTAATGTTTCTAGGCATGTCACTCGAAACGCTTGGAGTCGGGCTTGTCATCCCGGCAATTGCATTGCTGACCCAACCTGACTTCGCAAACCACTACACGCTGGCCCAACCTCTTCTCCACGCCTTGGGCTATCCCAGCCAACAAGCGCTTGTTATTGGTGGCATGTTGGTCTTGGTGGGGGTGTACTTGATTAAAGGATTGTTTCTGGCGATGCTGGCGTGGCGCCAGATGCAATTTGCTTTTGGGTTGCAGGCTCAGCTATCGCAGCGTTTATTTTCACTCTATTTGCGCCAGCCCTACACGTTCCATTTACAGCGCAATTCGGCGCAGTTGATACGCAATGTGGTCACCGAGGTAAGCATGTTTACGGGTAGCGGGATATTACCGGGCATGATTTTGCTGACGGAGTTACTCGTGTTGCTTAGCCTTTGTACCCTCTTGTTAGTGGTTGAGCCACTAGGCGCTTTGATTGTAGTGAGCGTGCTGGGTGTTGCTTCTCTGGGATTTTACGGCGTCATGCGCGGACGTATTTCGAGCTGGGGTGCTGCGCGAATTCAGCATGAGGGCCTGCGGCTTCAACACCTGCAACAAGGTTTAGGCGGTGCTAAAGACGTCAAGCTGTTAGGACGGGAAAACGAGTTTCTGACGCAGTATGCCTTGCACAATGATCAGAGTGCTCGGGTCGAGCGACTGCAGACTACGACGAACCAGTTTCCGCGCTTGTGGCTGGAACTTCTTTCGGTCAGCAGTCTTGCAATTTTAGTGATCAGTATGTTGATTCAGGGGAGGGCATTGGAGTCCGTACTGCCGACCTTGGGCTTGTTTGCGGCAACTGCCTTTCGGTTAATACCTTCAGTGAATCGCATATTGAGCGCGCTGCAGGTACTGCGTTATAGCAAATCCGTGGTTGAGTTGCTTCATGCCGAATTTCAGCTTGAGAAGCCAGAGGTCTACGTCCCCCCTAGCCTAAGAACACCTTTTCAAACGGTATTGGAATTGAAACAAATTACCTACACTTATCCGAATGTGGCAGAACCCGCGCTGAAGGATGTTTCTTTAACAATCCACTGTGGCGAAGCTGTCGGATTTATCGGTACCAGTGGCGCAGGAAAGAGCACGTTGGTGGATATAATGCTCGGTTTATTGACGCCCGATAGCGGTACGGTACGAGTGGATAGGCATGATATCCAGAAAAATTTGCGGGGCTGGCAGGATCAGATCGGTTATGTGCCGCAGTCCATCTTTCTTACCGACGATACCTTGCGACGGAATATCGCTTTTGGTTTACCGAACGCGCTGATTGACGATAGCGCAGTGCGACGCGCGATCAAGGATGCGCAACTTGAGACGTTTGTTTCGAGTCTGCCTGATGGATTGGAAACCACCGTGGGCGAGCGGGGCATACGACTCTCGGGTGGGCAACGCCAGCGTATCGGAATTGCGCGGGCCTTGTACCATGACCCCGCCGTATTGGTGCTGGATGAAGCCAGCAGTGCTCTTGATAACGAAACCGAACATGACGTGATGCAGGCAGTACGGGCTTTGCAGGGAAGCAAAACTATTCTAATTGTTGCGCACCGTCTTTCTACCGTTTCAAACTGCAACCGGCTATATCGGTTGGACAAAGGGCAGGTGGTGGAAGTAGGCACGCCGCAAACGATGACGGGTAATCTCGGTGCGCAAGGAAAACGTTCTGAATTGTAATGGTAGTAAAGGTAAAGCCAGCCGGGCAACGGCAAGGAGCGATATGAAAGCTGTAATTCTGGCAGGTGGCCTAGGTACCAGGCTCAGCGAAGAAACGACAATCAAACCGAAACCCATGGTTGAAATAGGTGGCAAGCCTATTCTTTGGCACATCATGAAGAGCTATTCCTCGCATGGAATTCATGATTTCGTGATTTGCTGCGGTTACAAGGGCTATGTGATCAAAGAATATTTCGCCAACTATTTTTTGCATACCTCTGACGTCACATTTGACATGCAAAAAAATGAAATGGAAGTTCACGCTCGCAACGCCGAACCCTGGAAAGTGACACTGGTGGATACCGGGGATGAGACCATGACCGGAGGGCGCTTGAAGCGTGTGCATCAATATATAAAAGATGAAGACGCGTTTTGTTTCACCTACGGCGATGGCGTGAGCGACGTTGATATAGGTGATGTCATCAGATTTCACGCAGCCCATGGCAAACTTGCCACGCTCACAGCCACGCAGCCGCCTGGCCGATTTGGATCGCTGAATCTCGATGGTAATCGGGTTAACAGTTTCCAGGAAAAACCCCAAGGCGACGGCGCGTGGATTAACGGTGGATTCTTTGTGTTAGCGCCGAAAGTCATCGAGTACATACAGGATGACTTCACCATTTGGGAAAAAAAACCGATGGAGCAGCTTGCGCTAGAAGAGCAAATGGATGCCTATTTACATCAGGGATTTTGGCAGCCGATGGACACGCTGCGCGACAAAATACATTTGGAAGAGCTCTGGGCGTCCGGGCAAGCGCCATGGAAGACTTGGTCATGAACGCCAGTTTTTGGAAGGGGAAACGCGTCTTCCTTACCGGGCACACTGGCTTTAAAGGGAGCTGGCTCAGTCTTTGGCTGCAACAGATGGGAGCCGAAGTGACCGGTTATGCCCTGCCAGCACCCAGCAACCCCAGCTTGTATGAGGTCGCCAAGATTGAACAAGGTATGCGTTCGATCACAGGCGATATCCGTGACGCCGAGAAGCTTAAGCGCGCCTTGGCGGAGACGCAAGCGGACATTGTGATTCATATGGCAGCACAATCGCTGGTGCGCTACTCTTACGATTATCCGGTGGAAACCTATGCCGCCAATGTCATGGGCACGGTGCATTTGCTGGAAGCGGTGCGCGACACCGTGAGCGTGCGTGCTGTGGTCAACATTACAAGTGATAAATGTTACGAAAATAAGGAGTGGATTTGGGGTTATCGTGAAAATGACCCCATGGGCGGTTACGACCCCTACAGCAGCAGCAAGGGCTGTGCCGAACTGGTCGCCGCAGCTTATCGTAGCTCCTATTTCAACCCGGAAAAATATGCCGAGCATGGCGTCGCCATTGCTAGTGCGCGTGCGGGCAATGTCATCGGGGGGGGTGATTGGGCGCTCGACCGGCTCATCCCTGACATGTTGCGCGCGATCGAGCGTGGCGAGGTGGTGTTGATTCGCAGCCCAGATGCGATTCGCCCCTGGCAGCATGTGCTTGAACCGCTCAGTGGATACCTCATGCTGGCGGAAAAGTTGTATAGCCAAGGTCCGGTTTTCGCCGGGGGTTGGAACTTTGGCCCGCATGACGCCGACGCGCGACCCGTGCGATGGATTATCGAGCATTTGTCCCGAGCTTGGGGGCAAGGGGCTACGTGGGAAATAAACGGCGTGCCGCAACCTCATGAAGCCACTTATCTTAAACTGGATTGCTCGAAGGCCCGTGCTGTTCTCGATTGGAAACCGCGCTGGGACCTCGGTCAAGCCATTGAAAGAATCGTGGAGTGGCATAAAGCCTACGATCAACGGGCAGATATGCGGGAAATGACGCTGGGGCAAATCAATGCCTATGTATCGACACCAACACTTAACTGAATCAAGGCCTAAGTTATGAACCAAGAGCAGCTTAAACACCAGATAATTGACTTGGTGGCGCAATACGGCGCATTGGCATCGCAACCCATTAGATTTGAACCCGGAAAGACGGTAATACCACCCGCTGGCAAGGTTATCGGTGCCAAGGAAACGCAGCTGATGGTCGAAGCTGCGCTAGACGGTTGGCTCACTACTGGACACTTCAACGACGCATTCGAGACTAGGCTTGCGCAATTTTTGTCAGTCAAACACCTGCTTACGGTCAACTCAGGGTCGTCCGCAAATTTGGTTGCTTTTAATACATTGACCTCACCAAAACTGGGCGAGCGTGCGATCAAATCGGGCGATGAAGTGATTGGCGTTGCGGCCGGGTTTCCAACTACGGTGAATCCCATCCTGCAATTTGGCGCTGTACCAGTATTCGTCGATGTCGAGTTGGGTACCTACAACATCGACGCCAAGCAAATTGAGGCTGCCATCACCCCCAAAACCAAAGCTATCATGCTGGCCCACACTTTGGGGAATCCTTACAATCTGGACGCGATCGTCGCGCTTTGCAAAAAGCACAATCTCTGGCTGATCGAGGATTGCTGCGATGCGCTAGGCTCCACCTATAACGGAAAACCAGTTGGTACCTTCGGTGATATAGGCACCTTGAGTTTCTACCCTGCGCACCACATCACAATGGGGGAGGGCGGAGCTGTGTTTACAAACAACAGCGAGCTCAAAACAATTGCAGAATCGTTTCGCGACTGGGGGCGCGATTGTTATTGCGCACCTGGCAAGGACAATACCTGCGGCAAACGTTTTGGCTGGAAGCTCGGCAGCTTGCCCAAAGGCTACGACCACAAATATACCTATTCGCACCTGGGTTACAACCTCAAGATCACGGATATGCAAGCTGCTTGTGGCTTGGCGCAACTGGATCGACTCGAGGGTTTTGTTTCAGCACGAAAAAGTAATTTTTCTTATCTCAAAGATCGGTTGAAAAGCTGCGAAGAATTTATCATTCTCCCTGAAGCAACGCCCAATTCCGATCCCTCCTGGTTTGGTTTCCCTATGACGCTACGCGAAACCGCCAATCTGGATCGTGTCGATATGCTGACCTATCTGGATCAATACAAAATCGGTACCCGCTTACTGTTTGCTGGAAATCTGACACGACAACCTTACATGGTAGACCGAGCTTACCGCGTGTCGGGCGAGTTAACTAACACCGACCGAGTTATGAACGATACTTTTTGGATTGGTGTGTATCCCGGCTTAAGTGAGGAGATGCTAGCGTATGCCTGCGACAGGATCGAGACTTTCTTAGGCGTTAATTTCTAAATGTTTAGTTTGAAGCCAAGCAAGCTAGCTGGCTGTTTTGAACTGCAACCGATAGTCTTTGAGGACGTACGCGGGCGCTTCGTAAAGGTTTTTCACGAGCAAGCCTTCGCCGCGCAAGGACTGGAGACAGGTTTTGCCGAAGAGTATTACTCGGTCTCCCACAAGAACGTTTTACGGGGCATGCACTTTCAGTTGCCACCGATGGATCACGTCAAAATTGTCTACTGCGTAGAAGGTGAGGTAATGGATGTCGTGGTTGATTTAAGGGCCGGCTCACCTACTTACGGTCATTTCGATTTATTTGAGCTGAGTGCAACCAAGGCAAACAGCCTCTATATACCCAAAGGCTTGGCGCATGGATTTTATGTGCGTAGCGCGCTCGCGATCATGGTGTATAAAGTCAGCACGATTTATTCCGCGGCGCATGACGCAGGTGTTCTGTGGAATTCAGTAGAAATTCCATGGCCGATCACGGAGCCGGTTATATCGGAGCGCGATGCTGCGTTCCCACGACTCAATGAATTCGTGAGCCCTTTTAGCTATACGTAATGCACCATAACAATGAATAAGAATTTGCGCATTGCGCTAGTCACCGGCGCCACAGGTTTCATCGGCAGCCACTTGGTGTTGCGATTGATGCGAGCCGGGTGGCAGGTGCATATCGTGCGACGCGCGAATTCGCGCATAGCTTATGCGTATGAATTGTCCGATGTAAAAACGCATACCCACGATGGAACTACCGAAGGGATGATTCGTCTTGTCGGCGACGTGCAGCCAGAAGTGGTTTTTCATTTGGCCTCGTTATTTCTTTCGCAGCACGAGGCGAGCGATGTCGAACGTTTGGTGGCGAGCAATGTGCTGTTCGGCAATCAATTGCTTGAAGCCATGAAAGTGCACGGCATAAACCGTCTCATTAATACGGGAACGTCCTGGCAGCACTACGAGAATAAAGCTTACAGCCCGGTGAATCTCTACGCCGCGACCAAGCAGGCCTTTGAATCGCTTTTGCACTATTACGTCGAGGCGCATGGGTTGCGGGCGATCACATTAAAACTTTCTGATACCTATGGGCCGCAGGACCCGCGCCCCAAGCTAATGAACCTGCTCAAGCGTGTGGCTGAGGATATGCAACCTTTGGCTATGAGTCCGGGTGAGCAGTGGATCGATCTGGTGCATGTGGACGACGTCGCACAAGCGTACTTGACTGCAGCAGAACGCGTGTTGGCAGACACGGTGCAGGGTCATGAATGTTATGCCGTGTCATCCGGCCAGCCAATACAACTGCGCGAGATGGTGCGGCTGGTGGAGGGAGTACTAGGGCGATCACTGCCGATTAAATGGGGTGGGCGTGCCTATCGCAATCGGGAAGTCATGCAAGCTTGGGAAGGAACCGTATTGCCAGGATGGAGTGCTCAAGTAAATTTGGCGCAGTCTATACAGACTATGTTTACCGACTTGAATCTGAGATGAAGACCACTCTAACTGAGGAAATGCTGCCCCTGGTCAGCATAGGCGTCCCAACATATAACCGACCTGTTGAGTTGAAGCGACTGCTCGGTCAACTCGTTAATCAGACCTATAAGAACATCGAAATTATTGTGCTGGACAACTGTTCCACCTTGCCGGAGGTGGCGCAGGTGGCGCAGGAGTATATCGCTCAATATACAAACGTGAGGTATTTCAGAAATACTGAAAACTTGGGAGTGTTGCGCAATGCGGCAGAGTTGCGGAAGTATGCGCATGGAAACTATTTCTGCTGGGTTTCCGACGACGACTGGCGTGCTCCCGAATTTGTTGAATTATTAGTAGCCGAGTTGGAAAAGAACCAGACTGTAGATTTCGCATTTTGCGACTACTACGAGGTTGATGAGGCGGGCAACCGCGCACCAGGGTATCCGTTAAGTCATCTCAAGGTGTTCCACCCTTTTCAAAATCGCTCAAGGTTGTTTCGAACACTGAATTTCTACTGGCAAAGTGGGGAGCGTGGGAAGTGCAATCTGCTATATGCTTTATTTAGAAAAACTGCGATTGATGCGCTAGATCTGGAAAAGATGAGTGGCGGATACCGCAATCTGAATATGGACTGTTTGCTCGCTTTTAAGCTGCTACAAGCCGGGCCTTTGGCGGTATGCAGTGAAACGCTCTGTACCTTGACCTGTGGCAATAAGAAGCATTATGGCAGTGATATTGAGCAGCCAGCAAAGCCGGTTCTGTCTCGATTGGTAGCCAAGTGGTCCCAAGAGAAAAAAGATAGGGATCTGTATATCGGTATTACCGATCGAGGGATCGAAAAGCTAGCCATCTACTTATTGTTTATCCCAAAGCTAGCCACATCGCTAGTGGGCTCGGTATTAAACAAGCTGTCGCCACTGTTTTGGCCTACACAGGAACCACGACTGTTGACCCCCATTGGTAAAACACCAGCCGGCGTCAACAAAATCAAACTGCCAAATGTCACCTTGGTGGCAATGGCTACGCGAAATGTCGAAGAAACGTTACAGGCTTTAAAGTACAGTTGCCAAGGGGTTGAATTCGGTAACGTTAAACTGCTTTCGCATTACACGCCGTTCGGGCTGGATAAAGACGTTACGTTTTGTCGTATCGATAAAATCAAAAATATCGATGAGTGGTCGTACAAAATTGTGTATGAGCTTAACAACTATATCGAGACCGATTTCGCGCTGTTGGTTCATGCTGATGGCTTCGTTGTTAATCCATCAGCTTGGCGCAATGAGTTTCTGGATTACGACTACATCGGCGCACCTTGGCCCATGCCGAAAGATGATTTTTCGTACCGCGATATCAATGGAGATATCGTGCGGGTCGGCAATAGTGTTTCTTTGAGAAGCAAACGTTTACTGGATCTGCCTGCAAAGTTGAAATTTCCCTGGGAGCCTGATCATGGGTTCTATAATGAAGACGGATTTATCTGTGTAAAGAACAAACATATTTTCGAGGCAAACGGCATGCGTTTTGCCCCGTTTGAAATTGCAAAACATTTTTCTCATGAAGTCATGATTCCAGAGTTGCGGGACATCAAGCCATTCGCTTTTCATAAATGGGCCGGATCAAACCGCGTTTATCCCAGGTTCTAGGTTTGGAGTGCCAATGATCGTCACCGAGCTATATAACGGCCAGGGCCTCGGAAATCAGTTATGGAGTTACGTCGTAACGAGAACGCTGGCCTTGGACAAGGGCCTGGATTTCGGAATCATGGGTTCTGAAAAGTTCAAGGGCAAAGCGTTCTTGAACCTTGATTTTGGCCAAGCCGTACAAGGCGGGTCCGGCCCAGAAGGCGGACCACCCATTTCTTTGCCAGAAGGTATCTTTCACTACCATGTCGAAAAAGATACTTGGCATCAGAAATATGCCTGCGATATTCGGGACTACGATCCGGGTTTGTTGAGTATCGGGGACCATACCAAAATAGAAGGGTATTTTCAGTCTGAGAAGTTTATTTCGCATCGCAGAAGCGAAATTCGAGACTGGCTAAATGTTAGTCCAGCCTACGATTGTTATGACTTCTGTAGTGACAATATTTGCATCGTGAATATCCGAGGGGGGGAGTACAAGTTGAATCGTGACTTGATTCTATCCAGGCGCTACTGGCTCGACGCCATTGGCAATATGCAACGAATAAAGGAGGGTTTGGAGTTTGTAATCATTACAGACGATGTGAAATATACGCAGAAATTGCTTCCCGAATATCCCTCGTTTCACTTTAGCATCGGCAAAGACTACGCTATTGTGAAAAATGCAAAATATCTAATCTTAGCGAATTCAAGTTTTTCTTTCTTTCCCGCGTGGACTAGTGAAACAGTTAAGTACGTTATCGCGCCGAAGTATTGGGCGCGGCACAATGTATCGGACGGGTTTTGGGCCTGCGCCTTTAATCTGTATAGGGGTTGGATGTGGCAAGACAGAAATGGAGCATTGTTCACCTACGATGAATGTGAAGAGGAATACACCCGATATAAAATGGAACATGGAGTTCACGAGTTTGAAGGGCGCCCTCCAATAACCCCCCCCTCGTATATCAGAAAAGCGTTCCCCGGCTTAATGCGCTTCGCATCCGGCGCTAAAAAACGACTGATGGACTTGTAACGGTTTCTTCACACTCGATGCTGTATACAAGAATGCAATCCATGATATGAAAAAAACTGACACCTTCTTCATTATTTCGAACTACAACACGGACCCCGGGAAGTATCTCAGTTACTGTGAGGATTATCTCATCTACGATCAATCTCCTGACCTGGAACTCAGGGAGAAATTGAAGTCGAAGTACGAAAAGATATCATTTGTCGAGAATACCGGACATAACATTTCAGACTACTTCCGTTTTTTCATCGATCGCTACGATGACCTTCCTCCGCATATGATGCTCGCAAAGGGCAATATGATCGGCAGGCACATAAGCCAGGAGTTTTTCGATCGTGTCTATGCCAACAAGTTCTACACGTTTCTATACGACGACCGTAGGTATGCCGACAAGCTCGGGGTGGCATACCAACTTTACGACGGAGCGCTTCTGGAAATCAATAACTCCTGGTATGCACTCACCAAGGTCCATAAATATTTTCACAATTTTAACGACTTGCTGACCTTTGTTTTTAAGAACCCGATAATTCCAAAATGGGTTCTATTCAGTCCAGGCGCGTGCTACATCATTTCTCGGGAACAGGTCAAAAAATATCCAAAGGTTTTCTACGAAAACCTGATGGATATCGTAAGTTATACCTACTTCCCTTCGGAGGCGTATCAGGTAGAGAGAATGATGCACATCATTTTCGGCGCGAATTACGAGTTGAATGAATGGATGCTTGATCGCGATGTGTTCAAGGAGAAAATTGAACATGCCACTCCAAACTATTCGCGTCTATCCGGAGTGGTCCGCCGAAAATTGGACAACTTTGGTAGCCTCTATCATCGAACTGTCATTAGAATCCACGAACAACGCCAATGTTTCCGCAATCTATGGAGACGCGGCTAAAGTAACACTGACTTGCGCCAAAGCCCATTAGTGAAATGGTGGTTTATGAAAACGAAAACTAGAGAACGGCTGAAAACAATACCTGGGTTAGTGAACGTCGTGCGTTTTTTTAGAAACGCGAGAAACTTCTATTCATCGCCTTACGGTGCTATCGATGAAGCTGAGTTGGCAATTTTTATTGCGATCAAGAATGATATCAAAGTGGTATTCGATGTGGGTGCAAGACTTAATACCGATTACCTTGGCAACAGCATAGGCGTTGGAGCTCCGCAAACATTTTATTTGTTTGAGCCGAACCCTATATATTACAAGTCGCTATGTGAGCACGTTGACGTTTTGGCCAATTCCGCCCGAGTAAAGCCACAGGTGGTCGTTGTTAATCTTGGACTGGGAGATAAGGCGGGATACTTCACCTACTACGAGGATGTTCAATCCTTTGTGAAAGACAACGGGTTCAGGCAGTCAGAGGTCGGGAATGAGAAAGTATTTGAAATCAGAACGCTGGATGACTTTTGTGCGGAGCGGAGTATTCGCTCGATCGATTTTTTGAAAATCGATGTGGAGGGGCTGGATTATCAAGTTCTACGGGGGGGGGCATCCATCATTAGGGCAACATGTAACTATTGTCAGTTTGAGTTCGGTGTAGGAAAAACTGCTGATGGTTCAATCAATACCCCTGAAAAGTACTATCAGTTTTTTGGAGAGGACTTCGATTTGTACTACGTCCGGAATCCTCAGCACCCGATACACAAAGAGATGCCACATTTGACGGAACTGACACCCTTGGCCGGTGATTTTAGAGACAAAATTGAGGAACATCTCTATGCAGGCTCAGGGTGCAACGTTTTGGCCGTTCGAAAGAGCCACAGTCCCCCCGCCGAGTTTGGAAAGTTGCTGAGCAGGTAGTCCTGACGCGACATCACCAATTAATGTGTGATCCATTGAGCACATCACAAGTATCAAATGCAATGAAAATTTTTGACTGCTTCCTATTTTTCAATGAACTTGAATTGCTCGAGTTGCGACTTAACGTATTGGACGAGATCGTTGATTATTTTGTGATCGTAGAATCCGCAATCACCTTTCAGGGGGAAGAGAAGGAATATCTGTTCGAGAAAAATCGAGGGAGATTCGCGAAATTCGAACACAAAATAATTCACTACAAAGTGGAGAAGTACTCGCTTGATTTTGCCAATTTACCTTATGTTGCCGACCCTCAAAGCAGGGATGACTTGATATTGAATTCAATTTATGAACATATCGATGCGTGCCCCCATTTCGACAAACATAAAGAATTTTGGTGGGGCAACGATTTTTATCAGAGAGAGTGTATCCGGCGGGCATTGGCTGTGGCGGGCCCGGCACAAGATGATCTGATACTCCTTTCGGACGTAGATGAAATCCCAAACCCGGAGGTGGTCGGCAAGATCAAGGAAGAGATTTTCCCAACATCGCTGGTGTGCCTGCAGCAACACGAATTCTGTTATTACTTTAACTATTATCACAATTCCAATTGGGTGGGTACTTGCGCCTTTTTATATGGCGGATTCTCCGATGCATCGTTGAATGCGATTCGTTTTTCAACCAAGCGAGACGAGGGGTTTTCCCCGGAAATAATGGATAACGGGGGCTGGCATTTTACGAGCATCGGCAGTGTCGAAGCGATTCAAAAGAAGATTAGGAGTTGGGGGCATCGAGAGTTGAACACAGCTGCGGTTTTAAACCGCGTCGAATACAATGTGCGCCATGGTTACGATATTTTCAGACGCCCCGGATTTGGAAGGCTTCAATATCTCCCGATTCAAAATGCGATGCTTCCTCCCTATTTGGCGGGTATACCACACTCTTTTGCCCATCTTGTTGGGCCCGAGTTGGAACAAGAAGGGATTTTCCTTCGACTATTTGGTAACGCCTACTTCTTTGCTTTACACAAGCTAAGGGGGGGCTTAAGTAGAGCAAAAGCTTTATTTACCAATTAACTTTAAATAACAGAATTATCACGTTGGACTTTCGGGTCCGGTAGTGTAATTTAACTGCCATCTTGCGTTTGCGCCTTCCACCAACGTCTACACCTAAGTCGCCCGTTCTTTTTAAGGCTTCGCAGCGCTCCTAAAAGCTATTTGACCGTGATTATCAGCAATATCCTTGGCGGCTTAGGCAATCAGATGTTTCAGTATGCAGCAGGGCGTGCACTGTCGTTAGCCAGAAGATCTTCGCATTTATTGGATATCTCGGCTTTTCGCGAATCCTCGATGCATCAAGGATTTGAAGTCCAGCGGATTTTTTCGTGCCCGATCCAAATCGCATCGATAGCGGATGTGCGCAGTGTTCTCGGATGGCAATGTTCGCCATTTTCTCGGCGTGTGTTAGCGTACCCCGCGCTTGCACTGTTCCGTCGAAAGAGCTTGGTTATCGAACCCCACTTCCATTATTGGAGCGGTATCGACGCATTTTCCGATGATTGTTATTTGCAGGGTTACTGGCAGTCTGAAAAATACTTTTTGGATGTGATGCAGGTCATTCGCGCCGACTTTACATTCACAATACCGCTTGATCGTCGAAATGCAGAACTCGCTGCGCAGATCGGGGATTTGAACGCAATCAGCTTGCATGTGCGTCGGGGTGACTATGTCAGTAATCCGGAGACGACTGCGCACCACGGGGTTTGCTCTCTCGACTATTACCGTTCAGCCATTCAATATGTGAAGGAGCATGTCGAACAGCCGCACTTTTTTATTTTTTCTGATGACCTTGTTTGGGTAAAGGAACATCTCAAAACGGATGTCCCTTGTTGCTATGTTGATCAAAATCGAGGGGCGGAAAGTTATAAAGACATGCAACTGATGAGTCTCTGCAAGCACCACATCATCGCCAACAGTTCGTTCAGTTGGTGGGGCGCTTGGCTTGGCGCCAATCCAGAAAAATTGGTCGTCGCTCCCGAACGCTGGTTTCGGAATGAAAACCAGGAAACACGTGATCTCTATTGCGCCGGATGGATACCCCTATGAGCATCCCGGCGATTTCAGTTATTTTGCCGGTTTATAACGCAGAAAAATATGTTGCCATAGCGGTTGAATCGGTGTTGACACAGACTTTCTCTAATTTCGAGCTGTTACTGATTGATGACGGGTCGACCGATGGCTCTTTGCCTATTCTCCAACGCTATGCCGCCCGTGATGATCGCATCACGTTAATCACCCGGGAAAATCGCGGACTCGTGGCCAGCTTGAATGAAGGCATAACTTTGGCCAGGGGGAAATGGTTGGCCCGTATGGATGCTGACGATATTTCCTTGCCTCACCGTTTCGAGCGGCAGATTGCATGGCTTAATCAAACTCATGCTGATATTTGTGGCAGTTGGGCGCAAACTTTCGGCACTCGACCTAATATGTGGCGTTATCCGTTATCGCATGAGGCCTGTGAGGTGCAGTTGTTGTTTGATGTGCCTGTTGCGCATCCGGCTGTAATGGCCCATAAAAATGTTTTCCGTTCACTCGGGTACGACAGTCGATTTGCTCAGGTGGAGGACTACGACATTTGGCAACGGGCATGGGCTGCCGGTTTCACGTTTTCCAACATTGATGAAGCATTGCTTCGCTATCGCACCCACGCTGGGCAAGTGTCGGTGACTCAGGCTCAGGCGCAACGAGAAGTGGCTCAGTCCATTCGATTGAGGCATTGGCAAGCTATCTTGGGTAACCATCACCGTCCAGCCATCGAACAGATATTGAAGATATTCGATGGCAATGGTGGTGATTTATCGCTTATTACGCCGGCACTCGTCTGCTTGCGCGACCGTTATGGCGGCGAAGCGCAGGATGTATTGATGTTTAATTCATTCCGACTGTTTTGTCGTGCTGCAGCATTCAACGCTGAACCTTGGAAATTATGGCAATCGCTCACTAAAGGCATACCCGGCGCATCCACCTGGGAAAAACCTGTCATTCTGCGTCTGCTACGGGCGCTGAGGATGCAACCTGGGCGTTCCATTTTTAAGTATCTTCGATCATTTTATCTGCGCTAATTTATGCCTGCTACCTCCATCAGTATAGTCATCCCGCTATACAACAAGGAACGACACATCGCCGATACCTTGATCAGCGTACTGGAGCAATCCCGCCCTCCGGACGAGATTATCGTTGTTAATGATGGATCGACAGACGGCAGCGGCGAAGCGGTGGGTCCTTTTCTGACACGCGGCGTCAAACTCGTTCAGCAGGCCAACCAAGGTGAGAGCGCTGCGCGCAATGCGGGTGTCGCAGCGGCTACATCAGAGTATGTTGCCTTTCTCGATGCTGACGATTTTTGGCGACCCAGCCATGTCGCAGTGTTGCAGCAACTTATCGAGCAGTTCCCACATGTCGGTTTGCTGAGCACGCTGCATGAAATACGCTTCGATGGGCATACATTTCTGCCGCGCTCGCCATTCATGCGAGGAGATATGGTTCTGGTAGAGGATTTTTTCATATCAATGGCGAGAGGCTTATCGTTGGTCAATTCATCTACAGCCTGCGCAAAACGAGGAGCCTTGGTCGAAATTGGCGGGTTCCCGATTGGTGTTAGGAAAGGGCCGGATATCATTACCTGGATCAGGCTGGCCCGGCGATTTGGGATGGCACATGCCGCAGAAGTCACGGCTGTTTATAACCGGGATGCCACTCATCGAGTCAGTTTGCTGCGGGAAAGCGAAGCACCTGGGTCATTGCTTTATCTGCGTGATCTAATCGAGCATGGAGACTTGCGCGAAACCGAAAAAACCTCGGCCGGTGTACTGTTTGACAGCATCTCGTTTTACTGCGCTGCCGGAATGAAGCGGGATGGCGATGTGCATGGCGTAAAAACCATACGTGCCTTGGCAATCGGTTTGCGACGTTGGAAGCTTGCCGCCGCGCTGTCATCGATTTCGATGACCCCAGCCTTCCTGCTCGCGATTGCAGGTCGGTTTCGGCATAAAAAAATTCCAGGCTGATGTGTGGTCTAGCGGGTTTCTGGTGTTCCGGTGTGTTGCCGGATCCTGGCGTGCTAGCTCGCATGGCCGATACCCTCGTCCATCGCGGCCCGGATGACGCAGGGTGGTGGGTAGATGAATTCGCCGGTATCGGCTTGGCGCATCGGCGTCTCTCTATTCTCGATATTTCGCCTGCCGGACATCAACCGATGGTCTCCCCTTCTGGGCGCTATGTAATTGTTTTCAATGGAGAGATTTATAACCATTTGGAATTGCGTGCCATGCTGGAGAGATTATCCCTCCCCCAGCAACGAGGGGGGGATAATGGCGGCTGGCGTGGACATTCAGATACGGAAACTCTGCTGGCCTCGTTAGAGGCGTGGGGCGTTGAAGATACGCTTATGAAGAGCGTGGGGATGTTCGCCCTGGCGTTGTGGGATCGCGAAACCCGTATGCTTACTTTGGCACGTGATCGGCTGGGTGAGAAACCGCTGTATTACGGCTGGCAAAAGGGCGTGTTGCTGTTTGGCTCGGAGTTGAAAGCACTCAAGGCGCATCCTGCGTTTGTGGGTGAAATTGACCGCGATGCGCTGGCGTTATATTTGCGTCACAGCGCCATTCCAGCACCCTACTCGATTTATCAGGGTATACACAAACTGCCGCCCGGCACTTTTTTGCAGATCCACGCCGGACAAAAGAATGCGCGGCCGGTAGCATATTGGTCGGTGCGGTCGGTGGCCGAAGCAGGGCAGCGCAATCTGTTTCGGGGGGGCGAGGCGGAAGCGGTGGCCGAGCTAGAACACTTGCTCGGTCAGAGCATTGCCGGGCAGATGTTGGCGGATGTGCCGCTGGGTGCGTTCCTGTCCGGCGGCGTGGATTCCAGCATCGTGGTGGCACTGATGCAGGCGCGCTCGAGCCGCCCGGTCAAGACCTTCACTATCGGTTTCCGTGAACAAGGCTACAACGAGGCAGAACACGCGCTGGCGGTGGCGCAGCATCTGGGTACGGAACATACCGAACTGTATGTTCCGGCGAATGAGGCACAGGAGGTGATTCCGCTGTTGCCGCAGTTGTACGATGAGCCGTTTGCCGATTCTTCGCAGATTCCCACTTATCTGGTCTCGAAGCTAGCACGCCAGCATGTGACGGTGAGCCTGTCTGGCGATGGCGGCGATGAGTTGTTCGGCGGCTATAACCGTTATGTATGGGTGCAGCGCCTCTGGCGACGCTTGGGCTGGATGCCGCTGCCGCTACGCGCAGCACTCGCCGGAGTATTAACCGCTCTGCCACCGGCGGCTTGGGACGGCGCGTTCCGTCGCGTCAACCGCCTACTGCCAGCGCGCCTGCGCTACGCAAGCCTTGGCGACAAGTTACATAAGCTGGCGGATATTCTTGCAACACAAAGTCCCGAGGAAATCTATTTAGGCCTGGTGTCGCACTGGAAGCAACCGGTTCAGATCGTCAAGGGCGGGGTCGAACCCGCTACCGCGCTGACCGATGCCCGCCAATGGGCGAATGTGCCCGATCTCACCCACCGCATGATGTATCTGGATACGGTGAGCTATCTGCCGGACGACATTCTGACCAAGGTGGATCGCGCCGCGATGGGCGTATCGCTGGAAACGCGGGTGCCATTTTTGGATCATCGCGTGCTGGAATTTGCCTGGACGCTGCCGTTGGCGATGAAACTGCGCGATGGGCAAAGCAAATGGCTGTTGCGACAAGTGCTGTATCGCCATGTGCCGAGAGAACTGATCGAACGTCCCAAAATGGGCTTTGGCATTCCGCTTGACGTCTGGTTGCGTGGACCGCTCAAGGGCTGGGCAGATGGCCTGCTCGACCCAGTGCGGCTGGCGCGCGAAGGTTATTTTGAGCCGGAACCGATCCGGCAGAAATGGCGCGAACATCAGGCCGGGCGTAGAAACTGGTCGTATGACCTGTGGAATGTGTTGATGTTTCAGGCTTGGATGGAGTCGTGATGCTGTGCAAACTTGGTGATTTTACGGATTTCCTCATCTCGCCAGACGATGGTGAGCGACTGAGCCTAGTGTTTGATGAGACCGGAACATTAATTGATTGTTCGTCACCTGTCCGAAAATTCAAGATATACCAAGGCGTACCTATCCTTCTGCCATTGCGCTCGGTTGAACACGATGAGGGCGATGCTATATCGCTCGTGCCACGGAGACGTCATCCTGCATTACGCGCAATTTCGCGTTTCATCAATGGCGCTAACCGGGTTGCAGAAGTCAACGCGCAGCAATTTTTGCACTTGCTGAGAGGTGAGTGCAAGGATAGGCGGCCACGCGTGCTGATAGTTGGCGCTGGCATGATCGGTGATGGATCAGAATTGCTTTACGAAGCAGCCGAAGTTGATCTCATCGCCTTTGATATTTACCGTACAGAGCAAGTGCAATTTGTGGCGGATGCCCATAAAATCCCCTTGGCTGACGGGAGTGTCGATGGGGTATGGATACAAGCCGTGCTGGAACATGTCATCGTACCCGAGCAGGTTGTTGATGAAATGCATCGAGTTCTGCGCGACGGAGGACTCGTCTATTCAGAGACCCCCTTCATGCAGCAGGTTCATGAAGGTCGATTCGATTTTCAGCGGTTCAGCGAAAGTGGACACCGCTGGCTTTTTCGCAAATTCGACTTGATTGACAGCGGCGTTGTTTGGGGGCCTGGCTGGGCGTTGCAATGGTCGATCCGTTACTTCTTTTGGGGACTGACCAGGAGCCGGGTGTTGGGAATTATGCTTTCGGCGCCGTTCATGTTCGTTCGGTGGTTAGATCGATTTATACCGCGCGGCTTTGGAAGCGATGGTGCTTCTAACCTTTTCTTCATGGGTAAGAAGATGGGACGCGAACTTGCTAGCGACGACATCATTTCATTTTACCGTGGTGCGCAACGATAAAACCGCACGTGCACTCTACACATAAATCGGCAGTCATATTGCCAGGAAGCGCTGTATTGATGATGTTTCTGGCGTAAGAAATAGATGATTAAACCGCATAGCTTGCCGATCCGCTATACGCCCAAATTCGTTGTGGCGGTAATACTGCTTACGCTAGTGTTGTGGCTATCGGGAGCAGAAGCAATTGTCGCCCGGCTGCCCCAGTTTCCGCTGGTCAATCTGGGCCTCATTCTCCTGCTGCTGACCGCCAATTTGTGGCTAGTGGCATTCCGTTTCTGGCGCGTGCTGGCGCATTTTGCCATTCGGGTGCCGTGGGCCGTTGCTTCGCGCGCGAGCCTGGCCGGTCATGCGGCGGGACTGGTCATGACTTCCCTGTTCGGGCAAGTCGCCGGACGTCAAGCTGTCCTGCGCGATTTTGATGTTTCGCCAGAAGTGAACGCCAGTCTGGCTGGTTACGAGCGTGTGCTGTTGGCGATCATCAGCGGCACGCTGGCATTCCTGGGGGGGGGCTATTTGCTTGGGCAGCACATGGTGGCCAGTTTTTTCCAGATGATTCCCCTGTTGGAAATTGTGTTGTTGGTCTTGGCCGGCGTGGTATTAAGTTTATGGATGGGGCGGTCCCGTTTCGAGGCGAGTTTATCCAAGCGGGTGCTGACAAGCCCCAACCTTTCCCGCGTTGCTTGGATTGTGGTCTTGATCACTGCTGGCCAGGCGCTGATTCTGGGCAGCTTTGTCCTGGCAATACTTGCCCTCCGCCCGGAAACGCCCTTGCTTTCGTCGTTTGCGGCGGCGGCGCTGATCAGCTTTGCCGCAAGTCTACCCATCACCATCGGCGGCTGGGGTGTGCGTGAACTGGCCGCAGTATTTGTGTTGGGAAAACTGGGTATCTCCGCAGCAGATGCAGTCACCATCTCCATCGTCATCGGCCTTTGTGCAACCGTGGTCATATTAGTGTTCACCTCCTTCGTATTGAGGAAGCCTATGACTCAATTCCCCCTCGACCTGGAAAGCACCGTGAAAACGCATTCTGTTCTGGAAATAGAGAGGGCGTCTGCCTGGTTGTTGGGCATGGCGGTGGCGGTCACGATTTTTTTCCAGTTTCACGTTGAGTTGCCCTCAGGCGTACTTAATCTGAACTTGGCCGACCCTTTCGCCATTCTGGCGCTGGCGGCGGTCAGCCTGCACGTCCTGATGCTGCGACAACCACCCAAATGGCGCATCGCGGGATTCAATCGGATTTTGTTGCTTTTTAGCGTCTTGCTGCTGATCGGATTTATCGTCGGCTGGCTGCAAATTGGGGTGACGCAATGGGCGTTGGGCGGACGGCTATTGGGATGGCTGGTTCTGTTGGGCTACTTGTCAGCTGGTTATTTGATTGCTGTGCACGCGGGTTCCAGGGGTGCGCGCCGCTTAGGTGAAACGCTTACTGCGACAGCGGTCATCGTCGTGCTCTGGCAGGTGGTCAGCCGCGTGCTCTACACACAGGGATGGGAGGTAGCCATACCTACACCAAACTTTGAAGGCTACTCCGGCAATCGCAATGCCTTTGCGTTTCAGTTGCTGGCAGTGATGACGCTGTTGCTAGCGTACTCCCGTGTATATGCATATCGTACGGGCGGAGTGCTGCGCGTCGCGTTGCTGCTGGGCGTGGTGTTGGCCGGGCTGGTGTGGAGCGGGTCGCGCGCTGGCATGCTGGCAGGCATCATTCTGCTGTTGATGGGCGGACTCGGCGGGATGGCATCGCGTCGGTCCATTGTCGGGGCGTTGTTGATGGCGTGCTTGATGTGGGGCGGATTTTGGCTGATGCAAAGTGGTCTGACGCAGAGTGGTCTGACGCAGAGTGGCGTGATTCAAAGCAGCCTGATGCAGAGCGCCTTATCGGGCGAATTCAGCAATCAAGAACGCGTGGCAACCTGGATGCGCGCCTTCGAACTGTGGCGGCAATCGCCTTTTATCGGCGCGGGTCTAGGGATTTTCATGGCGGAAAGCCCGGCACAGTTTGGGCATCCGACGGTCATCCACAGCACGCCTTTGTGGATACTCGCTGAGTTTGGTTTGCTAGGGCTGGCGGTGATGGGCTGGACGGGGTGGAAACTGCTTCGATTTGCGCTGCCGGCTGCGTCCGGCCGGACCCTGGACCGAGTCCGGCCCACCCGAGCAGCGCTGCTGCTTTTGCTGGCGATGTTTGCCATATTCAGTCTGTTTCATGAGATGTTGTATCAGCGCATTCTGTGGCTGGTGCTGGGTGCGTTACTTGCTCGCTCGGGCGCGGCGGTGACGCAGGGAAGACAATGTGGGCAATAAGTTGCTTTTTGTGGTGACCGAAGACTGGTATTTCGTCTCCCATCGCTTGCCACTCGCAGTATCAGCGCAGGCCGCAGGGTTCGACGTCGCGGTAGCGACGCGCGTTGGACGGCATGCGGAGATCATACGCGACGCGGGAATCCGGCTGATTCCTTTTGCGCTGTCACGACGTGGTGGCAACCCGCTGCGCGAGATAGTGGCAATGTGGCGCCTGTATCGTCGTGAGCAACCTGATTTGGTTCACCATGTGGCTTTGAAACCGGTAATGTTTGGCGCGTTGGCGGCGTGGCTGGCGCGCGTGCCCGCGCAGGTGAATGCGGTGGCCGGGCTGGGGTGGCTGTTCACCTCGTCTGGCCGCATGGTGCGCCTGGTTCGCCCAGTGTTGCGCTGGATGCTGGCGCGCCTGCTCAACCAGCCGCATAGTTTGACCATTGTGCAAAATCCGGAAGACCAGTCTCTACTCGAACGCTCGGGCGTATCAGCCGCGCGCTTGCGGTTGATACGTGGTGCGGGGGTGGATGTTCAGGTTTTTTATCCAGTGATGCCACCCCCTGGGCCGGTTTGTATTGTGCTGGTTGCGCGCATGTTGTGGGACAAGGGCGTGGGCGAGTTCGTCGAGGCCGCACGCTGCTTGACCGTGGCAGGCGTCAGTGCGCGTTTTGTGCTGGTGGGCGAGCCCGACCCCGCCAATCCTGCCTCGGTGCCCGAATCGACCTTGCGCGATTGGCACGGGCAGCATGGTGTGGAATGGTGGGGCAGACGGGAAGATATGCCCGCCGTGCTGCAGGCAGCACATATCGCCTGCCTGCCGTCATCTTATGGAGAGGGCTTGCCCAAATCGTTGCTGGAAGCGGCTGCCTGCGGCTTGCCGATCGTGACAACCGATGCGCCGGGGTGTCGCGAAGTGGTGCGGAACGGCGTGAACGGCCTGTTGGTGCCGGTGCGCGATGCGGCTGCGCTGGCGGCGGCGTTGGAAAAGCTGATTGGCGATGCTGCGCTGCGCCGCAGCATGGGTGAACAGTCGAGAGTGCGGGCTGAAACTGAATTCGGGCTGGAGACTGTTATTGCGCAGACGCTGGCGGTTTATCGCGAGGTGTGCGCATGAAGGTACAGGTTACCGGCGCCACCGGTTTTGTTGGATCTGCATTGCGCGCCAGGCTGGGGGCTTGCGGACATGGCGTGGTGCCCGCTGTGCGTAACCCGTCCGGTTTGCCTCACGAGGTGGTGGTCGGCAATCTGGCGGCATCAACGGATTGGCGGCTGGCACTGACCGGGTGCGAAGGGGTGGTGCACCTAGCCGCGCGGGTGCATGTAATGGACGACCCGGCAGCCAATCCGCTGGCGTTGTACCGGGAAACCAATCGTGATGCCACGCTCAATCTTGCCCGTCAGGCGGCCCAAGCCGGGGTGAAGCGTTTTGTGTTCATCAGCACTATCAAAGTCAACGGCGAAGGACGCGATACGCCCTATCGTGAAACCGATGCGGCAGCGCCCGATGATGCGTATGCGATTTCCAAATGGGAAGCTGAACAGGGTTTGCAGCGGATTGCTGAGGATACAGGGATGGACGTTGTCATTCTGCGACCGCCGCTGGTTTATGGACCGGGTGTGAAAGCAAATTTCCTGCGTCTGATGAAAATGGTTCAGAACGGGTGGCCGCTGCCGCTGGGGGCGATACGCAATCGCCGCAGTCTTTTATATCTGGGCAATTTCGTTGATGCGATCCGGGTGTGTGTCGAACACCCCGCTGCTGCGGGGCAGACATTCTTGCTGGACGACGGCAAGCCGGTTTCGACGCCGGAACTGATCCGTGCGCTGGCGCGGGCTATGAATCGCTCGGCGAACCTGCATGCGGTTCCGGTGAGCGTGCTGCAACTGGCTGGCGCCCTGTTGGGCAAGCGCGCGGCGGTGGCGCGTCTCACTGGCTCACTTTACGTAGAGGGTTCGGCCATACGCTCGCAACTTGGTTGGGTGCCACCGTTTTCGATGGAGGCCGGGCTGGCAGCAACAGTGGCGGATTTGGCATGATTTGGTTTGTGCCTTTAGCTGCTTTTGCTGTTTGCGGGTTGATGCTGGTCTGGCTATTGCGGCGCGGTGGCCTACCGATGGATCACCCTAACGAACGCTCGTTGCACGTAACGCCGACGCCGCGGATTGGTGGGCTGGGCGTCATGGCCGGGGTGCTGGTGGCCGCGGTGTGGCTGGCCGATGCGGCCTTGCTGCCGGTGGTGCTGGGCGCGTTCGCACTGGCTGTGGTGTCGGTGTTGGACGACGTGCGAGGCCTTCCGGTGAGCGTGCGCTTTCTCGCGCATTTCGTCGTTGCCGTAGGTTGCCTGTTGATGCTGGGTGTCACCGGTTGGGCCTTGCTGGCGAGTATGCTGGCGGTGGTCTGGATGACCAATCTGTATAACTTTATGGACGGATCGGATGGGCTGGCGGGCGGCATGGCCGTAATCGGCTTCGGTTCGCTGGCGCTGGCCGCATGGCTGGGTAATGCGCCCGCACTGGCTGCATTCAGCGCGGCCATTGCTGCGGCGGCGCTGGCCTTCTTGCGCTTTAACTTCCCACCTGCGAAGGTGTTCATGGGTGACGCGGGATCGATCCCG
Organism: Thiobacillus sp.; assembly: GCA_030679915.1. Classification (GTDB taxonomy): domain Bacteria; phylum Pseudomonadota; class Gammaproteobacteria; order Burkholderiales; family Thiobacillaceae; genus Thiobacillus. The sequence goes on from JAUXRY010000034.1 coordinate 79,843, forward strand.
CTGGGCTTCCTCGCGGCCGTGCTTGGTATCCTGGGAGCGCAACGAAACGTGTGGCCGTGGCTGTTCCCGCTGCTGGTGTTTTCGCCTTTCATCGTCGATGCCAGCATGACGCTGGCCCGACGTGGGTTGCGTGGTGAAAAAATATGGCAGGCGCATCGTTCGCATTATTATCAGCGGGTGGTGTTGCTGGGGGCATCGCATCGCCAGCTGGCATGGGCCGCTTACGCCTTGATGCTGGCGGGTGCAGCGCTGGCATTCGCGCTGCTGGTTTTGCCGCAGCATAGGGCATGGTTGCTTGTCCTGTGGACCGTAACGTATCTACTGATTTTTCTGACCATCGACCGGCGCTGGCGCCAATTCCAAAATGAACTTTAATCCACGCACGGCCACCATCATCCTGCATGACATCCTGGTCGCGGCCTGCGCCTGGATGGGGGCGTACTGGCTGCGGTTCAATCTCGACGTGCCGCTGGCGTTTCAGTCTGCAGCTTTCTCGACGCTGCTCTGGGTCGTACCGTTGCAGGCCGTGATTTTCTGGCGCTTTGGCCTGTATCGCGGCATCTGGCGTTTTGCCAGCCTTCCCGATCTCAAGCGCATCGTGCTGGCTGTGGGGCTTGCGGCGGTCATGGTTCCCGTGGTGTTGATCCTGTTTCGGGTTAATACGGTGGTGCCGCGTTCAGTATTGATTCTCGACCCGTTGCTACTGCTCATCGTGATGGGTGGAAGCCGTCTGGCCTATCGCGCCTGGAAGGAGCATCGTCTGGCCAGCATCCTTCGCCCAGGCAGCAAGCCCGTGCTGGTGGCCGGCGCGGGCTCGGCAGCAGACTTTTTGTTGCGTGAACTGGCACGCAATCCCGCGGGCTTTCATGTGGTGGGGTTGCTCGATGACAGCCGCGGCAAGCAGGGGCGCCTCGTGCAGGGGGTTCCTGTGCTGGGGGCGCTGGATGATGTTGTGGCCTGTGCGCAAAAGATGGGGGTGGAAGATGTAGTGCTTGCGCTGCCATCGGCCGCGCACCAGGTTCGCATGCGGATTATGGAAATCTGTGCCAAAGGCGGGCTCAAGGTGATGAGCATTCCCTCGCTGGAGGATTTGGTGGCGGGGCGGGTTTCGGTTTCAACTCTGCGCCGGATCGAGCTGGACGATTTATTGGGACGAGACCCCGTGCAACTCGACGAGAGTGGCTTGCATCAGCTGCTGACCGGACACGTGGTGATGGTGACTGGGGCAGGCGGTTCGATCGGTTCGGAATTGTGTCGCCAGATCGCACGCTTCTCACCCGCCAAGCTGGTGTTGTTTGAACAGTCGGAGTTGGCGTTGTATGCAATGGAGCAGGAGTTGCCACAGCATTTCCCTCAAATACCGATTGCACCCGTGATTGGCGACGTGAAGAATGCTGTCTGGGTGAATCAGGTCATGGCCGAACACCGGCCCGCGGTGGTATTCCATGCCGCCGCCTACAAGCATGTGCCCCTGATGGAAAATGGCAACGCCTGGGAGGCAGTGCGCAACAACGTGCTGGGCACCCAGGTGGTCGCCGCCGCGGCGCAGGCAAATGGTGTCGGCAAGTTCGTGATGATCTCCACCGACAAGGCAGTCAACCCGACCAATGTCATGGGCGCGACCAAAAGGCTGGCCGAGATGGCTTGCCAGGCCATGCAGCAGGCGGCTGGAACGCGCTTCGTGTCGGTGCGCTTCGGTAATGTGCTCGGCTCGTCCGGCAGCGTGATTCCCAAGTTCCAGAAGCAGATCGAGGCGGGTGGCCCGGTGACGGTGACGCATCCCGACATCACACGCTTCTTCATGTCGATTCCCGAAGCTGCCCAACTAGTGCTGCAGGCGGGCCTGATGGGCGAGGGCGGCGAAATTTTTGTGCTCGACATGGGCGAGCCGGTGAAGATCGCCGAACTGGCCCAGCTCATGATCCGGCTGTCGGGGGCGGACGAGGACAGCATCCGCATCGAATACTCTGGCTTGCGTCCCGGCGAAAAACTCTACGAGGAACTACTCGCCGACGACGAGTCCACGTTGCCGACGCCGCATCCCAAGCTGCGGGTGGCTAAGGCGCGTGCAGGCGACGTCGGCTGGCATGGTCAATGTTTGGATTGGCTGGCGCACCCCGACACTTACAATGAAGAAATGGTCAAACGTCAGTTGAAAACATGGGTGCCGGAATACCAGCCGGAGCCGAAAAAACCGTGAAAGTGCCAATCAAGTTTCAATCCAAATGTTTCAATCCAGATGTTTCAATTCAAATCATGAGCCAACGTGAAATCCTGGTACGCACCAACATGGACTGCGCACCGAGAGGCATGGCCTTACTCACGCCTGGCAGCAGTTTGGTCTGGGGCCGTTGTCGTTTTGATTTCAACCCGGATGAGGGCGGCCGCGCGGATTTTTCTGTGGTAATGGGCAATGCGCGTCCGCGTGACCGCTTTGTCTGCGCGCCGCAGAACACCCTGTTTATTGCGGGCGAGCCGCTGGCAAAAAAACGCTACCCCCAATCTTTCTACCGGCAGTTTTGCCATGTGGTCGATAGCCACACGGCATCTTGCCACCCGCATCTGAATGTCAACGCCCTGGGGCTGAATTGGCATGTCGGACTGGACCACAGCAGCAACAGCTATCGCTATGGCTATGATTATTTGACTGCGTTGGCTAGCCCGGACAAGCAGAACCGCATCGCCGTAGTGTGTTCAAACGCCAGCAAGACCGAAGGTCAGCGTAAGCGACTGGCTCTGCTCGAAGGGCTGAAACAGCGCTTGGGCGACCGGCTGGTGCATTTTGGGCGTGGTTTCGAGCCCATCGATGACAAGATGGATGCGATCCTGCCTTACCGCTTTCATCTGGTGCTGGAGAACTGTGTGCAGCCCAACTACTGGACTGAAAAACTCGCCGATGCCTACCTTGGCTGGGCTTACCCGGTTTACCTTGGCTGCCCGAATGCGGACGATTACCTGCCGGCGGAAGCGCTGCTGTCCATCAACAATCTTGACGCAGACACGGCCGCCGCGCGGATTGCCGAACTGCTGGACCAGCCGCTCGGTCCGCAACGCGAGACCGCACTGGCGGATGCCCGATGGCGCGTACTCAATGTATACAACCCCTTCGCCTGGGCGGCACATTGGGCAGAACGTCTATACCAACCCGGTTTGCAAGAAAGAAAACTGACACTGCGTTCGCATAAAGCTTTTCGAAGCTTTCCGCGTGGGCATTGGTTCAGGTTGCGCAACCGTCTGAAGGCGGTTTGAGTCGCTGACTCAAAAGTGTGTCCCGGTAATGACTTGAATTTCAGAATACAGCGCTGCAAGGGTTTCAGACCTGCTTCCATACCAGCATTCAGGTAGCCTGATAGGCGTTTTTTTGGTGTTATCGCTATCAAGCGGGTGGGGAAAAGAACTTTCATATGAATAATCCTCGAATCTGTCATTACGTAGAAACGTAAACTCCATCACTCTTGGAATTTCTATGCCTTGCATGTAAAAGCTGCTACGGCAATTGTTCGGGTGCAAGTGGACACAGGAGTGGGTTTGCAGAATTTTTGCAAAGGCGCTTGACGCAAGCCTGTAAAAAGGAGCGCTCCAGAGGTGATGTAATCTGTGGAACTCGACAACAATAACTCTGAATCTTTTCAGTAATTCGTCCGGCATGCTCAGGAAGGCTTCGTATTCATAGCCTTCTATGTCTATTTGCAATAATAGATCCGATGTTGGGCTGATAGGCGAGTTTCTAACCCAATCATTAATGGTCATGAAGTTGTCGGATGTGGTCGCGCCTACGTATTTCTTGATGAAACTGAAATTTTCATGGGTGATGGCTGGGCCGTCTACCGAATAATCGGCCATGAATACCTTCATGCCCCTGTTTGCGCAGGCCAGTTCAAAATCCGACGAGTCACTTACTCCTGGTGAAAAGCAGGCTTCAATTCCTTCGAAATCGTCTGGAACCAAATAGCCGCCGTCACCCTCGGGGCCCAGCCTGATTAATTTGATTCCTGTGGACTTTGGACGAAGCCTGCTAATGAGCCTAGCGAGGTCTGATTTTCTGGTTGTCTTGGTTGGGAAGAAACCAATTTTGAAAACGTCAAGAACCAGCTGGCTGATGGTTTTTTTCATATGGGAGTCTTGGGCGCCGGAGTGCCAACTCGTGCTGTAAGCGCTGTATTTTAAATGAGAAAGGCATACAGGCTAAAGCAGAGGATTTAAGTAGGCGCTGATTTATTCGTCATTCCGCGAATGTGGAATCCTGTGCCTTGATTAGACTGGCCTTATCTAAGCGGGAACAATAGAACCGAATTATTCAGCGCTTCTTTAAGCGAGTGCTCATGCGCCAGCCCAGTGGTGGCGGGCGCGCGCATAGAGTTTTTCCAGGCCGTAGCGCAGGCCCGGCAGCCATTGCCGGTGCAGGCGACGGCGGCTTTGGATGTGGACGGGCGTCGAGGGCTGGGTGCGGTTGGCGGCGTGTCTTTCGTTGATCAGCCGCACGACGGTGGCAATCGGCCCGTATTGCTCCAGCACCCGGCGACGGCTTTCCAGAATCGCGGGCAGGTTCTTTTCCCACAATTTGTCGCGGATGGCGCGCTGGATGGTCTCGGCGGCGGCCTCGACATGGGCGATGTCGATGCGGATGAAACTCTCTGGCGGAAAATAGTCTTCGGCATTCGGGCAGCCGTAGTAAATCGGCATGCAGGCGCCGATGAAGGGATCGGCGAGCTTTTCCGTCCAGTGGTTCGGCCCCAGGTGGTTCTCAATTGCCAGGTGGTAGCGGTAAGGGTCGAGGGCGTCAGCCTTGTCGACCAGCGGGCGCACGCCGTGGCCGTATATTTTCATGAGCGGAAGTTGAACCTTAAGCGCCTGGGTGAAATCGTAGCGCGCGCGGTGCAGAGTATGTCCTTGCCGTTTACTTGAGCAGACCGTTGAGAGCGTTGCGGTCTTGGCCAACGGCACGTGCGCGAGCAGGTTGTCGTAGTCGCCGCGCGGCGAGCTGCTGGCGTAAAACCAGATCAGGGCAGGCTGCTGAAAAATCAGACCGTGGTGCTTGCCCGTCGCCCACGGTTCCTGCGTGGTCAGCAACCAGTTGAACTGGTGCAGGTAGGTTCTGCCATAGGTTTTGATCGAAGACGGCTCAACGGTGATCAGCAGGGTGTTTTCCGGTGGGCAAGCCAACTCTTCCACCCACAACGGGTGGCGTTCGCCAGCTACTGAGGGCAGATCATCGTAGACCACCAGCCAGTCATAGTCGCGGCAGTCGCGGTCGAAAATGAAGTCGCAATTGCCCCAGCGCGGTTGCCTGCCGGGAAAGCATTTCAGCCAGCCGTCGCCATCCAGACCGGGTTTAAACTTGCCAAGAAATTTGATGCGTAGCCGTGGCGCAGTCTGCAGATCGTTCATGGATATTCAGAATCCGCGCACTTGTTTGATGCGCCCGCGCAGCCAGTCACGCGGCTCGGCCAGCCTGTATCCCAGCCAGCGCAAAGTGCCCAGCAGCCGAAAAGCCAGCGCGCCATGTCGTGCGTCGGGCACGTACGTAGTGTGCAGCTTCTCGTGCAGGCGTTGGGTAATATCGGAAAAACCACCCTGCTGATTGATCAGCGCAGGCGATACCACGCACACGTTGAAATAGCGCGTCAGATTGCGGTAATACCAGCGGTCGATGGCGCGGTGTCGGCTGATCCAGTTCCAGATGGTGTCGGCGGTAGGCAGCTTTTCCAGCAACCGTTCGAAGCTGCTGTCCCTGAGCAGGTAGGCATGAGTGGTGCTGCAACCGGATACGGCGCACAGGCTGTGCCCTGCAGGCAGTTCGGCGAGCGTCTGGAAGGGCGGAACCGGGTCGGTAAATCCCAGGTAGCACACGTCCCAGTCGCTGGCGCGCAAGGCCGCGGGCAGTCCTGCCAGCACTTCGGCCAGCGCCGGTTCAAGTTCGATGTCATCTTCCAGTATCAGCACCGTGCGCCAGTTGTGAGATTTCGCGTGGGCAATCGCCGTGCGGTGCGACAGCGTGCAACCAGCGCGGCCAGCCCAGGTCTTGTCGCGCTTGCGGCCGCGAAACCATGGTGGAGCGCCGAAGCCCGGCAACGCCGAGCCCAGCGTGGCGGTGAGGCGATGCAATTTGTCGGCGGGAATGAAACCGGCAGTTCTGGCTTGCATGTCCTGCCAACGGTCGGGGCGGTTGTCGAGATTGACCACCAGCACGCCGTCGATCATGTCCCAGAAGACGTCGAATTGCGGCTGCGGCATTACAGTTTCCAGTGATCCGCGATCCACGGTGCAGGCAGTGTGCGGTGGTGGGGTTTGCGCCCGCGATACCCGTGTATCGCCTCGTCCGGATCGGGGCGGCCGTGGAACACCAGAATCCGGCAGCCCTCGGGCAGTTGCGGCATGCGGAACAAGTTGAGCGGAAAGGCCGGGCGGCAGTTCCACTTGTAGCTTTTGACCCATTCTTCCGGCCACCACTGTGGGTTGCCGAGCGCATAGGTGAGAAAAGCCTGCTCGGTGTTGAATTGGGTGCGATCTTCAGCGCGGTGCATTTCGCGCAGAAAGGTTTCGTAGGCGTAGTTTGACTTGCCGGCCTCGAAGCGGAAAACGGAAGAATTGCCCACTGCCGGACGCCGTCCCAACACCGCTTTTCGCCAGTTCACCCAGTTGTGAATGATGCAGAACTCGCCCGGCTTGAAGTCAAAGAAACAGTCAATAGAGCCTGTTATGGCGATATCCAGATCGAGAAACAGCGTGGGCCCCTGCAAGTCGCCAAAGCCATCTTGCAGAATCGCCAGCTTGACCAGAATGTCCGGCCAGCCGCGCTTGACGCCAGGATTGGCTGGAAACGGGATGATTTCGACACCGGAATCCAGCCCGCTGGGGTCGTCCGTGCAGCAGAAAAACCGGAACGGCCGGTTCAGATTGCGCCCTACCGCGCGATAAAGCCTGTTGACGTAATGTGACCCGTAGCGGGTGCCCCATTTAAGACAAATAATGTTTACGTGCGGCATGAGTCTAGACGTGGGCTTTCCGGAAGGTCTAAAGGGTGGGCGGAGCGAGTCCACCCAGCATCGGGCAAGACTCTCAGGATTTCCCGAGTTGCCTGGAAAGCCTGCGATCTGATATCAATGTGCCAAACCAGACATATTTTATCAGCACATTGCAGTAGGTCTTCCAGCCTCCACGTGTCAGGGGGTAGATCAGTTTTTTCCACCCGGAAAGCTGGAAGGTTTTTCCCACCGCTGTTCAAGCTTTTTTGCCTGGAGAGGGTACCCGATTGGCCGCCTCGTTCGAGCCACAACTTTCATTCAGGGTGCAACACGCCAAAGCCACAACGAGAACCCAGACTCCCCTGAAATGCGTGGAATCCAGGATGGAATACTCCAGCGTGCCCGCCACCAAAGTGGCCACGAACACTGCCAAAGCCAATTGCGCTGCAGGCTGGTTTTGCCGATATAGCCGGACAACCAGCAGTGCAGCCGACAGCAGGCCACCCGCCAATGCCATCACCCCACTGCTTACGGCGAGATCAAGCCACATATTATGGGGCGCGTTTGGTCCGACCCTATCTGGAAAATGTTCGTAGGCACCGATTCCCCAGCCAATCCAGGGTGCCATGCGAATTTTTTCCAGCGAAAATGACAGCGCAATCATGCGTGTGCTATCGCTGTGCGTATCGTTGGCCTGCACGCCGATGAACAGGTAGATCCCAACGGCCAAAGCCGCGCCGCCAAGATAAAACAGCAGGCGAATACGGCCGGCAGGCGGGAACAAAACCACAAGTCCTGTGGCGAGGATGAGAATCGCACCGCGTGATCCCGATACCCACACACAGAGCAGCGCCGCGACCAACAATACCCAGAGCGCTGGATGGTGCGACGATTGGTTGCGAAGCAGGCCGGCAGAAAGAATGGCTGTAATGGCCATGAACATGCCGAAAGGATTCGGGTTGAACACCAGTCCGTCGATGCGTATCTGGCGCCAGGTTGACAGGCTTGCATTCGGCTCAGTTAGCAAGTCCGCCAAACCCGCACCCGCATGTATCGATAATGCGCAGAGCAACGCGAAAGTTGCGGAATAGAGGGTTAGCCATCCGCGCTGGATAAGAATAATGATGCCAAAACCAATGCCAAGCATACGCAGAACGAGTATCGGCAATTCCTGCCAGCCTGGCGCTGTGGGAATACCCAGCGCATGCTGCAAGCTGGCGGTCAGTAGAACTGGAACCAGCCACAGCGTGGTGCAGCTCAGAAAGGTTCGCATTGCGGTGCTGTGCCAGTCCGCGCGGCGCGCGAAACCTACCGCAGCGACCAGGACAAGTCCCGAAATGTGCAAGCTTGCCCATTTCGGGGGCAGGCTGATGGCTAAAACGAACAGCGATAAAAATGCCGCTATTGACGCTTTGGATGTGCCGACTGTGGACATGATGGAAGTAGCTAACAGAGAGGCTCGCACTTTAATACTTTCAGTCAGGTTTATGCAGAAAGACAAGGTAAGTAAGCATCAGATTGCCAGCAATGTGTTGAGAAGGCTGTCATTACTCAGTCATCCTGCAACGGGTGAGATGACTTTTCGTGTTGTGCCGAGATTGGGAATATGGCCCGATCGATGACAGGCAGTGTGAAGTGATCGCCCAAGTGGGGTTGGGTGCGTCCAGTTCGTGTTGTATGTTTCTAACTTGCATTGTTGGGACATGTGTACAGCCTTGGCAGGCTGGATTTTTATAAGTCGCTTCGGTCGTGGACCGGTTGACCAAGATTGATGAAAATGTACGATTGGCTGTCCTGTCAGCGCGGTGTCCGGGCAAGCTGTTCATACAGGCCCAGGGTCTGCGACAGCATGTTGCGCAACGGATAAAAATCTTCATCAGGCACCGGGTTGGGCTGCTGCAGCAAGGTGGCGATGCGCTTCGCCGCCGCATCGATATCGCCCAGCGGCAGCAATCCTTCCGGATAAATTGTGCGCAGGATTTCACCGACGCCCCCATGATCGTAGCCTGCCGTTGGCACACCCAGACGCAATGCCTCCAGTGTGGTGCGGCCGAACGATTCGGGTTGGGTGGACAGCGACAGCACCAGATTCGACATGGCCAGGATGTTTTTCAGATCGTCGCGCTGACCGCTGAAACTGATATTGGATTCCAGTCCCATACTGCGCACACGGTCACGCAGATTTTCCAGATAGCGCCGCTTGGATGTGGATGCGCCGCCGACGATGAGGCCATGCACGGGCAGACCTCGCTTTTTCAGTCGTGCAATCAATTCGATGAAATCTTCATGTCCCTTGAGTCGGGTGATTCGCCCGGGCAGGGTGACCAATTGCTTGCCCGCGGCGTGGGAGAATTCTGCAAAAAACGCCAGCTGCCAGGCCGTGTCGGGTTTCCAGCCGTGCGGATATTCTGTTCCTTCGACACCGCGATAGATGACCTGAATGCGCGCCGGCAAGGTGCCGGGATATTCACGCAGGGTGTAATCGCGAACGGTATCGGATACCGCGATCACCTGCTCGCCGCGGGTCATGATTCCACTGTAGCGGTTAACGCCATAGAGGCCGTGAACCGTGGTGACAAAACGCGGACGCGTGGCCGGGTTCATGCCGCGCCATGCAAGGTAGGCGATCCATGCGGGAACACGCGAACGCGCGTGGAGGATATCCACCTGCTGTTCCTGCAAAAACGTACGCAGTTTGCCGACAAGAAAAAGCGTTTTCAGCGATTTGTTACCGATCGGCCAGGCGAAGTGCTCGGCGCCCGATGCGATGAGCGGCGCAACCTGACGTCCACCCGCCGACATCACCAGCGCGCGATGGCCATACTCGACCAGGGCTTGCGCTATCTCAAGCGTGCCGCGCTCTACGCCGCCGGATTCCAGCGCGGGCAGCAGCTGCAGGACAGTCAATTTTTTTGCTTCAGCCATTTCAATATCCAGTCAGCACAGCGGTCGGCTTCGGCCAGCGGGTGCAGGTTGGGCTGCAGTTTTCCATGAGCGCACCAAGCGACGAAACGTGTAATGCGCTGCTCGTCGGCGAGATGCGCGATGGCCTTGCCAACGCGACTCCTTGGGTTGACCGGTAAATCAAACACGCCTACATCGGCACCTGCCGTCAGCGCTTCGAATACCATCGATGCACTGTCGGGCGTCACCCACACCGTGCCGCTTTGGGCGAGTTGCGCGGGCAGCCAGTCGTCGGCTGTGGCCGTTTGATGTACTACTGTCAGATTGGGGTAAGAGGACAGTTGTGTTAAAAAACCTTCGGGGGTTCGGCGGGACGTTGTCAGTGTCCAGTGCGTGTCCGGCGTGCGCGCAAGAACACTCTTGATTTGAACCTGAATGGCATCCGTGTCCCAATCAAAGTGCGGTGAGGCACCGCCGATCAGAAACAATCCTGTATGCGAATCGAGCGCCGGGGCCGGGAGAATACGATTCAGTGCGCCCTCAGTGGCCAGCGTGTATGCGTCTTCCGCCACGCCATCGTGTTGCGGGATGATGCATAGATCAAATAGGCGGCGGGGCAAACTCGGCTTCATCAGCACCACAGCCCGCCCCCCATTTGAGCGCCGTGCTGCAAGTAAAGAGAGATGTGTGGTGTGGCCCGCAGCCAGAATCAAATCTGGTTTTGGGAGGCCATTGGCGGGCGCACGTTTTAATAGCCAGGCAAGCAACGCACGCCAGGAAGGCAGGGTAGATAATGGGTGAATGGTTGTCGGCGTTGCTCGTGCCAGTGCTTTGGCCAGCCCCATCGACTGATTAACATGCCCTGATTTGTTGTCGCTGATGACCCAGACAACAAGCGGAGCATGCGTTCCTGTGGATTCAGGCAAGGATCAGCCCCGGACTTTTACCGCTGTGATGCCATGGCCTGATATTGATATCAGCGAAAAACTTGGGGCCGGGACGAGAAAGCATGGCGAGTGTTGCGAAAGTAAGTGGCCAAAGTGTAAACCATCCATAAACAAAACGCGGCAACGGGGTTGGGCGCTCGTTTTGTTATAACGTGCTGCCCCAGTCACGACCGAGTGCAGCCTGCCAGCGATAGGGCTCCGGGTCGAGTGCTGAGGGTTTACCTTCCATCAAGTCGACCAGCAGTTCTGCCGACGCCGGCGCCAAGGTAACGCCATAGCGATAATGCCCCGTGTTGACAAAGACATTGTCGAAGTCAGGATGGCGGTCGATGATCGGAATGTTGTCCGGTGATCCGGGGCGCAGTCCGGCCCAGTGTTGAACTGGCTGTATCGAACCCAGAATGGGTAGTAACTCTTCAGCCTTGGCATGTAAACGCTGGCGTGTGGCTATGTCGGTCGATTTATCAAAGCCAGCATCTTCCAGCGTGCTGCCTACAAGAATGTGTCCATCACGACGCGGAATCAGATACAAGCCATTACGAAACAGGATCTTGTTGAGAGTGCCTGGCTCCAGTTTGAATAGCAGCATCTGGCCGCGGATCGGTCGGATATTGGGCGTGCCAGTCAAACCTGGAATAGTCAGACCTGCCCACGCGCCAGTAGACAGAACAAATCGATCTGCCTTGAATACGCTTTGCTCGGTGACGATGGCTTGCATACGTCCGGACTGAGACGTAGCAGCCTTCGCCTCGCAGTGCGTATGAATCGTGCCACCTAATTTGATTACCGCCTTGCGCAACGCTGCAACCAGGCGCGGATTACGAACTTGAGCGATATCGGGCAACCAGAGACTTTCATTCATGCTTGTGTGCTGGGTCTGCGCGGTCAGGTCATGTGATTTACACCAATCCAACGCTGCCTCAGGCTGGTCCAACCCAAATACCTCCATCCCGCAGCGCCAGTATTCAGCAAACTGCCCGGATTGCGCCTCTATGTTGGCAACCCAATTCGTGTAGCTAGTCATTGAGCGTAGTGCCAATCTGGATAGGGGCTCGGCATAATCCCATGGAAGCAATGGCGATACGATTCCTCCCCCGGCCCAGGACGATTCACTGCCTACAGTGGTGCGCTCAAGAAGCGTAACTCGATGGCCGAGCCGCAATAAGTTCAGCGCGACACTCAAGCCCGAGACGCCGGTGCCGATAATAAGAACGTTGTGAGTCAATGAAATAGCCCGTAATTGCCGTTCATTCTAGCAAACAGGCCACTAGTCAGTAGATGCTGGCGCTGTAAGTAAGGATTGTTTAAGTTGAAACTCGTAACCAACAGTGAAAAACATGTCAACCAAACAAATCGGATTCACGCTAATCGAAATGATGATCACCATTGCGGTGCTGGCCATCCTTTTGTCTATCGCCATCCCGAGCTTCCAGACGCTGATGCTCGACAACCGTATTGCCGCCCAGGCCAATCAGTTGATCACTGCGTTTAACTATGGACGTAGTGAGGCGGTCAAGCGGGCAGCCCCAGCTACGGTGTGTCCCACAAATGGCGGGGCTGCTTGTGCAGGTTCCACGAACTGGTCTACTGGGTGGTTGGTATTTGCAGACGCGAACAATAACGGAACGGTAGATGCGAATGAAGACATTCTGCGTGTTTGGCCCGCGCTTGATAACGGGAATACGTTAAACAGTGGCGCCAAAACGCGAGTTACCTTCACCGCCACTGGGTTTGCCACAGGGTTTAACGATACATTCTCGCTGTGTGATAAGCGTGGAGTGCCAAATTCGCGCGCCACCATCCTCAATGCAATGGGCAGAGCGTATGTGAAAAAAGGGGGAGGAACGTGTCCATAACAAAGTGTCAATTCCAGAATGTTCGGCCATCAATACGTGGGTTTACCTTGCTGGAAGTACTCGTGGCGATGGTCGTACTGTCTGTGGGATTACTTGGATTGGCGGGTTTGATGGCATCAAGCTTGAAAAACTCGCACAGTGCTTACATGCGCACCCAGGCAACCTGGTTGGCGTATGACGCACTCGACCGTATGCGTGCGAACCGTCAGGTTGCGCTTGCAAGTGGATATAACCTGGCTTTGGGTGCCGCATCAGGCGGAAGCGGTCTGGCGGCCACCGATTTGAGTGAATGGGATACCGCTTTGACCAATACCCTTACAGAGGGCGACGGTTCGATAGCCGTTGGTGCTGGCGGCGGCGTCAGCATCATCGTTCAATGGAACGATACGAGAGGCACGGGTGGAGGCGCAACCGAGCAGTTCCGCGTGGATACACAGCTATGAAAACAGACGATTTGAAAAACCCAATAGTCAATCAGCGAGGCTTTTCGTTGGTGGAGTTCATGATAGCCATGACGATTGGCCTAATCGTCTTGGCTGGAGTTGGGTATATGTATGTGGAAAGCCGCCAGATATTCCGCAGTATGGATAACCTTTCCCGCATGCAGGAAAGCGCGCGTTACGCGCTGGAAATCATGTCACGCGATATTCGCATGGCCGGGTATCGAGGGTGCGCGAGTTCAAGCGGTACGCTTTACAACACGCTTAACAATGCGACCACAACAGCTTACAACTTCGGCATGCCCATCAATGGATACGATGCGTCAGCAGCTAGTTGGTCGCCAGCATTGCCATCCGATACAGGAGGGCTCAGCGGCTTGAGTATTTTGGCGGGGACCGATGCCATTATTGTCCGCAGTGCATTCGGTGGTGGTGCGACAGTAACAGATCAGCCAGGCAACTCTTCGGCCGACCTTAAGATAACCACTCCGAATGACTTGGCTGACAAGGATATTGTGTTGGTTACGAACTGCACGGCCGCCACCGTCTTCCAGGTTACCCAGATAAATGCAAGTGGGGCCGGGCAGAACGTTGTTCATAATACGGGTGCCGGAACGCCGGGTAACTCGACCAAAGATCTCGGCCAAGTCTATACGAATGGCGAGATCATCAAGATGCAAAGCAAGAGCTACTTCATTCGCAACGGTTCCAGTGGCAGACCTGCCTTATGGCAGTTCGACAACTACAAAGCCGCTGGTGGCGATAACCCGGCAGAAATTGCAGAGGGAGTAGATAACATGCAAATCCAGTATGGCATCGATGCCAATGCAGATGGCATTGTCGAAAGCTATGTTGCAGGTGCAGCCGTGGCTAATTGGGCTCAGGTGGCTGCTGTTCGCATTAGCTTGCTGGTCTCAGGAACCGACGACAACGTGTCCACTGCCAAGCAAAAGTACAATTTTAACGGTGCTCTGGTCACTGCGACGGACCAAAGGCTGCGGCAGGTGTATACCACCACCATCAGTGTGCGTAACAGAACGCAGTAGGAGATAAATGATGCGTATCTCAAAACCCGTATGCGGGAGATTGCAGCAAACCGGTATCGCCTTGATCACTGGACTGGTTTTTCTGGTGATGCTCACCCTGATTGCTGTCACTGCCATGCAGTCGACAACTCTGGAAGAGCGCATGGCAGGTAATGCACGCAGCCGCGATCTGGCTTTTCAGGCTGCCGAAGCCACGGTGCGCGGCGCTGAGGCCATTCTGAGTGGGGCGAGCCTACCCGCATTCAATGGTAGCAAGGTGGGTTACTACGCACAGCTTCCCAATGGGGGTTCGTCAGACTACTGGAAGAATACGCACGACTGGGCAGCACAATCCGTGCTTCATACGGGCGCGCTGACGGGGGTCAAGGAGGCTCGCTTTGTTATCGAAGCACTTCCTGCAAGCCTTGGTAGTGGAGGCGATGATAGCCTGGTGGCAAAAGCCCTCAGTGGTGGAGAAGTCTATCGCATCACTACACGCGGCATCGGCACCGATGGAACCAGCAGCATTTTTTTGCAAACCACTTTCCGCAGATGAGCCAACTGGCTGCATTGCATAAGGAGTTGTCATGAACCCCCTTCACCCGATCCGCACGATCAGCCTTGTGGCTGCCATGCTCCTGCCTACCTTTGCTTCGCAAGCGGTGGCGCCGATCGCAATGCCGGATGCACCCCTGTATCTCGCTGGTGGGGTTGCCCCCAACTTGGTGGTGACACTGGACGACTCGGGCTCCATGACCTGGGGCTATGTGCCGGATTCGGTGGGCAAGTATGCAAAGGTGGAATCGGAGTGCAAAGACAATGGAACCAAGGATTTCTCCATCTTTTATGGCTACGATTCAGGCAATGCAACGGGTAACATAACCTATCGATATTTCTTGTCGGGCGATCACAATGCTCAGTATTACAATCCCGGGACAACCTACCTTGCGCCGCTGAAATCTGACGGCACGCCGTATTCAACAACATTTACCACTGCGCATCGAAATGGATTCGATCCAGGAACCTCTCTTGATTTGTCCAGCGCCTATCAGCCTTCATTTGGTTTTCAACCCCAATCGAATGAGTGCTATGCCAAGCATCCCGCAATCGACAGTGGCGCGGGAAAACAATTTAATAGCGATGAAGCCAAAGTGCCAGCCTACTATTATGTCTATCAGATAGGTGGAACCGGCTGTACCGGGGCGAGTATTTCCAAAACGAATGAAGCTTGTTATGTATACACAGCGGTTGGGGTGACCGAGCAGCAGAACTTTGCCAACTGGTATTCGTTTTATCGCACACGAAATCTGGCCACTGTCAGTGCAGCAACGCGCGCATTCAACAACTTGCCCAGTTCCATGCGCTTGGGATGGCAGGCACTCAATAGCAGTTGTGACGACTTCACGGGTACAGGCTGCCAAGGCTGGGACAGTGTAAAAGTAAACAACAGCATTCGTGCCTTGAGCGCAGCCGGTCACAAGGAAAACTTTTTCAAATGGCTGGAAAAAATGCCTGCCAACGGCAGCACACCCTTGCGCCAGGCACTGGGACGCGTAGGCAACTACTACAGCACGGCTGCCAGCACCACCAACATGAATAGTCCGTATGCAGAGGATCCTCAGGTCAAGGTGGGTACGGTGCATTCCTGCCGCGCCAACTATACGATCCTGATGACGGACGGGATATGGAATGGAAACAATGCGGGTGCGCCTTATCCAGGGGGCAACACGGATACGGCTGCGCCCAAGCCGTTTTCGGATACGACTTCTAATACGCTGGCCGACGTTGCCTACTATTACTGGAATACAGACCTTCGTACGGATCTGACAAATAATGTGGCGCGCAATCCACGCGCGCTCGACAAGTTGGTTGAGGAAGGGAAAACCATTCCCGCGGCTGACTACGACAACGCCAAATACGACCCGGCCAACTGGCAGCACATGGTGACCTATACCGTGGGCCTTGGACTGACAACCACCTTCCCCACCTTGGGTCTGACCTGGGGGGGGGATACTTATTTGGGTAGCTATACAGACCTGGTTTCAGGTGCTAAATCGTGGCCTGCCGCGAGTTCGGATAGTGCGAACAACGTGGCTGACCTGTGGCACGCCGCTATCAACGGGCGCGGTTTGTTTTTCAGTGCAGAGGACCCCAAGTCACTCAGCGAGTCCTTGCAGGAGATGGTTAACAACATCATCAGCCGCAGTGCATCGGCGGCTTCGATCGCCACCAACTCCAAGCGCCTTGATACCAGCACCAACATCTATCAGGCCAGTTTTGACTCGGGTAACTGGACTGGCGAACTGGAAGCCTTCGCCGTGAACTCTGACGGCACTCTGGGCGCATCGCAATGGACCGCCAGCACCAAGATCCCCGCAGCTGCCAGCCGAAATATCAAAACCTGGAATGGATCTGCCGGCATTGATTTCAGCGGCGCGCTGGGCAGCTTGACAGTGGGTGAAGTGGACTATTTGCGTGGTGACCAAAGCAATGAACAGAGTTTGGGCGGGATTTTCCGTACTCGGACCTCTCTCTTGGGTGACATCGTCAACTCAGACCCACTGTTCGTGAGCGAGGATAACTTTGGCTACGACAAATTGACAGGCGCGGAAGGCACAAATTACGTTGCCTACCTGGCAGCCAAGAAGAAAAAGGCTGCAATGATTTATGTGGGTGCCAACGACGGCATGTTGCATGGGTTTGACGTATCCGTCGTCTGGACAGATAAATATCCCCTGATCGACACAGATGGTGATGGCGACCCGGCCAATGATCCGGATATCGCGTCGCCTTCGCCAAAGAACGGCACGGAATTGTTTGCCTATGTGCCGAAGCTGGTTTATCCCACGCTCCCGGAGTTGACCAAGCCGAACTACGCTCACAAGTATTTTGTTGATGGCGGGCCGGTCTCGGGTGATGTGTACTATGGCGGCAGCGCATGGAAAACGGTGCTGGTCACCCCGCTGGGCGCGGGTGGGCGCGGCGTGTTTGCGATTGATGTATCCAAGGACTTTTCCAAGACCAGCTTCGCTGGTTTGGATGTTCTTTGGGAGTTTGATGGCGCGAGTTCCTCCAGCACGTTGGATGACATGGGCTATCCGGTTGGGAGTGCATCGATCGGTCGGTTCCAGGATGGTAAATACTACGCCGTGTTTGGCAATGGCTATGGCAGTGCAAGCTGCAAGTCGGGCCTATTCATGGTGCAGATTGACAGCCCTAGCAATGTGAAATATTTTCCTACTGGAGTCGGAGACTGCACTTCCGTCGCAACTCAAAATGGCATGTCTACCCCAAGCTTGGTGGATTACGATGGCGACCGAATTATTGATGCGGTTTTTGCCGGCGACCTGAAAGGAAATTTGTGGAAGTTTGATGTCGCAGATAGCAACTCTGCATTCTGGGCGATCGCCTTGAATAAACCCATGTTTACTTCACCTACTGCGCAGGCCATCACCGCGCCGGTGGAAGTGGGCAAGGCACCTTCGAGCGCTACGGGTAAGGCCATGGTCTATTTCGGAACCGGACGCTATCTATTGTCGGGTGACGAGAGCGACAAGACCAAGCAAACGTTCTATGGCCTGCTGGACGATGGAACTCAGATTACCGGGCTGAACAAACTGCAGCAGCAAAGCATCGTGTATGAAAGTGCAACTGCACGCGTAGTGACCACCGCAGCCGTTACCTGGACTGCAAAGCAGGGGTGGTATCTGGACCTGGTGGCTCCGCCTTCGAGTACCCTGCAAGGGGAGCGGGTGTTGAGTGTTCCCTTGCTGCGCTATGGTAGGGTCATTTTCAACACATCCATTCCTTCTGCCGATCCTTGCGTGCTGGGCGGAACCGGCTGGCTGATGGAGCTGGACGCGGCAACGGGGGGTAATTTGTCATATAGCGCACTGGATATGAATAACGATGGCTTATTCAATGCATCTGACAATGTCACTTACAAGGATGCCCAGAACAAAGATGTCACTTCTTCCGTTGCAGGCAAGAAGTCTGGTTCAATGTCGCTCAACCAACCTACCGTCATTCAAGCGGGTTCAACTGAGTACAAGTTCAATTCGGATATCAAGAAAGGGATCAGTGTCACCACGGAAAAAGGTGGAACGAGTAATCCGCGTAGTTCGTGGCGTCAACTGCAGTGATGTGGCGATCAACAATGGAAAGGTCGATGATGAGTAGAACGACACACAGGTCTGGCGTACGCGTTTCGCCTCAAATATCCGGATTTACCCTGATTGAGTTGATGATCGTGGTCGCAATCATTGGCATCTTGGCCAGTATTGCATATCCAGCTTATCAACAATATGTTCTACGAGCGAATCGGTCTGAAGCTCAGGCTGTCTTGACGGAGACAGCGCAGTTTATGGAGCGTATCTTTACTACCAAAGCTACTTATGTTCTCGATGCCACGGATCTCGCGAAGATCCCAACTACTTCGCCGAAAAACTCAAGTGGAAGCGCACTTAAATACAATATCAGCTTTTCTGCAGGGCCAACGGCTACGACCTTTACCCTTCAGGCAGCACCAGCAGGTCAACAACTCAAGGATACGACTTGTGGAACTTTGAGCTTGTCTAATACTGGGGTGAAAGTGCCGACTACTGCAGGCTGTTGGTGAGGCTAAAGTAATTGGGCATAAAAATGCAGAGTAGGTCACCCTAAACCCTTAGGTAGCGGAAAACCTACTTTTTCTTGCACACCATCCAGATCAACCACGGTATTGGCACCTAACGCATTGAGCTGTTGAATGACCGCGCGCACTAGAATTTCTGGCGCGGATGCGCCGGCAGTCACGCCGATCTGTTTCTTCTGCATGACCCATTCCGGGTTGATTTCAGTGGCGTTGTCGACCATATAAGCCGCCACACCCAGATTTGTCGCCACTTCTCTCAATCGATTCGAATTCGAACTGGTCGGCGACCCCACCACGATCACTACATCGCACTGCGGTGCCAGTGCTTTAACTGCATCCTGGCGGTTCTGTGTTGCATAACAGATGTCGTCCTTTTTGGGTCCTGAGATAGTAGGGAAGCGCTTGCGCAGGGCATCCACCACACGCGCAGCGTCATCAACCGATAATGTGGTCTGGGTGACGTAGGCGAGTTTGTTGGGGTTGGTGACGTGCAGCTTGGCGACATCTTCTGCCGCTTCAACCAGATACATGCCGCCTTCTGATTGCCCCAGTGTGCCTTCGACTTCGGGGTGCCCTTTGTGCCCCACCATGACGATCTCGAATCCCTGATCACGCATTTTACTGACTTCGACATGGACCTTGGTAACCAGTGGACAGGTGGCGTCGAACACATTCAGTCCGCGCGCTTCGGCTTCCACGCGAACGGCTTGAGAAACACCGTGGGCGCTGAATATGACGGTGGAACCTGCTGGGACTTCGGCGAGCTCTTCGACAAAAATTGCACCTTTGTTTTTGAGGTCGTTGACGACAAAGGTGTTGTGGACGACTTCGTGGCGTACGTATATCGGCGCACCAAATTTATCCAGCGCACGCTCGACGATGGCTATGGCGCGATCGACGCCGGCGCAGAATCCGCGTGGGTTGGCAAGCAGGATCGTGGGTTTCATAGTGGGCTACTCGGTTTTACAGTATGCGGACAATTTCGACTTCGAATTCAATCGACAGATCCGCAAGCGGATGATTGAAATCGACCTTGACGGCCTCGTTGCCTAATTCAAGCACGCGGCCGGCCAGGGTCTGACCGTTAGGCATGGTGAACTCGAACAACTGGTCTGCCACGATATTCAAGTCGGCAGGAAGATCGGACTTGGGCATCGTCTGAACAAGATCAGGCTGGCTCGCGCCAAACGCTTGCCACGGATCGAGCAGAAAAACATGACGCTCGCCGGGGTGCAGGTCGATCAGCCATTGCTCGAGCATGGGCGACAGCGTGCCATCACCAAGGGTGATCGTATCGGGTTCGGCTTCGTCGAAATTTGCGATGATGTCTTCGCCGCCACGGGGACGCAGCGCGTAGCGGATGTCGAGGGTGTCGCCGGGCGCGACGGCGCGTGCCGTCATGGCGCGTCGCTTTCAGTCGAGACGGGCTTTTTGCCAAACAGGCTGTCCCAGATCAGCAAGGCTGCACCCACAGAGATGGCAGAATCCGCCACATTGAAAGCCGGCCAGGAATAACTCTGGTAATGGAAATATAAAAAATCCACCACATGCCCCAGTAACACGCGGTCGAGCACATTGCCGAGTGCCCCGCCCAGTACCAGCGCTAGCGAAAGCGCCAGTCGGGGTTCATGTGCATGCTGCTTTAAAAGGCGCACGATGATCACAGTGGCGATGGCACCCACAGCAATAAAGAACCAGCGCTGCCAGCCCCCGGCATCAGCCAGAAAGCTGAACGCCGCGCCGGTGTTGTGCACCAGCACCAGCGAAAAGAAAGGCAGCACGGGAATGGCTTCCTGGTATTCCAGCGACGAAGACACCCACCACTTGGTCAAGTGGTCGAGCACGATCACGGCAAGGGCCAGGCCCAGCCAGGGGCGCATGCCAGGATTGAAATACTTAAGCATGGGTGCGTGCCTCGCTGTTGCCTGCAAGGTTGCTGACGCAACGCCCGCACAAACCAGGGTGGTCGGCATGGGTGTCGACGTCTTCGCGGTAATGCCAGCAGCGCTCGCATTTCTTGGCCGCGCTGGGGGTGACTTCAATCCGGTCAGTCTCGGCGGCAATAAGGTGTGCCTGTGAAGTGATCAACACAAAACGCAGGTCGTCGCCCAGTGGTTCCAGCAAGGATGCCGTTTCGGGGCCGGCATGCAGCGTGACTTCGGCCTGCAGGGATGAACCGATGTCGCCGGCTGCGCGGAAGGTCTCCAGTTCTTTTAGTACATCTGCACGCACTGCTCGGATCCGGGTCCAGCGATCGAGCAGGCTTGCCTCGTCACTTTGAGCGGGTAAGTCATACCAGGTATGCAGAAAGACGGAATCATCCCCATCGAGCTGCGCCCAGACTTCTTCGCCGGTGAAAGACAGGATCGGCGCCATCCAGCGCACTAGCGCCTGCGTCAGGTGATAGAGCGCATTCTGCGCAGCGCGGCGGTCCTGGCTGTCGGCGCCGCTGGTGTAGAGGCGGTCTTTCAGAATATCGAGGTAGAAGCCACCGAGGTCTTCGGAGCAGAAGCCTTGCAGTTTTTGCACGATGAAATGGAATTCGTAAGCGTCGTAATGCGCCTGCAATTCGCCTTGCAATTGACGCGTCAATGCCAGCGCATAGCGGTCGATTTCCAGCCAGTCTTTTACCGGCAATGCGTTCGCTTTGGGATCGAAATCGGACAAATTGGCGAGCAAAAATTTCAGCGTGTTGCGAATGCGGCGATAGCCTTCGACCACGCGTTTTAGAATTTCGTCGGAGATCGTCAGTTCGCCCGAGTAGTCAGTGGTTGCAACCCACAAGCGCAGGATGTCGGCGCCATACTGGTCCATCACCTTTTGCGGGGCGATGACGTTGCCTTTCGACTTGCTCATCTTGTGGCCTTTGCCATCGACGACAAAGCCGTGGGTGAGCAAAGCCTTGTAGGGCGCGCGGCCGTCGGTGGCGCAACCGGTCAGCAGCGACGACTGGAACCAGCCGCGATGCTGGTCCGAACCTTCCAGATATAAATCTGCAGGATGGGCAAGATCGGGGCGGCGTTTCAGCACACAGGCGTGGGTGACGCCCGAATCGAACCAGACATCCAGTGTGTGACCGGTCTTGTTGTAATGCGCAGCATCCTCCCCAAGCAGCTCGGTGGGGTCGAGCGCGAACCAGGCCTCGATACCAGCCTGCTCGACGCGTTGTGCCACGACTTCCAGCAACTCGGCGCTCTTTGGATGCAGTTCGCCGGTTTCCTTGTGCGTGAAGAAGGGCATCGGCACCCCCCAGTTGCGCTGGCGCGAGACGCACCAGTCGGGGCGGTTGTTGATCATCGCTTCCAGTCGCGCACGGCCCCAGGCCGGGAAGAACTGGGTATGGTCGACTGCGGCCATCGCCTGTTTGCGAAGGGTGGCCTGGTTACCGGCTTCCATGCCGATGAACCACTGTCGCGTCGCGCGAAAAATGATCGGTGTTTTATGCCGCCAGCAATGCGGGTAACTGTGCAGCATTTTTTCATGCGCCAGCAAATTGCCACTGGTTTGCAGGGTTTCGATGATGAGCGGGTTGGCCTGCCAGATGCTCATGCCGCCGAGCAGCGGCACGGTGGCGTAAAAGCGACCGTCGTTATCGACCGGATTGTCGACCTTCAAACCATAACGGCTGCCGATCACGTAGTCGTCCAGGCCATGCCCGGGCGCGGTGTGCACCGCGCCGGTGCCGGCATCGGCAGTGACATGGTCGCCGACGATTACCGGGACTTCGCGTTGCTGGAATGGGTGCCACAACAGTACCCCTTCAAGTGCCTGGCCGGTCGTGCGCGCGATGACTTCAGCACCCTCGTTCAAGATGTAACGGGTTAGTGCAGCTTCGCGCAAGTCTTCTGACAGAATCAGCAGGCCTTTGGTGGTGCGCACCAGCGCATATTGAAAGTCGGGATGCATGGTCACCGCCTGGTTGGCGGGCAGCGTCCACGGCGTGGTGGTCCAGATCACGACCTGAACCGGCTCGTCGATGGCAGCGATGTCAAAGCGCTTGGCGAGGTCAGCGCGGTCAGCCACCGCAAAGCCGACGTCGATTGCGGGTGAAGTTTTGTCTTCATATTCGACTTCGGCCTCGGCCAGCGCTGAGCCGCAATCCACGCACCAGTGCACCGGCTTGGCACCCTGGTAGAGATAACCGGCTTCCTCGACTTTTCCCAGCGTACGGAGGGTGTCAGCTTCGAACTGGAAATCCATGGTGCGGTAGGGGTGGTCCCAATCGCCGAGCACGCCGAGACGAATGAAGTCGGCCTTCTGCCGCTCAATCTGGACTGCAGCGTATTCGCGGCACAACTCACGGAATTTTGCAGGTTCGATGGCCTTGCCGTGGGTTTTTTCTACCTGGAGTTCGATCGGCAGGCCGTGGCAGTCCCAGCCCGGCACGAAAGGTGCGTCGAATCCAGACAAGGTCTTCGCCTTGACGATGATGTCCTTGAGAATCTTGTTGACGGCGTGACCAATGTGGATGTCGCCATTGGCGTAGGGCGGGCCGTCGTGCAGGATGAACTTGGGTCGACCGGCGGCGGCGCGGCGAATGGCTTCGTAGCGTTTTTGCTCCTGCCAGCTTTTGACCCAGCCCGGCTCGCGCTTGGCGAGATCGCCGCGCATCGGGAAAGGCGTGTCGGGGAGATTAAGCGTACTTTTATAGTCAGGCATGGTGGCTTTGTTTTAGAGTGTTCTGGCCAGTTTATTCTGGGCCAGGAGGTGTTTGGCTTGGTCGACATCCAGCTTGATCTGAGCGACCAGGCTGTCGAGATCGGGATATTTTTCTTCGTCGCGCAGCTTGTGTAAAAAATTCACCTGCACGCGGCGACCATAAATCTCTGTGTCGAAGTCAAACAGGTGGACTTCGAGCACGGGAATAGCGTCCGGACTTTTGACCGTGGGCCGTCTGCCCAGGCTTGCCGCGCCGGGTAGGCGTTCGCCATTGAGGCCGCAGACTTCAACCGCAAACACGCCCATCAGCGGCGGCCGGTTGTGCTTGAGCTGGATGTTGGCGGTAGGGAAGCCAATGTCGCGCCCGAGTTTGTCGCCGTGTACTACTCGGCCCGAGATGCTGTAAGGGCGGCCCAGCAAATGTGCAGCATGTTCCAGATCGCCCGTAGCCAGAGCGGTCCGCACGGCGGTGGATGACGAGCGTTCGCCGGCAACGATCACCGTGGGCAGCGTCTCAATATCGATACCCAGCGCCTGGCCCGATGTTTGAAGTGAGGCAAATCCGCCTGCGCGTTTGGCGCCATATCGAAAGTCGTCGCCCACCAGGACGTAACGTGCCTGCAAGGTTTGGCCCAGTACCTGTTCGACGAACGCTTCGGCGGACAGCGCAGAGAATGCACGATCGAAACGGAATACATGCAGGCGGTCGATTCCAAGCTGCTGCAGGGTCTCAGCTTTCTCGCGCAGGCTGGACAGACGGGCTGGAGCTTGGTCAGGCGTAAAGAATTCACGCGGATGCGGCTCAAAACTCAGCACGCAGGTTGGCAGGCCGCGCGCGCGCGCAACGTCCTGCAGGCGGGCGAGCATGGCCTGGTGGCCGAGATGCAGGCCGTCGAAGTTGCCGATGGTGACCGCGTGTGGAGTGTCGAGTGAACGAAAACCGTGGGTGATGCGCATTGCCTAACAAACCGCAGCGTCTTGCGGGCGCTGAAAAGGCATTATTCTAGCCGATTCAGTCAACAGGCCGACAAAGGACTCCACGGGGCCGCGACGCGGCTTTCCGGGATGGGCTGCGCGAAACAGCGCGCTGCGAAGGGCCATCCCTTCGCAAGCGATGTGACAAAGCAGACCGCCCGGAAAGCCACATCCCTTCGGGTTTGCACGAGAAGGGCCCGTCTGCTGCGTTGCGCTCCTCGGCTTCGTAGAACGACTACGACCTTCGTCGCACGCCTTGCACCCAGGCCCTTCTCGTGCAAACGCGGCTCCCGGAGAGCCCTTTACCGGCCTGTTAATTATTCCGCCGAACGCCGAGTGAACTGTCGCGGACGGAAACCCATCAAACCCAGCGCGGCAAAGTACAAGGCGATACCACCACCGACCAGTAGGGACAACCGCACGATGCGGTTGAAAAAATGTTCTGATAGCCACCACTGCGCGTCGCCCATGACATAAAAAAGCATGAGGCCCATAAGTACAGACGCTCCGGTTACGCGTAGCAGGTAAGCGGTCCATCCCGGTTGCGGCTGGTAAATCTGCTGTTTCTTCAACAAATGCAACAGAAGCGCGGCATTGAGGCATGCGCCCAACCCAATCGCCAGCGCGAGACCGGCATGTCCGAGCTGACCAATGAAAACCAGGTTCATCAGTTGGGTGGCGACCAGGGTGAAGATGGCGACCTTGACCGGGGTTCGGATGTTTTGCCGGGCATAAAACCCGGGTGCCAGCACCTTGATCAGAATCAGCCCCACCAAGCCGAGGCTATAGGCCAGTAGAGCCTGTTGGGTCATAAAAACATCGTTCGCTTCGAAAGCGCCGTAATGAAACAGCGTGGTAATCAGCGGAACCGCCAGGACGCCGAGCGCAACCGAGGCGGGCAGGGCGAGCAATAGAGTAAGCCGCAAGCCCCAGTCAAGCAGCTTGGAATATTCGACAGGCGAGTCGTCAGCATAATGCTTGGCCAGGCTGGGCAGCAGGATCGTGCCCAGTGCAACGCCCAGCATGCCGGCAGGGAATTCCATCAGGCGGTCGGCGTAATACAGCCACGACACGCTGCCGGTGACCAGAAACGACGCGAAAATGGTGTTGATGAGCAAACTGATCTGCGCCACCGATACGCCTAGTGTGGCGGGTGCCATCAGCTTCAGAATTCTACGAACACCAGGATCGTTGAAGTTCCGCGTCGGGCGCGGCAACATGCCGACCTTAACTAGATGAGGCAGCATCCAGGCGAGCTGCAGCACCCCCCCCAGTGCGACACCCC
The DNA here is from genome assembly GCA_030679915.1 of Thiobacillus sp. Lineage (GTDB taxonomy): Bacteria > Pseudomonadota > Gammaproteobacteria > Burkholderiales > Thiobacillaceae > Thiobacillus. The sequence continues at coordinate 105,532 of JAUXRY010000034.1, forward strand.
AGCCGAGTGCCAGCACCGGAGGATCGAAATAAGGCGCGAGCCACAATGTGGCACCGATCATCGCGACGTTGAGTAGCACCGGTGCGAAAGCGGGTACGGAAAACTTGCTGTGGGTGTTGAGAATGCCGGCCGCCAGCGCAACCAAAGAAATAAAGATGATGTAAGGGAAGGTGATGCGCAGCAGGGTGACCGTAAGCGCAAATTTTTCCGGTTCGTCAATAAAACCCGGAGCGCTTACGTAGGCAATCCACGGGGCGCCCACGATGCCGAGCAGGGCGACCACTACCAGCACCAGTGTCAGCGCGGTACCGACCTGGTTGACCAGTATTTGGGTGGCGTCATGCCCCTTGCGATTCTTGTATTCCGCAAGAATCGGCACAAAGGCCTGCGAAAATGCCCCTTCGGCAAACAGGCGTCGTAGCAGGTTGGGGATCTTGAACGCGACGAAAAACGCATCTGTGAGAAGGCCTGCACCGAACACGCGAGCAATGAGGGCGTCGCGGACGAATCCCAGAATGCGTGAGAGAAAGGTCATGCTGCTGACGGCAGCGAGAGATTTAAGAAGATTCATTGGCTGGATTGTGTTTTGTGCGCATTGTGCGGGTCGCGCGGACGTGCTGCAACCATCGGTGGGGTGGGCTTGATTTTTTAGCGGGTTATCCCGTACAATCGCGGGCTTCGGTGGATTTGCCTCGTAACAATGGGGCGCCCAGATTATATTGACCCCCGCACGTGGTGGTGGGTTATTTAAAATTTCCGCCTCGCAACCATGCGGGGCTTGAGGAGCAGAATACATGGCGAACTCCGCCCAGGCGCGCAAGCGCGCACGTCAAGCCAGCGCTCAGCGCGACAGCAACATCAGCCAGCGTTCGGAATTCCGTACCGCGATCAAGAAAGTCCGTAAAGCCATTGAAGCAGGCGACAAAGCCGCTGCGCAACAGGTTTTCCAGGCATCCATGGGCGTGATCGACAGCATTGCCGACAAGAAAATTGTTCATAAGAACAAGGCTTCACGTCATAAGAGCCGTTTGTCACTGGCTGTCAAAAGCATGGTTTGAATAAGGGTTGCCGCGCAGCTTAATCCTGTTGCAGCTTAATAAAAAACGCCGCAATTGCGGCGTTTTTTATTGCTTAGGATCAGGGGTCAGGGATTCAGTCAGCGTTTTCGGTTAGTAATTCATTGCTGGCCGCAAACGTTTGCAGAAACCGGTAGGCATTGGGGTCGGTGTCTCTGAGTTTCTTGTCCACGATAATGCAGTTGATCCCGTCGAGCGCTCTGGGCTGCACGTAGGGCGAGTAGCTGGTGCGGTTGTTGGGGTCAACTTTTGCGAAAGCACCAGCCAGTCGGTCGGCCCAGTCACTGGGACGGAACCGTGCACCCTTGGTGGTGATGCCGCGAATGATGAAAGGGACGGTGTTGGGTGCGTCAACCATGAGTGGGCGGGCGGTTTGCTAAGGAGTGGGCGGATTTTAGCACGCGATTAAATAGGGCGTAGTAATAGGAGGCTCTTGCATGGATAGGCCGTTTTGATGATACTGGCTCTGCTTTACCCGACCAAAACGGTCAACCATTCACTCAATAATTCAAAATGGAGGAGAGAACCATGAAAAATCCACTGGACTCACTATGGGGCACGGTCATCGCGGGCTTTGTGCTCACCGCTGTGCTGTATGTTTTTGTTAAAAACTTTTTGGGTTAAAGGGAGATAATCAATGGAGAATATCGATTTCGTCGCCGCTTTGTCCCGCTGGTTCCATTTCATGGCGGGTGTCATGTGGATAGGCCTGCTGTATTACTTTAACTTTATTCAGGTAGCTGCGCTGAAAAATGCGGCTGCTGATGGCACCGCGGCAGGCATCACCAAGCATGTCGCACCACGCGCATTGTTATTCTTTCGTTGGGCCGCAGTGTTTACCTGGGTGACGGGTGCTGCGTTGTTGGGACCGCTCTTCGTTGATGCGTTCATGTTGCGTAACGGCATGGGCCCCATCGGTATTGGCGCCTGGCTGGGTACCATCATGCTGTTTAACGTTTGGGTGCTGATCTGGCCGAATCAGAAGAAGATTCTGGGCATGGTTCCCGCTAGCGACGCGGAGAAGAACGCGGCGCGCCGCGTGGCGTTCCTGGCATCACGAACCAACACCATGTTGTCCATTCCCTTGCTGTTCTTCATGGCAGGCGGGATGTCTCACCGGGTGCTTTTCGGCCTATAATCAAGGCGCTGCATGACAAGTACGGCGGCTTAGGCCGCCGTTTTCTATTTTGCTGCTTCATATCGATAGTTTCATATTGATGCAGCAGCTATTTCAGGACAGCCTGGTTGAGGACTGCCATGACAACACATTTGATGAATACTTATGCGCGGCAGCCTGTTGCTTTCGTGCGTGGCGAAGGCGCTTACCTGTGGGATGAATCCGGTAAGCGCTATCTGGACGCGGTCGCCGGCGTGGCCGTGAATGGCCTGGGCCATGCCCACCCCAAGCTGGTTAAAGCCATCAGCGAACAGGCGGCGACCTTGATTCATACGTCCAACCTGTATCGCATACCCAAGCAGGAAGAACTGGCCGACCGGCTATGCGCGCTGTCGGGCATGGACAAGGCCTTTTTCTGTAACTCGGGCTGTGAAGCCAACGAAGCGGCGATCAAGCTGGCGCGCCTGTATGGCCATGGCAAGGGCATCGAAGTGCCGACCATCATCGTGATGGAGAAAGCGTTCCATGGCCGCACCATGGGCACCTTGACCGCTTCCGGCAGCCGCAAGATTCAGGCCGGGTTCGAACCCTTGTTGTCGGGTTTCGCACGGGTGCCGTTTGGTGATATCGAGGCCATTCGCCAGGTAGCAGAGCACAACAAGAGTGTGGTCGCCGTGCTGGTGGAAGTGGTGCAGGGCGAAGGCGGCATCAATGTGCTGCCTTCGGCGTACCTTGTCGAATTGCGGCAGATTTGTGATGCCCATGGCTGGCTGTTGATGCTGGATGAAGTGCAGACCGGGATTGCTCGCACCGGCACCTGGTTCGGCTTTCAGCATTCCGGCGTGGTGCCGGACGTGATGGCGCTGGCCAAAGGTCTGGGTTCGGGGGTGCCGATTGGCGCCTGTCTGGCGCGCGGTGAAGCAGCCGAGGTGTTCAAGCCTGGCAGCCACGGGTCTACGTTCGGCGGTAACCCGCTAGCGTGTGCAACCGCGCTGGCAACGCTGGATGTGATCGAAGAAGAAAACTTGCTGGAGAATGTGCGCCTGCGTGGTGAAGCCATTCGCAGCGGTCTGCGGCAGGCACTGGCTAGTGTGCCGGGCGTGGTTGATATCCGTGGCGAGGGTCTGATGATCGGTATCGAGCTCGATCGCCCGTGTACTGAACTGGTGACCGTCGCACGGGACGCCGGGGTGCTGATCAATGTTACCGCCGACACGGTCATCCGGCTTGTCCCGCCCTTGATTTACGGTGAAGCCGAAGTCAATGTGCTGATCGCGGCTGTATCCGGCATGGTCAAAAATTATTTGCAGCAGGCGGCATGATGTTGAGACATTTTCTGCAATTCAAGGATCTGTCGCGTGCAGAGCTGCTTTACCTGTTCGAGCGTACGCGTGTCATCAAGACGCGCTTTAAGCGGTATCAGCCGTATCACCCGCTGACCGATCGCACGCTGGCGATGATTTTCGAGAAAAGCTCAACCCGCACCCGGTTGAGCTTCGAGGCTGGCATGCATCAGCTGGGCGGATCGGCCATTTATCTGAATACGCGCGATACCCAGCTGGGTCGCGGCGAACCGGTGGAAGATGCGGGCGAGGTGATCTCGCGGATGGTCGACATTGTGATGATCCGTACGTTTGAGCAGGACATCATCGAGCGTTTTGCTGCGCACTCGCGGGTGCCGGTGATCAACGGGCTGACCAATGAATACCATCCCTGCCAGATCCTGGCTGACATTTTCACCTTCATCGAGCATCACGGCTCGATCCAAGGCAAGTCAGTGTCGTGGATCGGTGACTCCAACAATATGTGCAACACCTGGCTGCAAGCGGCCGAAGTGCTTGATTTCAACGTGCATGTGTCGACTCCGCCCGGTTATGAAGTCGAACCGGAACGTGCGGGCTTGTATGGAACCGATCACTTCGAGAGCTTTGTTGATCCGATGGACGCGTGTCGTGGCGCTGATCTGGTGACTACCGACGTGTGGACCAGCATGGGTTGGGAAGCTGAAAACGAGGAGCGGATGAAAGACTTCGCCGACTGGCAGGTGGATGCCGAGATGATGGGTGTAGCGAAATCCGATGCGGTCTTCATGCATTGCTTGCCGGCACACCGTGGCGAGGAAGTCACCGCCGAAGTCATCGATGGTCCGCAGTCAGTCGTGTGGGATGAAGCCGAGAACCGTCTGCATGTGCAAAAAGCCCTCATGGAGTTTTTGCTACTCGGAAAAGTGGAAAGCTGAATATGAATATTGCTTACTTCAAGGACATGGATTCGCTCTATGTTGAAATCAGTCCTGAAAGCCCGGCGCATCGGTGGGAAGCGCACGCGGGCATTGTTCTCAACATGTCAGCGGATGGCCGCGTCGTGGGCATCGAAATCGAAAAAGCCAGCCAGGCCACCAATCTTGACATCTTGAAAGTCGGCGGCTTCCCCGGGCTGGTCGAAGTCATCGACACGAATACCTCTGGAACCACTCACTGAGACACCCTATGAGCGCTATTAAAAAAGTTGTGCTGGCCTATTCAGGCGGCCTTGATACCTCGGTTATTCTGAAATGGCTACAGGACACCTACGAATGCGAGGTGGTGACATTTACCGCTGATCTGGGGCAGGGTGAAGAGCTGGAGCCGGCGCGTGCCAAGGCTTTGAAATTCGGTATCAAGCCGGAGCATATTTATATCGATGATTTGCGCGAGGAGTTCGTTCGCGACTTCGTGTTTCCGATGTTCCGTGCCAATACCATTTATGAAGGCGAATACCTGCTGGGCACCTCGATCGCGCGACCATTGATCGCCAAGCGCCTGATTGACATCGTCAACGAAACGGGTGCCGACGCCATTTGCCATGGCGCCACCGGAAAAGGCAACGACCAGGTCCGCTTCGAGCTCGGTGCGTATGCATTGAAGCCGGGCATCAAGGTCATCGCACCCTGGCGCGAATGGGACCTGCTGTCGCGCGAGAAGCTGCTGAGCTATGCCGAAACGCACGGCATTCCAATCGATATGAAGCATCGCCAGGGCGGATCGCCCTACAGCATGGACGCCAACCTGCTGCATATCTCGTTCGAAGGTCGCCATCTGGAAGATCCCGATGCCGAGGCCGAGGAAGACATGTGGCGTTGGACCGTGTCGCCGGAAAATGCACCCGATGCATCCGAATATCTGACACTGGACTACAAGCACGGCGATATCGTTGCGATCAACGGTGAAACCCTGCGCGCGCATGAAGTGCTCGCCAAACTGAATGAACTTGGCAGCAAGCACGGCATCGGTCGCCTCGACCTGGTGGAAAACCGCTACGTTGGCATGAAGGCACGCGGCTGCTATGAAACCCCCGGTGGCACCATCATGCTGAAGGCCCACCGTGCCATTGAGTCGATTACGCTGGACCGCGAGGCTGCGCACCTGAAAGACGATTTGATGCCGCGTTACGCGACCATGATTTACAACGGCTACTGGTGGAGCCCCGAGCGTTTGGCGCTGCAGGCCTTGATCGACAACACCCAGCAGCACGTCAACGGTACGGTGCGGCTCAAGCTGTACAAGGGCAACGTGATGGTGGTCGGTCGCAACTCGAAGACCGATTCCCTGTTCGACCCCACCATTGCCACATTCGAAGATGATGCCGGCGCGTACGATCAGATCGATGCCAACGGTTTCATCAAGCTCAACGCGCTGCGCCTGCGTATTGCTGCCAAGCGCAACGCCGGTTAAGTCCAACTTCAGAGATCAAGGATCAGCATGAGTCAGTTCAATAATGTGTCGGTAGTTTCCAAGGCCAACGTATATTTCGATGGCAAGTGCGTGTCGCACAGCATCACGCTTGAAGATGGCACCAAAAAATCGCTGGGAGTGATACTTCCGGCTACGCTGACTTTCAACGCGGGTGCACCGGAAATCATGGAATCTGTTGCCGGGTCGTGCCGGGTCAAGCAGGCAGGTGAAAGCGAATGGAAATCCTACAGCGCTGGAGAGTTTTTCAAGGTGCCGGCAAATTCCAGCTTCGATATCGAAGTGTCGGGTGAGCCCTATCATTACGTGTGTCATTACGGTTAGGCAATGACTACTGTCACGGTCGTCAAGAAGGATGGGCGCATCGCGATTGCCGCCGATACGCTGACGAAGTGGGGCGGTGGTAAGGAGTCAGCCGCCTACGTGACTAACCATGAAAAGATCATTCGCGTGGGCGACAGTTTTGTGGCAATTACGGGGTCAGCGACGTTCAAACTGATTCTGGCAGACTATTTCGAGAATCTGGAATCCGTCCCTGAATTCAGCACCGCGCCAGAAATTTTCCGGGTGTGGAATCAGATGCATGCCGTGCTGAAAGATCAGTACTACCTGCAAACCGGCGAAGACAAGGAAGAGGATCTCGAGTCAACGCGAATGGATGTACTGATCGCCAACGCGCATGGCATTTTCGGCGTTGCGGCGCATCGTACGGTGCAGGAGTTTTCGCGCTTTTATGCGTATGGGAGTGGGAGCCCCTATGCGCTGGGTGCGATGTATGCGGCCTATCGAGCCCCTTCGCTTGACGCTGATGCCGTGGCGCGCCTGGGGGTGGCAGCCGCCGCCGAGTTTCACGATGAAACCGGGTTGCCCATTCAATCATTTGTGATGGACTTAGAGGAGTAACACCGTGCCGAGTTTTGACATCGTATCCGAGGTCGACAAGCAGGAAGTCCGCAATGCGGTCGATCAGGTCAACAAGGAAGCCTCCACGCGTTTCGATTTCAAGGGTTCAGACGCGCGCGTCGAGCAGGCTGAGTATGTGTTGACGGTTCATGCCGACACCGAATTTCAGCTTGACCAGGTGCAGGACATCCTGGCGCAGAAGCTTGCCAAGCGCAGCGTCGATGTGAAATGCCTGGATGTCGGTGAGGTCGAGAAGGTCTCAGGCAACAAGGTCAAACGCAGCGTGACGGTGAAAACCGGCGTGGAAATCGAACTGGCCAAAAAAATAGTCAAATGCATCAAGGATAGCAAGATCAAAGTGCAAGCCAGCATTCAAGGCGATACCGTGCGAGTGTCGGGTGCCAAGCGCGATCTGCTGCAAGACACCATCGCGCTGGTGCGCAAGAGTATTACTGATTTCCCGCTGCAGTATCAAAATTTCCGCGACTGAATGACGGAGACGAATATGGCCACGGTTCTGGTTCCCCTGGCGGATGGATGCGAAGAAATTGAAGCCGTCACGATCATCGATCTGCTGCGCCGCGCGGGAATTGAAGTGGTGGTGGCAGGGCTCAAGGCAGGCATCGTCACGGCCAGTCGCGGCGTCCAGCTGGTTCCCGATGTCACGCTGGATGTGGCGTTGCAGCATGATTACGACATGGTGGTACTGCCGGGCGGAATGCCTGGTGCGGCGAATTTGAAAGCCGATGCTCGTATTGTTGCGCTGCTGAAAAAAATGGCGGCTGCCGGTCAATACACCGCCGCCATTTGTGCGGCGCCTATGGTGCTGGCGGAAGCCGGATTGCTCGACGGCAAACAGGCGACCAGCTACCCCGGCTTCCTCGAAGCGATACCGGGCGTGACGCTGAGTACTGCGGCCGTGGTGCAGGATGGAAACGTGTTGACCTCACGCGGTCCGGGCACGGCGATGGACTTTGCGTTGGCGCTGATAGCGGTGTTGAGCGGAGCCGACAAACGTCAGCAGGTTGAATCTGCATTGCTCAGGTCCTGAGGGATAAGTCTCCCATCGTGAGATGGGCAAGCTTTGGTTATCATTACATTACACAACAAGCTAAACCCGGAGAACCCTATGCAGATTCGAGAAATCCTTACCCACAAGAGTGCCGAAATTCATAGCATTGCGCCAACCGATACGGTAGCAAGTGCGGTCGCAAAGCTGGTGGGATTGGGCGTCGGTTCACTGGTGGTGTTGAAAGACGGCGAAATGGTGGGCTTGTTGACCGAGCGCGATGTCGTACAAGGGATGCACAAGCAAGGCGTCGACCTCAAGGATGCCGAAGTCAGAACCATCATGGTGGCCGAGCCCGTGGTCGCCAGTGCCGATGACTCGGTTGACTACGCGCGTGACGTGATGACCAAGTCGCATATCGGCCATCTGCCGATTCTGGACGGCGACAAGCTGTACGGCATTATTTCTTTCCATGATGTGGCGCGGGCCAGCCTCAAGGAAGCGAAGTTTGAAAACAGCCTGTTAAAACGCTATATCAAGCACTGGCCCGAATAAGACAACCTTCGAAATCTAGCGGATAGCCTCGATGTTGATTTTCTTGTCGAGTATCTGCGGGATGATCAACGCATAACCTTGTTGTTGCCAGTGCGCCAATTCGGTGATGGCGTTGGGCACAACCTCAATGAAGTCCTGAAAGTCTTTCACCGCATAGCCGTAATCTTCGGCAGCTTGTCCGCATACCTTGAACGTCACGCCCAGGTCCGCGTAATAGCGCATGCGATCGACCACTTCCTGGTACTTCGCTTCGTTTTTCTTCGCCACGGTCACGATTTCAGTGCCGTGTATCACGATGATGATTTTCTGGTCTTCCGGCGAGTAATTGTAGGGCGCTGCGAGTAACGGGTTAATCAAAGAGCGCACCCAATATAATGCGCTGCCGATTTTTTGCGGGTCGTCGAAGTAGAACTCGAACATGACTTTGGCGGGCGCATAAGGGGTGGCCACCCATTTCCCGCTTGCCTGTGCTGGAGCAAGCACACCGAGCCATAACACCATCAACAGAATAAGCTTCATGGCTTTCTCCTTGGAATGCCTGTTTGCCCCTCTTTTATAGGCGTTGTGCCGCGTTTTGCTGCAGGCGTCGCAAGATCTGGAACAGCTTGAGCCGGGAGGCGTCGACCTCGCCCGCAGCGACCGCCTCATGAAGTCGGCATCCTGGCTCTGTTTCATGCTTGCAGTCGCGAAAGCGGCAGTGCCCCAGATAAGGACGGAAGTCGATAAAAGCATTTGCCAGCGCGTGGCCATCCATGTGTTGCAGCGCAAATTCCTGCAACCCCGGGGAGTCAATCACTGAGGACTCGGCATCCAGCCGGTGCAGACGGGTGTGGGTCGTGGTATGGCGGCCACTGTCGAGGGCTTCGGAGTACTCGGCCGTTCTTACCCCGGCCAGGGGGAACATGGCATTGATCAGTGTCGACTTGCCCATTCCCGATTGCCCAATAAGCAACGTGGTGTGGCCGTGTAAAGCCGGCCGTAACGGCTCCACGTCGGTTAGCGCAGACAGGGTCAGTAATGGATAGCCAATGCGCGTGAGCAGACCCAGGCGGTCGAGCGCGGGCGGGGTTTCGGGCAAGTCGGTTTTATTGAGAATGATCAGACTGATGATGTCCTGGTCTTCGGCGGCCAGAACGCAGCGTTGCACCAGTTCCATCGAAAAACTTGGGCGTGCTGCCACCACCACAGCCAGTTGGGTGACGTTGGCGGCGATCGCTTTGGACTTGAACGCATCGGAACGGTAGAGCAGGCTGGTGCGGGGTAATACCGCCTCGATTACGCCCGCATCGCCATCCTGCCGAATCTCAACCTGGTCACCGCACACCACGCGCAGGTGACGACCTTTGACCTGGCAGGGCAATTCGCCAGTGGCGGTCTCAACAATAAAGCGGCGGCTGAATGCAGCAATTACCCGTCCGGTCAGGGCGGTCATGCCTTAGGATTCAAGCAACATGTCGACCTTGGCTGCACAGATGAAATCGTTTTCAGACAAGCCACCTACGGTATGCGTCCAGTATCCACCTGGCAGGTGTTGTAGCCTACTGTAATGCTGGGGTGGTGATCTTCGCGGTGCGACAGCCACATCACCGCGTTGGTGAATGCCTGGGCCTGGTAGTGATTCTTGAACTTGTATTCCTTGATAATTTTCTTGCCATCGCGTTGCCAGCCGGCCAGCCCTTTCAGTAATGCCTCCACCTGCGCATCCGACAGGGGTTCAACACTGCTTTCGATATGTGAGCATTTCTTCTGGACAAGTTCTTTAGCTACGTTGGACATGACGCGGCCTTACTTAAACTTGTAATACTGTTGATTGAGGAAGGCTGCCACATGCGCTTCGTCTTCGGGGAACCAGCCGGCGCCCGTATTGGCATTGCAACCGGAAATGCGTGCGGCGAGTTGTTGCGCCGTTTTGGTTTTATGGTCTGCGCGCGTATACATCTTGCTGCCGTCCCCCCCGAACATGCCCACGTGGCAGCTGGTACAGGATTTGTCATGCAAGGCTTTACCCTTGGCGGGGTCGCCTTTTTCAAAAGGGGCGGCATGGACGCCGCCAGCAAGCAGGGCGCTAAAAACGAGGGTGAACACGGTTTTCATTCATGGCTCCTTTAATCTGGATTATCTGTGCATTATCGTCACAGGAAGGCAATTGCGCCAGTTTTACAAGCCGTCTGTGCGAAAATGACTGGCTGTTTTCTTGAAGGAATGCTGATATGGCTTTGAATCCAACACATCTGCTTTGGCTGGACATGGAAATGACCGGCTTGTCGCCCGAAACGGATCGCATTATCGAAGTGGCTATCGTCGTCACTGACGCCGATCTCAATACCGTGGCAGAAGGCCCGGTGCTGGTGGTGCATCAGTCAGACGAAGTGATGAATGCCATGGATAACTGGAACAAGGGAACCCACGGCAAATCGGGGCTGATCGATCGCGTCAAGGCCTCGCAGCTGAACGAAGCCGAAGCCGAGGCGCAAATGCTGGAGTTTGTAAAACAGCACGTTGCGGCCAAAGTGTCGCCCATGTGTGGTAATTCAATTTGCCAGGATCGGCGTTTCATGGCGCGTTCCATGCCGCAATTGGAAGCATTCTTCCATTATCGCAATCTGGATGTCAGCACCTTGAAGGAGCTGGCCAAGCGTTGGCGGCCGGGATTGTCTGAAGGGTTCAAAAAGTCCAACAAGCATGAGGCGCTGGCGGATATATATGAATCGATCGATGAACTCAAATATTATCGAGAACACTTCATCCGCAACGAATAGCGCGTAAGCATGAAAAAATCCGACCCTTTTGAGGTCGGATTTTTGTATTGCGCATCAGTGCCTGTGACGACACTACGATTTTAAAGTCGCAGTGGATCTATCCTTAGGGCTTCAGATACACATATCCTTCTTTGGACTGCATGCGGCCGATTTCGGCTACGCCTGAAGGGACGATGCTGGCTTCGGGCAGAACGGTTTTGGGATCGATCTTGCGGCTTACCAACGTGTTGTTGCAGACCCGGAAATCAACGCCTTTGGCTTTCAGGGCCTGGACGGTCGGTTCATACGTGTTGCCGTTTTTGTCAGCAGCGCCCTGAAGCAGGAAATCAATACCCTTGCTGTGCGTCACAATCACGATTTTTGCGTCGGGGCTGGCGCTGAGGTGGTTTTGCACATTGCGCATTGCGGCTGTAGCGTTTTCACTGTCGTTGACGTGATAAACCACTTTTTCTTCTGCGGAAGCCGACGGGCCTGCAGCTTCAGCCAGCGGGCCGGCGCTAGCCATCGGGGCAACGGACAGCATCAGAGCTGCAAGAATGGGGGTCAGTGTGCGTGTCATCATTATAAGTCTCCTGTAGATAGTGAATTAAATGGGCTTTCTCCAAAAGCCTCTATTGATAGGACGCAGGGAGTGGCATGCTTATTCCATATCCAGAACTTTATTTCTATGGAGTAATGAGAGTCGCTCCCACGTCGCACCAACAGGATCATGGTAACGCTTTCAAGTCCTTCATATAGATGGAATAAATAGACTAGAACCCACGTCAAACCGTCATGACCATTATTACACGATTATTAATGGGCCCTATGCGCCCCAGTATTGAGGCTCAGCGCCCTGTGCTGTATCGCATCGCCTACTCCTGGTGTCACGATCCGACACTCTCCGATGATCTGGTGCAGGAAACACTATCCAAAGCCTGGGTTCGTCGTGCGCAACTGCGCGAACCGGCAGCACTCAAGGCCTGGATGGTGGCCATCATGAATCATTGCTGGCTCGACCATTTGCGCAGCAGGCATGATTTTGATGATGTGGATGATTTGCAGGACATCCTTGAATCCACGGTGGCTTCCCCTGAGGCGTGCTGTCATCGTGAACAGGTGGTCGCGTGTGTGCGTGCTGCCGTGGAACGCCTGCCGCAGGGGCAGCGCCAAGTGCTGACCCTGGTCGACCTGGAAGAGTTTAGCTACGCAGAGGTGGCAGGCATTCTGGATATCCCGGTGGGTACAGTCATGAGCCGATTGTCGCGTGCGCGCGCCAGCCTTAAAACCACGCTGGATGCAGCGGTAGCACATTCTTTAACCAAGCCGTTGCTTAGGAGGGTGAAATGAAATCCTTTGTTTCGGATGAATCACTGCATGCGTTTATCGATGGTGAATTCGATGTGGCCGAGAGTGAGTCGCTCATTGCTCAAATGCGCCATGACCCGGAGTTGGCACAACGAGTGGGGGCTTTGCGTGATTTGCAGAGTATGGTCCGGTTAGCCTATGCAGATCCGCCTGTTACCCGAGGTTGGGTAGGGAATGTCGCGCCGCGTCGGAAATTCATGCGGCATTGCGCTTTTGGCTGCCTCATCTTGCTTGCGGGATTAAGCGGTGGATGGCTATTGCATAGCCTGGAACGACAAGCTGTGACCGAGTCGTCCCCCTTTTTACCTACCCATTCTGCTGCTATTGAAGCAAAAGGCTTCCAGACTGCAAGTCTGGTTCGCAAGGCTGACCCCGATAAAGTGTTATTTCACCTAGACAGCGCTTCACCCAAGAAAATGAAAGATGTACTCGATCAGGCCGAGGCGCTTCTGGATCAGGCTGAGCGACAGGGTCGCGCAATGCAGCTCGAAATCCTCACCAACAACCATGGACTCGAATTGTTGCGAGCAGGGGTCAGCCCATATTCCGAGCGTATTGCCCGGATGAAGAAACGCCACCTTACGCTGCAGTTTGTTGCGTGCAACCAGGCTATTGCCCGGTTTAATAGTGAGGGGAAGAAAGTGGTGTTATTGCCTGCCGCAACGACAGCCCCCACAGCGATCAGTGAAATTGTGACGCGCCTTCAGCAGGGTTGGACTTATGTTCGCGTTTAAGTGCTGGAGAGCAGCTAGCTATGTGCTGCTGCTTTCTTGCCTGACTGGCGCCGCATGGTCGGCGGCGCCAGTCAATCAATTGGTAAATCACCCTTCGCCCTATCTTGCTTTGCACGGAAGCGACCCGGTGGCGTGGCAGGAATGGAATGCCGATACATTGGCTCGTGCGCGTCGCGAAAACAAACTGTTATTCGTCTCGATGGGGTACTTCGCTTGTCATTGGTGTCACGTGATGCAGCGTGAAAGCTATAAAAACAAGCAGATTGCCGTCATCCTTAACCGTGATTTCATCCCCATCAAGGTCGACCGTGAGCTCAACAGTGGCCTAGACGATGCGCTGCAAAATTTTTCAGCGCGTCTGACGGGCGCGTCGGGTTGGCCTTTGAATGCGTTTGTCACGCCAGAAGGCCTCCCTGCCTATGTCATCTTGTATGCGCCGCCAGACGATTTCCGCAAGTTGCTGACACAACTTTCAGGCCGCTGGGTATCGGATAAAGCAGGCATTCGGCGCCTGGCGATGCAGGCGATACTGCCGCCCGCTCAACAGCCCGTTGGCGCACCCCTGACTGCAGCGCGCACCGCCCGCGCCTGGCAGCAATTTATGGCGGGTATCTGGCAAGAAGCCGATACGCAGCAAGGCGGCTTTGGGCAGGTCAGCAAGTTTCCCATGGCCCCCCAGCTGAGTGCCTTGCTCGAACGACAAGCGCAGCAGCCAGATGCAAAGCTGTCCGAGTTTTTGCGGTTGACGTTCGATCAAATGGCCGCGCGGGGCCTGCGTGATCATGTTGGGGGGGGCTTTTTTCGTTATACGGTAGACCCGGGCTGGGATACGCCTCACTTTGAAAAAATGCTCTACGACAATGCACATCTGGTCACACTTTACTTGCGTGCAGCGACAGTATTGCGCCTGCCACGTTATCGTGACATCGCGCGCAGCACGCTTGCGTTCATGCAGGATGAATTGCTGGATTCCAGCGGTGGATTCTATAGCAGCACCTCGGCAGTTGATGCGGCCGGGCGCGAAGGGGCCACCTATCTCTGGGAACCAGAAGAACTGAAGCGGCGTTTGTCGCCGGAAGCTTATTCGGCAGCAAAACGGGTGTGGCGACTTGATGCGGCACGCAGTTTTGACGAAGGCTATTTGCCGGCGGAGTATTCGTCCCCAACCGCTAATGAACGTCGCTTATTAACGGATGCCGCACGGATTCTTCGCCCGATACGACATGCACGCAGCCTACCCAAAGACACCAAAATGAATGCGGGACTGAATGGTCTGGCTTTGTCAGCGTTCAGTCAGGCTATTTCGCAGGTGGATAAAAGCTATCGGCCCCGTGCCGATCAACTCCAGAAATTCATTCTTTCTCGGCTGGCAAGGGATGGTCGACTGATGAAAAGTATGGCGCGTGGAAAGATTCTGCCAGACGCCGAACTGGAGGATTACGCTTATGTTGTACAGGGGCTGCTGGATCATGCCGAAGCAACCGGAAACGAACAGTCGCGTGTTCGTGCGCGAAAAATTGCGCTCACTGCTTGGCAATTGTTTTGGAGTGAGCAGGGCTGGAAGCATGAGGCCCAGCCCTTGCTGGCAACCTTGCAGCCAGAGCCGGCACTGGCCGATGGCGCACTGTATTCGCCCTCGGACGTGCTGATCATGGCCAGTCTGCGTGTGCAGGATCCTGCGCTGAATCAAAAAGCGCTCAACGCCTTGCGCTGGCGCCTGCCGGCGATGGAACGGGATCCTTATACTTATCCAACACGCGTTCGTGCGTTAGAACAAACGCAGCCGGACTAGTCAATAACATTAGGGCAATTGCGGGTCAGGCGTGAGCTGAATGGGGCGCCGATCCACCTGGATTTTTAGTTCCAGCTGTTTTTGCTTGCGCGAGACCTTGAGTTTCGCACTGGTGCCTGGGTTTAATTCGGCGATCAGGTTTAGCAGCGAGGATGAATCAACGACCGCTTTGTTGTCGACACTTAGCAGAATGTCACCTGGGCGGACACCCCCCACTTCCGCCGGGCCCCCTTTCAATACGCCCGCAATCAGCGCGCCTTCTGCACTCTTGAGACCAAAGGAGTCAGCCAGTTCGGGCGTCAGGTCCTGCACTTCGATCCCCACCCAGCCCCGCGTCACACTGCCGGTTTTGATGATTTGCTCCATCACCAGACGTGCAATGCTCACGGGGATGGCAAATCCAATGCCTTGCGAGCCACCGGTCCGTGAATAGATAGCGCTATTGACCCCTACCAGGTTGCCGGCCGCATCGACCAGCGCACCGCCCGAATTCCCAGGATTGATGGCAGCATCGGTCTGGATAAAGTTTTCGAAAGTGTTGATGCCGAGATGGGTTCGGCCGAGTGCGCTGACAATGCCAGCCGTTACTGTCTGCCCCACACCGAAGGGATTGCCTACTGCCAGCACCCAGTCACCGACATTGAGGCTTTCGGCCTGGGCAAATGTGATGGCGGGTAGATCGTTGGCTTCGATTTTCAGGACGGCCAGATCGGTCTCCGGGTCTGCGCCTACCACGCGTGCGGGAAGCGTTCGGCCGTCGGCCAGGGCAACCTGGATTTCATCGGCCGCTACGACCACATGGTGGTTGGTCAGGATGTAACCATTCGCGCTCACAATCACGCCCGAACCAAGATTGGAAGCCTGGCGCGGCTTGGGATCCAGTCGGTCACCAAAAAAATAGCGGAAAACCGGGTCTTCCAGCGCGGGATGAGCAGGATCACGTACTTTTTGCTGGGTGAAGATATTCACTACCGTTGGAATGACTTTTTTCGCAGAAGGGGCGAACGATTCGCTGGGCGTCAGCATGCCAGCTGACGCCTGCTGCGCCTGCTGAATCGTGAGACTTTGCACTTGTGGCTGCCAGCGCAACAGGTCGGGTTTGAATAAAGCGATGATGAACAACACACCCAAGGCCACCGTGGTGGATTGGGCAAAAAGCAACCAGAGTTTGCGCATAGTGATTAAATTCATGGGCTTGGCGTGATTTCGCCACGCCGAGATTATAACGTGTGGCGAGGATGTGTTACGACTTTCTGCTATTGGGCTTCCGGAGAGGGGGTCAATTTGGTTAGAATGCCGGTTTTATCGCAATACGTTCGGGTTAAGCAAACATGAGCCAGGAAGCAGATGGGCAAAAAGTGGACACACGTAAACGAAAATTCCTGATTGCGGCGACCAGCGCTGTCGGCGGGGTAGCTGCGGCAGGCGTCGCGATCCCACTGGTGATGAGCATGATGCCGAGTGCCCGTGCCAGAGCAGCAGGTGCGCCGGTTGAGGTCGACATCAGCAAAATCGAGTCGGGCGCAATCCTCACGGTTGAGTGGCAGGGCAAGCCGGTGTGGATTGTCAACCGCTCACCAGAAATGCTGGAGCTGTTAGGCAAGCATGATGACAAACTGGGTGATCCGCAGAGCGAACAACCGCAACAACCAGCCTATTGCAAGAATCCGACCCGCTCGATCAAGAAGGAATATTTGGTTGCGGTCGGTATTTGCACCCACCTGGGCTGTTCGCCTACCTTCCGCAAGGATATAGGCGCTGCCGATCTGGGTGGCGCAGACTGGCCAGGCGGCTTTTTCTGCCCCTGCCATGGTTCGAAATTTGACCTTGCTGCACGCGTGTACAAGAACGTGCCGGCCCCGATCAATCTGAAGATTCCGCCTCATCAATACCTCAGCGATGCCAAGTTGCTGATCGGTGTAGACGCAAAAGGAGCTTAATAAATGTCTGCCCTGCAAAAAGTGATGGGTTGGGTCGATGACCGTTTCCCGCTCACCGCCACCTATAAGGCGCATCTGTCCGAGTACTACGCGCCCAAGAACTTCAACTTCTGGTATTTCTTCGGCTCACTGGCGCTATTGTTGCTGGTGTTGCAGATTGTGACCGGCATCTTCCTCACCATGAACTACAAACCGGATGCCGAGCTGGCTTTTGCATCCGTTGAATACATCATGCGTGACGTCGAGTGGGGCTGGTTGATTCGCTACATGCACTCGACCGGCGCCTCGCTGTTCTTTGTCGTTGTCTATCTGCATATGTTCCGCGGGTTGATGTATGGCTCATATCGCAAGCCGCGCGAACTGATCTGGATTTTCGGCGTGCTGATTTATCTGGCGCTGATGGCTGAAGCCTTCCTGGGGTATTTGCTGCCCTGGGGCCAGATGTCATTCTGGGGTGCGCAGGTGATCGTTAACCTGTTTGCGGCCGTGCCGTTCATTGGTGAAGACCTGTCGATCTGGATTCGCGGTGACTTCGTGATTTCGGACGCCACGCTGAATCGTTTCTTCGCCTTCCACGTAATCGCCTTGCCGCTGGTGTTGCTGGGCCTGGTGGTGGTGCACCTGGTGGCATTGCATGAAGTGGGTTCAAACAACCCGGATGGCATCGAGATCAAGAAGCATAAAGATCCGGTGACCCATATTCCGCTCGATGGCATTCCGTTCCACCCGTATTACACGGTGAAAGATATTGTCGGCGTGATTGTTTTCCTGATGGTGTTTTCGGCAATCATGTTCTTCGGTCCGGAAATGGGCGGCTATTTCCTGGAAGCGGCCAACTTCATTCCGGCCGACCCACTGAAGACGCCTGAGCACATTGCGCCATTGTGGTATTTCACGCCGTTCTACGCGATTCTGCGTGCGGTGCCGCCCATGTTTGGTTCGCAATTCCCGGGTGTGGTGGCGATGGGCCTGTCGATTGTGTTCCTGTTCTTCCTGCCGTGGCTGGATCGCAGCAAGGTCAAGTCGATCCGTTATCGTGGCCCGATCTACAAGACCATGCTGGCGTTGTTCATAGTGTCCTTTATCGGATTGGGTTATCTTGGCTTGTTGCCGTCCACTCCGGTGGCTACGATTTTCGCGCAGGTTTTCTCAGTGATTTACTTCCTGTTTTTCCTGTTGATGCCCTGGTATACCTCGATTGAAAAAACCAAACCGGAACCAGAAAGGGTGACTGGCTAAATGAAACGCTTGAAGAACTTTCTTTTACTGCTGGCAGCAGCCCCCATCGTCGCCTTTGCATCGACCACCGTTCACCTGGACAGGGCGCCGGTCAATGTGGCCGATCAAGACTCGCTCCAACGCGGCGCTCGCGTGTTCGTGAACTACTGCCTTAGCTGCCACAGTGCTGCATCCATGCGCTATTCGCGTTTGCAGGACCTGGGGTTGACCGAAGAGCAGATCAAGGACAACTTGCTGTTTGCAGCGGAAAAGCCTGGTGAAACCATGAAAGTCGGCATGAGCAAAGCCGATGCTAAGGCGTGGTTTGGCGCGACCCCTCCCGACCTCAGCGTGATTGCACGTTCACGCGGAGCCGACTGGTTGTATACCTATCTCCGCAGCTTTTACCGCGACGATTCTCGCGCCACCGGCTGGAATAACACGGTGTTTGACAAGGTCGGCATGCCGCATGTCATGTGGGATTTGCAGGGTGAGATGGCCCCGGTCTACAAAAAAGTGGATGGACACGAAGTCGTCGATCGTCTTGAACTGGTCAAACCGGGTAGCGTGACGCTTGCTGAATACGACGCCATGGTCGGTGACCTGGTCAACTATCTGGTATGGATGGGCGAGCCCGACCAGCTCAAGCGCAAACAGCTTGGCATTATTGTTCTGGCTTTCCTGGCGTTCTTCTTTGTGGTGGCCTACTACCTGAAGAAAGAGTTCTGGAAAGATATTCACTAAGCCCGTTCATGCGGTTTAGCCAACAGCCGGACCGAGTCCGGCTGTTGGCTTTTATTGATTCGGCACGAATCAGTTTGCAAGAACAGGATGCCGGCACACACTCCGAATGCTTGTAGGTGTGCTGCGTATTGGATCAATAAAGAATTTAGCTAGGCTGTAGTTGCATGAAAATTGAATTGCCTGGGTTTCCATGCACAAGTATCAAACACACGTAACACCTTAGGGAGCCCCCACCATGATGACCTTGTATTCTGGCAGCACTTGCCCATACAGCCACCGCTGCCGCATCGTCCTGTTCGAGAAGGACATGGATTTCGAAATCATCGATGTGGACATGCATAACAAGCCGGAAGAAGTGGCCAGCATCAGCCCCAGCGGCAAAATGCCGGTACTGATCGAGCGCGATCTGATTTTGACTGAGTCCAACATCATCAATGAATATATTGATGAACGCTTTCCGCATCCGCAGCTGATGCCACCGGATCCCGTCATGCGCGCGCGCGCTCGGCTGGTGCTGTTTAACTTCGAGCATGATTTGTTCACCCATGTGAATACGCTGGAGCACAGCCTGGGAAAAGGATCGGACAAGGCACGCGTGGAAATCCGTGACAGCCTGTCGCAGCTCACCCCCATCCTGACCAAGCAGAAATATTTGATGAACGATGAGTTCTCCATGCTGGATGTTGCGATTGCCCCGTTGTTGTGGCGTCTTGAGCATTACAGCATTGAGCTGCCGAAAGTGGCAGCACCCGTGCTCAAGTACCGCGAGCGCCTGTTTAGCCGGCCAGCCTTTATCAATGCGCTGACACCCACTGAAAAAGCGTTGCGCAAGTAAAAGGGTAGGGCATTGGCCGAGTTATCAACCAAACCTTATCTGATCCGTGCACTCTATCAATGGTGTGCGGATGCGGGGTATACCCCGCAATTGCTGGTTGCGGTAGATAACCATACGCGGGTGCCACAAGCCTTCGTAAAAGATGGCCAGATCGTCATGAATATCAGTGCGGGCGCGACCCGAAACCTCAAACTGGATAACGACTGGATCCAGTTTTCAGCTCGCTTCGGGGGAATTTCGCATGAGATTTCCATACCGGTTGATCGCGTTGCTGCCATATTTGCGCGTGAAAATGGACAAGGTTTGCATTTTGAGCCTGTCAATGCGGGAGAGTCGCCCGATGACCCTGCATCGCCTCCTTCACCGGGCGATGCACCTGTTCCTCCCAAGGGAAAACCTTCGTTAAAAGTCGTCAAGTAAGTGTGAATCTAGTGGCGGCATCGTTATAATGTCGCCCGCGTTGCCGCTTTAGCTCAGATGGTAGAGCAACCGCCTTGTAAGCGGTAGGTCGTCAGTTCGATTCCGACAAGCGGCACCATTAATTCGTATCACCCAGCATCAAGACGTAGCCTGAACCCGCATATATCAATGGATTTCGGGTTTTTTGTTGCCTCACCCCGTGGCATGGCATAACATGGAATACCGTCACTTATGGCGGTACATGTGACGGTAGCCCGCCTACTGTGTAAGCGAATACCGTCATAAATCGCCAAAAGGGGGTGCCATGCCGTTATCCGATCAGGCCGTTAGAAAGGCCAAGCCAGCCGAGAAGCCTTTCAAGCTATCGGATGAAAAGGGGCTGTATCTGTTGGTAAACGCCGCCGGGAAGTATTGGCGGATGGATTACCGGCACGATGGCAAGCGCAAGACACTGGCGCTAGGGATATATTCAGACGTGAGCCTAGCCCGTGCCCGTGAGAAGCGGGACGAGGCCCGCAAGCTGCTAGCTGATGGCTTAGATCCAAGTGAGTCGCGTAAGCAGCGTAAACAGGCTGATATGGCCGCCAGTGCTAACAGCTTTGAGGCTGTCGCCCGTGAATGGCACGCGGGCAAGTCGAAGAAGTGGGCAAAAGTGACAGCCACCAAAGCATTGATCCACCTGGAAACCTACGTTTTCACCGATATAGGCCACCTGCCAATCGCCAGTGTGAAGGCTTCGCAACTGCTGGCGATGCTGCGCAAAATTGAGTCCAAGGGCATTGCCTACACCGCAACCCGCATGCGCGAAATGTGTGGGCAGATATTCCGCTATGCCGTGGCAACGGGTAGGGCGGAAGATAACCCGGCGGCGCACCTGCTAGGCGCGATGAGCAAACCCGCAACCACCCACCGGCCCGCCATTACCGAGCGGCGCGAATTTGGCGCGTTCCTGCGCGATCTGCGGGAGGCAACCGGCTTTGACCCCGTGACCCGTTACGCGGCTTACTTTGCCATGCTGACCTTTGTGCGTGCGCAAGAGTTTCGTTTTGCACGCTGGGAAGAAATCGACTTTGATGCGCGCGAATGGAAAGTGCCCGCCCTGCGCATGAAGGTCGGCAAGACGCTGCCCGCTCATACCGTGCCCTTGTCGAGTCAGGCGATAGTCCTACTGGAAGAACTGAGCAACCTGACCGGGCACACGCCCTATCTATTCCCCAAGGCTAAGGGCTACGGCGAAAACGAAGTCATATCCGAAAACACCGTCGGCAAGATGCTGAATAACATGGGCTACCAAGGCCGCCAGTGTGTGCATGGCTTTCGTGCATCGGCGCGGTCGATTCTGAGCGAACAGGGTTGGAGCGTGGCAGCGATGGAACGCCAACTAGACCACAAGGAAGCCAGCGGCACCGTGGCTGCCTACGCCCGAAGCCAGCACCTGCCCGAGCGGCGCAAGATGATGCAAGCATGGGCAGACACGTGCGATGCGCTGGAAGCTGGTGGGGAAGTGATACCCCTCCATGGTCGGACGGCTTGACATATAGCAAAAAAGATATAATCATGACTTGGTAAATTCACCTGATCGAAGCAGCGGAAAGGGAGCTGGCGTTGCTGCCATCGGACTTGAAGGCGCGTTTCCTGCGCGTGGCCGAACTGCTGGAAGCCTTCGGCCCGCAAAAGGTTGGACTGCCGCATGTGCGGCCACTGGAAAGCAAGCTGTGGGAAATGCGCATGAGCAGCAAGGACGGTATCGCGCGGGCTGTGTATGTGGCGGCTAAAGGGCAGCGGCTAGTGGTGCTGCATGTGTTTGTAAAGAAAACCCAGGCCACACCCCGGCGGGCGATTGAAACCGCGCTGGCGCGCTTGAAGGAGTTGGAACCATGAAAACCCTGTCGGAAGTCAAAGCCGGGCTGTTGAAGGACAAGGCTACCCGCGAATCTTATGCAGCGCTGGAAGACGAATTTTCCATCGCGCACGAACTCATCGCCGCCCGTCTGAAGGCCGGGCTGACGCAGATCGAAGTCGCCGAGCGCATGGGCACCAAGCAATCCGTCATCGCCCGGATGGAAAGCGGCCGAACGCTGCCGTCGTTGCGTACGCTGTCACGTTACGCACAGGCGATAGGTTTCACGGCGACGGTGAAGCTGACACGGGATCGGCTGGACAGGAAAACCGCCGCCTGATTACATCGAAGCAAGCGGGCGGACACCTGCGATGCGCCGGGGCGGAATTATCCCGTTGCACAAAAGCGCCTGATGGGGGAATGGGCGTGCCTGCAATCGCACGGCGCACCTGCCAATACTTCAAAGGTGGATGCAGGCAAGGGCAGATTGTTTGGACGGCCTTAAGGGTGGCGCAACAGTAATAGACCCCGAGGAAAACTATAAATAAGGGGGTTATCAATTGCTGGGCATTTTCAGAACAAAAGCAGTGCGCATTGTTGGCGTCATCCTTTTGACTATTGCCGCGTTAGTGGCATTGGTCAGCCTGTCCGAAAGCTACGTAAAACATAAAGTACCCGTTTCGGTGGGTGGGTATCATGTTTTTACCGACTTATGGGACAGGGGGTATGTAAGCTTTCAAGGTACGTGGGTAATGGATAACTCAAAGCCTGCCTATCCACTGCAAGTATCGGAAATTGTCTGCCATCTAGAAAGCAAAGATTGCATAGAGTCTCGGGCTGAGGTGGCAGGGAGCACGTTGTTAGTAAACCAAGACAGACACGAGATAGCGCAGTGGGATGGACGACCTGAGTAAGCTACTCGATGCGATGGAGTCGCCAGCGCGCCAAAGTGATAGCTACATCAAGACGCTGCGCTGGTTTCAATGGCAAAGTGAATGCAACGTGACCGCCGAAACCTAATGCCGGCAAGGCATGGCGGCGCATGGTGACCACCAGTCAGTTTAAAAAAATCAGCGTAAACAATCGGTTGCGCGTGGAAACAACGCCTTTAACAAAGGACAAAAAAGGCTGTAACAAGCGGGAGGGGTATCTAAAACAGACGGGTACAGATAAGCAGAATCATGCACGATCCGATGAATACGGCCTGTATCGTGAGCACACCGACTCAGCACGTTTTAATAACTGATGAATAACCACAGAAACAGGCTATGCGTGTGCATCGGGTGAGGATCGTGGTGCATCCTGAAAACATGCAAACAACAGGGGCACTGAAAATATTTGGCGGTAGTTCTGGCGGTATGTTTGTAATTAGAAACTGCTAAATCAAGCAAACACGCCGCCTGTAGCCTGTTATTCGAGTCCGACAAGCAATTAAAACCCGCATCCAGTAATGGCATGCGGGTTTTTCATTTTGGGTTGCGAAGTTCGTTGGGTGTAATCGCTGACTTACTCAATTCCAAGTCGTTCCAGCCTGTAACGCAGGCTGCGAAAAGTGACGCCGAGCACACGGGCGGCGGCAGTTTTGTTAAAGCGGGTCTGCTCCAAGGCCTCGAGAATTGCAACGCGTTCCATTTGATCCAGGTAATCCTGCAATGGGTATTTGGTGCCGGGAGTATCACTATCCGGCGGCAGGCTGGGGGCAAGGCTGAGGTCGTCTGCCGTGATTAACTGGCCTTCACACAGGGCCAATGCGCGTTCCAGTGTGTTTTCCAGTTCCCGCACGTTGCCCGGGAAGGCGTAGGCGCGCAAGGATTTTTCGGCTTCCTTGTCGAGTTTGACCTGATTGCCGCCCAATTTGTTGAGCAGGAAGCGCGCCATCTCGGGAATGTCTCCCGAGCGATCACGCAGGCTGGGCATGACCAGGTCGATGACATTCAGGCGGTAATACAAATCTTGTCGAAAATGGCCCGTTTCCACCAGGGTTGAGAGGTTCTGATGGGTGGCGCTGATGATGCGCACGTCGACGGGTTCTTCCAGGGTCGCACCAATTTTGCGGACCTTTTTTTCCTGCAAGACGCGTAGCAATTTCACCTGCATGGAAAGGGGCAGGTCAGCTACTTCATCGAGAAACAAGGTGCCGCCATCTGCAGCCTGGAAGAAACCGTTGCGATCGGCATCAGCGCCGGTAAATGCGCCTTTGCGGTAGCCGAAAAACTCGCTTTCCATCAGGGTTTCAGGAATGGCGCCGCAGTTGACGGCGACAAAAGCGCCTTCTGCACGATTGCCCAACTGATGAATGAGCCGAGCAGCAAGTTCTTTTCCGCTTCCCGATTCGCCTGAAATATGGACCGGCGCCTGCGTGCGCGCGAGTTTGGTTATGCGGGTGCGGATGTCCTGCATGACGGCTGACTCGCCAATCAACTGGCGAGTCGGATCATCCGATTGCGCGGGCTCGGGAATTTTGAGCGCCGATTTGATCAGGGTGCGCAGTTGATTGAGTGCGACCGGTTTGGACAAGTAATCAAACGCTCCCGCCTTGAGGGCGGCTACGGCGTTGCCCGCGTTGCCAAAAGCGGTGATCACGGCCACCGGAACAGGGCGCGGCAAAGCGCTGGCGCTGGCGATAACATCCAAGCCTTCGCCATCAGTCAGCCGCATATCTGTCAGGCAGAGGTCGTAATGCACTTTTGACAAACGCTCTTGTGCTTCAGCGACACTGAGGGCCCGATCCGTCTCGAGCCCCATCTTGACCAGCGTGAGTTCCATCAGATCAAGCAGGTCGGGCTCGTCGTCAACCAGCAGAATACGGGGGGAGGTTGCCATCGTTAGTGATTCCCTTTCAGGCCCAGTCGGAAGCGGGCTCCCCCTGCGCCAGGCAGGAAGCTCAGCTCAGCGTGGTTGGCCTCGGCCAGCTCGCGGGCGAGGAAGAGGCCCAGTCCGGTTCCCTGGGCGTCGGTCGTGAAGAAAGGCTCAAACAACTTGCCCTGGTGTTCTGGAGGCAAGCCGGGCCCATCGTCCTGAATCTCAATTTGCACGCGGTCTTCTTGTTGCTGTATGTGGACGTGAATACTTCCGGCCTGCTTCTGACTGAAGCGCCAGGCGTTGCGCAGCAAGTTCCACACGATTTGCCGCAGGTGGTCGGGATCAAAATGAAAGTTTACGGATTCGTTCATGCTGACTATGACGGCGTCTGCCGGGATTTCTTCAGTTTGAAGCAGTTCGTTGAGCAGGGTGGCAAGGGTCTTTTCGTCAAAACTGACCGGGTTGAGGCGGTCTCGTCGATTCAGTGTCAGGACTTCTTCCACCAGCCGGTTGAGCCGGCACGCATTGTTTTCAATGATGTCAGCCAAGCGGGATTGCACCGGGTCGTGAGCTTCTTCGAGTAATAGTTGAGCCGCATGGCTAATGGCCGACAGCGGATTGCGAATTTCGTGGGCGATGTTGGCAGTGAGGCGTCCCAACGCAGCCAGCTTGAGTCGTTGTGCGGCCTGCTCGGCCAGGTTTTGGTCCTCCAGAACCAGTACCCGGCTTTGATCTGACGTGGCGAGGGGGATGCAACGTACCTTTAACTGTGTAACCGGCGTGCTCAGGGTGATGGCAGTCCCGGGTTTAAACGGGCGTGACAAAATGCGTGCCAGTTCGGGCGAACAGGCATCAAGCCGTGTGACGCCAGGCTTCACCGGTGTGGAAATACCCAGGAGTGCCAGTGCGCGGGCGTTGGCATGGCGAATCACGCCATCCTCTTGTAGCGCCAGCAGACCATTGGGCGAATTGTCAATTGCAACCGCGTTGATACGGTTCAGTAATGCCAGTTCATCAGCTTGTCGTTGCGCCAATTGCTCGGAGTGCAGTGCGCGGCGGGTGAGCCCATGCGCCAGCCAGCCAATAGCAAAATATCCGGCGCACAAGAGGCCAACCTGGAAAAATCCGTCAACATTCTGGTCGTGCCGGAGAATATTCAAGCTGTGTTGCAGCAGCAGCGCAATGGATGCCATTGCGGCGTAGAGCAGGGTTAATCGGCCGCTTCCGACCAACCCGCCCGAGGCAATGGAAATCACCAGCAACAGCCCCATGGCGTCGGCCAGGCGGTCACTTGTCGTCATCATCAGCGTCACAAAAAGGATGTCGGCTGTGATGTGTGTACTCAGTTGAATTTCAAAATTGGGCCAGCGTGCGCGTATACCCAAGACAAAAAACGCAGCGAGGATCAGATAGGTGTAAGCGACGCTTTGAAAGTACGTACTTGCGCCAATGTGAAATAAATCAGAGTCGCTAAACAGCATCCCCGTAACCACGAGCGCCATCGCCAGGGACAATCGATACAAATTGAAGTAATCGAGGCTGCGCCAATGCGACGCAAAGTAGCTTTGTGTGGCGTGCGGCAGGGGACGCGCCGCCGGGCTCATGGCTTGCCTAGCTTTTGGTGTTCGGGGGTGCAGTAGAATTCGCCTCCGGAATAGATGGCTTCACTACGTGGCAGGTTAACCGCACATTGCGCGCATTTCACCATGGTCTCAACGTCTTGTTTGTTTGCCGGTGAAGGCGGGTTGTTGAGTGAACGCTGGTAGGCGCGTATCAGCCGCCACACTACAAACCCAATCGCAAGCAGCAGCAGAATCTTGAAAATACCCACGCTAAAATCTCCCGAAAAACGATACGGAGCCTAGCATACATCGCACACCGGGCAGAGGGCCCACCAGGCATTCATTCAGGAGTCTGTTTGGGGAGGGTTGATCGAGCTGATTCGATCGCGGGGTCAGCCATTAAGTACTTTCGCTTTGGCCCTCCAATCTGGGGTTTTGAGCATGGGTTGCGAGACGGGTACCAAGAACGTGTCGGATTTTTTTACATATCATCCAAGGAAAAACGAGAGCAACAGGTGCTGTCAACCAGCATATTCATACTGATCAACTGGTTAGGATGTTGTTTGTGTTCAGGCCCGAAGCTTGCTTTGCTATGTAACTGATAATAACTCGCCATAAGAAAACAAAATGTTAAAACTCCGCAACGCTTTCCTGGTACTTGGGCTGCTGTCTCTCGTTAGCGTAGCCGAAGCCTCGCCTATCGTGATGACCGGCGATCACTTCACCGTTACCTATGAATCTACCCAGACTGGCCTATACAAGCAGGGCTTCATGGCAGGTTCGCTGGACACAGTTTATTTTCAACCCAACACCTTTACCGCCCTGTCGAGCGGGAGCCAGGTCAGTACCCAGGGTTTGCTGAATCTGACTTTTACCATTGACCCGGGTTACACGTTTGCCGGCTTGTCATTTACCGAGCGGGGCGATTATTTTCTGCTTAATGGGGGGGCGGTCAACGTCGTGACTAGCGTGCAGCATGCCAATTCGGCTTCGCCCTTACTCAGTTTGACGCCGGGTTCGCCACTTTCCAGCACAGGGCGTTCGACCCCGTGGGAATTGACTGGGGCTGTTTCGCTTCTGAATCTGGGTGCGCAGCAAACCCTGACGATCACGCTGGACAACACCTTGTTTGCCAGTTCATCCGGGCCCGGACTGGGGTTTATCCAGACAACCTATGCGGGTTTCCAGATTGTGACTAGCAAGGCCCCAGCTTCTGTTCCTGAGCCTTCGAGCGTGGCACTGGTGTTGATAGGCATGGTGGCAGCCGTCTTGATTGGGCGTCGTAGAGTCAGAATTCCGCTCCGTGACGCGCGTTTGTGAATAGAAAAGCGTAAGCGTGATTTTGTAATATCAAAAGCAAAACGATATAAACATAAAGAGAGAGGTTGGAGAACATGGGCATGTATAAGAAGACACTACGGGTTGCATTGGGTTTGTCTATTGCTTTGCTAGGCACTGCTGCGTATGCGACAACAACATTGACAGGCACCAATGTCAGCTACACATTTGACGAAACCGGGCTGGGGAAGTTTGGTTCGGCGGCCGTATCTGGAGACAGCCTGGTTTTTTCACCCTTATCACCCAATAGCTTCATGGCCACATCCTCTGGTACAGGTTCCGCTTTTGAAACGGTCCACGTCACCGTGACGGCCAATAGTGGTTATCAGTTATCGGCATTTAACCTGTCTGAAACGGGCGGCTATAGCTTTTCTGGCGATGGAGCAGTATATGTAACGGGTGAATTTGGCGCGCTGGATGTGGAAGGTACAACGGGTAACTATCTTCCTGCACCGATAGAGGCAGTGCCGGGTTCATTTGCATCAACATCAGGTAGCTGGACAGCGCAAGCAGCCATGACGCTACCCGCAACAGGGTGGGGTGGGGTGGATGGCAGTGTAGGCAGCGTAAGTCTTAAAATATCGAATCAACTCTTTGCCTTTGCCGGTTCAGGAAGTGCTTCCATATATAAGGACTTTGTTGGAATTTCTGCTTTCACCACGGCTGTGACTCCGGTTCCCGAAGCGCAGACCTATGCAATGATGCTTGTTGGTCTGGGTCTGGTGGGTTTCATGGTACGGCGTACCCGATCGCGCGTCTGAGACCTTGGCGTAATGATCAAAAACGGCTTCCTTCGGGAAGCCGTTTTGTTTGGCGCGGAGCAGGGTGCATGCCAGCAGATAATGTATAAAACGCTGTCTTGAGTCCTGTCCAAAAGTTCCGTTTTCATACGTGAGTAGTTTTTACTGGTACATTTGTTGGATAATGCCTCCCATGCATGGCTGGGCCCAACATGCCCGGATCGTTAGATAACGCGCCTGCCCACAGGCCACCAGGAAAATTGCATCGTCACGATGCATTTGAGTGATGACAAACCCCAACCAATGGTTGTTTCGGCAGCAGCTTTCTGTTGTATCGCTGACCAAGATCCTTCTCGACCCGTTTGTGGCTGTTGCGGTTCTGATTGGTTGCACCCTGTATTTCGATGAGCCCTTTAGAGGGCCTTATCCACTCCTGGCTCTGATTGTCTTTACCCTCACCTTCCCGGGTAAATGGCCCGAGGTCACCCTTCGCTCATTCTGGAACGAAGTGGGCATGTCCTGGTTTTTCCTGTCCGGTTTGATCCTGTTGTTTGGCTATTCCACGGGCTACCTGGGCTTTTTTCCGCCCGACCTCGTGATGGCGTGGATGCTCATTACCCCAGTCACCATGTATGTCGCGCATCGGGTAGTACGTAAGCTGTTGCCTCGCCTGCTCTTGCTGGAGGGTGGCCGTCGCCGTGCCATCATTGTGGGAGCAGGGCATCTGGGGTCCGAATTACGTGGGCTCATTGCCAATGACAGTTCGTTAGGCGTGGATGTGGTCGGATTTTTCGATGACCGGACAATCGATCGAACCGAACTTGCCGACCCCAAAAGGCTGCTCGGGCGGCTGGACGACATCCCCGAATACGTCAATCGGGTTGGTATTGACCTGGTCTACATCACCCTGCCCATGGCCTCGCAACCGCGCACCCTGAGCCTGCTCGACGCCTTGCGCGACACCACCGCCTCGGTTTATTTCGTCCCCGACATTTTCGTCTCCGACCTGATCCAGGCGCGTATCGATCACATCCGCGGCATGCCCATCGTCGCCCTCACCGAATCGCCCACTCTCGGTGTTAGCGGCATCGGCAAGCGTATCAGCGATGTGGTCATTGCCGGCCTTATCCTGCTGCTGATCTGGCCGCTGCTGCTGATTCTGGCCGTTGGCGTCAAACTCTCCTCTCCCGGCCCCGTCATATTCAAACAGCGCCGCTACGGCCTTGACGGGCAGGAAATCCTCGTATACAAATTCCGCTCCATGCGTGTGTGTGATGATGGCGACATCATTCAGCAAGCCGGCCGCACCGACCCTCGCACCACCCGCTTTGGCGCTTTCATCCGCCGCACCTCGCTGGACGAACTGCCTCAGTTCATCAACGTATTGCAGGGCCGCATGAGCGTCGTGGGCCCGCGCCCCCATGCTGTCGCTCACAACGAGCTATACCGCAAGCTCATCAAGGGCTACATGCTGCGCCACAAGGTCAAGCCCGGCATCACCGGCTGGGCCCAGGTCAATGGCCTGCGCGGCGAAACCGAAACCCTCGACAAAATGCGTGCCCGCGTCCAATACGACATCGACTACATGCGCAACTGGTCATTGCTATTCGACCTGACCATCATCGCTAAAACCCTCGTCGTGGTTTGGCGCGATCAAAACGCGTATTGACACGTGCCAGTTAAGAGCCTTTAATCAAGGCTGTAAAAGGTGCCATTAAAAGTTATTTGTTGGCGCCTGATTTTGTTGACTGGAGGTTCAAAATGGCAAATGTTGTCTTGGCTGAAGTCACCGCCAGCGTATCCGAACTCAAAAGAAACCCAATGGGAACTGTAGCGGCAGGTGAGGGTTTTCCTGTCGTCATCCTGAATCGCAATGAGCCCGCTTTCTACTGCGTCCCGGTCAAGGCTTACGAAGCGCTGATGGACAAGCTGGAAGATATTGAACTGAACGCCCTGGCCGAGGCGCGCATGTCCGATGGCAAACCGCCTGTGAAAGTCCGGTTGGATGACTTATGACCTGTTGTTCCATCCGGACGTGCTGGACGAATGGGGCAAGCTCGATAAGCCTGTGCGCGAGCAGTTCAAAAAGAAGCTCGCCGAACGCTTGCTTAACCCCCATGTACCAGCCTCAAAAGTCTCAGGCCAAAAAAATCGTTACAAAATCAAGTTGAGAAGCATGGGGTATCGCCTGGTCTACGACGTGGTAGATACGCAATTGATCGTGACCGTGGTTGCGGTAGGAAAACGCGAGCGCAACGCAGTCTACAAGGCGGCTATATCGAGGTGAGCGGGCCGGGGGTATTTACCTGCCTTGTGGCAAAAGGCAAGACCCTGTATCGCGTCGCGCTGTATCGCGCGAAACCACCTCATTGACATGTCTACGGCGCTGACGTATTGTTTGCCTTGTGTATAGCGTCGCTAAAACGAAGTCTTTGCAGCAAATGTCAAGTCGATCTGGTCGGAAGAGGATCGGCTCGAATTTATAGGTTGGATTGCTGCCAATCCACTGGCTAGTGATGTCATCCCTGGCTCGGGTGGCTGCCGCAAAGTGCGCTGGGCGCGTTCCGGCATGGGTAAGCGCGGCGGGTTCGGGTAATTTATTTCAACCAGCTGGAAAACGGCGTGATCTGGCTGCTGGGGATCTACGCCAAGGCAGTGCGCGGAAACATCCCGGCGCATTTATTGAAAACCATCAAAGAGGAACTTGACCATGACTGACAAATCCATGACCGGCGAAGCGCTTGGGCAAAAGCTTCTGCAATCGGTGCGCCAGATGAAGACCGGACGCGCCGCACGGACGACCTCTGTTGAGGTTTCGCCCATTGTCGAGGCGCGCAACATTTCCGGGTTGTCGCAGGCGCAATTCGCGGCGTTGCTGGGGGTATCGGTGCGCACCTTGCAGGAGTGGGAACAAGGGCGGCGCGAGCCTACCGGAGCAGCACGAACCCTGTTGCGCGTGGCAGTGGAGGCGCCTGAAGTACTCAGAAAACTCGCCGCATAAAGCTCGAAAGCCGCCTCGGGCAACAGTCCCGCCACACCATCCTGTAGGAGCGGGCTTGCCCGCGCCCCCCCGTGGGAGAACCGCATCACCCTCCTGCAGGAGGGCCGCCCCGGCCCGAATGCCTGCAATTGCGCCGCGCCAGCCTTCGAGGCGAGAGCGCCCATCCACACCCTCATCCCTCCAAATCCCCCAACGATTCGGGGCTGGGTCTGAACATCCCGCTAGAATTTTCAAGTAATTTTTGCTCGAATTTCGTATTCCCGTTCGTGTTTGACCAGCGCCCAGATCACGCGAATCATTTGGCGGCCTAATGCACGAATCGCCTGATTGTGTTTTTTACCTTCGGCGCGTTTCTTGTCGTAGTAAGCACGCGATGCGGGCACGTGCGGAAGGTGGCGCGCAATCGCCACCATCATCGCGGCTTTTGCCCGTGTGTTCACTTGCCGTGGCGTTCGCGCGCCAGTTTTCTTGCCCGAGCTGTTGTCGAGCGCGGCCATGCCGGTATAGAGCGCCAATCCAGCTTCCGATTCAAAGCGATCCAGTGTGCCTACCTCACCGGCCAGTTCTGCCGTCGTGGTATTGCCAAAGCCAGGAATGGATTGCAACGTGCACGCTAACGCGGAGCCGACAGCTGTGGTCTTGATGCTGTGATCCAGCGCTTTGATGTCCATGCCTAACGCCTGAATGCGGCCGCATCCTGCAAGACCATCTCACTGACGATACCAACATCCGGCGCAAAGCGAGCCGTACGCTGCCAGGTTTGAATCTGTTTGGCATACTTTTGCCCGATGGCCGGAATCGCCAGGACGCTCCTGTGTTGCAATTTGGCAAGCTTCTGCAGCGCATCACGGCAGGTCAGGAAATTAAGGAACCAGACGTTGGTCACGTCCCTGGTGAGAGCAAGCAGTTCGGGACAGACTGCGTGCAGGTCAGCTTGTATCCGGTTAACGATGCGGACACGCTCGTTCACCAGTTGTTTGCGCCGTCGGGTCAACCGTTTGAGTGTGTCGTTGACCGCCGGAGGAATGGCGACTTCCTGCAATGCGTCGCGAGCGACGGGAATATGGGCGGAGAGCTGAAACAGTTCCAGAATCCGCCGCGCATCAATCGCATCGGTCTTGGCGGCTGCAGGGAAGATTTCCTTGTAGCGCGCCAGCTTCAGGTTGTTAACGTTATAGAGCATCCAGCCGTGCTGGCGAATCAGCCCATCGAGCGGTCGCGCCCAGCCGTTGTAGCTTTCCATGGCGACGCTCACCGGTAGCGGATGGCGCACTTCGAGGGCAGCAATGCGGTGAAAGAACTGGTTAAAGCCAGCGGCGTGATGATCAACATCGAATTCGTCAATGAGTGTGCCATCGGGTAACCCGACAGCCACGCGGTGGCGTACGCTGCCAACATCAATGCCAATACGAAGGGTGTTTGAGTTCATCGGTGACTCCTGCTTGAGGACAGCGGCAAGGAAAGATCATCCTGACACCTCGTCTACATTCAGAGCCACGATCACGTGGTGATTGGCACCATCCCGGCAGGCGTTACGGATGATGTGGGTGACGAGGGCGGCATTTCAGAGTCGAGCGACGTTTGTTGCCAAACCACGGACCCCATGAGCCACACCCCCGTCAGCGAGAAATGCTACGCTTCCAACTGGCGGGCGTCACCCACAAATCCGATGGTAGACCCCATCCTTCGTGGTTGCGGTTGGAAAACGCGAGCGCAACGCAGTCTATAAAGCAGCCGTATCGAGGTAATCGGCACGCTATTGTGCGAGGCCCTGGTTGACGCAAGGGCGCATGAGCGTCGTGGGCCCGCGCCCGCATGCCGTCGCCCACAACGAGTTATATCGCAAGCTCATCAAGGGCACCATGCTGCGCCACAAGGTCAAGCCCGGCATAACGGGGTGGGCGCAGGTCAACGGCCTGCGTGGCGAAACCGAAACCCTCGACAAAATGCGCGCCCGCGTCCAGTACGACATCGACACCATGCGCAACTGGTCATTGCTATTCGACCTGACCATTATCGCCAGAACGCTCATCGTCGTTTGGCGTGATCAAAACGCATATTGAATCTGCGCCACCAGTTGTTCGTTCGAGCAACCTCTTCTGAAGGCTAGGGCACCCTGTCGCGCTTCTTTAACCTGCTTGCTTGGCTTGCGGGAGTGCACCCTTCTCCCCATTGTTTGCAGCAGCGTAATGCTTCTTCCATAGATACATGAGGTGTGGCTCCAAATTAATCAGCAACATTTATATTGATATAGATAAAATTTATTGATACGGTGTTGTCGATAAAATTTACACTTCATACGATAGTTGCTATCTATATGATTTTTAATAACTTATTAATTACAAAGTTCGGAACTTGATTTAATAAGTTAAAAATTTAGGCTGTCTCCCACATATTGAGGTCTCGATTTTGTCGGATTTCTTTACACTCCGGGTTCACGAGTAGTTTTTTAGTACTAGATTGACCACTTCAAACTACCAAAGCCAATTAATCGGGTTAATAACTGCCTGATAGTTAAGGAATATAAGCAAGTGTTTCTGCAGGGTGGTACGCCTGTTGCTTTAGACACCATGCCGCGAAGGGAATTACACGGTGAGTGTTTACACCGCGTGGTAGCACAAAGTAGTGGTTTGATCGATCGATACTTAATCTACATGAGGAGATTTACTAAATGAATTTTAAAAAAACTTTACTGGCAGCGGCACTGGTTGGTTCTTCCGTTGTTTCCGTTAGCGCTTTCGCTGTCCCGACGGTGATGAAAGTCACCAGCGGTCAGTTCGGCATGGGTTTCTTCACTGGCGGCACCTTTCTGCCAATTACCTTCTTCGGTTCGGGTGCTGCTGATATTACCGACACATACAATGCACCGGGCTGGAACACGAGTGCGGCTGTAACTTCTGGTCACCCAACCTCGATTGGATCATTTGACTTCAGCGGCTCATGGGTCAACACCTACACTGCAGCGGCCGCCACTCAGGCTGGTGTTCCAGGCGGTGGTCCGGCTCCAGTGTTTACGGGTCCCTTGGTTAATGGCGCGTTCACCATTAATATGAGTTCGTTCTTTGCTAACTGGAATGGTACAGACTTCAACCAGGGTAATGCCGCAGTTGCTGGCACACTCTCTGGCTGTTCTGCTTCTGGCTGTACCTACACCATGGCTTGGCAGTCACTGATCCAAGGTGGCCCTCCCTTCGGTGGCCAGACTGGTTCCTGGGTTTTGAATGGCACGATTGCTCCTATACCTGAGGCTTCCACCTACGGCATGATGGCTGCTGGCCTGGCAATGGTTGGCTTCGTTGCTCGCCGCCGCACCCGTAGCGCTGTCTAAACTGCGGTAGACGTTCTGTAATAAAAAAATTAGAGAGGCGGATAATATCCGCCTCTTTTTTATGGGGATTGGGCAATGAGAAGGTTTGCTGAAGATGCTGCGGGTACAGGGCGATAAACAGGATTTGTTATTGCAGGCCGATGCGTTCCTGGATAGCGGCAGGTTGCAGGACGCGCAGAACCTGTATGTGCGCATTACCAAACTTGATCCCTTGGACATTGAATCCTGGTTGATGCGCGCGGCCATTGAGGCGGAATCGAGCTCAGTTGGGCCGGCTTTAGCTTCCTGCGAACAGGTGATCAGGCTTGATCCTGAAAACGCCGAAGCGTATTCAATGCAAGGCCGCTTGCTGGCAAGCCAGGAGAGACTGGATTTGGCGCAGGTTGCTTTGGCTCAGGCGGTGCGCCTAGATGCCAGTGATGGAGAGGCGTGGAATGCGCTGGCCGGCGTTTTTCTGAAACAGGGTCTTTTTTCCGATGCGGAGCGTTGTGGTAGGGAAGGGGTACGCTTGCTGCCGCAGATGGCTGATGGCTACATCAATCTTGGCAATGCACTCGCAGGATTGGGCCGGCTCGAAGAAGCCCATCAATCGTGTGCGCACGCGGTGGCACTTGACGACCGCAATGGTCTGGCGTGGGGATGCCTTGCGCTGACATGTGAGCGGTCAGAAAACTGGCCGGAGGCCAGGCGGGCTTATATCAAAATGACCGAACGGTTGCCTGGGCAAGTGGTTGCCATGGTTGGCTTGGCGCGGGCAAATGTG
This sequence comes from Thiobacillus sp., assembly GCA_030679915.1. Classification (GTDB taxonomy): domain Bacteria; phylum Pseudomonadota; class Gammaproteobacteria; order Burkholderiales; family Thiobacillaceae; genus Thiobacillus. The sequence continues at coordinate 141,086 of JAUXRY010000034.1, forward strand.
GCGCTGGGTGAGTGGACCGAAGCTGGGCAGGTTCTGGCGCGGGCGCTCACTGCGCACCCCGGCGATTCCGAAATACACCGGATGCTGGGGCATCTGTATTCGGAAAAAGGAGAGCCGCAACAGGCCGAGCATCATTATCGGGAGTCGGTCCAGTTCAATTCAGCAAACGTTTCCGCGCTCATTGATCTGGGCAATTTGTTGCAAACCGGGCAGCGTTATTCAGAGGCCGAGGCGTGCTATAGCCAGGCTTTGGCGATTGCAGGTCAATCTCCCGAGGCACATTTCAATCTGGGGGTCTGCAAGCAGCGACAGGGGCAATACGATGCCGCGCAGGTCTGTTTTGACCAAGCTATTTATTGCCGACCCGATTTCGTCGAGGCGCACTGGTATCAATCTTTTGTCTGCTTGCTCACAGGCGACTACGCGCGGGGCTGGGACGAATATGCGTGGCGGCTACGGCAAAAACAGAATGTTCCTCGGCCCTTCAGCCAGCCGGTATGGGATGGGTCGAGTTTGGCGGGTCGCACGATATTGGTTCATGATGAACAAGGATACGGCGATACCTTTCAATTCGTTCGCTACCTTTCACTGGTCAAGGCTAAAGGCGGCCGGGTGGTTTTCGAATGCCACCCAAAGCTCGGCCCGATATTGAGCGGGTGTGCCGATTATGACGAGATTCACGAACGCGTCTCATCTGGCAGCGCGCCCAACACCGCGTTCGACACCCAGATTCATTTGCTGAGTTTGCCGCAGATATTTCAGACGCGCCTTGAGTCGATTCCGGATGAAATGCCCTATATCAATGCCAATCCGGAGCGCGTTGCGTATTGGCGAGATCGCATCGCCGGTGATACAGGTTTCAAAATCGGCATCGCCTGGGCTGGGAGCGCAAATCACACCAATGAACTCAACCGCTCATGTTCGTTGGCGATATTTCAGGCGATTGCCGATATGCCAGGCGTGAGTCTGTACAGCTTGCAAAAAGGGCCCGGCTCCGAGCAGGTGGACTCGGCGCCTATAGGTATGAACATCAAGCGACTGGATAAAGATATGGACTTGACCGCGCGGTTTGTCGATACGGCGGCCTTGATGGTCAACCTGGATCTGGTAATTTCAATCGATACTTCGATCGTTCATCTGGCAGGCGCAATGGGTTGCCCGGTCTGGACATTGTTGTGTGCCAGCCCGGATTGGCGATGGGGCCTGGAGGGTACGCGTTCGCCCTGGTATCCGTCCATGCGGTTGTTCCGGCAATCCGTGACGGGCAACTGGGATGGGGTGATGGCAGAGGTATGCGATGCACTTGGATTGTTAATACCGCAGAGGGGCTTATAAAGATGTCAGTCATGATCGAGGTTTCATACGGCGAGCTATTCGACAAGATCAGTATTCTGGAGATCAAATCGGCTCAGGTGACGGACCCACTGAAGCTTGCCAACATAAGCCTTGAACTTTCCAGGTTGCTGGAAGTTCTCCGGATTCAGATTCAGGCTGATGAAGGGATCGATGATCTGTCTGCCCAGCTCCACCAGATAAACAAGGCGCTGTGGGTGGTTGAAGACCAGTTGCGGGACAAGGAAAGGGACAAGCAGTTTGATGAGGCCTTCGTCGAACTGGCGCGCAGCGTGTACAAACTCAATGACGAGCGCGCCAGGCTCAAGCTCGAACTTAATACCAGGTTGGGTTCACGTATTGTGGAAGAGAAAAATTATCGTGCGTATTAGTGCTGTTGTGGATCTGCAACTTAACCAAAAAACCAGCTTATTGGAAATTGATTATGGATATAATTGGTCCATAGCAAAAAATTACTACGTGATGGTCAACTACAAGAATGGAGGAGGTACATAAAATGATGAAGCTAAAAGTGTTGGTGGGCGCTATGGCGCTTGCCACAGCAGGGTCCGCTTGTGCAACCAATGGCTATTTTTTGCCAGGTTTCGGTTTTCGTTCCCAGGGTATGGGTGGAGTGGGTATTGCCTATGGTCGTGATTCGCTATCAACGGCGGCGAACCCTGCCAATGCAGTCAACACTGGCATGAGAGGCGATATGGGCATCGGTGTATTTAATCCCGAGCGAAATGCTTCAGTGGGCCCGGGTACCGGATTGTCCGGTGGGGATAACGATTTCACACCTGGTGGTGGTGGGGCTTTTGGCTTCACTGGCAATACCGAGAGCGACGCCAAGTATTTCTTGATGCCGGAAATGGGATTCAGCATGCCGCTGACCGAAAACCTGCATGTCGCCATGGCGGTGGTTGGAAACGGTGGGATGAATACGACCTATCCGCAGAATTTTTTCGCATTTGGGGGCTTAAACCCCTCACCTGACAAAAAAATCGGTGTCGATATGATGCAACTGCTGGTCCCCATCAGTTTGGCATACCGGGTCAATGAGACTCACTCATTGGGTGCTTCGCTCGTGCTGGCTGAAACCCGCTTCCGGGCATACGGTCTTGAAGCATTTGCCAACTTTGCCGGCGTGCCTTCCGATCCGAAATATGTAACCGGAAATGGTTTTGATTACAGCTATGGCGCAGGCTTCAAGTTGGGTTGGTTGGGCGAATTCATGGATGATAAACTCACTGTTGGTCTGACTTATGCTTCGCGAACCTGGATGTCCAAGTTCGATAAGTACAAGAGCTTGTTCGCTGAGCAGGGCGATTTCGACATTCCCGAAAACTACGGTATTGGCGTCGCGTTCAAGCCTGTCAAGAATCTGGTCATAGCGGCCGATGTGGTTCGCATCAATTACAATGATATCGCTTCGATAGGCAATCGCGGCCCGGGATTCGGGGTTAATAAGGCTTTATTAGGTACAGACGGAGTCCCATCCTTGTTGGATTCTAATAAGCAATTAGGCAAGGACCAAGGTATGGGGTTCGGCTGGGAAAACCAGACGGTTTACAAACTGGGGGTTCAGTACGGCGTGAACAATCGTCTGCTATTGCGTGCAGGCTACAATTACGGCAAGACCCCGATTGACCAGGTGACGTTCAATCTGCTGGCACCCGCCACGGTGGAGAAACATTACTCGTTGGGCTTTACTTACAAAGCCAACGACTTGCTGGAAGTGACCGGCACTTATATGTATGCCGCTTCCAACAGCCAGACAGCATGTAATCAGAATATCGTTGATTGCGCTTCGTTCAATATGCACCAAAACCTGTTCGCCTTAAGTATGGGGTGGGTGCTTGATCCAGGTCCAAAATCTGAATATGGCGAGAGTGACTGGGCCGGCATCAACTTCGATGGCTGGTATGGAGGCTTTGGTTTCGGGCAATCCAGATACCGCAATGTTGCCTCATACATTAATGCAGAAGTGGGCCCACAGGCTGCCTCGACTACTGCCAACAGTCGCAGTGAAGGTTGGAAGGTCTATACGGGTTACCAGGTCAATAAATATCTGGGCGTGGAAGGTGGTTATGCGAACCTGAATGACGTAAGTGCCACAACCGGATCGCGCCGCACCAATGTGGTTAGCGATGCCTGGACACTGGCAGCCGTCGGTACGCTACCGGTGACCAACAAATTGTCGGTTATCGGCAAGCTGGGTGCGGCCTATGTACTTGCGGATATCAGAACCAAGAATGGCACTGCACTTACGAAGCGTAGCGGTGATGATAGTTATGAGCCTTACTACGGTATGGGTGTGAGCTATGCGCTGCTGAAAAACCTTGATCTGCGCGCAGAGTGGGAGCGTTTTGATAGAAAAGACCTCAATATTGATTTGATGACGGCGGGTATGACTGTCAAGTTCTAACAACACGATTGGTGGAAGCCATTAAAAGCCGGGGAAACCCGGCTTTTTCTTATGTCATCATCGAATTCAGTTTCGTACTTGGTTTGAGTGTTTATTAAGGGGTGTTCTTTATTGCCTGTGTGCAAGGTGTGTATTTCTACTAATCCGGGCATAAAGCAGGGTGCAATCAGCATTTAAATATTTGTCTTATCAAGTGTTATACAAGAATTTTGATTCTGTATTTAGGCTGCATGCATGGTGTAACATTCGTACTATAAATTTCCAATAATCTGGATGAAGAGGATGATTAAAATGCACGGTTCACAAAAGTTGTATTTGCCATTGCTTGTTGCTGCATTGCTTTTAGGTTGCGGCGATAAAAAAGATAGCGCGGCTACAGAAGATAAAAAGGCAACGCAGGTCGCAGCCAAGGTCAACGACACTGAATTGACCGTTCATCAGGTGAACTATGCATTACAGCGCGTTCCGAATCTGGACAAGGAGCAAGCCAAGGCGGCTTCGCTGCAAGTAGTACGCAATCTGGTGGAGCAGGAAATCATTGCGCAGAAGGCAATGAGCGAAAAACTGGATCGCGATCCCAATGTGGTGCAGGCGCTGGATGCTGCACGCCGCCAGATTCTGGCCGAGGCTTATATGACACGCAAGCTGGGCACGCCGGCTGAACCGAGCGATGCGGAAGTGTCTGATTATTTTGACAAGCATCCTGAACTGTTTACCAAGCGCAAGATTTATCGGTTGCAGGAAATCGGGATCACAGCGCCAAAAGAAAAGCATGAGGCGATACGTGCCCAGCTTGTTGCATCAAAGACGTTGAATGATTTTGCTGATTGGCTCAAGTCTGAAAACCTTCCGGCTAAGGTGGGACAGGGCGTGAAGCCTGCCGAGCAGTTGCCCCTTGAATTGTTGCCTCAGCTTTCACAAATGCCGGACGGTCAGGCTATGGTGGTGAATTCGCCAGATGGCCTGCTGGTGATTGTGCTGGCTGACTCGCAGACGCAGCCAAAGACGCTGGAGCAGGCGAAACCCGATATTGCCCGTCTGCTGCAGGTGCAAGCACGCCAGAAAGCCGCCAAAATTGAACTGGATGCACTAAAGGCGGCTGCCAAGATCGAATATATGGGTGAGTTTGTGGATGCCGGCAAAGAAGTTGCCGCACCTGCCAAGAAACCCGCCGAACCAGCCAAACCAGCTGCACCAGCTGCACCAGCTGCTGCACCTACGGCTGACGCTGATGCGATCAGCAAGGGACTTTCTGGTCTGAAGTGATCTGACAAGCGCGGTTTCAAGCCGCGTTTGCCTCACTATGTCTCCAATTCTCGTTCGCAGCCTGCCATTCGGGTTGTATATCGCTCTGCTTGTGCTGGAAGGTCTGTTGCCTGACTGGGCACCGGGCCTTGACGTGCGCTGGCTGTATCCGTTAAAGGCCGGGCTGGTTGCGCTGGCGCTGGCGGTGTTGTGGCGGCATTACACCGAGCTCAAGTCCTGGTCGCTATCGTTTGGCCAAGTGTTGTTGTCGCTGGCAGCGGGTCTACTGGTGCTGGTGCTCTGGGTTAACCTGGACGCGGGCTGGATGCTGATGGGCGAAATGGGCAAGGGCTACAACCCGACTCAAGTAAATGGCCAGATTGATTGGATGCTGGTTGCATTTCGCCTTGCTGGCGCAGCGCTGGTGGTGCCGCTCATGGAAGAACTGTTTTGGCGTTCTTTTCTGCAGCGCTGGGTTAAAAACCCTGACTTTCTATCGCAGAATCCTGCGCAGGTCGGTGTCAAAGCCTTGTTTATTGCCAGTGCTCTGTTTGCCGTCGAGCACGTGCAATGGTTTGCTGGGCTGATCGCCGGACTGGCGTACGGTTGGCTTTATATCCGTACGCGCAATCTGTGGGCCCCCGTTTTCGCTCATGCCATTACGAATGCGGGGCTCGGTGTTTATGTGGTGGCCACCGACCGTTGGAGCTTTTGGTGAATCGCGCATCATGCTGGGTGGCTTTGGCGACGGGGTTGTTGTTCGGCCTACCCGCAGTGGCAAAAGAGGGGGACACCTTTCGCCCCACCATTTCTTACGCGCGCTATTTCGATAACAATCTGTTTCGTCTGGCCGAAAGCGAATATGCGTTGTTGCCGAAGCGGTCTGACCAATATGGTGTGCTGAGTGCCGGTTTGAATGTGGATTGGAAACCGGGGCAACAACAGATACTTGCTAGCGCCAACAAAACTCAAGTGCGCTATTCACGCAATGCGCAACTGGATTATGACGGCTCGGATTATTCGTTGAAATGGAACTGGCGAGTAGGTAATTACTGGTCAGGCCAGGTTGGAACAACCGAAACTGTTTCGCAAAGCAGTTTTGAGAATCTGGGACCACAAATCAACAATCAGGTGACGAGTGACAATCGGTTTGCCAGCGCCCAATGGCGGATCCATCCCCGCTTTTCAGCAGAGTTGGGCGCATCGGAGGTGGTGGTTAAAAACAGCAGCGTTCAACAGAAACCGCTGGATTACGAAGCCAAAAGTGCTTCGGCTACGCTAATTTATTCCACGCCTAAGGGTAGCAATTTGCGCGGTCAGCTACAGCGTATCAACGGTGAATACCCCAACCGTCTGGCAAGTATTTTTGTTGATCGTGCCTATACGCAGACCGAGTTCAACCTGTTCGGCGACTGGCATTTAAGCGGCAAGTTGACCCCGCACGCCAGAATTGGATACATCCAGCGCGAAAATGATACGGTATCGCAACGCAATTTTTCTGGTTTTGCGGGACGGCTGTCGGCAGACTATTACCCAACGAGTAAAACAGTGCTTAATTGGGCGGTTTATCGTGAGTTGGGTAACTCCGATGACATTAATGCCAGCTATCAAATCAACACCGGAACCAGCCTGGGCGCTGCCTGGCTGGTCACGTCAAAAATCACATTGCGCGCCAATGGCAGCTACGAAAACCGAAGTTTTCAGGGGGATACCGGGTTCGCCCCCCCCGGGTTGGTGCAGCGCAACGAAGATACGCTGAGTGGCTCCTTGTCGTTGAGTTATGCGCCGGTGCGACCGATTATGATTGACCTTGGATTGCAGGCTGGGAGTCGTGATTCAAATATCCAGGCCAATGACTACACGTTCAATCTGTTCTATGTAAGCCTTCGGGCAGATTTTTGATATGAATATGAGTTTATTTATATTCAAGGTGTAATTTTCCTTGTGTAAAGTTGGTGGAGTAAATCGGATGACCATTATTGACTATGGACAAGGATAGAATGTCGCTTTGTATTGATATGCTGATGCGGCGCGTTAAGGGTCGTACTAGCTAGTTGGACATGGTTCAAGCGGTATGTTGGTAGGCAGATGAGCGGCAAGTTTATAAAACGGCCGCCAATTGGAGAGAGTAATGATCGGGATGTGGCGTAATGTTTTGATGTTGTGCATGGTGCTGATGGCAGCACCCGCATGGAGTGCAGATAACGACTACCGTATGGGTACGGGCGATGTGTTGCGTATCACCGTGTATGGGCAACCTGATCTCACCACCGAAGCGCGCGTCGGCGAATCTGGCAGCATTACCTTTCCCTTGATTGGTGACGTCAAGTTGGCCGGCAGCACGCCCGCACAAGGTGAAGCCGACATCGCCAAGCGTCTGAAAAAGGGTGGGTTCATCCTGGATCCATTTGTCACAGTGAACGTGGTGCAGTACCGGAGTCAACAAGTGTCGGTGCTCGGTCGGGTCAATCGACCTGGCCAATTCACCCTGGAAAAAATCAGCCGCTTGACTGACGTGCTGGCATTGGCCGGCGGTGTCATCTCAGATGGTGCCGACATTGTTACTCTTGTGCGAATGAAAGACGGCAAGGCTGAATACCGCGAAATGGATTTAATCGCGTTATTCCAGCCCGGTGGTGAAGCAATTAACGAACGGGTTCAGGATGGTGATTTCATCAACGTGGCACGTCAGCCGATGTTCTACATCTACGGCGAAGTTCAGCGTCCAGGGGCATTTCGGCTGGAACGCGGCATGAGCGTGGTGCAAGCGTTATCAGTGGGCGGAGGTTTGACCTCGCGCGGCACACAAAGAGGCATCAAGATCCTGCGCCGCGATGGCAACGGAAAGCAGCAGAAACTGGATACGCAACTGGACGCCCTGGTCCAGAAAGACGACGTAATCTACGTCAAGGAAAGCCTGTTTTAAGGGAGCTACACAATGAATTTCACCCAATTCCTCCTGATATTAAATGCGCGCAAGTGGATAGTTTTCGGCGTGCTGTTTCTCACGGTTTCGGCTACCACTGCCGTGAGCCTGTGGCTACCCAAGGAATATGCGGCTACTACCACGTTGATCATCGATTCCAAGAGCAAGGATTCCGTGACTGGTCAGATGCAACCGTCGCAGATGTTTCCGGGTTACATGGCCACGCAGGTCGACGTCATCAAAAGTATCAATGTCGCTAAAAAGGTTGTGAGCGAATTAAAGCTGGCGGAAAATGCCGAAGTCGGCAAGCAATTCATGGAAGCGACTAAAGGCAAAGGGACTGTGGAACATTGGTTGAGCGGCTTGCTGTTGCAGAAGCTTGACGTCGAGCCTTCACGCGAATCAAGTGTGATCAATATTACGTTCACTGGATCCGACCCACAGTTTTCTGCGGCATTAGCCAACGCTTTTGCCAAGTCATACATTGACACCAACCTTGACCTGCGCGTGGCTCCAGCCAAACTGACTGCGGCCTGGTTTGACCAGCAGATTGTCCAGTTACGCGAAAAAGTCGATCAGGCACAGCGAAATCTCACGACTTATCAGCGTGAAAAGGGAATTGTTGAATCTGAAGAAAGACTGGATGTCGAAACCCGACGCATGGCTGATCTGGCAGGGCAAATGGTCGCCGCGCAATCAGCGGCATTTGATGCCAGCTCCCGCACGCGTAATAGCAGCAACATGCCCGAGGTTATTAATAGCCCCGTAGTTCAAAACCTGAAAGCACAAGTGTCGCAAGGTGAAGGAAGACTTGCCGAACTATCCAAACGTGTGGGCGTTAACCATCCGGATCTCATCCGCCTTCAGGCTGAAGTAAATACCTACAAGACCAAGCTTGAAAATGAGCTCAACATTGCGACGCGAGGTGTAGGTGCAACGGCGGGTGCTGCACGACAGCGTTATAACAATCTGAGTAGTGCATTCGAAAAACAAAAAACCAATGTATTAGGGTTGAAGCAGCAACGCGAAGAGGCAACTTTGCTGGCGCGAGATTTGGAAAATGCTCAGCGTATTTACGACGCCGCCTTGCAACGTTATGGGCAGACTCGGATGGAAGCACAATCCACGCAAACCGACATTGCTGTGTTGAACCCTGCGACTCCACCTACCAGCCCCTCCAAGCCGAGAGTCTTTCTGTACGTGTTCCTGTCGATTTTTGTGGGCGCTCTGTTAGGGGTGGGATCTGGATTGCTGGTTGAACTCCTGGATCGCCGTGTACGTTCAGGTCAGGATATAGCCGCCGGGCTTGGGATTCCGGTGTTGGCTGAAGTCACGAAAAAAGGGCGCCGGTTGAGAGCGCTGCGTCGTATGTTTAGCCGTAACCGCCCTTCCATGGCTTGACTCCATGCACACTCGATATCGCGCGACAAATACGAGAAATATATGAATTCACCAACTAGCATTAGTGAACAAGGCAGCATTGTCGAAGCGGCAGTCGGAATCCGTGCCGAGGCCAATATTGGAAAACTGCTGCTGGATGCCGGTAAGCTCAAAACACAAGACATGGAGCGCGTGCTCGAACTGCAGCAAGAACAAAACCTGCGCTTTGGTGCCGCAGCGCTCAAGTTGGGATTGGTGACCGAGGCCGATATTCAGCAGGCCATGTCGCAGCAGTTTGAATATCCCACGATTCCCGCCGCTGAGGCCAGCCTCAGCCCAGAGCTCACCGCCGCAACCGACCCCTATAGCAAGGAGGCCGAAGCGCTGCGGACAGTGCGTTCGGAACTGTTGCTACGCTGGTTCAGTGAGGGCCGTAAAACCCTGGCAATCGGCAGTGCGCGCGCAGACGAAGGCGCTAGCTATTTGGCCGCTAACTTGGCCGTGTTGTTTGCGCAGATGGGTCGCAAAGTGTTACTGATCGATGCCAACATGCGACAGCCTCGCCAGCACGAGATTTTTAATTTGGGCAAGGGCATGGGCCTTTCAGACGTTCTGGCAGAACGTGCACCGACACTTGAAGTTCGCACGGTGAAGTCGTTTCCAACTATTAATGTGTTGCTCGCCGGATCGCCGCCGCCAAACCCGGCCGAATTATTGGCGCGCCCATCTTTCGGTGCGTTGTTATCAGGGTTGGAATCCAGTTATGACATTATTTTGCTGGACACAGCACCTTCTCAGGTCAGTTCCGACTTTCAAATAATCTCGGCACATGCCGGTGGCATGCTGATTGCTACCCGCCGCAATGTTAGCCGATTGACTCCACTGATCGAATTAAAAGAAAAGCTGATCTTCGCCGGCACGCAAGTAGTCGGTGCAGTCGTGCTGGATTGACGCCATGAATACCCTTGCTCCACGCGCCTCAATGCTTGAAAACCTGGCCCCCCTCAAGTCTTGGTGGCCGATTGTGCTCGGCTTGCTGGTGCTGTATGTGCCCACCTATTGGATGCTGGCACATGGCTTGTGGAATTCTGACGACTATGCCCATGGCCCCATCGTGCTGGTGGTTACGCTGTTCTTGATTTGGCAGCAGCGCGCTGTATTTATGGTTGGGGACGGGAACCAGCCGACCCGCGTCGAAGTAACATTCGGGTGGGCTTTGCTTGTATTGGGCTTGCTGGCCTACGCATTAGGCCGCTCGCAGGATATTTTGCTGTTCGAGGTGGGTTCGCAGATACCGGTCATCCTCGGCGCATTGCTTATTACGCTGGGTACTAAAGCCGCCCGATCGCTTTGGTTTGCACTGTTTTTCCTGCTGTTTATGGTCCCTTTGCCGGGTTTTGTGGTGGATGCCGCAACCGGCCCGCTCAAACAATACATTTCGGTGATCGCCGAACAAGTGCTGTATGCCGCCGGCTACCCCATCGCGCGTAACGGCGTCATGCTTACTATCGGCCAATATCAACTCTTGGTGGCTGATGCTTGCTCAGGACTGCATTCCATGTTCAGCCTGTCGGCCATGGGGCTGCTGTATCTGTATCTGATGGAGCGCACCAGCACCGCTCGTAATCTCATCATCATGGCGGCCATCCTGCCGATTGCGTTTGCAGCCAACATCGTGCGCGTAATGGTCTTGATTTTGGTGACCTACCATCTGGGCGATGAGGCCGGACAAGGTTTTTTACATGGTTTCGCCGGCATCATGCTGTTCGTCGTGGGTCTGCTGTTTTTGTTCGCGTTGGACGGCGTGCTGGGATTGATATTCCCCGATCGTCCGCGCCGCCAGGCGAAAGTCTGATCCCACGTTCCTCAGGAGACAAGACATGCAACATTTCAGCTTTAAACATCTAGTAATCGGTCTATTTATGTTTGCTGCAGCTGGCTTGGCGTTGGCGCTCAAGCCCACGCAAAGAACCGCTGATGCTGGTCCCGCAATCAATCTGGAAGAATTGATTCCACAATCATTCGGCAATTGGAAAATTGATGAATCCATCGCACCCCTGATTGCCAACCCCGAACAGGAAGCACTCATCAACAAAATCTACAATCAGACTTTGTCTAGGACTTACATCAATCAGAATGGGGATCGGATCATGCTATCCATCGCCTATGGTGGAGACCAATCCGACGGCATGCAGGTGCACAAACCGGAAATCTGCTATCCGGCGCAGGGTTTTCAGATACTCAAAAATTCCACGGACACCTTCTCGACTGGCGAAAGCATCATTCCCATCAAACGTCTGGTCGCCACGCAAGGCCAGCGGATCGAGCCGATTACGTATTGGCGGACGGTGGGGGATGCGGTTGAAGTGAGTGGTGTGAAGTGGAAGCTTCAGCAATTGAAATACGGTCTCACTGGAAAGATTCCAGATGGTCTTTTGTTCAGAATATCGAGTATCCAGGCTGACGAATCCAAGGCCTATCAAACACAGGACACATTCACACGCGATTTGCTTAAGGCGATGTCACCCAGTGGCCGCGAACGCATTATCGGTAATCCCACCCCGGCTGGCTGATTGCCGGTATTGCCGTTTTCGTCCATCTGACAACATTATTACAACGAAACCATCATGACCAAAAAAGCACTCATCACCGGTGTTACCGGCCAGGACGGCGCCTACCTGGCTGAATTTCTGCTGGAAAAAGGCTACGAAGTCCACGGCATCAAGCGCCGTACCTCGCTGTTCAATACTGATCGCATCGATCACCTGTACGAAGGCCCAGAAGTCAAAACGCGTCGTTTCATCCTGCATCACGGCGATCTCACCGACTCATCCAGCCTGATTCGCATCATCCAGCAGGTGCAGCCCGACGAAATATACAACCTCGCTGCCCAAAGCCACGTTGCAGTGAGCTTTGAAGAACCCGAATACACCGCCAACTCCGACGCATTGGGCGCGTTGCGGATCCTTGAAGCCATTCGCATCCTGGGGCTGGAAAAGAAAACGCGATTTTATCAGGCCTCCACCTCTGAGCTGTTCGGTCTGGTACAGGAAATCCCGCAAAAGGAAACCACCCCCTTTTACCCGCGCAGCCCCTACGCTTGCGCCAAGCTATACGCCTACTGGATCACCATCAACTACCGTGAAGCCTATGGCATGTATGCCTGCAACGGCATCTTGTTCAACCATGAATCCCCCATGCGCGGCGAAACCTTCGTCACCCGCAAGATCACCCGCGCACTCGCCCGCATCAAGCTCGGCCTGCAAGATTGTTTATTCCTCGGCAACATGGACGCCAAACGCGACTGGGGCCACGCCAGGGATTACATCGAAATGCAGTGGCTGATGTTGCAGCAGGACAAGGCTGAAGATTTTGTGATTGCGACTGGGGTGCAATACAGCGTGCGTGATTTTGTTGATGCTGCTGCCAAGGAACTCGGCATGGTCATCCGCTGGGAAGGGCAGGGCATTGGCGAAAAAGGCTACGACGCCAAAGGCAAATGCATCGTTGCCGTTGACGTGCGCTATTTCCGCCCCACCGAAGTTGAAACCCTGCTGGGTGACCCGAGCAAAGCCAAGGAGAAACTGGGCTGGACGCCAAAGATCAGCTTTTCCGAACTGGTTGCCGAAATGGTGCGCGAAGATTTGAAAGCGGCAGAGCGCGACGAGTTGGTGAAAAAGCATGGCTACAAGGCCATGGATTATCACGAGTAACAACAGTTACAAGGGGCAAGTTACAAGTTTCAAGGAGGGGACGTGGCTCGGTTTGAGGATCTTGCGGTTTGGAAGCGATCGGCGCGGTTGAGTGCGGATCTGTATAAATCGCTAAGAGATCTTAAAGATTTTGGGTTTCGTGATCAGATCACCCGGTCGGGCTTATCCGTTCCCTCCAACATTGCAGAAGGTTATGAGCGCGGTTCTGCAAAGGAAACGGTGAACTTTCTGAATTACGCAAAGGGTTCGGCTGGTGAGTTGAGAACACAGTTGTACATTGCGAGAGACATTGGCTACATCGAACGTGAAGTTGGCATGGCATGGATCAAGGAAGTAGAAGAAATCTCGCGCATGCTCCACGGGTTGATGCAAACAATACGAACGCAAAAAACATGTGGCGCAAATTTCAAGGTATAGCGGGCGTGCTTGTAACTGCGTATTGCATGGAGGCAAAGGTGGTCACAAGTTGTGATTACCTTGCTGAAACGAAGCGGCAACTGGTTATGCCTTTTTAGCGAAGCGAACACCGTAATAGATGGTTTGAGATCACGAACTGTGACCTCAACTGGAATGCACTAAAAAGGTGTAACAAATCGCAAGGCGAGAACTTGAAACTTGTAAATTGCAACTCAGTGGAACTTGAAACTTGGGACTTGTAACTTGAAACTGGATTCTAAAATTTATGTCGCGGGTCATCGCGGCCTGGTCGGCTCCGGACTCATGCGCAACCTCGCTGCGCGGGGCTTTGCCAACTTCGTTACCCGTACCCACGCCGAACTCGATCTAACCAGCCAAGCTGCAGTCGAAGCTTTCTTCGAACAGGAAAAGCCCGACTATGTATTCCTGGCGGCAGCCAAGGTAGGGGGTATTCATGCCAACAACACCTATCCGGCCGAGTTCATTCGCGACAACCTCGCGATCCAGACCAACATCATCCATTCCGCGTATAAAAATAACGTCAAGCGCCTGATGTTTTTGGGGTCCAGTTGCATTTACCCCAGGCTTGCTCCGCAGCCAATGAAGGAAGAGCACCTGCTGACCAGCGAACTGGAGCCCACCAACCGTCCCTATGCCCTGGCCAAAATCGCCGGCATTGAAATGTGCTGGGCGTACAACCGGCAATACAAAACTCAGTACCTCGCCGTCATGCCCACCAACCTGTATGGCCCCGGCGACAATTACCACCCCGAAAATTCACACGTCATCCCCGCACTGATCCGTCGCTTTCATGATGCCAAGCTGGCTGATGCGACAAGCGTCACCGTGTGGGGGAGCGGCACCCCTAAGCGTGAGTTCCTCTACAGCGAAGACATGGCCGATGCCTGTGTGCACCTGATGAACCTGCCGGACGAGACGTTTGTTCCGCTACTGGGGCAGGATCGCAACGATGGCCTTCCACCGCTGATGAATATCGGTGTGGGTTACGACCTCAGCATTCGCGAACTCGCCGAAACGGTCAAAGATGTGGTGGGCTACCCGGGCATGATCGAATTCGATGCCAGCAAGCCAGATGGTACGCCACGCAAGCTGATGGATGTGGGGCGGCTAAATGCGATGGGATGGCAAGCTCCTACCCCATTCAAAGCGGGGCTCGAAGAGGCCTATCAGGACTTTATTAACAATCACAGTCGGTAAAGAAAGAACGGCCTTTCTCTGCCATTCTAATTTTGGCGCCAGCCCCTAGACGTTACGCAACCGGAAAATGTAATGTATGGCGGAGCAAAACTCACCTGAAGTAAGCGTTTGTATCTGCACCTATAAGCGTCCAGCGTTGCTGCTGCTACTGCTTGAAAGCTTGGCAAAACAAACATATCCACTTACACGCTTCGAAGTAATTGTCGTTGATAACGATCAATCGGCCACAGCAAGGCAAGTGATCATGCAGGCTGCTCAACGTTTTCCAGCGCTTTCTGTTCGCTACGAAATTGAGCCTTCCCAGGGAATATCGTATGCACGCAATAAGTCTGTTGCGCTTGCGACTGGTGAGTTGCTTGCGTTTATTGATGATGATGAATGGGCGGTCAGCCACTGGTTATCAGATTTGGTTGCGGGCATCAAAAACCAAGAAGTCGTTGCTGTTCTGGGGCCAGTGATTCCACAGTACCCGGAAGGCAGTCGCGCTTGGGTAATTAAGAGTCGTTTTTTTGAGCGCCCCCGGTTTCCGACGGGGACGCTCATCGGCAGTAAAGGCTGTCGAACCAGTAACGTCCTGGTCAAAGCGTATAGGGTGAAATCTCGCCAACCAGTGCCATTTGATGAGCGCCTCGCACAATCGGGCGGCGAAGACTACGACTTTTTCAAGTGGCTCGAAGCACAAGGAGGCAAGTTCATTTGGTGTAATACAGCAGAGGTAAATGAGGAAGTTCCGATCAGACGACAAACCCTGAGCTATATGTTGGAGCGTGGTTTGCGCGTCTCCACAACCTATTGGCAAAACATGAATCGGAGTCGTAGCAAGCCCCGTGCTATTGCTGAAGCAATTTTTGGCATAGGCATAGGTATAGGGTTTGCCATATTTGGCTTTTGCTTGTTGCCCGTAGGACTTCACCGCACTGCGCGCAGTTGGGTGATTAGTGCAAAAGGCTTTGGTCGTGTAATTGCACTAGCTGATACCAAGTTGGTTGGTTACCGTTGAACCTTTTCTTCCCGTATAAAACCAGACGCCTAATGCTCAATCAGCTCATATTCGATATTTGGATATCTCCCCGTGGCAGCAGATAGCATTTCATCACGAAGCACCACTGCACTCTTTTGGGGGGCAGGGGGGGCTGTCGGAAAAATTGCAGGCCAACTGCTGGTTCAAATCACCCTGGCTCGCATACTTGGTCCGGAAACATTTGGTCAATTCGCAGTAGTGCTCTCGATTTTGTCGCTGGGCGGGGTTCTTGCGGATTGTGGTTTTGGGGCCGCGCTAATCCAGAAGAAGGAAATCAGCACCGCTGACGTCAGCTTAGCGCTGGGCTGGTCCCTAACGATTGCTGTTGTGATTGCCCTGGTCATCAGTCTCATGGCGCCCTTCCTAGCGAATCAATTTGGTGATGATTCCCTTGTGTGGATGTTCACGGTGAGTGCTTTTTTGATTATTCCCCAAGCGATGGGAAATCTATCAACAAATTTGCTGCAACGCGATCTGCATATGAAAAGTATCCAGATTATTCATGTCTTTGCTTATACAGTTTGCTTTGGAGGGGTCGCAACCACCTTGGCCATCCTAGGATGGGGGGGCTGGAGCTTGATTATTGCTTATGCCGTGCAGACAGTATTCAAAGTGGTTGCGACCTATTCAATTTGCAGACATACGCTACGCCCGCGTCTAAAAGGTGATCTGGCGCTGATTCATTTCGGCTTAAAGTCGCTGGCAAATGATCTGACAAATTGGTCTATTGATAATCTGGATCGATTCTTGATCGGAAAATTCTGGGGCCTTTATTCGCTCGGCCTTTATTCGGTTGCCTTTAATCTATCCAGGGCACCATTGGGTGTAATGATTTTTGCTGTGCAAAACATAGCATTTGCAAGTGCTGCGCGTTTGCACGGCAATTTGGCTGCTGTTCGCAAAGGTTTTAAGGTTGTCATGGCTGCAATGGCACTCGTCACCTTACCGCTTTTCGCTATTGTCGCGTTTGAATCAGAGGTAGTGCTGCACATCGTCTATGGTGCCAAGTGGATCAAGGCAGCGCCTTACATGGCAGCATTGGCATTGTCTATTCCCCTGATCTCTTTGGGTTCGATCACCGCTGCAATCCTTCGGGGCACAGGTGCTATCGGCACTGAGCTTCGCGTACAGGTAGTAACTGCTATTGTTTTCTTCAGTGGCTTCGTCATGTTGAGTGGTTTGTCGCTAACGGTAGCGGTTTGGGTGGTGCCTGCGGCATATCTTGTGCGGCTCCTGCTTTTGCTTGCTTTGATTCGCAGTCGCCTCGAATTGCGCATTGTGGATATGTTGGCGCCATTCCGAGGTGCGCTGGTGTTGGCCGTGGCAGGTGTCTGCGCAGCCGCCCTGGTGCATGGCTCGCCGCAAGCTACGTCTATTGGTATGGGTGTATTACCACTATTGGCAGGTTGCTGCGCTATCGTGCTGTTGCTAACTTTCAGATATACCTGGTTTTTGGGCGCGCCACTGGCGGCGATGGCAAGGGAAAAGCTTTCCGCTGGTCGCTTGGGGCCAGTCATCGGCTGGTTAGAAAGAGGTAAAAATTGAATAACCAATCTGCTTTAAATGGTGGCAGCTCGATACCTGCCATGCACCCAATATCGTCGCCGCCCACTCGCCCAAAATGGGAGTTGCCACCATTTTCTTCTTGGTTACTGCTTTTTCTGGTGATGGCCAAGCCACTCGCCGATGCGTTCTATGAAGTGGCGCAAGTTAAATATGGGTACATGTTATTGCTAGTAGCTGCAGCGCTGTTCGCAAAATATGGTCAAGTATTCCAGGGGGTCAAACCGGACCCTCGCAACAAATCATTGTTCGCCTATATCTGGTTGATCACCCTGTACTTCTTCTTTCATTTCGGACTGGCTATTGCCTATGGGGGCTCCCTGTCGGAGATATTCAAGATCGTCAGTCCATTTGTGTTTTTCGTTCTGGTGGCCTATGCGGCAGATCGCTGGCTGATTTATGCGCTGGCGATCGGAGCAGCCCTAACCATCCTCATCAATGCGGCGCTGTTGCCATTCGATTACGGTTGGGTCACGTGGGGGTCGGTGCATACGTTCAAGGGGTATTACTTCTTCAAGACCGATCTGGCGTATGCGCTTAGCTTTTCGGTCCTGATATACGCCTTGTATGCGCGTAATTCGATCACGTCTGTTTTGGCACTGTTGACGTTGATTGCCGCGGTGGAGGTCGTGTTGTCCAATTCACGGCTCAATTACTTAACCTTCTTGTGTGTGGTGATTTTTATCGCGATAAAGGAAGGCGTGAGCCTGCGTTCCATCATTCGCTATGGTCTACTGTTTGGCTTGCTGGCGCTGGTTGTGGTGTTGCTCTACGACCCAACAAAGCTGATGGGATTCGATACCAGTAATGAGGCGGCCTTTACGCAAGGGCGTAGCGTTACCTGGGGGCACATACTCGATGCACAGGCTGACTCTTCGCTGCTACAGTGGGCGGTTGGACGGGGGCCTTATGCCGATTTGATTCTCTCGGCGGATCTCAGGGGCATCGGAGAAGATGCGCATAATGCACACAACGAAATCTTGCATTTGCTGTTCACGCAAGGCATTGTTGGTTCGGCCATGTACGTCGCACTCTGGGTGAAGACCTTTCGCATGTCGCGTGGCCCTTCCATGCCTACCTGGGCGCATGGTACAGCGATGATGGCATTGTTACTGTTCATGCTGCAGAGCATGACTGCCGTGGTATCGTCGTTTGCCAGCAAAACCTGGCCTTTGGTTATGGTGCTTTTGGCGCTGCGAGAATTATCGCGCGACAGGGGTCAACGCCAGCAAGCAGACTCGCCTTTATGAAAAGGCGAGTCATCCTGGCGTGGGTGTTGGCGCTGACTTCCTGGAAGGCCGCCGCCGCTGGCAACGGAATGACACTGGGCATTCATGTGCATGAACCGGCGCGCATCGAGGCTGCAGCGAGCACAGGGTATAGCGCCATCCGGCTTTGGGATACGGGCACTGACTGGGCAAGTTTGAAACCTCAGCCCCAACTATGGAATTTCGACCGCATCAACGCCTATCTAGCGGCCAGTGAAAAAGCGCATCTAAAAGTCCTCTGGACGATTGGTAATACTCCACGCTGGGCGTCTGCACGACCCAACGAGATATGCGCATATGGGTTGGGATGTGCCGCCGAGCCGGTAAACATCGAAGACTGGCGGCGCTATGTTCGCACCCTGGCCACCACGTTTCGTGGTCGAATCGAGTGCTACGAACCCTGGAATGAGGCGAGCTTTCCGACCGACCCGGCTTTCAAGCAGCCGGGGTCAGGCGGGGATCCCAATCAGTTTTATACGGGGTCAATCGATAGCATGGTAAAGCTTGCGCGCGTAGCCTACGAGGAGATTAAACGCGCAGATCCCCAAGCATGCGTGTTGTCGCCGTCGTTCCATTCTTCGGGTTACTGGGCGGAGAAATTCGATCGTTTTATTGCGGCAGGCGGTGGACAGTATTTTGATGTCGTCAGCCAGCACTTTTATTTTGGAGAGGAGCCTGAACGAGTCGTACCAATCATCCGTGCAATGCGGCAAGTGCTGGTTAAACACGGCCTTGCTCATATGCCGATCTGGAACACCGAAGTCGGTTTTCCGTTTGAAGCGGAGGTGAGTAAGTGGCCAGGGTTGTCGCTAGAAGATTTTGTGTATGCGTTGACACTGCGAACCTACCTGCTCAATGCATCCGAAGGGATTCCAAGGGTTTATTGGTACGCGTGGGACAACAAAGGCATGGGTTTTTTTAAACCGGAAACGAATCGAGATTTTGGGAGCGCAGCGGCTTCAGCGGCCGTACATCTGCTTGATGGGCTCGAAGCCGCGAGTTGCCAAGTGAAAGGGGATTTGTGGCAATGCCAGGCAAATGCGGGGGTCCGGCACTTTAAAGCGGTCTGGTTGGCAGGAAAAGATCCTAAGCCTCGCACTGTAATATTCGAACGGGACGCAACTCGCTGGGGGCGTGTACCGGAGTCACTACCCGCAGGACGCCCAATTTCTCTGGATGGCCGCCCCGTCATCATTGAGGACGAATCATGATTGCAGACACTGGTGAATTATTTGGTCTCATTAATTAAAAAAACGTTGATGGATTTTTCAACCAACTTTTATCAGGAGATACGATGTCGCTGCTTAGCTTAACCAAACCCATTCTGAAGCGCGTGTTGCCAATCCGTGTGCGGCAATGGCTCCATGAAATGAATATCAGGCGCGAAGATGGAAAATTACAGACCCTTGGAAGGGCTGAGCTGTTTGATGCAGTTTATCGGGAGCGTATGTGGGGTGGCCCACCAGATCAATCATCGGGATGGGGGTCTTACGGGGAGCATTCGTCTAAATATGTAGATTTCGTGCGAGATTTTATTGCCCAGAACGACATTGAAAGCATACTCGACGTCGGGTGTGGCGATTTTCAAATAGGGTCCCGCATCTGTGGAGCCGTTCCTCACTATATCGGTGCCGATGTCTCTCGCGTAATCGTTGAGCGTAACACCGCCACTTTCAGTGATCTCACTAACGTACGGTTCATGGTACTTGACGTATGTGTCGATACGCTGCCGCAAGTTGACCTCATTACGATCCGCGAGGTACTGCAGCACCTATCGAATGCCGATATCACTCTCGCGCTGGATAATATTGAGCGCTCAAAAGCCCGCTTCGCGCTGGTGACCGAACATCTGCCGGCGCCGCATGTCCTCCGTGCCCCTAATCTTGATAAGCCCCGTGGCCCTAATATCCGAAATCCTTTCGGGTCAGGCGTGTTCATCCAATTAGTGCCTTTCAACCGGCCAGCGGAGCTAGTTCTGTCAGTCAAGCATCCATCCTATGCCGGTGCGCCAAGCCACTTGGTCACGAACCTCTGGAAACTTGACCAACCAGCCAGCGCATGAATGGTTGTCCGTTGGGTACATTCCAGGAAGGGTGCCCTTCGATTGAATTGTTTAGCTTATCGTCACACCCTAAATGTTTCTTTGTCAGTGCTAGAACAGAAACCGGCGGGATGTCGCAGCAAGTCGCTTGGGGTGAAATGTGTTTGGGTTTTTAAGAGAAAAAGCACGATTGGGCTCTATCATTAACGCGGTCATTGTATCCAATGCGCCCGCACCTTATCGCGTGCCTGGTTGGCGCCGCATCGCTGAGGCTGCAGATATCCATCTCGATGTTATTTATTGTACGCAGCCGCACATCGATACCACGCTTGATGCAGCTGCACATGGATTTTCTACACATTTTTTGACTGGCCGATACAAGGCGATGGATCGACGTTTCATGCACAGCGATATGGGGATATGGTTTTTGCTCAACCAGTTGCGACCTGATGTGGTTATCACAACTGGTTTCATTCCTACCTACCTATTTGCCTTTGCCTGGGCCGTCATGCACAGGGTGCCGCATGTGGCGATGACCGACGGGACGGCACAGTCGGAGAAATCACTGTCATGGCTGCATCGCATAGTGCGTCGTATCGTCTTCGCACGTAGCGCCGCATTTGTAGGCGCCTGTGAAGGCTCCCGTGATTTGTACAGGGAATATGGTGTACCCGAGGACCGAATTTATACGTCCCAGCTGTGCGCAGATAACGACCGCTTCTCACGCCCGGGGTCGGTAACGCCGGTGGACTTCATTTTTTGTGGGCGCTTCATGGAATCCAAGCGGCCGCTGTTTGCGATGCAGGTGGCGCGTGAAGTGGCTATTCGTTTGGGGCGGCGGACATCGATCGATTTTGTCGGCAGTGGCGAGATGGAGTCCGAAATGCACGATTATGCTGCGCAAATTTCCGATTACGTCGATATCCGATTTCATGGGTATGTTACCCAAGCTGAACTACCAACTCACTATGCGGATGCCCGTATATTTCTCTTCCCCACTGAAGCAGATGTTTGGGGCGTGGTTGCCAATGAGGCTTGTGCGGCCGGCCTGCCGGTGATCGTCTCACCTCATGCGGGGGTGGCGGGGGAACTCGTTCTGGATGGACACAATGGCTATGTTAGGGAACTGAATGTTGCGCAATGGGCAGAGGCTGGGGTCAGCCTGCTCAAGAATGAGGCTCAATACAGTCACTTTTCGGAAAGCAGTCGAGCGCGTGTCGCTGAGTACACTTTCAGCCATGCAGCGCATGGCCTGGCGAACGCGATAAGACAGGCACGCCCTGTGCGAAAGGTTTTCATTATTCAAGCGGTCGCCAAGCAATATCGACGTCCCTTCTTCGATTTTCTGCATGCGCGTTTGCAGGCAGAGGGCGTGACGTTAACGGTGCTTTATAGTGATCCAAATAGGCTGGAAGCTGAGCGCAAGGATGCGGTTGATTTGCCAATCGCCTATGGCCACAAGGTACGTGCTTACTGGAGCCGTGACTATCGGATGGTCTATCAGCCCTGCCTGGGACGCGCAATGTCGGCTGATCTGGTTATTGTCGAACAGGCTTCTAAGCACGTACTCAATTACATGTTAGGCATGATGCGTGCATTTGGGTTGGTCAGGATGGCTTACTGGGGCCACGGCCGCAATTGGCAGCAGGATGGGACGCCATGGCTGGAGCCGGTTAAATACCTATTGCTTAGTAGATCGGATTGGTGGTTTGCGTACACGTCCCGGGTTGCGCAGTATGTGGTGGACAGCAGCTTCCCCCCTGATCGCGTGACCGTAGTCCAGAACAGTATCGATGTCACGGCTTTTGGAAAGGACGTTGAGACAATCGATGCTGGGCAAAAATTGGCATTACACAAGCGCCTTGGTATATTGCCTGAAGCACCGATAGGCCTGTTTTGCGGCAGTATGCATGCGTCGAAAAAACTGGGTTTTCTGGTTGAGTCTGCGATTCGGATTCATGCAGAGGTTCCCGATTTCCATCTTATTTTGATTGGGGCGGGGCCGGATGAGTTTATTGCACGCCAAGCGGCAGCAACACATGATTGGATCCATTACACCGGTCCACTTTTTGGAACGGATAAAGCGGCCCATTTCGCCATTGCAGACCTTTTTTTGTGCCCAGGCTTAGTTGGGCTTGCTGTGCTTGAGGCTTTTGCGGCCGGCCTGCCGCTGTTCACGACCAATATTCCTATGCATTCCCCAGAAATTGATTATTTGACCGATTCGGTAACGGGTGCGATCACGGATTTTGCCCCTGAAAAGTTTGCCGAGGCCGTGTCCGGTTGCCTCCACGATCCTGTATCGCTCGCACGGATGAGCGCGGCAGCACGTGATGCATCCCGAGATTATGGATTGGAGCCCATGGTCGAAAATTTTGCACAGGGGGTGCTCGCATGTCTCAACCAATCCTGATCGCGACGCTTATGCGGCCCGAGGGTGACACGGGAGTGCAGACACACTTCCGTACATTCATGGCATACCTGCACAAGATAGGCCGGCAAGGTGATTTGATAACCCCTTATAACGCACCCCTTTGGCAGGTATACCCGGCATTTGGCCTGCGCAAGCTGGTCAACATGTTCAGTCGCGAGCTGGGTGTGTGGTGGTATCGATACTGGCATGCCTATTTTTTAAAGCAGGCGCTGAAACATCGCTTGCAAACAGATGCTGCGTGCGTGGTCTATGCGCAATGTCCGCTATCTGCGCAAGCGGCCCTACGCGCGCGGGTGTCGACAAAGCAGCGAGTAGTGATGGTGGCCCACTTTAATATCTCGCAAGCCGATGAGTGGGCCGGAAAGGGCTTGATTCAGAACGGTGGGCGCCTCTATTGCGCGATCCAGGATGTTGAAGCCGACGTGTTGCCTCGGCTGGATGGTCTGGTGTTCGTGTCAGACTTTATGCGGCGCGAACTGGTCGGGCGCATTCCGGCCATTACGAAAGTTGCAGCCGAATTGGTGCCAAACTTTTTGCCGGACCCAGGTATGCCAGTCGTGCAAACAGTAGCGGCCGACCTCATTAATATCGGCACGCTGGAAGCGCGTAAAAATCAGCACTATCTGTTGGATATTGTCGCAGCACTGCACGTGCTGGGGCGGCCTTTGACGTTGACTCTGGTGGGCGACGGACCCGATCGCAGGGCACTGGAAGACAAAGTGAGAGATTTGAGGCTAAGTAAGCAAGTGCGTTTTGCCGGATACGTCAGCAACGCGGCAGAACAAATTGGACTGCATCGAGCTTACATTCATGTGGCCACCATGGAAAGTTTCGGTATCACACTTATTGAAGCAATGGCACGTGGACGGCCAGTGTTTGCTGCTCCAGTTGGCGGTATTCCAGAAGTGCTGGGCGATAGTGCCTCAGGTTTGGCATTGCCGTTGAACGATGCCAAATCGGCAGCACGAATCGTGGCCGATGCCATGGCCAATGCGGACTGGATGGCCGCTGCCGGCCTTGCTGCACGGGAGCGTTTTCTCGGGGAATATGTCAGCGACGTTGCGGCGAGACGGCTGACACAGTTTCTAGATAAAAAATCAGGCAAATGTAATGAAGGTGCAGGGGCGATTGATAGTGCTTGATGAGCAACACAGAAGGACTGGTGTACTGGGTTGGGATATGGTTAGCATCGCTCCTAATTGGAGGATGGTGGATGACATTCCCCTATGTGGAATCAGAGGAAGCGTTTACCTGCGCCAGATTAATAAAGAAAGTGGTTTGAAGTGAGTTCTTTGCGAATATTGCTCGCCCACAATGCCTATCAACACCAAGGTGGTGAGGACTCAGTGGTCGATTCTGAAATCGAACTGTTACGTTCGCACGGCCACCCAGTGGAAACATACTTCCGCAGCAATGACGACGTGGCAGGGATGTCCTCATTGACACTGGCACGGCACACGCTATGGTCGTCCCGCACGTCGCACGAACTGACGGAACTGATCCGCCGTTTTCAGCCCGATGTGATCCATGTCCATAACACGTTTCCTCTGATTTCCCCTTCGCTCTATTGGGTGGCCGAACGTGCTGGGGTACCGGTGGTGCAGACGCTGCATAACTTTCGCCTGATGTGCCTGAATGCGTTGTTTCTGCGTGAGGGAAAAGTATGCGAAGACTGCATGGGGAAGGTCCCATGGCGCGGCGTGGCGCGGGCATGCTATCGGGAATCGCGTGCGGCATCAGCAGCGCTGGCGGGAATGCTTGTGTTACATAGAGCGTTGGGCACGTATCAACACAAGGTGGCGCGCTACATTGCTCTAAACGAATTTTGCCGGGGCAAATTTATTGAAGGCGGTCTACCTGCCGAGCGTGTGGTGGTGAAGCCAAATTTTGTGGATTTTGAAGTGCCGCTCCCTTTGCTACGCGCAGGTTTTCTTTACGTGGGGCGCTTGTCAGTCGAAAAAGGAGTGGCTACGCTGGCTGAAGCCATGGCGCTGTTGCCTAGTCTTCAGCTGCGAGTGGCAGGCGATGGCCCGGAAGCAGATTTGCTGGATGGTATGTCCGGTGTGACACGTTTGGGGAGTGTGCCGGGAGAAGCGGTGAGCCATGAAATGAGCCGCACGTCGGCGTTGGTAGTGCCGAGTATCTGCTATGAAAACTTTCCACGAACCATTGCGGAAGCCTTTGCTAGCGGCACACCGGTGATTGCCAGTCGCATCGGTGCGATGGCCGAACTGGTGCAAGATGGCAAGACTGGTTTGCTGTTCGAACCCGGTAACCCGCGTGACTTGGCCGATAAGCTGTCTTGGGCGCAAGCGCACTCGGACGAAATGGCGAAGATGGGGCGCAACGCGCGCGTGCAATACGAGGCCGAATTTTCGGCAAATGTGAATTATCAGCTCTTGATGGATATATACGCAGGGGTGCTTGCTGAGCAGCAAGCGAAAAAATGATGAACAAGGATATGCGTTCAACAGGAAACGTGCTCGGCTCGCGTATTGATGCGTTGTCGTGGAATGCAGCGCTGGATCGTCTGCTTGGCTGGGCACGCTCGCGTGAGTCGCGTTACGTGACGATCTGCAATGTGCATGTGGTGGTGAGCGCGTCCCGTGACGAGGCCTATCGTGAAATTATCAATAGCGCTGACATGGCGACTCCAGATGGTGCGCCGGTTGCGTGGATGCTGAGACGGCAGGGTTTTTTTGGGCAGCCGCGCATCAGTGGGCCGGATCTGACGGAGGTGTTATGCGCACGATGCGCGGCGGAAAACCTGCCAGTTTATTTTTATGGCAGCACCGAGTCGACACTGGTGCTGCTGGAAAAAGCGTTGCGTGCCAGGTTTCCTGCGTTGCAGATGGCAATGGAGTCGCCGCCTTTTCGTGCGCTGACGGAAGGTGAAGATGTGAAAACGGTGGATAAGATTAATGCCAGTGGAGCCGGAATCGTGTTCGTTGGACTGGGCTGCCCCAAGCAGGAACGCTGGATGGCCGAGCATCGTGGCAAGATCAACGCAGTGATGATCGGTGTGGGGGCGGCATTCGATTTCCATGCCGGCACCGTGTCGCGCGCGCCAGCATGGATGCGTAACAACGGACTGGAATGGTTGCACCGGCTGGCTTCGGAGCCGGGGCGCTTGTGGAAGCGCTATCTGGTGACGAATACGCTTTTCATTGTGGGCGCGGCGCGGCAGTTGCTTCTTAAATAGATGCAAGTTGCAAGGAATGAATCGCCTCGGCTTAAGTAGACACTTTGAGCCAAACCTCGAATCCGATAGTAAGATGATGCTTTGATGTCTTATGGAGGGACATAAAGATGCGCACCACGCTCACGATCGATGATTCGCTTGCCAGCGAACTCAAGAAACGCGCGCTCGAAACCGGCAAACCTTTCAAGCAGGTGGTCAATGAGGCGCTGCTGACGGGGTTGCAGCAGAAAGCGTTACGCAAGTCTCAGGCCTATCGCCTAAAACCGGCATCGCTTGGTGCCCCGATGCCGGGCGTCAACCTGGACAAGGCGTTGCTGCTTGCGGATGAACTGGAAGACATGTCGCTGCGCGCGAAACTGGAGCAGCGAAAGTGATTCTGGTTGATGCCAACTTGCTGATCTACGCCGTTAATCAGGACTTGCCTCAACACAAGCGGGCAAGAGCCTGGTGGGAGGAGGTGCTCTCAGGCACGGCCCGGGTTGGCATTCCTTGGGTATCCGCCATGGCTTTTCTGCGCATTTGCACCAACCCTCGGATCTTTTCGCCGCCATTGTCACCCGAGGCGGCGATCGCCTACATCGACGAGTGGCTGGACCAGCCGCCAGTCCAGTTGGTTGCGCCGGGCGCGAGACACTGGGCCATCCTGCGGAATCTGCTGTTGCAAAGCGGCATGGCCGCCAATCTCACGACCGATGCCCATATCGCCGCGCTGGCGCTGGAACAGGGGTATAGCGTTTATTCGGTGGACAATGACTTTCAGCGTTTTCCGGGGTTGAAGCATGTCAATCCGTTGTCGGTTAAGTAACTGGCCTAAGAAGCACATCGCGGCAAGGTGAATACGATGATGATCGGTGTGGGGCGGCGTTTGATTTTCATGCCGGCACGGTGCAGCGTGCCCCTGCCTGGATGCGCGACAACGGACTGGAATGGCTGCACCGCTTGGCTTCGGAACCGGGGCGTTTGTGGAAGCGTTATATGGTGACGAATACGCTGTTTATCCTGGGCGCAGCACGCCAGCTATTGTCGGGGCGTGACTGAATGACAGTCCCGCGCACCGCGCTACTGGCGGCGCTGGTTTTGCTGGCAGCGTATGTGTGGGGCAACAGCCTGCCCGAAGCAGCCGGGTTGATTCCGCCGCCGTGGGACAAGCTCGCGCATCTGGCCTGGTATGCCACGCTCTCCGGCTTGTTGTTGCTGGGTTTGGGGCGCCGCGCCTGGCCCTGGGTGATGGTGGGATTACTGTTGCTGGCTGGGTTGGATGAATGGCATCAGTTCGAGCTGCCGGGGCGTTTCCCCGGCATTGACGACTGGGTGGCGGATGCGTTGGGGGTATTGACTGGCGTGGGGATTGTCTGGGCGGTGGGCTTGCAGCAGCAGCGGTGATGTGTATACGTTCTAAGGCTTTCGCCGGATCAATGGCAAACTAGAGCGTGCGTTTGGCCGCCGCTTGCAAACTGAAATGTGGTGCAAGTTGTGGCCTGAAAGTAGTGAATGAGTGAAGCAGTTAATCGGGAGACAAATTTGAGAGTGTTACTAACGGGCGGAGCGGGCTATATTGGTTCGCATACCGCAGTGGCCTGCCTGGCCGCGGGTCACGAGGTGGTGGTGTTCGATAATCTGTCTAACAGCAGCCCGATGTCTCTGGAGCGTGTTTCGCAGATTGCCGGCAAGCCGGTGCATTTTGTTAAGGGCGATGTCCGTGACCGCGCCGCTTTGCGTCACCTTTTTGCAGATCACGAAATCGATGCGGTGGTGCATTTTGCGGGGCTAAAGGCGGTCGGCGAGTCGGTAGAAAAACCACTGCTGTATTACGACAACAATATTGCCGGAAGCATTGCGCTGTTCGAGGTGATGGCTGAGGTGGGGGTGAAGGCTATCGTATTTTCCTCGTCTGCCACGGTGTATGGCGACCCGGCGACCGTGCCGATCACGGAGGAATTCCCGTTGTCGGCGACCAACCCGTATGGCCGCTCCAAGCTCATCATCGAGGAGGTGCTACGCGATGTTGCTGTGTCGGATGCAAACTGGAACGTGGCGTTGCTGCGCTATTTCAATCCGGTGGGGGCACATGAATCGGGGCTGATCGGTGAAGATCCACGCGGTATCCCCAACAACTTGATGCCCTACGTTGCGCAAGTGGCGGTGGGCCGGCGTCAGCAGCTGAATGTGTTTGGCGGGGATTACTCAACGCCGGATGGCACCGGCGTGCGGGACTATATCCATGTGGTAGATCTGGCGCGCGGGCATGTGGCTGCACTGAACAAACTGCATCAATTGGGGGGCGTACAGACCTGGAACCTGGGCACCGGGCGCGGGGTGAGCGTGCTGGACATGGTGCGCGCGTTCGAGGCAGCAAGCGGGAAACCGGTGCCGTATCAGATCGTGGCGCGACGTGCGGGCGATGTGGCGCAATGCTGGGCCGACCCGACACGCGCCGCGCAAGAACTAGGTTGGCATGCGGAATATGATCTGCCGCGGATGTGCGCCGATGCGTGGCGCTGGCAGCAGGGCAATCCCGAGGGCTATGTTTGAGTTGCCTAATTCAGCACACCGGTTTGACTTGTGATAAGTGGGTGCTGGTTTTTCGATGCTGCCTGTATCGGTTGGGCTGATTGAAATGAAGCCCAAGCAAGCACTCAGCGTTGGCCCAAGATACCGCGCCCGCGGAAATATTGCACCGCCAGCCATCCGCCAAACAGCCCGCCGAGATGGGCAAAATGCGCGACGCCAGCCGCCGTATTGGTTACCCCTAGAATCAGCTCGACTACGCCGTAGCCGATGACAAACGTGCGCGTGCGAACCTGGATGAACGGCAGAAAAATGAAGCTGATGACCCGGTTGGGGAAATACATCGCATAAGCCAGCAACAGGCCGAATACGCCTCCCGAGGCGCCAATGACCGGGCCTGTGGCATGCAGGAAATAGCCGCTTACAGCAATCTGCGTCATCGCTGCAATAGCCACGCTGAGCAGGTAGGTCAGCAGGTAGCGCAGGTCGTTCCAGCGTTTTTCCAGCGCCGCCCCAAACATCCAGATCGCAATCATGTTGAATGTCAGATGCAGCAGTGAGCCATGCAGAAAGCTGTAGGTGATCAGTTGCCAGACATGAAACGCGCCCCCGGATCCGGGTGGCCACAACGCAAAAGTCCGCACGATATCGGGCCCGGTAGCCAGCGCGAGGGCATAGACCAGTACATTGATCAGAATGAGCGTGAAGGTGATGGGCGGCATGATGAGTGTGAAGTATCAGAGTTCGGTAAGCGGATTTTAAAGTGAAATCAGGAAACTGGCTCCCAGTGCTGCAGCTTCAGTTGCAGGGATTGCTGCCCGTTGAATTCGTTGGGCATGAGCGCGTAGACGGCATGAATGCGGCTGGGTAGCGGGTCGGCCCGAAAGAACTGCATGGCTTCAAAGTCCTGCCCGTCGCGTGACAATTTCAGTTTCAGATGCTTCTCGCCGACCACGCGCTGTGCCAGGACATCGAATGTGGCGGTGAACAGTGGCGCAGGAAATCCCTGTCCCCATACGGCGTGATCAAGCTGTTCGGCCAGTTCGTAGGTGTGCGCGGCGGCGTCGAGTTCGCCGTCGGTTTCGATGACACCTTCAAGGTCGGCTGGGTCGATCAGTTCGCGTACGACGGTTTCAAAAGCCTGGGTGAATGCCTCATGGCGGCCAGCCGGAATACTGAGTCCCGCCGCCATGGCGTGGCCGCCGAACTTGTTGATCAGGCCGGGGTGGCGTTTGTCGACGAGGTCGAGTGCGTCACGCAAATGCAAGCCGGGGATGGAACGGCCCGAGCCTTTGAGTTCGCCGTTGTTATGTCCCGCAGGGACGGTATCCAGTCGGGCGTGGCTGGCGAAGACGATGGTGGGGCGATGGAATTTGTCTTTCAGGCGTGAAGCCAGGATGCCGATGACGCCGATATGCCAGCCGGGCTGCCAGGCGGTGAGGCTGTGGCTGTCGGTGGGGTTGAAGGTGGCCAGGATGGCGAGTGCTTCTTCCAACATGTCGGCTTCAACGTCGCGCCGGGTGCGGTTAAGCGTGTCGAGTTGCTGCGCCAGTCGCTGCGCGGTGTTGGGGTCATCGGCCAGCAGGCACTCGATGCCGAGCGCCATGTCATCGAGCCGGCCAGCGGCATTGAGGCGCGGGCCGAGCATGAAGCCAAGATCGAACACCGTGGCACGCGTGGGGTCGCGACCGGCGGCGCGAAACAGCGCGTTGACGCCGGCGCTGGCTTTACCCGCGCGCATCCGCGCCAAGCCGTTTTCTACCAGCGTGCGGTTGTTGGCATCGAGCCGGACCACGTCGGCGACGGTGCCGAGCGCAACCAGATCAAGCAAGATGCGGAGATCGGGCTCGGTGTGTTCGGCATAGGCGCCGCGCTGGCGCAATTCGGCGCGCAGCGCCAGCAGCACATAAAACATGACGCCCACGCCCGCCAGGCTTTTTGAGGCGAAGCTGCAGTGCGGTTGATTGGGATTCACGATGCAGGCTGCATCCGGCAAGGTATCGCCGGGCAGGTGGTGGTCGGTGACCAGTACTGGAATGCCAAGCGCATTCGCCGCAGCTACGCCGTCCACCGCAGCAATGCCGTTGTCCACTGTGACGATCAGGTCGGGCTGGCGTGCGGCAGCGAGCGCGACGATGTCGGGGGTGAGACCATAACCGTGTTCGAGCCGGTTGGGCACCAGATAGTCGACCTGTGCGCCGAGCAGTCGCAGGCCGCGCACGCCCACCGCGCAGGCGGTGGCGCCATCGGCATCGTAGTCGGCGATGATGAGCAGACGCTTCTTGTCCTTGATGGCATCGGCAAGCAGGGCGGCGGCGCGCTCGATATGCAGCAACCCGGCAGGGGGCAACAAAAGCGACAGGCGGTGCGCGATCTGCTCGGGGTGGTCGACGCCGCGTGCGGCATACAGCCGAGCCCAGGCTGGGGCAAGGCCGGACTGTTCGAGTGCAGCGCGAGCTTGATCGGGACAGGGGCGGGTGGTGATGGTAGGCATGGGGCAATTGTAGGGGCAGGGATAACGGTGTGCGCGCATCAAGGCTTCAGAAACTTTACAACAAGACGATTTGTCTACCGGAGACACGGAGTAACATTTGGTCATGAGCCATTTACTTCCGCTTTCTCGTGTGGCGCGTCTGGTGGGTCAGTCGCGTCATGTATTGCAGGAAATGATCCGTAACGACACCCTTGCGACGTTCGACGGAATGATCGAACTCGACGAGCTGCTGCGTGCGTTTCCTGACGTGAAATGGGATGACGACGCCGAGATTCGTCGGGTTGCCGAAATCAAGGACAGGGCGTTCGCCAAACGCCTCCGCGAGCATGTGCTGCCCGACAAGGACGTACTGGTTGCGCGCCTGAATGAGATGGGTGACGAGTATGCGGCGGCCAAAGCCTTGCTCAAGCACTACGGAAACGTGATGACTTGGCTCGACGAGAAAATTGATGAAATGGACGAAGTCGCGAGCATGGAAACGCATCACGCCTTACATAGCGTGCGTGCATTTTTGCTGCGAAATTTGTCTGAATTACCACACGAAGCGGTACAGGCGCAGGCCGTTATTGCTCAAGAAAGGATATTGAAGATCATGGCGCCGACCGTAACCATATTACCTAGCGGTCATGAGTTTGTTGTGGAGGGAAACGATACGCTGCTGGAAGCTGCTTTGCGCAACGGCGTGTCGCTGAGTTACGGCTGCAGCAATGGCAATTGCGGTGAGTGCAAGGCACGTGTGGTGACTGGTGAAGTCAAGAAAGTCCATGCACACGACTACGTACTGAAGCAGGCAGAAAAGGACGCCGGGGTGATTCTGCTGTGTGCCTATGCTCCGGTAAACGATGTGGTAATCGAATCCAGTGTGGCGGGCGCGCGCGATATTCCGGTGCAGCAACTGACCGCCAAGGTGAAGTCGGTTGAAGTGTTCAATCCCAAAATGGCTGCGCTGCATATTCTGGCACCACGCAGTCAACGACTCCGGTTTCTGGGCGGGCAGAGTATTCAAATCAAAATCAATGGAATGAGTGGATCTTATTTCATTGCCAGTTGCCCCTGTGAAGACCGCCATATTGAGGTGCAGATACCGCGACGCGATGGTGATGCATTTGCCGAGGCCGTTTTCTCAAACTTGAAAGCCAATGACACCGTTGAAGTGGAAGGGCCATTTGGCGAGTTTGTTCTGGACGAAGACTCACCACGCCCAGTCATTTTTCTCGCGTTTGGTGCGGGGTTTTCACCCATAAAGAGCCTGATCCAGCATGCCATGTCGCTGGACCTTACCGAGTCAATGGACCTGCACTGGCTGGCTGACGATACCGGTCTTTTTCAGGACAATCTGTGCCGTGCCTGGACCGATGCGCTGGATAATTTCAACTACCTCCCGCATCTGCCAACCGACGATCTGGACGCTTTACTAAAAAGCATCGTGGTGGATTACCCGGACATGCATCGCTTTGATGTCTATGCGGTGGGGACGGCGACGCAGCTGGAACGGGCTTATGAACATTTCGTGCGAGAAGGCCTGCATGGCGCGCGCTGGTTTTCAAGCGAGATGATCGGCTGAATGCGGAGGCTGTTACTTACCCTTTGGGCGTTGCCCGTTACATTGCTGGGCCTGATTGTGGTGTTGATGACGCGTAGCAGCGGTGGGGAGGTGCGGCAAGTGGATGGCGTGCTGGAAGCCGCCGGAGGGTGGCCTGCCCGGATGCTTCAGCGGGGATTCCCGTTCAGTGGACCGGTGGCCGCCATCACATTAGGGCACGTGGTTGTCGGGCTGTCGAAGGAAGCCCTGGACGCCACGCGCATTCACGAGCGCGTGCATGTCAGGCAGTTCGAGCGGTGGGGTGTGTTGTTTCTGCTGTTGTATCCCTTGGCCGGGCTGCATGCCTGGCTGCGCGGAGGGTGTCCCTATCGCGACAACGTGTTTGAGCAAGAGGCGCGTTTGGCGGAATCAGCTTTAGTTTGTGCAGTGAGTAAACCGCCAGAACACGATCAGTCTATGGGCCGGTGAGCGACATCGCCAGGATCGCCCGTATCCGGGTCGATCCAGTCGGTGATTCCCAGTTCGTCTTCTGCCTCTTCAACGGTTTCGCCAGGCTCATAGTCGCTGTCGGCGTTGTATTCCATGTCATGAATGGCTTCCATCAAGTTGGCAAACGGGCCGTATTCCTCACCCGTTTCCGCATCGATCCAGTAGCAGCCGTCGGGACGCTCAACAATGCGAGTGTGATCGTAGCCAGGGGGCGTTTCGGGTATCGGGTGTTTCATGGGTAGTCCTCCGTGCTTCTGACTATAGGTAGCGAAGCCGGCCAGGGCAAGCACACGGCTAATGCGCGATCAGTATCAACCCCGACAACGCCGTCAGCATCAAGGCGAGATGTGCCCAGCTCCACAATCGAAAGTGTCTCACCAGCAAAGTGACTTCACGGTTTGCGATTAAAAATGCCTGGCCATGCAGGGGTTTCCGTATGAGATGGATGCCATCGGATAGGCGCATATCGAAATGGTCGCGGTCGACTTCCCTGGATGCCGTCTGGCAAACATGCTCCCATTCTTCAAGGCTGATTTCGCCATCGCGGTTGGCATCAAACCGCGCCAGCAGAATCGGTTTGTTTTGTTTCCACTCGGTCAGTAACGCGGAAAGATCTGATTTTTTATCGAACACGGCACCGGGGCCGCCCAGCGTGATGTGTTCGCCAATGACGTAAATTGTTTCGCCTTCGATCAATGTCCATTCCGTGGTGCGGTAGCCACCCGAACTCGACACCCGCTTGTGCGGCGTAATGATTTCAGCGCCTTCGGGATCAATCAAAATTCGCCCGCTGCCATCGTCCAGCCCAAAGGTATCGGTCGAGATGCCGGATGAAACGTATTCCCAGTGGTTATCGTTTTGGCGCTCGACGCGGAAGCGATACCACAGGCAGGGCAAGCCGGTCAGTGGGCTGACAAGCGAGACACCGGGCGGCTGCTTGCCGCGCCCGACAATTTCGATATAGCCCTGCGGCGCCGATCCAATGCGCGAAGTCGGGGTGTCGGCCACGGTACGATAGCGTTTGAGGTTGGTATACCACGCCCAAAAGCTGGTAATGCCCACCAGCACAAGACTGATCTGCCAACCGGTCCGGGATGGTTGATAGAAGCCGATCAGCAGAATCAGCAGGTTGCCGCCGCCCAATGCGAAGTTGGTCGCGTCGAGTTGCCATTTCCCCTCCCAGCGAACGGGGAACATCAGGGCTTGAAGAGTTGTTTCAGATCAACGTCTTGCTTTTCTTCTGTAGAAAACCGCAGCAGTAAAAACTGGCGGAAGCCGAACAGTCGCGCCACCAAGGTATCGGGAAACTGTTCAACGCGAACATTGTTGACATTGACCGAGTCGTTATAAAACTCGCGGCGATCGGCAATGGCATTTTCCAGGCCGGTAATGCGAGCCTGCAGATGCTGGAAGGTTTCATTGGTTTTGAGCTCGGGGTAGGCTTCGGCGACGGCGAATAGATTGCCCAGACCTAGGCGCAATGCACCTTCAGCCTGACCCAGCGCGGGGATATTGTGCGATGCGCGTGCACTGGCTACCTGGCTGCGGGCTTGCATGACTTTCTCCAGCGTTTCCTGCTCAAACTGCATGTACTGCTTGCAGGTTTCCACCAGCTTGGGTAACTCGTCGTGGCGCTGCTTCAGCAGAATGTCGATATTCGACCAGGCTTTGCCGACATTGTGTTTCAGCGTGACCAGTTGATTGAACAGAAACACGCCAAAGACTGCGGGTATGGCGAGCACGATAAAGAAGATCAGCAGACCGGACATTGATGCGTTCCAAAAAGTTAAGTCAAAGAAATAGCGGCGAACAGGCTGTCAACTTGAGTTCCAGGCGTTTAGATGCGTGCAGAAAGAATCGCCGCAATGTCCTCATCTTCAAGCCGGATCGGATTGGTTTGCATGCTGCTTCCCCGGCTGTTAGCCACGATGCGCGGGATGTCGTCTGGCGTTACGCCGTAATGCGCCAGGGAAGGGAGTGAAAGCACTTTCGTCCACGCTTCCAGTGTGTCTATCAAGGCAGCGTGTGCTGCCGCTGCGTCCAGATGTCCCTGTTTGCTTAACAGGCGGCCAACCAATGCGTACTTTTCCAGTGCTGGGTGGCCAGCTTCACGGCGGCGCAGGGTTTCAATATTGATACGTGTAGCCGTCGCGACCAGCGTGCCACAGGCCACGCCGTGTGGAATGGGGAAAAAGGCACCCAGGGGTGCAGCCAGGCCGTGCACTGAACCGAGCCCCACCTGTGCCAGCGTGATGCCCGAGACCATGGCTGCGTACGCCATTCGCTCGCGCGCCATCGCGTCGCCTGTATCGGCATACAGCGCCAGTAACCCGTCACGCGCTGCTTTCAGGCCGCCCCATGCCAGGGAGTCGGTTAACGGGGATGCCCGGCTCGAAACATAGGATTCCAGCAACTGAGTGAGGGCATCCATCCCGTTGGCGGCGATCACTGCGGGGGGGCATGTGGCCAGCAGGTCCGGGTCGACAAGGGCAACCTCGGCTACCAGTTTTTCGTCGCGAAAGGATTTTTTGAACCCATCTACCCCTTGAACGCTCAATACTGCATTCTTGGTGGCCTCGGAACCTGTACCGGCAGTGGTAGGAACAGCAATAAAGGGTGTGCTTGGGCCCACATAAGGTAACTCCGGTCCAACCCCTTCTAAATGATCCATGACTGAATTGCCTGGTATGAGCAGGCCGGCTATGGCTTTGGCCGCATCCAGCGCACTGCCACCCCCAATACCGATGACCACATCAATGCCTTCTCGCCGCAAGCTTCGTACCGCCTCATCAATCATGTCCGGCGAAGGTTCACCTGGAACCGTGTAGCTCAGCCATGAAATGCCTTGTGATGTGAGGCCTGCAGTTACGACTGACCATAAAGGTGCGTTCCTGAATGAAGCCGCTCCAGTCACGAATAACGCCCGTGTCCCGTATTTACGGGTAATGCCCGGTAGTCTGGACAGTGCCCCGGAGCCAAACTCAATGCGCGGCAGGCGCGAAACGGAGAAGTTTGTGATGTGCACGTTCGGCCTTCATTTCCTATGGAGAATGTCAGGATGGTAACGGTTCGGAAGCGAGACGACAGTACACGGACTGGATGGTCTGTA
The DNA here is from genome assembly GCA_030679915.1 of Thiobacillus sp. Classification (GTDB taxonomy): domain Bacteria; phylum Pseudomonadota; class Gammaproteobacteria; order Burkholderiales; family Thiobacillaceae; genus Thiobacillus. Next base: position 177,417 of record JAUXRY010000034.1, read on the forward strand.
TGGATTTTGGCGCGCCAGTTGTCCATAACCGACGCTTGTTTATTGGCGTGAAATCGATAGGCCTTATCCAGTCTGTTGAAAACATTGCGGATATTGCTGCCAGGTCATGCAAGCCTGTTAAATAGAGCGGTTAAGTGTTGACGAGGGGTGGGCCACTTTGCTATAGTTCCGCTTCTCGATTGAAGCAGTTTTAATTGCTACAGGCGCGGGGTGGAGCAGTCTGGCAGCTCGTCGGGCTCATAACCCGAAGGTCGTAGGTTCAAATCCTGCCCCCGCAACCATTTCGAAATAAGTGTTGACGTTTTATGTAAATCACGTAGAATGCGCACCTCTCGAAACGGTGATGTAAGCGAAAGCTGATGTGCTAATCGATTGATCTTTAACAATTTACAGCCGATAGGTGTGGGTGTTGTTGCGGTAGTTGAACCGACTTAGGTTGGTTTGACAGCTAGCA
>JAUXRY010000039.1 GCA_030679915.1 Thiobacillus sp.
CTTTGCTCTTTGCATTTTTTTAGTATTTATAAAGCGTTTGGATTGCCTCTCTTACTACCTTTAATACGGTTTCGCTCACAGTATCCGACCTGGCGCCAAAATGCCTGCCCATAAAGCTGACGCCTCCGCTTGTCCTTGTAGCCGACCAGACAATGCCGCCCGAACTTGTATCTGCCATCATGAGCGTAATGCTTATTTCAGGGGCTGAAATGTTCCCGACCCTCTCCTCTCCAAACTTCCCCACAGAACCAAGAATAACAGCCTGAACTTTCAAGTCTTTTCCTACAGCTTTTATCTGTTCCGCATTCAGAGATTCTTCTGGTTTAAGCCTGAGTTTTTGAATTGCAGCTATTACTTCCCCCGGGACTACCACATCGACAAGCCCGGAAGCCAGCAGTTCACTTATAACCACCTGCCTCACAATTTCGCCGGCATACTTCTCGTTGGTTAAATTATCCAGAGGCAATACCGCCACCCTTTTCACAGATCCGAAATCCATATCCTGGCTGATATGATATGTGGAAACATTGCCACGACATCCTAAACTTAGGACCACCATGCAAAGCATACTGACACAAACGCTCTTCTTCAGCAAGCTCACATTCCTCTCCTCGTCATCTTTATTTTTACCCAGCGCCACTGGCTTTCTGGTGGCGCTGGGTTTACTTTGAATCTTAATCTCATCGTTTCAAAAAGACCGCCTCAAAATAACATATCAACAGTCTCTTTTACCACCTTCTTTGCAGCCTCGCTCAACGACATGCCTTCTGCTCCAAAATGCCTGGTCCAGAAGCTGGCGCCGCCTGATGTGTGCCATACAGACCAGACAATACTGCCGCTCGCATCGAGCAACATCAACTGGATAGATACCTCAGGATAGGAGACGGAGATCCCGGTTCTCATGCCATAGGCCTCCACAGCCCCCATTATCACAGCCTCTACTCCCAGCGTTTTCTGCAAATTCTGCACCTCTTTAACAGACAGCGCCCCGAGGGATTTCACTTTTAAATCCGTTAAACTCTTCGTCACCTCACCGGGCTCAATTACATCGATCCCTCTCGAAAGGATTTCAGTAATTATCGTCTTTCTTATCCTTTC
>JAUXRY010000037.1 GCA_030679915.1 Thiobacillus sp.
GCGCGACTCGGTCGCAGCCAGCATCGAGGAAACGGGTTCGATCTGAAGCAGCAAGGCAGGACGGTAAGAAAAGAAAAACCCGCCTTCAACAAGCGGGCGGGTAAGGCCTTCGCGCTTGACTACGGTCGGCTAATGGGTGACTCCATTTACGCTGGTTTTCGGTGTGGATTCAACGTTTGAGTCAGGTGTCTCTTGGCATTGCATCGACGGCATGCTTAACCTGGTAGAGAATCCGAATGTACGGAACGGCCCCCAGGAGAAGAGCGGCAACTTTCTCGTAAGTGTTCGGCGTTGTTGGCGTAACGTTGAAATGAATAGTATTGCGGGAGTCGCGCACGGCATCACTCCACACTGAAACGGCTCTCAGTTCCTGGAGCCTGACCCCCGCTGATTTTGAAGCGGTGCCAAAAAGCTCCTGATGATCAAAGACCATCAGAACAGCTTCAATCTTTCGATAAGTTCCCATCATCGGATCTTCAAGAATCGCTCGCTGCTTGACGTACTTAGATTCATCCGAATGCGGAATCGCCGCTATCAGTGATGCGCCGAGCTCGAGCCATGCGCCTTCTGAAGCCTTCCCCAACATCGCAAGCGTCGCGGTATACAGTTCCGAGCGGAAACACCGTACCGCCTCAGAGAAGGCAGCAGAAATTTCGGCATGCATCGCGGGGACACCAAGCTCATGGATATATAGGCCAGGCTCGCTCAAGAACTGATTGGGAGAGTTGAGTGATGATGGCGAGCGGCGAACGCGGCTGGGTACGGGCAACTCATAGTCACCAAACTGCCATCCCGCAGATGCTCCGCCGCTACCCGGTACAACGGTTGTCCAATCCACCGAGGCTGATTGGGTGCTGACATCACCCATCGCGACGAGTAAACCGGAGTGTACAAGTGACCAAAGTGCTTCGATAGTCGCCAAGCGCCAACTTATAGCGTCTGAAACTTTGACCAGCATTGCATCCGTGTCGACAGTCTCATGCAAAACGACTGGACGAGGAACAACAATTTGATTTGCTTGATAAACGGCGTCGAGCACCTCATCACATGTAACAGTGGAAGTTGCGATCGAAAAGGCGATTGCCTTTGCGATAGTTACGCGTTGCGGCGTGACAAAAACCTTGGATCGGATTGTTGCTTCGGCTTCGCTTGCGTTCATATTGGATATCGTGATTCGTTGAGAGCACTAGCGTGAGCGGTAGGAAGCGAGCAGTCGGTTTGCCGGTGCATGTTTCTCTTTACCGTACTACTAGCTTTGTAGGCCACTAGCAAGAACCCATGTCGCAGCCACAGCGGTAAGCATTTGCGCAAACACTAACCACGCCTCGATTTGGGCTAGCGTGGAAATCAATCGCCCTGCTGCTGCAAAATCACCGGCCAAAATCTTACGATTAGAGCGGCGCACCATCAATCGAGCAGGCCAAAGCGTAGCGTGCTCCAATTGCTCAAAGAACATAGAAATGTCGATACCTTCAGGTACAGGTTGCTCCTCCACCTTCTTTGCCACCGCCGTGCTTGAGGAGATTACTGCAGCAGAATATCTCTGGAGCACGTTCAAGAAGACAGCGCCTGAAAACAATATTGCAATTGTGCTAAGGGTATCTGGAACAAGAAATTTTGCTGCTGCATCAATGTTTGTAAGCAGCGCACCGATGATCGCCGCAAATCCAACCAACATCCAACCTGAGAACTTTGACAGGCTTGTGCTTACGCACTCACCCATTGTCATGAGCACCTTGCCAATGTATACGCTGTCACTTGAAGAGATAGAGGGCTTTGTTTCCATAAGTGGTTAACTATTATTAGTAATGTTTAGCAAAACATCTGGGTTAGTCATCATATGCCGGAGTCCATAAATCTAAGTATCCAAGCTCAGATTAATTTCTACGGGAGAACAATCGGGGACAGACCACGGTTTCTAAATTCGATGGCCGACTGATTCAGCCGAACTTCTGTCGTCAGTGACTTCCTAGCCAATCGGCTGCTACTGATCGACAGCAGCCGTTCAATCACATAGCACTAACCCTCCGCTACGTCCGATGACCCGCCATCAACAACAGTGCCCCCAAGCCCGGTAGCCCCAATCAGGCATCGCTCCACGCCGGCACCTCACCAAACTTCTCCAGTAAGAAATCGATAAATATCCTGACCTTTACGGTCAGCACATTCGATTTGGGATAGACGAGCCACAGGGCTGTCTGGTCGTCGACCTTGTAGTCGGGCAGCACACGCACCAGCGAGCCGTCGGCGAGTTCGCGGTGCACGCTCCACAGCGCGTTCATCGAGATGCTGGCCCCGGGGAGGGTTGCGATCTTCTGGCTCAACCCGTCATTGACGATGAGCCGACTCCAGGCGAGCGCAGGTTGAACTGCCCTGTAAACCAACGTCTACGTCGCAATCGAAGCCAGTGTGTCGTCAATATGCGGGTAATCTGGCATCAACGCTTTGACTGTTTCGAGTTGCGCTCTCGCATCCTCGGGCCTGCCAAGATTCACCAAAGTCAGCCCAAGATTGAAGTGTGCACCTGCACGCCCGCGAATAGATGCGGCGTCCGTTGGATAGAGTTCAATCGAAGTACGCAGCGCATCTTCTGCACGCGCGTAATCGCCTAACAAGAAACGGGCGGCACCGAGCATCGCGTGAGCCTCTGCAAATGAGGGGTTGAGTTTGATCGCCTCGGTTAGCCTGATGAGCGCCGCATCTGGTTTTTCGTCGGACAGATCCAACACGCCAAGCTGAAATTCGCTTTCAGCGTTCACCTGCGCAGCCAGTGAGGCCTCATACTCACGCCGCGCTTCCTGCAAGTGGCCCGAACGAGCGAGCGCCTGGCCCCGTTCGTAAAAATAGAACCACTCCTCCTGAAATGACGCGTCGCCCGGTGCATACACCTGGCCCGCGCCCGAATATCCGGCTGGTTTTCCGGACACATCGGTGGCGCCAACCGCCAGCACGTTGTCGAGACCGCAGGCCGCCGGACACACCTCAACGCTTGGGCCGTCGTTTCCGGCCGCGGCGGAGAACAGAATGTCAGGATGCCGCGCGATCGCGGCACACAGATTCTGGTGCTTGTCGGCGCCGCCGCGAAATCCGAGGCTGAGATTCACGATACGCGCGCCCTGCTCTGCCACCCACTCGATCGCGTCCACCACCGCCTGCTGACGTATGCGTCCCTGCGCATCCGTGACCTTTGCGCTCAGGATGGCAATAGGTGGATCCGACTGGCCGTTGGCATACAGCAATTGAAGGGCGACGGCGGTACCGTGCCCCAAGCGGTCTTCCAGCCCGTCGCCGCTGAAGTCCTCGCAGGCCCGAATAAAGCCGGCAAGTTGCGGGTGCATCTGCGCAATGCCGGAATCGATGACGCCGACCAGCACTGAATTTTCAGGCGACTTGCCATGCAAGGGCACCCCGGGGAAGAACATCAATTCACGTCCCTGTGCTGCCGGCCGCGCGCCGGACTCCCAGAAAAGTTCACCCATTGGTTCGACTGACATGACCCTCTCCCTGTCTCAAGTCCATCAACCCGGCAACCAGTCCCGGAGCCGATCCATTACCGGAGGATAGGAAAACAAGGTGGTATGGATGATCCCGGCATCATCAGGCACCCGCAAGCAACGGGATTCCTCGATCGGGAAAGCCGGACTGCCGTTCAAGCCATACACACCGGGTTCGGGCACTACGAGGTCGTTCGGCACCGCCTCGAAGACGCGGTCCAATACGGCGTCTGCCACCTTGCCAGTCAGCAAGGCCTTCAGGCCCTGGTCTACCGGCTCGAAATCCGCGGCGATCGCATAGTAGCTCGCGCCCTCCTCCTGCCCCGCGTTGAGCGTGTTCATAAAACTGCCGTCGGGACGCATCGCGGCGAGACCGCCAAGCCCCTTGAGCGCGCCGTGGCCGACCACCTTCACCACGGTCAGGATCACCTCCAACGTTTCTGTGACCACGCCAGTGGGAAACAGGTTGAGCGCGGTGGTATACCGGTCGAGCATTTGCACCATGTGGTCGGGATGCGTGAGCGGCGTGCCGTTATTCGGCACCCCGACGAACACCACACGCCGAACCTTGACCGTCGAAGTATCGAGCCCGAACGCCGAGGGTCGTTGTGCCAGCGTACGCGCCACCAGGCCGCCCCGGCTGTGGCACACCACGTCCACTTCCAGAGACTGCCCCGCCGGCATCTGCGCCAGCAGCCACTCGATGTTGCGTCGAGGATCGTGCGAGAGGGAAAAATGGTTGAAGGCAAACACGCGGCCGCCATAGCGCCGATGCAATTCGGCAAAGCCCGCATCGGTGATCTGGCTGAAGGCGCTGTGCGCAGTACTGAAGGTGCCATGGATGAAGAGCAACGCGCGACCGCCCGCCAGGCGCGCCCAGTCGTCGCGCGCGATCACGGGCCCGGACAGGTCGCGGAAATTACCAGGCGAAAAATCGCGTAAACCGTAGGGTCGGTTCTTCTCCTCCCAATGCTCGGCAAAAACCTCCGATATTTTTCCGATCACCGGATCGAGCACCGGATAAACCAGCACCTTGAGCAGTTTCTTGCCGATCACCCCGATCAGGCTGCGCGTGACTGTCGCCTCCGCTTCCACAGGTCGTGGTCGCGTAGCCGGGATCAGGAAACGCTTTACGTTGCCCGCGCCGCGTGTCGCTGGCGTCTGGATATGCTGCTGCTCGTCGACCGACAGGTGCCAGGTGAGTACGCCGGTCTCGTCGCAGGCCAGCACCAGCTGGCCGGTCTCGGGGCCGAGGTCGGGCACCTGCAATTCCAGCATGTCCTGGCCGTCCACGCTGCGCAGCGCACGCGTCGTCGCCGCAGCGTGGGGGGGCTTGAGCGACAAGTCGATCTGCCGCACCTCAGTCACGTCGGCATGAGCCAAGGCAGCGTCGAGCATACTCGTGCCGTCCTCGGCGACGCGGGCTCGGCCACGGTCCTCTGCCGGGCGCGGCCGGCGCAGCTCTGCCGTGCCGAGCACGCCAGGGGCGCGGATCTGATAGCCCTCGCCGAGCGCGATAGGCTGTGGACTGCCGGTCAGTTGCTTCGCCATCTTGCTGCCCTCCTCAGGGGACCATCTGCAGCGTCAGCCGCGGGTGGCCGTAATAGACATACGCCAGATAGGTGGTTGTTGGCGCCTTGACCGGATCGGGCACATACAGGGCCCGGAGATCGCGCAGGACCGCGCCAACCGGTTCCGGTTGGCCACCGCCAATCGGCATGACGCGCTGCCAGAAGCGGATCGCCAGCTGATGGGCCACCTTGTCGTCAATCTCCCATAACGCACCCAACATCGCGCCGAATCCGCCATCCAGACAATTGCCCGGGAATCCACCCGCGTCGCCGAGCAGTTCATCGCCGATACCCGCCATGCAGGCATTGAGGAAGAACACCGGCGACTGCGCCCCGCCATATTGGGCACTACCGAATAGCGAGGCGAACAAGGGCGTGCCGTCGCTCAGATAGAGCACGGCCGAATCGGGCGTCGTGGGGTCGTAGTCGCCGTGGCCTGCGAAATGGATGGCTTCGACCCCGCCGATACGCTCGAAATTGTGCTCGAGCCTGGCATCGAGCAACTGCTTCACGGCCTGCAACGAGGCGGCAAGCGGCAGGGCATCGTAGGTCTTTTGAAGCGCTTTCGCTTCTGCCTCCGCTTCCGGGAGATTGTTCAGGCCGGATTCGGCCTTATACATACCCGCCATCACGGCCATGTGCTTGATGCTGATACGCGCAGGCGGCAGCACCGGTGGCTTGTCCGAGGTACCGGTCCGCTCCCTCAGCCAGCGACCGACGATAGCCTGGGCACCGAGGTAGTGGGGACGACTCGCATCGAGGGGAGGGTCGAGATAGGCGAGCTCCCAGGGTACGTAGGGTTCTGCACTGACCAGCAGCACGGTCGGCGGCGCAGGCTTCACGCGGTCGGCGACTTCGCGCAACGCGGTGATGACTTCTGACCCCAGCGCACGAGCGATGCGCTTGCCGTGGGAGACGAGCAGATTGTCGACGATGGCATTGCTGGAATAGGCGCGCACCTGGTTGACGATCATTTTCGCGAACCCCATGGCGTCGTCATCGAGCTCGATCCGGAACGGCCCCCGCGGGCTGGTCAGCGCGTGGGGCGACGTGAGGCGACAGACATAACTGCCCTTCCCGGGATTGCCGTCTGGCTTGAAGATCTCGATCGTAAGATCAGCCGCATCCGGGTCGGGCTTCACGCTGATCGACGAGGCCGTGTGGGGTTGGTCGAGCCAAGGCGTGCCATGGTCGCTCGGCAGGTCAAAATCGGGCGCGTCCGCCCGACCGATCACGAGGCGACGGGACGCCGTGCCACACACCGACCCGTCATAGCTGTAGCGCACCTCCAGTTGCACCAGCCGCGCCGGCTCGGCTGCATCGGGCTCGAGTCCCTTCAGCTTGAAGGTCACCTGGGCGGTGGCCGGATGGTCGACGTCGACGGTCATGACCTTCGACCAGCCCATCGGGACGCCGGGGCTGTCCTCGACAAGCTCGATGCCGTCGGCGACAAGCGCGACCTCGACATCGATGCTCGTCTTGCCGGGTGGAGGGACGAATACCATCTCGCCACCTGCCACGCCTGCCTGCTGTGACATGGCCAGTCCAACGACGACATCGAACGGTGTGCGCGCCGGGACGTAGTCCGGGGCGTCGATGCGTGGCCAGGCACGAACGTCTCGCGGCGGCGGGGCTGGTTCGAATCCGGCGGACGCCCCTCGCGAGGCCGACGCTCGCGCGTCTGGCGAACGCGACGCTGGCAGGGAAAACAGCTCGCCAAAATCCTCCGCGTCATCAGCGGCGTGAATCGAATACAGCACATGGTCGTCGTGATCCGCCCTGCCGACCGCCGCCGCCATGGCCACCGGCGCGCCCCAATTCTCGAGCGCGACTGCAACCGGCACGCCGCGGGCGTATACGATGCCCTCCGCCTCCGGTACCTCGCCGGCAGCGGGCGTCGCGATGAGCGGCAGGCTGTCTTCCTCGTGCAAATCGAGCGCCAGGAACACGGGTTGATCCTGGTCCAAAGCTTCATAGCATCCCACCATGACTTCGATCACTGGACGCGCATACCACAGGATATTGGCGTACCACTGGCGCCGTATGGCCACCCCGACGACAGAGAAGGGTCGTGCCAATTGATTCGCAACCGCTTCGACGGGCAGATTCAGAACCTCTGCACTCTCCTCAATGACTGCACGCACGACAGGGTGCGCCGAATCCAACCAATAGCCTTGGCGCGCAAGGCGGGCGATGACCTCCGACACGGTCAAGGCGCCGTCCAATACCACACACGGTCTGACAAGCATCCCACCCTCCCCTTTGTTATGTGCCCGTAAATCTAAACTTAGTACACAGCGATTATTTTTTGGGAGCGACGGTCCGAACTATCGCACTGAGGTCCGCCGCAGTCGGTGAAACCCACTGTCCGGTTCCGCTCTTTCAACGCCTAGAAATGAAAAAACTCGATCGTCGGCAATCAGGCAATGGTTGGAGCGAACTTTCAAGAATGTCCGCAGCTCAGCGTGAAGGCGGGCGTTGAAGTTTTACCTAAATGATAGAAAGTGTCGGCCACCACGACCGATCGCAGTTATATGGCTGCCCGCGTGGGGCACATCCGGTTAACCCCCAGATCACCCGCCACTCAGCGCCTGAAAGATGAACAGCGTTGCGCCCTCAGGCACATGATCGGAGAGCCTTTGTCGGTCGATCACAAGGGTGTCGTTAAGCGACAGATTCACATGTCGGCGCAGCGCGCCACGCTCGTCGAGCACGTAATCGGAAAAGCCAGGGGCGAGCGCGTCAACCGCGCGCACAACGTCAGCGACCGAGCCGGCCGGCACCTCGATGGTGAGGTTCTCGAGCATCGGAAAAAAACGGTACAGATGCCGGGTCATTTCTACCTTGGGCATGTCGCTCAGCCAAATCGAACCGAATACACCGGCGGAAAGTGGTTGCCGAGGCATTGCCAGGTTTCACCGCGGTCTTCCGAAACATAGACATTACCGGTTGTACCGCCAAAGCACAGCGTGTCGCCAGACACGTCGAGGCCATGCCGCAGCACAATGTCATACGCGTTTTCCTGCGGCAGGCCGGTGTTAAAAGATTGCCACGACTGCCCGCCGTCCGAGGTGCGCGCCACGCACAAGCCGCCGCCAATCGCCATGCGCTCCATGTCCCCGCGCGCGGGAACGACCCACGCCGTCCGCCCGTCGTGTGCATCGACCGCGATCGGAAAACCGAAATGCACGCCAACATCGGGCTGGCTGACCTTTTTCCATTTCTTTGCGCCGTCTTCGCTGTAAAACACGCCGCAGTGGTTCTGTTGCCAGAGATGGTCCGGCTGCCCCGAACAGCTCATCACGAAATGCGGGTCGTGCCCCCACGCCGATTCTGGTTCAGGCGTGTAATCGTTCAGCATGCCCCGATTGCGACCCATCCAGGTTTGGCCGCCGTCGGTGGTTTCCAGCACGCCGGCGGAGGACACCGCGATGTGCATATGCTGTGGATCGCGTGGGTCGATCACGATCGAATGAATCCCGGGCTCAAACACGCCATAGTCAATGCTGGCTGGCGTGCCCGACCACTTGTTTTCACTGGTCGCCTCGCCTGCGAACAGATCGCCGCCCCGGCTTTCATGATTCCAAAGCGGGCGATTGAGCGTCCAGTGGTCGCCACCGTCATCGCTGACGAACAGGCCGCCGGGGATCGTGCCGGCATACAGCCTGCCGGGCTGCTCGGCCGAGCCAAACGTCAAGTTCCAGATCTTGAAAACCGTCGCGTCCTTGTACTCGGGCTGCCCTGTCGGAGCCTCCGGATCGAAATCCGGCGTAGGCAGGTATTTGACGATGTAGCGCGCCCCTTCCGGATATTTCAGGGACGACACATCCTCCCACGTCGACCCGTTATCGCGTGAGCGGGACAACTTGGGTCCCCAGTGGCCGTGATCCAGCGAAGCCCACAACATCCCGTCCCGCGGATCGCGCGCCGCGTAACACACCGGGATGCCAGGATGCTCGATAGGCCGAGGCACCCAACCCGCATTCGAACGATCAAAAATCACCGTGCCCTTGCGCGTACCGAGCAGAATCATGTTTGACATAACTAACCTCAGGCAAGTTTGCGTTGCGTACAAAACCCCGCTACCCGCATCTCAGTCAGTCCAGAACGGCCAGCTTGAAGCAAGCATAAGCAATTGGTTAGTTTGATTCAATATTGGATTCGTAAGCGCCGTCGCTTTTTTAACAAACGGCTAGATGAGTCCCCCTGCCAGCAGGGTGGCATTCCCGCCCGCAGCAGTGGTGTTGACCGTGATCACCTGCTCGGCACAAAAGCGGTACAGGTAATGCGGGCCGCCGGCCTTGGGGCCGGTACCCGATAGATGCTCGCCTCCAAAGGGCTGAACGCCGACCACGGCACCAATCTGGTTGCGATTGATGTAGACGTTACCGATGTGGGCCTGTCGCGCCAGCGCCTGGGCGCGACCGTCGATACGCGTCTGGATCCCCAGTGTCAGACCATAGCCCAGCGCATTGATCTGTTTGATCACCACCTTCGGGTCACCACGCCAGCGAAAGATGTGTAGCACCGGCCCGAAGATTTCCTGCTTCAAGTCGGCGATGGAACCGACCTCGAAGGCATGGGGGGAAATCAGGTTTTTCGTTCGTTCCGTTGCGGCTTGCGCCTCCACCCCAGGCGCGAGTAGCGGGGTTGCTTCACCATTCAACCGTGCAATGTGACGATTGATTTCCTCAAACGCCGCGCTGTCGATCACGGGTCCGATATCCGTGGCGAGGTGGGCCGGATCGCCGCTGATCAGTTCCCGGGCCGCACCCTGAATCATCTCGATCACCTCATCGGCAATCTCGGCGTGAACGCACAACAGGCGCAGCGCCGAACAGCGCTGACCCGCACTGCGAAACGCCGATTGCACGACGACATCACAGACCTGTTCGGGCAAGGCGGTACTGTCGACCAGCATCGCGTTGATGCCGCCCGTTTCGGCGATCAACGGCACGATGGGCCCGTCTTTTTCAGCCAGGGCGCGCTGGATGATTTTGGCCACCTGGGTCGAACCGGTAAACACCACACCGGCCACGCCGGGTGCGGCCACCAGTGCCGCGCCCACGGTTTCGCCCGAGCCGTGCACCAGTTGCAGCGCGCCTTCCGGCACCCCCGCACGATGCAGCAGTTTCACCGCTTCGAGGGCAACGCCGGGCGTCTGCTCGGCCGGCTTGGCCAGCACCGTGTTGCCGGTCGCCAGTGCAGCGGCAACCTGTCCCACAAAAATGGCCAGCGGGAAATTCCACGGGCTGATGCAGACCCAGGGACCCCGCGCGACTAGACGCAGTTCGTTGGTCTCGCCGGTGATGCCCAGCGTAACCCCGTCTTCGTGCCCCGGCTGAGCCTGTACCTGCATGATGCGCTCGGCCTCATTGGCGTAGTAGCGCAGAAAATCCACGGCTTCGCGGACCTCGGCGATCGCATCGATCCACGCCCTGAATGCCTCCTTGACCAGCAGCCCACAGAATCGTGGCAACTCGGCTTCCAAAGCGTCGGCGGCCTGGCGCAGGATGGCCGCGCGCGCCGCAACGTCGGTCTGGCTCCAACTGGCATAGCTGGCCGCGCTGATCGCCAGCGCGTCCGGCACGTTTGCCGGTTCAAACACCGGCACGGCGGGCACCTGGACGCCCGGATAAGGGTCAAGCAGCGTTTCGCGCATCGCCTGCACCGCCAGATCCAGACCCATGCTGTTTTGCCGTGCGCGGCCAAAAATCATGGGCGGCAACGGCAGCGACGATTCGCGCGCCAGGCGCAACGGCGAAACCAGCAATTGATCCAGGCTGACTGCCGGGTCGGCCATAAGATGCACAAAAGACGTATTGGCGCCGTTCTCCAGCAGGCGCCGGACCAGATAGGCCAGCAGGTCCTTGTGTGCACCTACCGGCGCGTAAACACGACAGGCAATCGAGGGGTTCTTTAACACCTCGCGATACACCCCCTCAGCCATGCCATGCAAACGTTGGAACTCATAATCCTGTCCATCACGCCTACCCATTTGCATGATGGCCGCGATGGTCGCGGCATTGTGGGTGGCAAACTGCGGATAGATGGCATCGGGCGCGTCCAGCAACGCGCGCGCGCATGCCAGATAGCTCACGTCAGTGTGGTGCTTGTGGGTGAACACCGGGTAATGCGGCAGGCCCATTTCCTGCGCCCGCTTGATTTCGACGTCCCAGTACGCGCCTTTGACCAGACGGCACATCAGGCGCACCTTGTATTGCCGCGCCAGAGCGACCAAGTGCGCCACCAGTTCACCGGCACGGGTTTGATAGCTCTGCACAGCCAGACCCAGGCCTCGCCATTGCGGGTAATGCGCTGCGACTTGCTGGAGCAGCGCTTCAAAAATATCGAGCGACAATTCCAGCCGGTCCACCTCTTCGGCGTCGATCGTAAGATTGATGTTGGCCCTGGCCGCCTGCTCGCACAGCCCCCATACGCGCGGCACCAATTCAGCCATCACGCGCTCGATCTGCGCATCCTCAAAGCGTGCATGGAGCGCGCTGAGCTTGATGGAAATGCCGTCATTGCATTCACACGCCCCATCCAGACTTGAATGGGTCGCGATGGATTCAATCGCCTTCTGGTAACTCGCCAGATGCATTCTGGCGTCTGCATCGGTGCGCGCACCTTCACCCAGCATGTCGTAGCTGTAGCGCAGGCTTTTCAGGGTGCGCCTGGCCTTGGCCGCTTCGCCGAGTCCCTCGGCAATGGTCTGGCCGAGAATGAACTGTCGCCCCAACAACTGTACGGCGCGCACGGCTGCCGCCACGACGGTTCGTGCACTCAGCCTGGCAAACACCCCGCCCGATTCCTCGCTATCCGGCAAGAACCGCTTGCCCAGGGTGATCGCCGTACTCGACAACCGTGCCAGCATCGGGTCACCCGCCCGATCAAAGTCTGCATGACCGAGCTGATCGGCGGTCAGCGAAATCGCGGTTTCGACATCCGGCACGCGCAACAGCGCCTCGGCCAGACGCATCAGGGCCAATCCCTCGGCACTGGAAATCGGATACTCATGCAGCAGGCGCTCCATCGCCCAGAATGGGGGCGGATTCTGGCGTACCGCCGCCACCCACGGCGTGGCCGCATGGATAACCGCGGCCCAGTCCAGGGCCGACTGCAACGTCGTCAATTGCCCGGACACGATGTCTGCTTCAAGCCGGTAGGGTGATGGCAGGCGCTGTTTTGCAATGGTCATGACAGGCACCCCTCAGCATGGATGAATGTCATGACTACAGGGCCAAGTTTAAACAACATAGGAACCACTCAATCTGCCCCGCTGGGACTGTATTCGGATGATTGAAATCGCGTGCGCGAAATCACTTTCAGGCTTAGCTCGTGAGCAATGAACACGACCGAATCCGGATCATTGATTGATTCGGCCTGATGAAATTTGATGGGATATAGAAGGCCGACTTGCATCAGTTTGTGTGAGCGCACTGTCCTCAACTACCGGCTGCGCCATGGCGTGAAATCGACCCCCGGACGCTTGGGGGCGTATCTCGGTACAAGCCCGCATTCCCGAAAAATATTCCAACTTCTGGCGGAGGTTGAGGACGAGGTCCTTGCACCACGTCCATCGTACGCGCTATACCGGTCCTGTGCGCGACGCGTTAAAAAGCGCCCTGTTGCATGTGGTTCACCCCTCTTCTACCACCGCCAGCACCGCCTCCCCATAAGCCTCGAGCTTCTTTGCCCCCAGCCCCGATATTTCTCCGAGTTCGGCCAGTGTTGCCGGCTTGCGGGCAGCGATTTCGCGCAAGGTGGCATCGTGCAGGATGACGTAGGCGGGAATACCTTTCTCGTTGGCAGTTTCACGACGCCAGGTGCGCAGGGCGATGAAGAGCGGATCTTCGTCGTCGTGGTAGCCCGCGCCACCACTTGATGCGAGGCGGGATTTGCGCTGTTTGGTACGCACTTCGATGGCGCGCAGCAACACGGTTTCTTCGCCTTTGAGCACCGGGCGTGCGGCTGCAGTAAGTTTGAGCGCACCGTAGGCGGCGTGGTCGACTTCCATCAGGCCGCGCACCACCAGTTGCCGCAATACGGCGCGCCAGACCTTGTCGGTTTGACTGGCACCAATGCCGAACACACTCAAGTCGGCGTGACCGAATTTTTCGACCTTCTCGGTCTTCTTGCCCAACAGCACATCCAGCACGTGGCCGGCACCAAATCGCTGGCCGGTACGATAGACCGTGGATAACAGTTTTTGTGAAGCCTCGGTGCCGTCCCACAGTGTCGGCGGTGTGATGCAAACGTCGCAATTGCCACAGGCTTGCGAGGTTTCGCCGAAGTAACTCAGCAGTGCAACACGGCGGCAGCTGGCGGCTTCGCACAGGCCAACCAGGGCATCGAGTTTGCCGTGGGCGCTGCGCTTGTGCGCATCGTCGGCGTCGTTTTCGTCGATGAAGCGGCGTTGGGTCACCACATCCTGCAAGCCCCACGCCATCCAGGCTTCGGCGGCCTCGCCATCGCGGCCGGCGCGGCCGGTTTCCTGATAATAGCCTTCAACCGAGCGCGGCAAATCCATGTGGGCGACAAAGCGCACGTCGGGTTTGTCGATGCCCATGCCGAACGCCAGCGTGGCGACCATGACAACGCTGTCTTCACGCAGGAATTTTTGCTGATGGCGACGGCGGGTGTCGTTGTCCATGCCGCCGTGGTAGGCCAGCGCGGTGAAGCCGGCCTGTTTCAACGCATCGGCGGTTTCCTCGACTTTTTTACGGGTGCTGCAATACACTATGCCCGCTTCGCCTGTGTGGCCGGCCAGAAAATCGAGCAGTTGGCGGCGTGGTTCGGTTTTTTCGCTGATGTGATAGCGGATGTTGGGGCGGTCGAAGCTGGCGACGAATACGCGTGCATCGTGCAGGTCGAGCCGGGTGAGAATCTCGGCGCGGGTCGCGGTGTCGGCGGTGGCAGTGAGCGCAATCCGGGGGATGTCGGGAAACCGCTCGTGCAGCGCCGACAGGCCCAGGTATTCCGGGCGGAAGTCGTGCCCCCATTGCGACACGCAATGCGCCTCGTCGATGGCGAACAGCGCCACCTGCGCCTGTTCGAGCAGACTTTGAAAACGTGGGGTGAGCAGGCGTTCTGGGGCAACGTAAAGCAGCTTCAGCTTGCCCGCCACAAACTCGCGCTCGACCTGCGCGGCCGAGGCGCCATCAAGGCTGGAGTTCAAAAACTCGGCGGCAATGCCCACTTCCTTCAAGGCGGCAACCTGATCCTGCATCAGCGCGATCAGCGGCGACACCACCACCGCACAACCATCGCGCAGCAACGCCGGGATCTGGAAACACAGCGACTTGCCGCCGCCCGTAGGCATCAGCACCAGCGCATCGTTGCCCGCAACCAGGTTGTCGACAATGGCGGCCTGGTCACCCCGGAATTCGGGATAGCCGAAAACGCGGCTGAGCAGGCTTAATGGGGTGTCGGACATGGGCAATATACGGATGGGGGAACGGGTCGTCCTAACAGCCCGGCAGGGAAATCAGGGGGTCACATCAGATATAATTGTGTCACGTTTTGCCCGGCTCATTGACCCACTACCCCGGTTGGCCCTGTAGATTCTGTCCGTACGCGACATCCGCGACGTGGCAGCGGCCCGCCTTGGTCTGAAGGTCCCACCCTATTTCTGATGCTGACCATGAACACCGAAACCAACGCCCCCGTTCTCGACGAAAACCAGATCATCGCCGAGCGTCGTGCCAAGCTTGCCGCCATTCGGCAACATGGCGTCGCCTTCCCCAACGACTTTGATCGCCGCGACTACGCCGACAAACTGGCGACTGCTCATGGCGACAAAACCAAGGAAGCGCTGGAGGCCGAAGCCGTTGAAGTGCAACTGGCCGGCCGCATGATGCTGAAACGCGTGATGGGCAAGGCCAGTTTCGCCACGCTGCAGGACATGAGCGGACGCATCCAGGTCTATATCTCCAACGACCATGTCGGCACCGATACGCACGACGCGTTCAAACACTGGGACCTGGGCGATTTCATCGGCGTCACCGGAATCCTGTTCAAAACCAACAAGGGCGAGTTGACTATCCAGGCGAAATCAATCCGCCTGCTGTCGAAAGCGCTGCGCCCGCTGCCGGAAAAATTCCACGGTCTGGCCGACCAGGAGCAAAAATACCGCCAGCGTTATCTCGACCTGATCACCAACGACGGCGCGCGCGAAACCTTCAAGCGCCGGTCGAAAATCATCCAGGCGATACGCGGTTTCATGGTCGAGCGCGATTTCCTCGAAGTCGAAACACCGATGATGCACCCCATCCCTGGCGGCGCTGCAGCCAAGCCGTTTGCCACGCATCACAATGCGCTCGACATGGGCTTGTTTTTGCGGATTGCGCCCGAGCTGTATCTCAAGCGGCTGGTCGTCGGCGGCTTCGAGAAGGTGTTCGAGATCAACCGCAACTTCCGTAATGAAGGCTTGTCGACACGTCACAACCCCGAGTTCACCATGATGGAGTTCTACGAGGCCTATCGTGAATACCGCTACTTGATGGACCTCACCGAGTCGCTGATCCGCGCCGCTGCCATTGCGGCCACCGGCTCCACCACGGTGCCCTATCAGGGCCACGCAATCGACCTCGACAAGCCCTTCGCCCGCCTCACCATCGTCGAATCGATTCGTCATTACCACCCGCACTACACGCTGGAACAGTTGAACGACCGCGACTGGCTGGGGGCCCAGTTCAAGGCGATGAAGGCCAAGTACAAGCCCAATGATGGCCTCGGTGGCCTGCAGCTTTCCTTCTTTGAGGAAACCACCGAAGCCTTGCTGATTCAGCCCACCTTCATCATCGACTACCCGGCTGAAGTGTCGCCGCTGGCACGCCGCTCCGACACCCAGCCCGAGATCACCGAGCGCTTCGAGCTGTTCATCACCGGGCGTGAAATGGCCAATGGCTTCTCCGAGCTGAACGACGCCGAAGACCAGGCCGAGCGCTTCATGGATCAGGTCAAACAAAAGGAAGCTGGCGACGAGGAAGCGATGCACTACGACGCCGACTACGTCCGCGCGCTGGAACACGGTCTGCCGCCCACCGGCGGCTGCGGTATCGGTATTGACCGGTTGGTGATGCTGCTGACCGACTCGCCGAGTATCCGCGACGTGATCCTCTTCCCGCAGATGCGGCGGGAAGCGTAAAGGCAGCCCGCAAATGCGTCGCGAAAGCTGAACGCCTACATGGGGCAATATGTACTCAAGATCGGCCTGTCAGCGCTGATCCTCGTCGCCATTGCCGAGATCGCCAAGCGTAGCTCGTTCTGGGCTGCCGCGCTGGCCTCATTGCCCCTCACCTCGCTGCTGGCCTTCATCTGGCTGTACGTCGACACCGGTGATACACAAAAAATTGCCGCGCTTTCCAGCGGCATTTTCTGGCTGGTTCTCCCCTCCTTGCTGTTGTTCGTGCTGCTGCCGATGCTGCTGCGTAGCGGTGTGGGGTTTTGGATCAGCCTGCTCACCGCCAGCGCCGCCACCGCGCTGGCCTATCTGGGCATGATCAAGTTGCTGGCTTTTTTCGATATCGAAATTTAACGCCACGGCACGCTATGCAGCCTTAACCCATACGGTCGGATTTAAGCCGGACATGCTTCCGGTAAGATGATGCCTGCGAACCATTTCATTTTTAGCCAAAACGACATGACTGATACCTTCAACACCCTCGACTCCTTTTCCTCCGGCAAGCGCGACGTTCAGTTCGCTTCACTGAAAAAACTCGAAGCCGCGCTGGGCGTATCGGTTGCGCGCTTGCCGGTATCGATCCGCATCGTGCTCGAATCGGTGCTGCGCAATTGCGATGGCGTGAAGGTCATGCCCGAGCACGTCAAGCAGCTGGCGAACTGGCAGCCGAATGGCGAGCGCACCGAGGAAATTCCCTTTACCGTGGCGCGCGTGATCCTCCAGGATTTCACTGGCGTACCTTTGCTGGCCGACCTGGCCGCGATGCGCTCGGCGGCCGCACGTGCCGACAAAGACCCGAAGAAAATCGAGCCGCTGGTGCCGGTGGACATGGTGGTTGACCACTCCGTTCAGGTCGATAAATACGGCAGCGCCGACGCACTCGACCTCAATATGAAAATTGAATTCGAGCGCAATCAGGAGCGCTACCAGTTCCTGAAATGGGGCATGCAGGCGTTCGAAACCTTCAAGGTCGTGCCACCCGGCGTCGGTATCGTTCACCAGGTCAACATGGAATATCTGGCGCGCGGCGTGATGGAAAAGGACGACACCGCCTATCCCGACACACTGGTGGGTACGGACAGCCACACCACCATGATCAACGGCCTTGGCGTAGTCGCCTGGGGCGTGGGCGGCATCGAAGCCGAAGCGGCCATGCTCGGTCAGCCGGTGTACATTCTGACCCCGGACGTGGTGGGGGTGAATCTCACTGGCAGCGTCAAGCCGGGTGTGACCGCCACCGACGTGGTGCTAACCGTGACCGAAATATTGCGCAAGGCCAAAGTGGTCGGCAAGTTCGTTGAGTTCTTTGGCGAAGGCGCTGCCGCCCTGCCGGTGACCGACCGCGCAACGATTGCCAATATGGCACCGGAATATGGCGCCACCATGGGTTTCTTCCCGGTTGACGAAGCCACGTGCCAATATTTTGCTGCCACCGGCCGCCCGGAAGCCCAGGTCGACCTCATTCGTGACTACTACCAGGCGCAGCAACTGTTCGGTATTCCCAAATCGGGCGATATTGACTACTCGCAAACGCTTGCGCTTGATCTGTCCACGGTTGAGCCTTCGATCGCCGGCCCCAAACGGCCGCAGGATCGCATCGCACTGTCTGACGTTGAATCGACTTTCGACACCTTGATGCAACAATCCAAGGAAACCGGCGGCTACGGCAAAACCGAGGAGGACCTGCGACGCGCGTACTCCATCGAAGGCGGTGGCGAACTGCGCCATGGCAGCGTGGTCATCGCGGCCATCACCTCATGCACCAATACCTCCAACCCCGGCGTCATGATCGCCGCCGGCCTGCTGGCCAAAAAAGCGGTTGAGCTGGGCCTCTACACGCCAGCACACGTCAAAACCAGCATGGGCCCCGGCTCACGTGCGGTAACCGAATACCTGAAGACCGCTGAACTGCTGCCCTATCTTGAGAAGCTCGGGTTTAGCGTGGTGGGCTACGGTTGCACCACCTGTATCGGCAACTCCGGCCCCCTGCCCGAAGCCGTTGAAAAAACCATGCTCGACAACGATCTGGTCGCCTGTTCGGTGCTTTCCGGCAACCGCAACTTTGAAGCGCGCGTGCACCAGAACGTCAAAGCCAACTTCCTGATGTCGCCGCCGCTGGTTGTTGCCTTTGCGCTGGCCGGGCGCGTTCCCTTCAACCTCGACAAAGATCCGATCGGTTCAGGCAAAAATGGCCCGGTGTATCTGAGAGACATCTGGCCGAGCAACGAGGAAATTGCTGAACTGCTGCATTTCTCAACCGAGAAGGGTGTCTATAAGGGATATGCCGACGTGGGCGCCAACAACCCTCTGTGGGATGGCATCTCGGCACCTGAAGGCGCCGTCTACCAATGGGATACCGCTTCAACCTATATCCAGGAACCGCCGTTCTTTGTTGACGAAAAAGCCACCAACCCGGTCATCAAGGGCGCGCGTGCGCTCGCCATTTTTGGGGATTCCGTTACCACCGACCACATCAGCCCGGCGGGCGGCATCAAACCCAGCTCACCCGCTGGCGCCTACTTGACCGAGCATAAAGTCCAAAAAGCCGACTTCAACAGCTACGGTGCGCGACGCGGTAACCACGAGGTGATGATGCGTGGAACCTTTGCCAACGTGCGGATCAAGAACCTGATGCTTCCGGGTAGTGAGGGTGGCGTCACCATGAAGGACGGCCAGGAAAAATCGATCTACGATGCGGCCATGCAGTATCAGACTGAAGGTATGCCGTTGATGATTTTTGCAGGTGAAGAATACGGCACTGGCTCCAGCCGTGACTGGGCCGCCAAGGGTACCACCCTGCTGGGTGTAAAAGCGGTGGTCGCCAAAAGCTTCGAACGCATCCACCGCTCCAACCTGGCTGGCATGGGCGTGCTGCCCTGTCAGTTCAAGGACGATGTCGATGCCGCGACCTTGAAGCTCGACGGCAGCGAGACCTTCGACCTCGAAGGCGCCGAATCCGGCATCGTCGCCCAGCAGGATGTGACGCTGGTGATTCATCGTGCTGATGGCAACACCGAACGCGTCGCGCTCAAACTGCGAATCGATACACCGATTGAGGTCGAGTATTACAACAAAGGGGGTATTTTACCGTTTGTGCTGGAGCAGTTGATGGGCTGATCGCGATTGCGGGTAGCCATGAGGCTGAACTGAAAGCGGGCTGCATGGAGACACGCCATGCAGCCCGCTTTCATATTGATCGCTTAAAAAACAAACCGCTGCGCAAACAGCCCGCTCACCATATCCGGCGTTAAGGGCTTACTAATGATATATCCCTGAATTTCATCGCAGCCCAGATTTTTAAGGAAGGCAACCTGCTCAATCGTCTCTACGCCTTCGGCCACGACACGCAGGTTCAGTGCATGTGAAAGACGAATAATGGCATTAGCAATTTCGGCATCATCATTGTCCGTCAACACATCATCCACAAAACTTTTGTCAATTTTCAGCGCATCAATCGGCATCCGTTTCAACTGTGCCAGGTTGGAATGTCCGGTTCCAAAGTCATCGATATAGACATGCAATCCACGCTGGCGCAGGGCATCGAGCATCCCGAACGTCCGCACCGGATTTTCCATTGCTGAGCTTTCGGTCACTTCCAGCTGTAAATACGCCGGATCCATACCCGTGTCTTTCAGGATGGCATCAATATCCTCGATCAAGCGCGCATCGGAAAACTGGCGGGGCGACAAATTAATAGCTACCGGCGGTGGATTCACCCCCGAATCGCGCCATTTTATCCACTGTTCGCATGCTGCGCGTGCGACCCATCGACCTACAGGCATGATCAAGCCGGTTTCCTCAGCCACCGGGATGAACTGACTGGGCCAGATAATGCCGCCTCCGCGTGGCAGCCAGCGCACCAAAGCCTCCAGCCCGACGACCTGGCCACTGGCAAGATCAACCTTGGGCTGGTACATCAAGGCCAGCTCGTCTCGCTCGAGGGCATGACGCAGACCGGTTTCCAGGGTGAGTTGATGCTGTGCGACCGTATTCAGTTCATCGCTGAAATACTCAAACCCGCTGCGACGCTGCTTGGCCTGATACATCGCCAGATCGGCCTGGCGTAACAAGGTGTTGGCGTCAGGTCCATCATCAGGGAAGACGCTGATGCCGATACTCGCACCAATGGCATAACGTCGCTGATCGATCTTGAACGATTCGGCCAGGGCCTTGATCAACTTGCGCGCCACCCGGCTTGCTGCACGCGAAGCGGGCGGATGAATCATGATGACCGCAAACTCATCTCCGCCCAGGCGGGCAACAAAATCATCTGCCCGCAACTGCTCGTCCAGCCGGTTGGCCACGACGCGCAAGACCTGGTCCCCCACCTCGTGGCCTTGAGAATCATTGATATGCTTGAAGCGATCCAGATCAAGGAACAGTAATGAAACCTGGGACTTCTCTCGTAGCGCGCGTGCCAACGCATGACTCAGAAAGTCCTGAAAGTACGAGCGGTTGGGTAATCCAGTCAGCGGGTCATGGTTGGCCAGCATGTCGAGTCGCATCTCGGAGTAGCGGCGTTCGGTCAACGCAGCTGATACGAACAATCCACCCAACGCCATCGTTACCATGCTGATCTGCAAAGCGAACACATCGTGTGGTGAAATCCCGCCAGGCAACTCCCCATACGTAACAATAGACACGCCCATTACGATCAGCGCAGACAGGAAAATAGCCAGACTCGCGCCCGTTACCGAGAATCGGAGTGCTGCCCACAACACACCGGGAAACATGACAAACAGAATGATCTCGGCAGGCCGTAAGGGATGCATGTACTGCATCATTGCCAGCGTCAGCAGCAACATGCTGAGCACAAGGGTCAGACCTTCCAGCCGCGCACCGGGATTGGTGGGAAGCAAATCCCAGCGCGAAGCGGTCAGCAGCAAGGGGGCAATCAGATACACGCCCAGCAAATTACTGAGCCACCAGACCCACAAGCCTTCCATCACCATGCTGGCGGGCAAATTCAGAAAGAAATGCAGGCTGAGTACGCCCGCCAACGCGCTCACCAAACACCCCAATGGCGCAGCTACCAATGCAAATTTGGCAACGCTCGGCACATAATCGAGTGAGGCGCTAAAGGGCTGAAGGTAGCGCGGCAAATACCCGATAATGCCTGACCCGGCGGCCATGCCGAGTGCCAACCTCAATGCGTCTTCCGCCGGCAGAATCTGCGCATAAATCGCAAAAGATCCCAACAACACGCCAAATACACCCGCCATGCCAAATCGCAGACTGGCCATGGCCCCAACGCCTGCTGCCAGCCAAACAGCGGCCATCACATCGGTTAAGTAATTTGAAAGTTTAAGGCTAAGCCAGCCCGTCAGGGCATAGGCCAGGGCTGTCAGAAAGACAACCAGTAATCCCCCCCTGACTTCAGCGGGGGAAGGCAGGGTCAGTCGGGTCAAGACGTAAATCCAGGTTACTCGGCAGGATCGAGTTCAGCACGCACCGACTCAAGTGCATCCTTGAGTGTTTCTTCAGACAATCCGTTGAGTTGTTCAGCCAGCATTTCTGCTGCATCGATAGTATCGGCATCATCAGGCAGACTCTCCGTATCGAGATTGGCGACGAACACGGCAGCCGCACCCGTTACCTGCAACAACTGCCGACGCTCGTGCATCAGCATTTCTATTTCCTCGCGCAACAGCCGCGCTTCATCTTCTTTCATGGCTTGCAAGCTCATGCTTGTCTCCGGTTCCAAAATGACTCAGGCAAACAGGGTTAACACCCCGGTGTAGCCATATAAGCGGTTATACGATATCTCACCATTGGCAAAAAAACCCACCAGCGGAAAATCTCCCAGGGCGTCGCGTATTAGTTCGAGTTCACGATTGGGAACTCCGAACATATGTTGACCACGCCCCAGACAGGAATAATACACGCCACCGCGTATCGGTGCGTCCAGTTGTGCACCGATAGCAACCAGCATGCGCTGTAAATCATCTTCGGCGGTTTGCTGGTCGCGCCGACAAAACAGCAATTCGTCCCCCGTCTCGACGTACTCCCCAATCGCCACCAGATTGTTCTGTGGGTCCACGCCCAGGATATTGCGTACCAGATAATCGCCCGTATCCGAGCCGCGTACCGGCAGTCCAACAAAGATGTATCCTGCTGCACGTCGCAAATCGCGCGTCAGCACTTCGCCGATTTCTTCCTTCATCACATCCAGCGCAGGGCGGTGATCCAGACTGCCGATCACATTTTTGTTGGCCGTGGTAATCAAATGGCGCGGACCCAGCGGTGAAACCCCTTGGGTCAACCGTGTGGCCAGTTTCACCCGTTCGCTGAAAAGCACGCCGGACAACCCACCACTGACGACGCCATCGCTGATCTGGAAGTTCTCTCCATTTGAACTCGACAACCCGCCGACAACAAACCCGCTGGACATTTTTTCGCTCAATCCCTCGATCAATTCCTGAATACGATTATTTGAGGGGTCGCCATGCACCACTGCGAAATATTTGTCCGATGACAGTGCGTCAACATCCTGCGGAATGCGCAACACCGGCAGCATACTGAAATCGACAGGGTCAAACTCGCCCAGCATCACTGCCATCGCAGGCTGTTCAAGATATTCCACCCCCGTCGCACAGATTCCCACGCCCACACTGCCTGTCCAGTGCTGTACGCCTGTGGCGCTTTTAAAAAAACCCAAAATTGCATCGAGCTCGCCTACGTAAGCATCTGCCACATAGAGGAAACCCAGTGTGGCTGCGGAAGGTATTGCCCCCAACTGATGCATGCATGCCTGTGCAGCCTGTGTCCAGTCAGCGTGTGCGGCGTGTGCCGATTTGAATGGAGTAGTCATATTTTCTCAGCGCAATACTACGATGAGGAGGCTGTCATTACATGGAACAACCCGTCGAACCCAATAGCTGACGGCGCCTCCTCCCCCGAAACATCAATAGCCCGTTTGACCGCTGCTGGGCAATTCACCTTCACCGAAAAAATTCCACAACAATTGTGCGACTACTTCAGGCGCGATCACCGTGTGATGATTGTGCGACTCCTGCAATGCGGTCCGCAGCTTTTTGCGCAACTCAGGCTCCCCTGTCAGATCGAAGATGATGTCGACTTTTGCACCCATTGAAACCACTTCAAGCGCATCCTTGAATACAGGAACCTTGCTTTGACTAAAACCCAGCGCAACAGGCGATTCCAGATCGCGGTGGGCTACCGCGACAATTTCCACGTTGACATGCTCTTCCTGGATTTTTTCCAGAAAATGCTCAGCGAAGACCTCACCCACTTCTCCCAAACCCAACAGTGCCACTTTGACAACAGTGCTCATATCACGACTCCTCATATCATCATTGTTAGAAACGGCTGACTCGTATATCGCTGTTCCCCTACCCGACCCAAACCATCGAGGCTCGAACCAGGCATATTCTGAGCGCACATGCAGCATACGTACCCTCTCAGTGCATGTCGATACTGTTAAGCGTGCATAGCCCACATTCATCAAGCGACACACGCCTGATGAGCGGGGCGATACAATCCGAAATCAAGTTTCCGTTCGAAAGCTCATATTGCATACCACGCTCCACCCCCCCATCAGCCCTTATGCCAGCGGCATGCTGAAAATGACGGGGGCACACTGTATTTACTGGGAAACATCGGGCAATCCAGATGGCATTCCGGTGTTGTTCGTGCATGGTGGACCGGGCTCCGGCACCTCGCCCGGCCAGAGACGTTTTTTTGACCCCGCACGCTACCGGATCATTCTGTTTGACCAGCGTGGCAGTGGTCGCTCCACCCCACACGGCGAGCTGATCGACAACACCACACCGCATTTGATCGCGGACATGGAAGCGCTCCGGCGTGAACTCGGCATCGGAACCTGGCTGGTATTTGGCGGCTCGTGGGGGTCGACACTAGCTCTCGCGTATGCCGAGGCCCATCCCGCTCATTGCCGCGGAATGGTTCTGCGCGGCATTTTCTTATGCCGAAAAAGCGAGATCGACTGGTTCCTGGAGGGCATCCGTGCCTTTTTTCCCGAGGCACAGCGGCTACTGGCTGAACATATTCCAGCCAACGAACGCCATGACTTGCTCACGGCATACCATCGTCGTCTCATCGATTCCGATCCGATGGTGCACCAACCGGCTGCCTATCGGTGGTCGACCTTTGAGGCCTCGTGCTCTACCCTGTTGCCCAACCCCGATCTGGTCGCCGCGTTCGGCAGCGAAAAAACAGCTCTCTCGCTGTCGCGCATCGAAGCACATTATTTTGTGAACCGCATCTTTCTGCCCGACAACAGCCTGCTCGACAATATCGACCGGATTCGCCACATCCCCGCCATTATCGTTCAGGGGCGTTACGATGCCGTCTGCCCCATCGTCTCGGCCGACGAACTGGCGCGCACCTGGCCCGAAGCCCGCTATGTGATTGTTCCGGATTCGGGCCATTCGGCATTTGAGCCCGGCATTGCGCGTGAGCTCGTTGCGGCCACCGATGCCTTTGCCCTAACCGGACACTTCGCCTGACATGACACTTTCTCCCCATGTATTCGATGCCACTGCAGAAAATTTCAATCGCCTGGCACTGGAAAACTCTCACAAGGGCCCGGTGCTGGTGCACTTCTGGACGCCCAAGGCGGGTCCCTGCTTCATCCTGATGCCACGGCTGGTCAAACTCGCAGCCGAATATGGTGGCAAGTTTCTGCTCGTCATGCTGAACACGGACGACTTACCCGAACTGGCGCGGCGCTTTAGCGTGAACTCCGTTCCCACCGTCAAGCTTTTCTGGCGTGGTGAGGTCGCCCACACCATTCATGGCGCCGACCCCGACAGCAGTTTTCGTGAGGTGCTTGACCGGTTTATTGCTGGCGACGCCAACCGCGCCCATGCGCTGGGGGTGGCGGCCTGGCAGGCGGGTAATATTCAACAAGCCCGCATGCTGCTCGCCAATGCGGCCATGGCCGAACCCGAGAACCTTGCTATCCCACGCGATCTGGCCAAGCTTTTATGGGCCGAAGGTGATGGCGAGCAGGCGCTGAAGCTGCTTAATACCCTGCCCCCGGATGCCCGTGGCGAACCTGAGATTGCCCGGCTCCATGCGCACCTCACTCTGGCCGAAACCGCCCGACTGGCACCCCCGCTGATCGAACTCGATGCGCTGCTGGCTCAGCATCCGGAAGATCTCACCGCGCAGTTGCAGCGCGCAGCGTGTCTGCTGGCAACTGACGATTTCGCAGGTGCAATGGAAGCTTTGCTGCACATCGCGCGCGTGGATCGAAACTTCCGCCACGACATCGGCCGTCTCAGCCTGCTGGCGCTGTTCGATTTGCTGGGCAGCGCCCATCCGCTGACCCGACAATACCGTCAAGCCCTGTCCGAATCCCTGCATTGAGCTTCGACCACCCCGCCTTTGCGCCCTACCGGGCATTGATCCACGAACTGGCGCTGGCGTCTGCACTGCCGTCATTGGACCGCCTCAACAGGCTGGCGGTCGCACTTGGCACCACCCAGGCTCACGGATTGCCACTGCAATTTATTGCCCCTGACGGCCGTCTCTCTGCGCGCGAATACGAAACGCATATTCTGCAAACAGGTCAGATCCCCACTCGCCCCGACACCTGGCACGACGTGCTGAATGCGCTTGTGTGGTTGCGCTTCCCACGCTTCAAGTCAGCGCTCAATGTGGCGCATGGTGAAGCGCTCATCACTGAAAGAGATAACCGACGGGGCCGCCGCCGCGATGCGATGACCGTATTGGACGAATCAGGGGTGTGGGTGATCAGCCAGGATCCGCAATTGCCCGAACTGCTGACTGCGTGCGCCTGGCAGCCGCTGTTCTGCGAACGCCGTCCGGACGTCGAGTCCATGATGCATTTTGTGGTGCTGGGACATGCGCTGCTGGAAAAAGTGCTGGCGCCCTACCCTTCGATGACGGGCAAGTGCCTGATATTGAATTCTTCGACGACACTTGATCCAGATTCGGTGGAACAGCAGGCGGTGTTAACACTCGGTTCGATCGAATCGCCCCGTCAACTCTCACCCTTGCCGATTCAGGGCATCCCAGGATGGGATACTGAAAACGCAGTCGATACGTATTACGCCAATCAAAAGACATTTCGGCCGCGCAGTACAGCTTTATAGCGTCCCGCAAAGCAGTTTGAACAGCGGGTCGTCCGCCGTCATCGCCGCCCACTCGGCCTTGGCAGGTTGCGATGCCTGATAATGAATCAACGCATCGTTGTCAGAAAATACCGCACGCGACAGCGTGGCAACACGCCTGGAGCGACAATCCACCATACGTCTGGCCAGAATTTCGCGCATGGGGCGCTGCGTGCTCAGGTCCATCTGGCCACCCCGCAATGCATGGCGCACACGAAAGCTCACCCGGTGAGCTGTGCGCGCAATACTCGACAGCTCGATCGAGGTGGTTTCAGACGGCGACTCGGCCATCACCTGCCACTGCCCATAGGCCACAACCGGGCAGGCCAACACGCACACCAGCACACCGGCGCCAGCACGGATCAATTCGCCGCGGCCGGCAACCCGCTTTCCGCCACCCATGCCTGCGCAGGCTCCAGCTCGTCAAACTGGTTAATGTCGGCAGACATGAACAGGCGATTGATCCACATGCTCCAGGCCACCCACTGATCGCCGGTCAGAATGGCGATGCGCCCAAAATCATTTTTATGCTCGCGTGAAAACTTGAGTTCTTCCCACGCAACATCCACGCTGTAAGACAACATGTCCCGCAGGTCGAACAGCACATTGACCGTTCCCTTGAACTGAATGCCGCAGCACACCGCCTGCTCAAACTCGCGGTAATCCTCCAGCGTGAACTGGCCCATGACGGATACGGCAATCTGGTTTTTATTAACATCGAGCTTGATCATGTAAATCTCCTGTGGCGAATATGCGAACTATAGCGAATCAACGTGCGCAGGCGTAGAAGCACGTACTGCCCATACGCCGGCCAGCGCCACCACCGCCATACCCATCCAGGCTTGCAGCGGCAGGCGCTCGCCAAACAACAGCACGCCATAGACGGCCGAAAATCCCACGGTGGTATAGGCCAGCGCCCCCACGATAAGCGTGCGGCCGCGATGATAGGCACGAGTCAGTGCCAGCTGTGCCAGGGTGGCCGACACCCCGATGCCAATCAGCCAAGGCCAGTCTTCGGCACGCGGCTGATGAAAACCCTCAGCCAGCATCCACGTTCCGCCCCCCAGTGTCGCCAGCAGCGTGAAATAAAACACCACCCGCCATTCCGGCTCACCCAGCTTGCCGAGTCGTTTGACATTGACGTAGGCCACCGCTGCCAGCATGCCCGAGCCCAATCCGGCCAGCGCGGGCAGCCAGTCCTGCCCCTGCACTTGCGGTTGAAGCAATAACACGATGCCAACAAATCCCAGCAGCACCGCGCCCACCAATCCGCGCCCATGACGCTCATGCAGCCACCATGCGGATAACGCGGCCAAAAACAGTGGCGCCGTATAGTTGAGCGTGACGGCTGTGGCCAGCGGCAATCGCGCAATGGCATAGAAAAACAGCACCAGCGCGGTAAAGCCCGACAGACCGCGCCAGAAATGGGCGCACAACTGCCGCGTCACCAGCGGCGCCAACCACTGACGACGTGTGGATGCGATCATGACCCAAATCGAAACCAGCCCGAATATCGATCGATAAAACACCAGTTCTGCAGGCGTGAAGGTGCTGGAAAGATGCTTGACCTGCATGCTCATGAGTGCAAAAAGTGCTGCGGCAACCAGCATCCAGCTTGATTTCATCGGAAACGGTTCATTGAAGAGTCTTCATCATGGTGGAGCGAATATTTAAGTGTCCTGATCGCTGTAGGTTCGCCCACCACAGGATGGCGGGAGCCGTCATCATGCCATCCTGCGGCGACGACTGATACAGTCATCCCGAGTGAAAACCCTGCAGCAAAAGCATAAATATTGTCGATGGGCGACCGCACCGGGGAGGCGTCCCTGCTCTGAATTTGTTAAAGTAACGCGCTTTGTTTCTGCCAGATTGCATGCCATGGCCAAATCCCGCGCCGCAACGCCCCCAAAAGACTATGAATCCGCCCTCGCGGAGCTGGAGTCCATTGTCGGCGAAATGGAATCGGGCCAACTGCCGCTCGAAGCGTCACTCGCGGCCTACAAGCGCGGCGCGGTATTGCTGCACTACTGTCGCCAGCAGCTAAGCGAAGCGGAGCAGCAAGTGAAGATTCTGGAAAACGGCGCCTTGGCAGATTTCAAAACCGGCCAGCCTTTCAAGACTGACGACCTCGATGACTGATTTCTCAGCCTGGACACAGGCGTGCCAAGCACACATTGAAACCACACTGGCCGAGTGTCTTCCCCCGGCCAGCATTACCCCACAGCGCCTGCACGAAGCGATGCGTTACGCGGTATTGGGCGGCGGTAAACGGGTGCGACCGTTGCTGGCTTTTGCCGCAGGTGAAGTGACCGGCGCCGATGCGAATCGGGTGCAACATGCCGCCGCCGCAGTCGAACTGATACACGCTTATTCGCTGGTACACGATGACATGCCGGCGATGGACAACGATGCCTTGCGGCGTGGCAAGCCCACGGTACACGTGGAATTCGACGAAGCGACCGCACTGTTGGTGGGCGACGCCCTGCAAAGCCTGGCATTCGATATTCTCACCGCGCAATCACTGTCCGACGATCCAGCAACCCAACTGAACATGGTGCAACTGCTGGCACTGGCCGCCGGCTCGCGCGGGATGGCCGGCGGGCAGGCGATCGATCTTGCCAGCGTCGGCAAGCCGCTCGATCTGCCCGAACTCGAATTCATGCACATCCACAAAACGGGTGCGCTGATTCGGGCATCGGTTTTGCTGGGCGCGCAGTGCGGCACGATTGACGCGGCCACCACCGCCGCATTGGATCACTATGCCAAGTGCATCGGCCTGGCCTTCCAGGTGGTGGACGACATACTCGACGCCGAAGCACCCACCGCAACCCTAGGCAAAACCGCCGGCAAGGACGCCGCCGACAACAAGCCCACCTATGTGAGTCTGCTTGGCGTGGCACAAGCGCGGGAACTGGCGCAGGAGCTGCGCGCCGATGCCCACAAGGCGCTGGCCCAGCTGGGCGCACCGGCCGAACGTTTGCGCCAGCTGGCAGATTTCGTCGTCGAGCGTTCGTTTTGATGCACACGCCACTGCTCGACACCCTCCAATCTCCGGACGACCTGCGTGCCTTATCGTCTGACAAGCTGCCGCAGTTGGCTGCCGAACTGCGTGAATTCCTGGTGGACTCGGTTGCGCAAACGGGGGGGCATCTGGCGTCCAATCTGGGCACGGTGGAGCTGACGCTCGCGCTGCATTACATTTTCGACACCCCCAACGACCGCATCGTGTGGGATGTCGGCCACCAGACCTATGTCCACAAAATCCTGACCGGACGTCGCGAGGCCATGGCCCAGCTGCGCCAGCCCGGCGGCATTGCCGGATTTCCACGTCGCGCTGAAAGCGAGTTTGACGCCTTTGGCGCCGGCCACTCAAGCACGTCGATTTCAGCCGCGCTCGGCATGGCTACGGCCTTCCGCCAGTTGGGCTCCGAGCAGCGTGCCGTGGCAGTGATCGGCGACGGTGCGATGACTGCCGGCATGGCATTCGAGGCCTTGAATAACGCCGGCGACACCGACCTGCCCCTGCTGGTAGTGCTGAACGACAACGATATGTCGATTTCGCCCAATGTCGGTGCCCTGAACAATTATCTGGCACGGCTGATGTCGGGCCGCTTCTACACGGCTGCCCGACGCGCTGGCGATAAAGTGTTGTCAGTCGCCCCGCCAATCCGCGAACTCGCCAAGCGCGCTGAAGAACACATGAAGGGTATGGTCATACCCGGTACGCTGTTCGAGGAATTTGGCTTCAACTACATCGGCCCGATCGACGGTCACGACCTCGACGTGCTGCTGGATACGCTGAACAACATCAAGCAACTCAGCGGCCCGCAGTTCCTGCATGTGGTCACCCGCAAGGGCAAAGGCTACACGCCCGCTGAAGCCAACCCTTGCCAGTATCACGGCGTGTCGCACTTCGATCCTGCCGTCGGCGTCGTTGAAAAAACCGGTGGCAAACCCACTTACACCCAAGTGTTTGGCGACTGGCTGTGCGACATGGCGGCTGCCGATGCCCGACTGGTCGGCATCACACCAGCCATGCGCGAAGGCTCGGGCATGGTGCGTTTTTCGAAAGAGTTTCCCAAGCGCTACTTCGACGTCGGTATCGCCGAGCAACACGCGCTGACCTTTGCCGCCGGCCTCGCCTGCGAAGGCATCAAACCGGTGGTGGCGATCTATTCGACCTTCCTGCAGCGCGCCTACGATCAGCTGATTCACGATATTGCACTGCAAGACTTGCCGGTGATGCTGGCCATCGACCGCGCCGGGCTGGTGGGTGCCGACGGTCCGACCCACGCAGGCAGCTTTGATCTCAGCTACCTGCGCTGCATCCCCAACATGCTGATCGCAGCGCCGTCGGATGAAAACGAATGCCGCCGCTTGCTGACCACCGCGTTCTTGCACAAGGGCCCGTCGGCAGTGCGTTATCCGCGTGGAACCGGTGTCGGGGCGATCCTCTCACCCGACCTCGAACCGGTTGAAATCGGCAAAGGCGTGCTGCGCCGCAGTGGCCAGGACGTCGCCTTCATTGCCTTTGGCAGTCTGGTTGCGCCAGCCCTGATAGCCGCCGAAGCGCTTGATGCCAGCGTGGCCGACATGCGCTTTGTAAAACCGCTCGACGTCGACCTGCTGATCGAACTGGCTCAACGCAATAAACTGTTGGTCACACTGGAAGAAAACGCAGTGGCGGGTGGCGCCGGGGCAGGCGTGGCCGAAGCATTGGCCGCCTTGGGCATCACCACGCCGGTGCTTCAGCTCGGCCTGCCGGACACCTTCATCGAGCATGGCGACCCGGCACGCATGCTGACCGATTGCGGCCTTGATGCCGCAGGAATCGAACACACCGTACGCCAGCGGATAACCCTATTACCCGAGTAGTTTACTCAACTATTTCGACAGTTTATACTCAGTCTAAACTGTACAACCTCATCAGGAGCCTGCCATGAACCAGATTTGCGACCCCGTCAGCATGCCGGACGTACAAAGCTCGGCCGACACGCGGAAGATCGCCATCGACAAGGTGGGCATCAAAAGCATTCGTCATCCCGTACGCGTGGCCGACAAAAGCGATGGCGTTCAGCACACGATCGCCAACTTCAACATGTATGTGTACCTGCCGCACAATTTCAAGGGCACGCACATGTCGCGTTTCATCGAAATTCTCAACACGCGCGAGCGTGAAATTTCGGTCGAGAACTTCGAAGGCATGTTGCGTCAGATGGTCGAGCGGCTGGAAGCCGAGTCCGGCTACATCGAGATGAGCTTCCCCTACTTCATCAACAAGTCAGCCCCGGTTTCCGGCGTGCAGAGCCTGCTGGACTACGAAGTCACCTTCATTGGCTCCATCGAAAAAGGCCAGTTCACCCACACCACCAAGGTCGTGGTGCCGGTGACCAGCCTGTGCCCCTGCTCAAAGAAAATCTCCGAATATGGCGCGCATAACCAGCGCTCGCACGTCACCGTTACGGCAAGAACCAACGGTTTTCTGTGGATTGAAGACCTGGTGCGCAAAGTGGAAGACCAGGCCTCATGCGAACTGTTCGGGCTGCTCAAGCGCCCGGACGAGAAATTCGTCACCGAGCGCGCCTACGACAATCCGAAATTCGTTGAAGACATCGTGCGCGATGTCGCCGCCGCGATGAACGCCGAAACACTGATCGACGCCTACGTGGTTGAAGCGGAGAATTTTGAGTCGATTCATAACCACAGCGCCTATGCGCTGATCGAGCGCGACAAGACGAAGTAATCCATATCCTGCACCAACAATAAGGCCTGCGATTGCAGGCCTTATTTCATGACGGATACCCCAGCTCGCGTAGGGCGTAACTTTTATTGCACCGGATGTATGAGGCTCAAACAGTAACCGAAAACACCCCGTCACCACCTCCCTGGTTTTGACCGTCTCCCCCTCTCAGACCCGCCGAAAATTAAGTCTGCCGGGTGGATCAGCGGCAAAGATGTTTGAGCAACGCTACAAAAAACAAAATTAAAAACAACAAAGCGGGGCGAGTTCTTTGCCGCCCACTTGGCAGGCTCAATTTTCGGGGTTTCGGGGATGTCGGGGTCGCCTTTCTTTGGTTACTTTCTTGGGCGAGACAAAGAAAGTGACTTGCCGCCGGCAACCCCGGCCAACGGTCAGTAGCCCAGCGGAGTTCCCTGCTACAACACCCCGCCCCACAACAAGCTCAAAGCGAACGAATCAATACCGTTGCGTCAACGTCATCGTCTGCCCATCACGTCGCATTTCCATTCGGTTCAAAAAGCTCATCCCCAACAGCGGCACACTCAAGCCTGCTTCCAGCACCATGCCTTCAACCTGATTCAGGGTAATCCTGCCCACCTTGACGGTATTGAAGGTGACGCGCCAGGCTGGCACCACACCCGCAGCCGTCCCAACACCCACAGCCTGCCCGGCTTTATAGTCGAGGCCCATCCGCTTGGCCTCGGCTGCATTGATGGCGATGGAGGTTGCACCGGTGTCGACCAGAAAGCTCACCGGATAGCCGTTAAGCGAACCGGCAGCTGCAAAATGTCCACGCGCATCGGCCGTGAGCGAAACACTCTGCCGCTCACTCGCGGCCGCACTGCCCGCAAACGACTGCCCCATGCTCAGGATACGGCGCTTGCCGTCGACATCGAAACTGGCGCTGCCCGAGTCAGCCGATATCAGCTTCACCCCCTGAACCACTTGTCCTACGCTGAGTGTTCGCGGTTTGCCGCCGTCTATGGTGACAATGGCCTTGTCCTTGAACAGCCCCACCACCGAAACACTCGCCGCCCATGTGGGGGTGCAGACCAGCCAGCCAGCCGCTAATATGGTCACATTAAATGAAATATATTTGAGAGACATCGTGCATCCTGTTTTGATTTTTCGTCATTCCCCCACCGAAGGGCCGGGGTATTTCACCACGTTTCTGGATCGCCACAGCATCCCCTGGCAGCTGGTGCGCATCGATGCGGGCGACACCATACCCAACACCCTTAACGGCGTTTCTGGTGTCTGCTTGATGGGGGGCCCCATGAGCGTCAATGACGACCTGCCCTGGATCCCGCCCGTACTGTCGCTGATTCGGCAAGCGGTTGCCGCAGACATTCCGGTGATCGGCCACTGCCTGGGCGGCCAGTTGATGGCCAAGGCGCTTGGTGGCACAGTGGGGCCTACCCCGGACAAGGAAATTGGCTGGGGCGACGTTCGCATCACCCACCACATCGCGGCACGCCCCTGGCTGGGCGAAGCTACGCAACCCTTGCCGGCATTCCACTGGCACGGCGAAACCTTCACTTTGCCGCCGGGCGCCGTGCGCATTCTGGAAAGCGCCTACTGCGCCAACCAGGCTTATGTACTAAACGAACGTCATATCGGCATGCAATGCCATGTTGAAATGACGCCCGAACTGATCGCCAGCTGGTGCGAAAATGGCGCCGATGAAATAAACGCCAGCAACAGCCCCGGCGTGCAATCACCCGAAATAATCCAGGCGGACATGGCGGCCCGCACCGCTCAGCTTCACCAGGTAGCAGACAAAATTTATTCCCGCTGGATTCAAGGGCTTAGCAGATTATCCCCAGCAGGCAGTTAACAGACAGTTGGACAGCCGCTTCGCGCGGCGTAGGATAAGCACCGGAGTCTCATCCCGTCTCAAAAGCAATATCTGAGTACATCAATTCGAAACATGGAGGATTTATGCAAAATGTCGACTACGCCAACTTCGATTTTGGTGAACGCCTGAACGGTTTCATCGTGGAAGTGATGAATTTCGGCGGCGCACCGCGCACCGAAGCCGATCTCACCGAAGGCCAGAAAGTCTTTGTCCGCGCGGTCAAGCGCGAAATGGTCAAATACGCAGACCCCTACCGCCACGGTTATCCCCACAATCTGCTGGAGCAAATGGAGGCTTTTACCCGCACCATTGGCGATCTACACAACTCCTATTTCGATTCGAGCATGCGTAAAGTCAGCGATTGTCTGTACAACCGCTGGAAGATGCTTTACGAAGAAACCAAGAAACTGGCTGCTGCGGGGGGGGACACCAAACCCGCCTGGGTTGACGTCATCAAGACCGTACCCTCCGATATGCCTGCCTTCTTCGACGCGTAAACTGCTGTTTCCGCTGTTTAATAAAAAGAGCCCGAGTCAGTCGGGCTCTTTTTATTTTCAAACCAGCGCATCAACCCCGCTTATCCTCAAATAAAAATAAAGGATTATTCAGGCCCAAAGCCCGGTGCTATCCTGCTTGGTAATAAATACCCACATCAAGTCTGAGGAGACAGCATGTCCAAACTGGTACGCCCACACGGTGGCGGTGAGCTCAAGCCCCTGCTACTGACAGGCACCGCGCTTGCCGCAGAAATCGCGCGCGCAGCCTCGCTACCCAAGGTCAAAATGTCATCGCGCGAGACCGGCGACCTCATCATGATGGGCATCGGTGGCTTCACCCCGCTTGACGGCTTTATGACCCATGCCGACTGGCAGGGTGTATGTGACGGTTACAAAATGGCCAACGGCCTATTCTGGCCGATTCCGGTCACCCTCTCGACGGATGATGTCTCTGGCCAAAGCATTGCAGTCGGCGCCGATATCGCGCTGGTCAACGGCGAAAGTGGCGAAATTCTGGGCACCATGAAAGTGACCGAGAAATACGCCATCGACAAGGCCCACGAGTGCATGCAGGTCTACAAGACCACAGACATTGAGCATCCCGGCGTCAAAATGGTCATGGATCAGGGGGCGGTCAACTTGGCCGGTCCAGTCAAGGTACTGTCCACCGGTGGTTTCAAGGAAGAGTACGGCGATCAGTTCATGACCCCCGCCGAAACCCGCGCCGCATTTGAAAAGGCCGGCTGGTCCAAGGTGGCGGCTTTCCAGACGCGCAATCCGATGCATCGCTCGCATGAGTACCTGGCCAAGATCGCCATCGAAACCATGGATGGCGTACTGATCCACTCCTTGCTGGGCGCACTGAAGCCGGGCGACATTCCCGCAGAAGTCCGTTCCGAAGCGATCAGCACACTGGTTGAGAATTACTTCGCACCCAACACCGTGATCCAGGCGGGTTATCCGCTGGACATGCGTTATGCCGGTCCACGCGAAGCACTGCTGCACGCGCTGTTCCGCCAAAACTATGGCTGCTCTCACCTGATCGTCGGTCGTGACCACGCAGGCGTGGGCGATTACTACGGCCCGTTTGACGCGCAGAAGATTTTTGACGAGATTCCCAAGGGCGCGCTCGAAACGGTGAACATGAACATCGACTGGACTTTCTGGTGCAACAAGTGCGGCGGTATGGCTTCTCAGCGCACCTGCCCGCACACCAAGGACGATCGCATTCTGCTGTCTGGCACCAAAGTGCGTTCGATGCTTTCCGAAGGCCAGGACCTGCCGGTTGAATTTAGCCGTCCCGAAGTGGCCAAGGTTCTTCAGAAGTACTACGCTGGTTTATCCACCGAGCAAAACGTCAAGATCGAGTTAAAAGGCCATTCGGCCGCATAAGTTTTTCCGAACGAATCTCAAGTCCACGGGACACGTCCTGAAAGGCATGGAATTCTGGTTTGGAGCAAAAGTTTTAGGACACGAGCCTACCGGAAGCGGATTCGCGATACGCCCCGGCCAAGGACGGGTTCAGTTCTAATCGGGCCGCGACGGACGCGGAAGTTGTTAGCTAACTACTATTTAAGGAGACTGTAATGCCAACCTATGTTCGTACCGACAAGTGCGATGGCTGCAAAGGTCAGGATAAGACCGCTTGCATGTACATTTGCCCGCATGACCTGATGAAGCTGGACAAGGACGGTTCAGAAACCGGCCACGCCATGAAGGCGTTCAAC
Source organism: Thiobacillus sp. (assembly GCA_030679915.1). Classification (GTDB taxonomy): domain Bacteria; phylum Pseudomonadota; class Gammaproteobacteria; order Burkholderiales; family Thiobacillaceae; genus Thiobacillus. Next base: position 36,197 of record JAUXRY010000037.1, read on the forward strand.
CAGGAACCCGAGCAGTGCTGGGAGTGTTATTCCTGCGTGAAGATTTGTCCGCAACAGGCTATCGAGTGTCGCCACTACGCCGACGTCGTTCCGCTGGGTGGCATGGTTCAACCACTGCGGGGTTCCGATTCCATCATGTGGACGATCAAGTTCCGCAATGGCGTGCTGAAGCGTTTCAAGTTCCCGATCCGCACCACGCCCGAGGGTTCCATTGACTGCTACGGCGGCAAGCCCATGCCCAAGATGTCTGAAATCGAAACCACGGGCTCGTTCACCAGGGACATGATGGGCGGCTATCGTCCAGGCAACCCTGCCGAACTGATCCGTAAGTAATCCAGATTAAATTAGAAGAGGTGTGAAATGGCTGGAGAATTTGGTAATCCCGAAGTTATCCAGGAGGAAGTAGACATCCTCCTGATCGGCGGTGGCATGGCATGCTGCGGCGCCGGCTACGAAATCATGCGTTGGGCTGATGCAGCCAAGGCTGAAATGGGCATCGATCTGAAGATCAAGCTGGTCGACAAGGCGGCAATGGACCGTTCCGGCGCTGTGGCGCAGGGTCTGTCCGCAATTAACACCTATATCGGCGCTGAGCAGGATCCTGCTGACTACGCGCGTATGGTCTCCAACGACCTGATGGGCATCACCCGCGACGACCTGGCCTATGACCTGGGCCGCAACGTGGATGACTCCGTGCACCTGTTTGAAGAATGGGGCCTGCCCATCTGGAAAACCGACGAAAACGGCGAGCGTCATGACGGCGCCCAGGGCCTGCCCGCACTGAAGGACGGCGGCAAGCCCGTACGTTCAGGCAAATGGCAGATCATGATCAACGGCGAATCCTACAACTGGATCGTTGCTGAAGCCACCAAAAAAGCACTCGGCATGGACCGTATCGAAGAGCGCATCTTCATCGTCAAGCTGGTCAACGACAAGAACGACCCCCAGCGCATTGCTGGTGCCGTCGGCTTCTCGACCCGCGACCATAAAGTTGTGGTGTACAAGGCCAAGGCCATTCTGTTGGCTGCGGGTGGTTGCGTGAACATCTTCCGTCCGCGTTCTGTCGGTGAAGGTACCGGCCGCGCCTGGTATCCGGTGTGGAACGCAGGTTCGACCTACGCGATGGCTGCCGAAGCCGGTGCCGAGCTGACCATGATGGAAAACCGCTTCGTGCCCGCCCGCTTCAAGGACGGTTACGGCCCGGTTGGCGCATGGTTCCTGCTGTTCAAAGCGCAAGCTGTGAACGCGTACGGCGAAGTCTACATGGTGAAAAACAAGGAACTGCTGAACGACTACCCACCCTATGGGCAGGCTGCCGTTCCCGCATCGTGTCTGCGTAACCACCTGATGCTGAAGGAAATGAAGGAAGGCCGCGGTCCCATTTACATGGACACCGTGACTGCACTCGCCAAACTGCGCGAGACCCTGACCCCACGCGAAGTGAAGCACCTGGAAGCTGAAGCATGGGAAGACTTCCTCGACATGTGCGTCGGCCAGTGTGGTATCTGGGTCGGGGAAAACATCGAGCCGGAGAAGAAAAACTCCGAACTCATGCCGACCGAGCCCTACCTGCTGGGTTCACACTCCGGTTGCTGCGGCATCTGGGTGTCGGGTCCGACCGAGGTGGGTGCGCCGACTTCCGAAGATCATGCCGATAAAGACAAGATTCCGGCTCACCTGCCCTCGGGCTGGAGCTGGGGCTATCGCTCGATGACCACGGTCAAGGGTCTGTTCACCGCCGGCGACGGCGTGGGCGC
>JAUXRY010000038.1 GCA_030679915.1 Thiobacillus sp.
GCGCGACTCGGTCGCAGCCAGCATCGAGGAAACGGGTTCGATCTGAAGCAGCAAGGCAGGACGGTAAGAAAAGAAAAACCCGCCTTCAACAAGCGGGCGGGTAAGGCCTTCGCGCTTGACTACGGTCGGCTAATGGGTGACCCCATTTTCCGCATATTTTTTAAGGGAGGAAAGGATGATTGAGGATAAAAGTCCAGAAGAGTTACAGCGTCTAGATCTCGATCAGTTAAAAGCTAAGATTTATAGGATAAAAGCGGAAGCAGCGCTGCGCCAGGAACGAATCAAACGGGAACAGTTAACCCCTGAAGAAAAATTATTACGTGCAATATTCGGTAAGGAGGAAGAGGAGGACGTAGCAAAACATGCTTCAGAGACGATACCCAATCTTGGACCGCAAGGGATTTTTCGAATGGAAATGCGAGATGACCTAACTGTGCTGGAATTCATAGAAATAATGAGGGATTTTAACGATGCTTACGCCTCAATTCGATTTCTTCTAAGAAAGTTTTCTAGCAATTATTCTGAACTGTATGAGCTGCTTTCTTTTCCACCAGTCAATCAACTTCCGACCTTTGCCCAACCAACTTTAGTAAGAGCGCATTTTAATTCACCGGGGTTCTGGGAGGCCTTGGCTAATCTAAATCCTTTAAAAGTGCTTTGTGACTACTTACAGCAACGCCATGAGCGTAAGAAGGACAATAATTACCGCAATGCATTTGAAGAACAAAGGCTTGCACTAGAGAATCTGAAGTTGCGCAATGAACTAATTGATCAACAAATAAAAAGCATGAAGGAAGTTGGCTTCTCTGATGAGGAAATCAAAGAGCTCTTGAGTAACTACATTGCAGATCCATTGGAAAAGTTAGGTAAGAGAATTGACAGCGGACAGATTACTTCTGTTGATGCATCGCCACTCTATGACGAGGAAAAGAAAAATGAAGAATAGACTAAAAAGCAAAAAAATGGGGTCAGTTCAGACACCATTATTTTGTTGAGACAAACAGTCTACGAATAAAAAAGAGCCCACATCAAGTGGGCTCTTTTCCGTCCATGAATCGGACTTGATTCAATTTGGCGATTAGGGAGAGGGTCAAGCCAGACTGTCGTAGATCTCGGGCGGCACCGTCGCCAGCGTCCGGAACGCCGGGCGGGCGAAGTAATACCCTTGAAACAGCATAACGCCGAGGTCGCGAAGGACCATGACTTCATCCCGCGACTCGACCCCTTCTGCGATGACGCGAATAGACAGGTCGCTGCACACCTGCATGATTCCGCGGGTGATGGCCTGGCGGCCCTTGTGCTTGTCGATATCGCGGATCAGCGCCATGTCCAGTTTGATCAGATCGGTCTGCAAATCGGCCAGCAGATTGAGCCCCGAGTAGCCTGCGCCAAAATCGTCGATCGCCGTCAGGAATCCGCGCTGCTTGTAGTGCGTCACGATGTCGCGCAGATGCTCGTGGTCCTCCACCTGTTCGGCTTCCGTGATCTCGAAAATCATGCGTTCGATCGGAAATCCATAGGTCTTGGCGGCTTCCAGCGTCGTGCGGATGCAAAGCTCGGGACGGTAGACCGCGTTGGGCATGAAATTGATGCTGAGCAGGGAGGTCATGCCGAGCTGCGCGGCAAGCTGAATCGCCTTGACACGGCAGGCCTGGTCGAAGCGGTAGCGGTTGCTGTCGTTGACGTGGGTGAAGACATCACCGGCGGATTCGTTGTTGAGGCCGCGCACCAGGGCTTCCTGGGCATAGACCTCGCGGGTATCGATGTTGACAATCGGCTGGAAGGCCATCGTGAACTCGAAATCCAGTCCGGAACCGCCGGCACACTCGGCGCAGCCGAGTTCTCTGAAATCTTTCTGAACGATCATCGTGTGTAATCCCGAATCTCAGTGGAGCCAGGGAGTAAAAAGAGCAGTATAGCCTAGCCCTTTTCGACGTCTTCTCCGGGGCAGCACGGAGAAGACGTCCGCAGCAGATCAGGGCAGACACGCCTTCAGCGCTTTCAGGCAGTAATCGACGTTTTCCTGCTTGGCCGAATAGCCCATCAGGCCGATGCGCCAGATTTTGCCGGACATGTCACCGAGGCCAGCGCCGATTTCAAGACTGAATTCGTTGAGCAGGCGGGCGCGGATCGCGGCTTCGTCCACACCTTCCGGCACGTAGATAGAGTTGAGTTGCGGCAGGCGGGCGGATTCCTCGACCACGTACTTCAAGCCCATACCTTCGAGGCCGGCCTTGAGCTTTTCGTGCATGCTGCGGTGGCGCGCCCAAGCATTTTCCAATCCCTCTTCTTCCAGCACCACCAGCGATTCGTGCAGACCGTACATCGGGTTGATCGGGGCGGTGTGGTGGTAGGTGCGTTTGCCGGCCGACTGCCAGTAACCCAGCACCAGGTTCAGGTCGAGGAACCAGCTTTGCACGGTGGTGGTACGTGCCTTGACGCGGGCAACTGCACGCTCTGAGAAGGATACGGGCGACAGGCCGGGCGTACACGACAGACATTTCTGGCTGCCGGAATAGACGGCGTCGATACCCCATTTGTCCATGTAGAGCGGCGTGCCGCCGAGGCTGGTGACGCAATCCATGATGGTGAGCACGCCGAATTCCTGCGCGATCTTACCGAGGGTTTCGGCATCCGACTGTGCTCCGGTGGATGTCTCAGCGTGGACGAAAGCCAGCACCTTGGCATCGGGGTTGGCCTTGAGCGCGTCGCGCACTTTTTGCGGATCAACCGCGGTGCCCCATGCATCGTCGACCATGACGGGTACGCCGCCGCAGCGTTTGACGTTCTCCATCATGCGGCCGCCAAACACACCGTTGCGGCACACGATCACTTTGTCGCCCGGTTCCACCAGATTGACGAAGCACATTTCCATGCCGGCAGAACCGGGGGCGGAGACTGGGAAGGTCAGCGAATTTTCAGTTTGAAACGCCATCCGCAGCATGGATTTGATCTGTTCCATCAGTTCGACAAAAGCCGGGTCGAGGTGACCGATGGTCGGGCGTGCCATCGCGTCGAGGACACGCTGGGGCACGTCGGAAGGGCCGGGACCCATGAGGATGCGCTTGGGGGGGATGAAAGATGCGGTCATAACCTTGGTCTCTATGTGGAAAACGTCAACTAAAACAAGGGCTTGATTTTACGCGCAAATGGCTGCTCCTGAAAACGCGCAGGGCCGCGTTGCTCATCCTGGACTTTGAATGAATGCCATTGGCAGCGCGCGCCTGGTGTTCTATGGTGATAGTTTCCTATCGAGCGAGGTGAAGCATGCATCATTCAGCCTATCGGTTGGTACTGGCCAGCATCGGGTTTGCTTGTTTGATCGGGTTGTCCGGCCTGGTGTCGAGTGTATGGGCGAATCCTGCATCAGAGGCGGCGTTGTCGGCCGCTGACCAAGTTGCGATATTCAAGGCGGCGGGAGCGATTCAGCGCAAGGGCAAGTGGGTGATTTGCGACCCGCCTGCCGACAGCGGCGCCCCGGCCTCGGAAGCCTTGATCGAGCAGGTGCGCGATATCAATGGCGATGGCCGTCCCGAGGCGGTGGTGACCGATGGCGGGATTTATTGCTATGGCCATGCTGGCGTCGGGTTTCAGTTGCTGAGTAAACAGTCGAATGGCACCTGGCGCGTCATCACCCGCGACGCAGGAATCCTGGAAACGCTTAAAACCCAGGGGGTGGGCGGGTGGCCGGATATTTCGATTGGCGGACCGGGGTTCTGCTTTCCGGTGCAGCGCTGGAATGGCAAGGCCTACACATTGAACCGTTACGAATATGAAGGGAAACGCTGCAAACCACAGCGTTAAGGGTCGCTCAGGCCGGTGATAAAGCGGGCTTCTGCGTTTTCTCCTGGCCTTCAGCGGGCGGTTCACCCATCAGCGGTTTCATCGCAGTCAGCATGCTGTTGAAAATGCGCGGGTGGGTTTTTTCCTGCTCGGCCAGCATCTGCTTCATGGCGTAGCGTTGCTGCGGCTTGGCAAAGCAGCCGGGACAGTTTTCGAAAATCACCGGCAGACCGGAGTCTGCGGCGAAGGCGCGGGTTTGACGTTCGCGCGCATAGACAAACGGACGAATGATGCGCAGGTCGCCCGCGTCGTTGAGGTAATGTGGTGACATGGTGCGCAGTTTGCCGCCAAACAGCATTGACATCATCAAGGTTTCAGCGAGGTCGTCCAGATGCTGGGCCAGCACGACAACGTTGCAGTTTTGCTCGCGCGCAACGCGGTAAAGAATGCCGCGGCGCATGCGTGAGCAATACGCGCAGAACGAATCGGATTCCTTGGTCAGCGTTTTTTGCCCTTCGGCGACGATCGGCTGCGACTCCAGGAAGTAGGGCACGCCAAGCTCAGCCATATACGGGATCAAGGGCGACGGATCATATTGGTCCGACTGCGGGTCGACTGTGCACGCCAGCAGCTCGAATTTGATCGGCGCCTTCTGTTGCAGATGATGCAGCGTGTGCAGCAGTGACAGCGAATCCTTGCCGCCCGACAGCCCAAGCAGAATACGGTCGCCGTTGCGAATCATGCGGTAATCGCCGATGGCGCGCCCAGCGGCGGTAAGCAGCGAACGCGCGGGTTTCACCCAAGCTGTCGTCGTCGTGTCATTCATACGGAAAATTGCATCGCGTGGAGTTGGGCATAGCGACCCTGTTTGGCAATGAGTTCAGCGTGGTTGCCGATCTCGACGATGCGCCCGCCTTCCAGCACCACGATGCGGCTCGCACGTTCAATGGTGGAAAGCCGATGCGCGACAACCAGCGTGGTGCGGTTGGTAATCAGGGTGTCGAGCGCGGCCTGGACGTGACGCTCCGATTCGTTGTCGAGCGCTGAGGTGGCTTCATCCAGAATCAGCAGGGGGGCATTTTTCAGAATCGCGCGGGCGATGGCAATGCGTTGGCGCTGGCCGCCAGAGAGCCGCATGCCGTTTTCGCCAATAAGCGTGTCCAGACCCTCCGGCATGGCCTGAATGAAGTCCCACGCATGGGCCGCGATGCAGGCGTCACGGATCTCGTCGGCGGTGGCGTCGCGCTTGCTGCCATAGGCGATGTTATGGCCCAGCGTATCGTTGAACAGCACCACGTCCTGCGACACGAGTGCGATGTGGTTGCGCAGGTTCTGCAGGCGAATATCACGAAGATCGATACCGTCGAGTTCGATCGATCCGGCGTCCGGATCGTAGAAACGCGGCATCAGATTGGCCAGGGTGGTCTTGCCGGAACCGGAGGCGCCCACCAGTGCCACGGTTTCACCGGGCGCAATGTCGAGTGAAATGTCGGCCAGCGCGGGCACGGTCTTGCCCGGATACGTCAGCATCACCTGCTTGAATACCAGCCGACCTTCGATGCGATCCAGCGTGCGGGTGCCGGAATCACGCTCGGCATCCTGGTCGAGCATGCTGAAGATGGTTTCGGACGCGGCGAGCCCGCGTTGCAACTGGTCGTTGACGCCAGTGAGCCGCTTCAGCGGCGCAAAGAGCAGCAGCATGGCCATGAAAAAGGCGACAAAGCCACCGACTGTGGTGGTGTTGGTGGAAGCCTGTCCGGCCGCGATATAGACAATCGCTGCCAGTGCAATCGCGGCAATGAACTGAATTACGGGTTCGTACACGGCGTTGGCGGCGACCCGTTTCATCTCGAACAAACGCGCCAGATTGGCGGCCTGGCGGAAGCGTGTCTGCTCGTATTCCTCGCCGCCGTAAAGTTTGACCACGCGATGCCCGCCGACCGCCTCATCAACCACCTGGGTGAGGTCGCCGATATTCTGCTGCGCCTTGCGCGACAGTCCGCGCAGCCGTTTGCTGGCCATGCGAACGATCAACAGCGTGAGCGGCACCAGCGCAAACACAATCAGCGTCAGCCGCCAGTTGAGCCACAGCAGATAGCCTAGCAATCCCAGCACAGTGACGGTGTCGCGGACCAGCGTGGTGAGCGAGCTGGTGGCCGATTGCGTGACCTGGTTGACGTTGAATGCCAGTTGTGCGATCAACTGGCCGCTTGGATTCTGGTCAAAGTAGCGCGTCGGTAATGTCATCAACTTGTCGAACATCGCGCCGCGCAAATCCATCACCAGCCGGCTGCCTACCCAGGCCATGCAATAGGTACTGATGAAACTGGTGATGCCGCGCACCAAAAACAGCGCTAGCAGCAAAATCGGAATCCAGCGGATGAAATCCTGGTCTTTGGCCACAAAGCCCTTGTCCAACAGCGGTTTGAACAGCGCTGGCAGCATCGGCTCGGTGGCGGCGGTGAGAATCAACGCGACGAGAGACAGCGCAAACATGCGCCAATAAGGCTTCACATAGCTGAGCAGGCGGCCATACAACGCGCGACTATCACGCACGTCAGAAGCGGGGGAGGCGGCTTTCATAGCAGCAGGAGGGTGGCGAGGCCGAGGAAGATGAAAAAGCCCATGCTATCGGTGATGAAGGTAAGCAACACCGACGAACCGATAGCCGGGTCGCGGTTCAAGCGTTCCAGGATCATGGGAATAAAAGTGCCCGCCAATGCCGCCACCAGCAGGTTCAACAGCATCGCCAGTGCCATCACCCCGCCCAGCGCCGGGTAGTCGTACAGCAGCCACGCGAAGACGCCGACCACCGATCCCCACACCAGGCCGTTGAGCAGGGCGACGCCGATTTCCTTGGTCACCAGTCGGCGCGCATTGGCCGTGGTGATGTGGCCCAAAGCCAGTCCGCGAATGATCAGCGTAATGGTCTGGTTGCCCGAGTTGCCACCAATGCCGGCGATGATCGGCATCAGCGCCGCCAGCGCAGCCAGTTTTTCGATGCTGCCTTCAAACGTACCAATCACACGCGATGCAATAAAGGCGGTGCACAAGTTCACCGCCAGCCACATCCAGCGGTTTTTCGCCGCGTTCCATACCGAAGAGAACAAGTCTTCCTCATCCTGCAAACCCGCCATCGACAGCATGTCGGCATCCGCCGATTCGCGGATGTAGTCGACCACCGCGTTCACCGTGAGACGGCCAATTAACCGCCCGGACGCGTCCACCACCGGCGCCATCACCAGGTCGTAACGTTCGAACGCTTGTGAGGCTTCGTCGGCTTCGTCCTCGGGACGGAACTTCACAAAGTCCTCGACCATGATCGCCGCGACTGAGGCCTCGGGGTCGGTCGTCAACAGGCGTTTCAGTGGTAGCACGCCGATGATCTCGTCGGCATGGTCAACCACGAACAACTTGTCCAGATGGTCGGGCAGTTCGCCCAGGCGACGCAGATAGCGCAAGGCGACTTCCAGCGTCACGTCCGCGCGGATCGTCACCATCTCGAAGTCCATCAGCGCGCCCACCGTGTCCTCCGGGTAGGCCAGCGCCGACTGCAGCAGCGCACGTTTCTGTGCGTCCAGCGTGGTCAGCAGTTCCTCGATCACATCGCGCGGCAGGTCGGCCGCGATGTCGGCGATTTCGTCGGTGTCGAGTGATTCGGCGGCGGCTAGCAGCTCCGCCTTGTTCATGTTCTGGATCAGCGATTCGCGAACCGAGTCCGACACCTGCAGCAGAATCTCACCGTTCTGCTCGGCATCAACCAAATTCCACACCAGTCGGCGTTCGTTCTGCGGCAGGGCTTCCAGGATGTAGGCGATATCAGCCGGGTGCAGGTCGTCCAGTCGCCCCTGCAATTCAGCCAGGAGTCGCGTGTGCTCCCGATTGTCGGGCAGATCCTCCTGCATCCCACCCTGCCGGTGGACGAGCTCCTCCACTTGCCGCATCTTGGCGAGCAGCGTCTGGATCTGTTCCAGGCTGTTTTCCAGGTTGTCTTGCGACTGGTTTTCGAGGGAATCGGTCATGATCGGGCCGGGTTGCGAACGACCGATTGTAGCGCGTTACAGCAGATATCCGGGCTGACTACCCCCGGTTAACGTGGCACCCGGGCATATCCCATATAGCGATTGATCACCGCAACACGCCGTTGATAGGCGCGCGAGCTGCGATTGTTCTCGTACCACCGCGGGTTGGGCACCATGGCGGCCATGCGGGCGGCCTGGTTGCGGCTGAGTTTGGCAGCGGAGGTTTTGTAGTAACGGCGGGCGGCGGCTTCGGCACCGTAAATGCCGTTGCCCCATTCGATGACGTTGAGGTAGACCTCAAGAATTCGGCGCTTGCTCCAGGTGGCTTCGATCATCAGCGTGATGACGGCTTCCTGGCCTTTGCGAATGAAGCTGCGCTCGCCGGTGAGAAACAGATTTTTGGCGAGCTGCTGGCTGATGGTGGAGCCGCCGGCGACGAGCTTGCCTTTTTTCAGGTTCTTTTTGACTGCAGCTTCAATACCTTCGACGTCGAAGCCTTCGTGCGAGAGAAACTTGCCGTCTTCGGCGGCCACGATGGCGCGCTTCAGGTTGATCGAGATGCGGTCATACGGCACCCACTTGTGGCGCAGTTCGGCGCCGGGTTTTTTGTCCTGCTGGCGTTCCAGCCCGGCTGCCATGAAGGCGGTGGATTTGGGATTGTGATCGATCCACCACAGCACATGCGCAAAGATCCACACTTGATACAGCAACACCAGCGCGATGGCGACAGCGATAGCCTTGCCCAGCCAGCCCATCAAGGTGCGGATCATGAGCGTAGTGCTGCGATTACGGCGGCAGTGTCCGGACGCTCGCCGCGCCACACGAAAAATGCTTCGGCCGCTTGTTCAATCAGCATGCCGAGGCCATCGCTCGTGACGGAGGCGCCGTGCGTGCGGGCGAAGCTGAGGAAGGGTGTGTCGCGTCCGTACATCATGTCGTAGGCCAGGGTGTTCGCAGTAAAAATGCCGGGCGACAGGGGTGGTAGTTCGCCAGCAAGGCTGGCTGCGGTGGCATTGATGACGATATCAAATGGGGTATCGGCTGCCTCGAAGCTGCATGCTGTGATGCCGTGGCCAAACAGGTCGGCCAGTTCCTGGGCGCGGCTGACGGTGCGGTTGGCAATGACGAGTGCGGCGGGCTGTTGGTGGAGGAGGGGTTCGATCACGCCGCGAGCGGCGCCGCCAGCCCCGAGCAGCAGGATGCGTTTGCCACCGAGTGTTTGGTGCAGATTGCGCGTGAGATCCGCTACCAGTCCGGCGCCATCGGTGTTGTCGCCCAGAATGCCGTCGGTATCGAAGCTGAGCGTGTTGACCGCGCCGGCGCGTTGCGCACGCGCGCTCAGGCGCTGAGCCAGTTTGTAGGCTTCTTCCTTGAACGGCACCGTGACATTGGCTCCGCGCCCATCGGCTGCTATGAATTGCGCAACGCATTCCGCAAAACCGTTCAGTGGGGTGAGGATGGCTTCATAGGTCATGTCTTGCCCGGTTTGGCGGGCAAAAGCGGCGTGGATCTGCGGGGATTTGGAGTGGGCAATCGGGTGCCCGAATACAGCGTAACGGTCGGTCATGGCAAGCGCTCGGAATCGCTCGCATTCTAACCGAGGGCTGGCGGGCTTTGAACAACGCCATGGAAAACCACAGCTTGATCAGCAAACTAAATTATCAGACCAGTGATCAGATTTGCGACCATGGTAGACCGCGCTGCTTCCAACCGTTGAGTTCGTTACGATGGCCCGTGGCTTTGTTCAGATCGCCTTCGAGGCCTTCCAGCACGTTGTAGCAACTGCCACGTCCGGCTTCAGCACAGGCCGCTGCGGCTCGATACGAGCGATGGCCGCTGCGGCAGATGAAAATCAGCAGCGATTCCGGGTCGGTGGCCTGAATCAGCTGGGTTTGAAAGTGTGGATTCAGTGTCCACCCGGGCCAGGACTGCCATTCGATATGCACGGCATCAGGAATGGTGCCGATTAATTCAAGTTCCGCGCGTGCCCGGACGTCGATCAAGCGCGCACCCGGGGCAAGCTGGAGCAATTCATGGGCTTCGTTCGGTAACAGTGCACCGAGAAATGGCCAAGCATTCGCCTGACTGCGATTGTGAGCGGTGTCGAGCAGTTCGGTGATGCGTCCCATGATGAATCCTCTATCGTTAGTGCAGTATATGAAACTCCCCCTCTGTTGCAATCCGCACCAAAAAGGTGCGGAAAGACATTTGTTGGCGACAAATTGGTGCACGTTCGGAAGCGGGTAACGTACTATCTTGCCGTGCTGGCCTTGTGGCACAATGCTTGAGGCTCGATTTATTGCATGGCACGGTTGCTGCTACTACCCTTGAGGTGATTTTGTATGCCCAACCGTGCAACACGCAACGTCGTAAATACATTCCATTACTAGTTTGAGGAGATGCAGCATGGCCGTGGCCGATGTGATCAAGATGATTAAGGACGACGAAGTCAAATTCGTCGATCTGCGCTTTACCGATACCCGCGGCAAGGAACAGCATGTGTCGATTCCTGCCCGCCTCGTGACCGAAGACTGGTTTGAAGACGGTCACCCGTTCGACGGCTCGTCGATTGCCGGCTGGAAAGGCATTCAGGCGTCCGACATGCTGCTGAAAGCCGATCCCGATTCGGCCTGGCTCGACCCCTTCTTTGACGAGTCCACCCTGATCATGACCTGCGACGTGATCGAGCCGTCCGATGGCAAGGGTTACGAGCGCGACCCGCGTTCGGTCGCAAAGCGCGCCGAGGCCTATCTGAAGTCCACCGGTATCGCCGACACGGCTTACTTCGGTCCCGAACCCGAATTCTTCATTTTCGATTCCATTACCTGGCACGACGACATGTCGGGCTGCGGTGTGAAAATCAATTCCGAAGAAGCGTCCTGGTCGTCGGCTGAAAAGTACGAAAACGGCAACACCGGTCACCGTCCCGGCGTCAAGGGCGGCTATTTCCCCGTACCCCCGGTCGACAGCCTGCAGGACATCCGTGCTGCCATGGTGATCGCGCTGGAAGAAGCCGGCATTCCGGTTGAAGTGTTCCACCACGAAGTCGCCACCGCCGGCCAGTGCGAGATCGGCACCCAGTTCAGCACGCTGACCAAGCGCGCCGACTGGACGCAGATGCTGAAGTACATCGTGCATAACGTCGCTCATGCCTACGGCAAGACCGCGACGTTCATGCCCAAGCCTATCGTTGGCGACAATGGTTCCGGCATGCACGTCCATATGTCATTGTGGAAAGACGGCAAGAACCTGTTTGCCGGCAATGGCTATGCGGGTCTGTCCGAAATGTGCCTGTATTACATTGGCGGCGTGATCAAGCACGCCAAGGCGCTGAATGCGATCACCAACCCGTCGACCAACTCGTACAAGCGTCTGGTGCCCGGTTTCGAAGCGCCGGTGATGCTGGCCTATTCGGCCCGCAACCGCTCGGCTTCGATCCGTATCCCGATCGCTGCCAGCGAAAAGGCGCGCCGTATCGAAACCCGCTTCCCCGATCCCATGGCCAACCCTTACCTGTGCTTTACCGCGCTGATGATGGCGGGCCTGGATGGCATCCAGAACAAGCTTCACCCCGGCGATCCGGCCGACAAGGATCTGTACGACCTGCCGCCGGAAGAGGACGCGAAGATTCCGAAGGTTTGCCACAGCCTGGAAATGGCGCTGGACGAACTCGACAAGGATCGCGAGTTCCTGACCCGCGGCGGCGTGTTCACCAACGACATGATCGACGCCTACATCGAACTGAAGATGCAGGAAGTCACCAAGTTCCGCATGACCACGCACCCGGTCGAGTTTGCGATGTATTACTCGCTGTAATCGCGTTCGTACTTGATGCAATGGGGCGGCTTCGGCCGCCCTTTTTATTTCCGTCTTGTCAGCGCAGACCCAGTTTGCATGGTCAAGATTGTCTTGTTTTGTCCGTTATGCAAGGTGACCGTTAAACTTGAAGCCATGCAAATCAATCATTATTCCTTGCTGTTGTGCCTGATCCTGGCTGCGCCCGCGCAGGCTGAAATCTACAAATACGTCGACGAAAATGGTCAGGTGACGTTTACCGATGTTTATAAAAAGGGCGCCAAGCGCATCGATTTACCCGGTGCGCCTACGCCGCTGCCAGCGGCGACCCCTGCGCCCAGACGGGCTTCCTACAATCCCAGTCCAGCTAATTTCCCGCGGATCGATCCCAACACCCAAAGAAACCGGGACGATATCCGTCGCCAGGTACTGTTGGATGAAATTAGCGGCGAGCGCCGCAATGCCGACGAGGCGCGCCGGCAACTGCAATTGGGCGAGCGTGTCCAGCCGGGTGAGCGCGCGACCGATTCAACCTATCTTAATCGCATCAAGAAGCTGCAAACCACGCTGGAACAACACGAGCAGAACGTGACCTCGATCCAACGCGAATTGGCTAATCTGAAATAAGAGCCTGGCTCGACACGCAGTAATGCGGGCCTGGTGATTCAACCGGAACACGCTCAATTCAAGTGCTAACAACCACACGCTAAAGAAGCTAAAGCCTCAACGGCTACGCTCCACTCGCAAGAAGTAGGCCGTGGTTGTAAAACCGATAAAGCGTCAATAACCACGCTCTGGCACAATCAGTGCTTCTGATGAGTGTATGAGTATGTCGCTGCCCCCTCCAACAGACTTTACCGGACTCGATTGTTTGTCTACCGGCACCTTGGTGCTGGATGCAGACGGCCGCATTGTCTTCATCAACCCCGCGGCAGAAACTTTGCTCGGCGTGTCAGGCGCGCTTCTGGTCGGAGAAGATGTATTAAAGGCATTTGCGCGTAGTCCCGAGCTTTTGAATGCGATACAGACTGCACGCAGCGAACAGGAAGTGGTCATTGAGTACGAACTGGATCTCATGATGGGGGGACACCCCACCCTGCGGGTCGGGTGCAGTGTTTCTCCACTAGAAAGTCCTGCTCATGCCATGTTGATCGAGATGCGTGCGGCGGACCCTCAGTTGCGCATAGCCAGGCTGGAACGGGCGCGCTTGCAGCAGGAAGCCAATCGCGAACTCTTGCGCAATCTCGCGCATGAAATCAAGAATCCATTAGGCGGCATTCGCGGCGCTGCGCAATTGCTGGAACACGAGCTGCCGCGCGAGTCGCTGCGTGAATACACTCAAGTCATCATCAAGGAATCAGACCGTCTGCAATCGCTGATGGAGCGATTGTTGACGCCGCACCGGATGCCCCGTTTTGGTGCGGTCAATATCCATGAAGTCCTTGAGCGGGTTCGTAGCCTGATTCTGGCTGAGACGCCGAGCGTGGCATTGCGGCGCGACTACGATATCAGTCTGCCGGAAATTCATGCCGACTCTGAGCAGTTGATCCAGGCTACGCTCAACGTTGCACGCAATGCGGTGCAGGCAATGCACGGGCAGGGTGAAATCATTCTCAAAACACGGGTAGCGCGGCAAATCACGCTGGAAAGCCGCCGCTACCAGTTAGGAATGCTGATCGAAATTATCGACAATGGACCGGGCATTCCCGATGAGATCCGCGAACAGATTTTTTACCCGCTGGTGTCGGGCCGTGAAGGCGGTAGCGGCTTGGGGTTGGCGGTCGCGCAAACACTGGTTGCACAAAACCATGGCACGATCGACTGTGAGAGTCAGCCCGGCCACACTGTATTTTCTATTTTTCTTCCGCTTCCGAATTGAACACCATGCCAAAACCAAGCTGTGTCTGGATTATTGATGACGACCGTTCCATTCGCTGGGTGCTGGAAAAAGCACTGCTGCGCGATGAGATTCCGTGCATGACTTTCAGTTCGGCCGGCGATGCGCTGCGCGAACTGGAGCGTAGCCAACCGAGTGCGGTGCTGTCCGATATCCGCATGCCGGGAGTGAGCGGCCTGGAGTTGCTGCAGGCGCTGAAAGAGCGCCTGCCGAAAGTGCCGGTCATCATCATGACCGCGTATTCCGACCTCGATAGCGCGGTAGCGGCGTTTCAGGGGGGCGCGTTCGAGTATCTGCCGAAGCCCTTCGATGTCGATCAGGCCGTCGAACTGGTACGCCGCGCACTGGCAGAAAATGCCAGCCGTGATGTGCCGGTCAGCAGTGATGCCCCGGTTCCGGAAATTCTCGGTCAGGCGCCGGCGATGCAGGAGGTGTTTCGCGCCATCGGGCGGCTGGCACCGTCGCATGCCACGGTGTTGATCACGGGTGAATCCGGTAGTGGCAAGGAACTGGTTGCACGGGCTTTGCATCGACATAGTCCACGCGCGACCGGGCCATTTATTGCGTTGAATACCGCTGCCATCCCCAAGGATTTGCTGGAATCCGAATTGTTTGGCCATGAGCGTGGTGCTTTTACTGGCGCAGCGGCGCAGCGACGCGGCCGCTTTGAACAGGCCGATAACGGCACCTTGTTTCTGGATGAGATCGGCGACATGCCGTCTGAACTCCAAACCCGGTTGTTGCGGGTACTGTCCGACGGCCAGTTCTATCGGGTGGGGGGGCACACGCCGATCAAGGTGAATGTGCGGGTGATTGCCGCGACGCACCAGGATCTGGAAGTCCGCGTGCGCGAAGGCTTGTTCCGGGAGGACCTGTTTCATCGTTTGAACGTGATCCGCCTGCGTCTGCCCGCACTGCGCGAGCGGCGCGAAGACATTCCGCTGCTGGTGCGCCACTTCATGCAGAAAAGTGCACGGGAACTGGGGGTGGAGGCGAAGGGCGTGTCGGATTCCGCGCTGAAGACGCTGGTCAATCTGCCCTGGAGTGGCAACGTGCGTCAGCTTGAAAACGTCAGCCATTATTTGACCGTGATGGCGCCCGGTCAGGTGGTTGAGGTGGGGGATCTGCCGTCTGATTTAATGCAGGGATCCTCGAATCAATCTGGCGGCGACTGGTTGCAGGGGCTGGCGGCGGAGGCGAGTGCGCGATTGGCGCGTGGCGAAGCCGCCATTCTCGACGCGCTTACTCAGGATTACGAAAAAACGCTGATCGAAGTCGCGTTGCGTCATACCGGTGGTCGCCGCATCGAGGCCTCGCACTTGTTGGGATGGGGCCGCAATACGCTGACGCGAAAAATTCATGAACTGGGGATGGACAGCGAGCCTTCTGCGGATGAGGCGAACTGACCTGCGATCAGACTGGATATTTGGAAAACAAAAAAGCCGACATGCAGTCGGCTTTTTTGTTGCTGTGCGGCAGACTTAAGCGGCTTTAGATTCTTCCAGCAGCGTCTGCATTTCACCCTTTTGGTACATCTCGATCATGATGTCAGAACCGCCGATCAACTCTCCCTTGATATACAGCTGGGGGAAGGTTGGCCAGTTGGCGTAATGCTTCAGGTTTTCGAAAATTTCGGGGTCGGCCAGTACGTTCACAGCCAGAAACTCCTGCAGACCGCAGGCTTGCAGCACTTGCGCTGCTTTAGAAGAAAAGCCGCATTGCGGAAACTGAGGCGTGCCTTTCATATACAAAACAACGGTGTTGGTGGTGACTTGGTCACGAATTCGGTCTAATGCGGTCATCTTTACGCTCCTGAACAATACTTGACTGGAATAGTCGGGAATTATACCTATGGTGGGGGTGACGTCAAGCCGGCTTAGGTGTGCTGTCATCCAGATAAGGGCTGACAAATGCTTTGTGGATCAGGTGGGGGATCAATAAATGCGCGGGCATGCGCAACCAATGCGCGCGCACATAGGCTGCCTGGCGGGCGATTGAACTGAATGCATCATCGCAGCTGGCATGGGCCGGGGCGAGCACCCGGGTGAAAATACTGTCCATTATGCTTAACAGTGCAGCGTTAGGGGTAACCGAGCGGAGGTCATGCCACACGGTTGGAGGGATCGGAGTATCCAGAAAATATTGCGTGTAGCGCAGCGCGTAGTACAACGACCGGCCCAGTTGGAGCTCTTCTGAACGTGCCACCAGACGCGGCCAAAATTGTGGTGTTTCCGCTTCGTGACGCAGCAAAAGATCGAGATCGGTAAGGTCGCGCAGGCCGTGCGGCAGTTCGCCATCGTGAAACAGATGGGTCGCCGAATGAAGAATGCGGTCTTCGGCAGAAAACACATACACGCCAGGCAGGTCATCCCCTGCGGGCTCAATACCGTTGAGTAGTTTCTGCGGGTCGGGAAAATAGCGCGCAGTATCGGGCAGGATGGCGTGATGCACATCGATCATCGAGGCGCGGTGCAGGTGCTGCATCGGTGGAATTTCGTGCATCCAGCGCCGGTAGTAGCGCTCGTCATAAGGAGACAAGCCGGTGGTATGCCACCCTGCCAGCATCAATGCAGCTTCTGCCTGATTTAGCAGGTTGCGCGGCACCAGAATGTCGATGTCATTAAAGAGCCGGCCGCGGGCGGCGGGTAATTGGGCCGTCACATAAGCAGCGCCCTTTAACACGACAAGCGGGCAATCCAGTCCGCTCAGGGCGGCGCGTATTTGTTCCACTTCCCAACGTACGGCCAGTTGCTGTTTTTTAGCCAGGGTCACGGCTGATTCAAAATGCCAGCGCGCTTCGGCCGGAATGACTTCAATCATATTGTGTTGAGCCAACACATAGTGAACACGCGCAAGTAATCCGGCACTACGCGCTTGCCGCACCAGCATGTCCCACTCGGTTGTGGAGAATTTGAACAGCATATCGGGGCTGCGCAACATCCGGGAAACCAGATCCTTAGGTGCGGCCACGGGGGTATGTTTAGACAAGTGCATCCTGGGTGGGGGTGCCAGCGAGTTGGTTAAAGGCCGCGATGGCCTCGTGCAACTGGCTATATTGAAAATCGTAGCATCCCACCTGCTCGATCAACGTCGTGCCGACACGAAAACCGTCCGTGCCGAGATGGCTATAGTTGAATGCATTCTGTGCCAGGAACATGAATGTCTGTGCTTTGGAGCGGGGGGTCAGCAGCGTTTCAGCATCGGCTCGCCATTTGGGGAAAATCACCCAGCCCGGACGGGCGGGTTCATGTTGACGTTGGACGCTGCTTTTGGGCGGGCGCATGTGGGCGACGGTGCCCTTGAGGGTGTCGTGGGCAGCACGATTAATGAAGGTCTCGGGGCTAAATTGGCGGATGACCTCAATCGACTGGTTTTTCAGGCTGACCGGGCGAGGCAAGGCATGAATCATGCCGGTCTTGCGGTCTATCAGCGTCAGTTCGTCCGAAAGCAAACGCCAACCGGAAAGCACCAGACCCGCAGTCAGGGTGCTTTTCCCCGAACCAGGGGGTGCCGGAAGAATTACCGCCAGGCCGTTTTTTTCAACGACAGCAGCATGAATGATCAGGTATTGATGGGCGTGCATCGATACGCACCAGTTCAAGCCCCATTCCAGCATGGGGTAAGCCTGATCGAGCGGTAATGCCTTGAATGGTTGGTTGCCGTCGAAAGAAAATCCCACCTGAGGGCGAAACCAGCGACGCAGGCGGGTTGGGGGATTTAGCGTTATGTGAAAGTCCGCGAATGCCTGACTTGAGTTGCGCACTTCAAATTGGCCGTACAGATCGGAAAGGCCTTCAGCGATACGCGGGAGTTGCGAACGGATTCTGAGCGAAAATGGGCCTGTTCGTAACCAGACTCCTTCTCCTGCGAGCTGTTGCCGCAAGTCGGCAGCTGAAAGTTGCTGCAGTTTCATGGCGCAGCCAGCAGGCCGATCCGGCGCAAGCTGCTAATCGCTTCATCTGTCATCTGAGTGAAATGAGGACCGGTTTGGAGGGAAAGCCGGGCGGCCAGGCTTGTTTCAATGTCGGCCGCCGTCATGCCAGGCTGGTTTTGGATGAGCTGAAATAGCGCCAGAGCAAGCGGGGTCAGGTAATGGGTGTCACCCGAGGCCGTGTCGAAGACAACGGCCTCGGGTTCAAAGGTTTTGATCTGGAAGCGTGGCAATCGCGATGTGTGACGACAGGTTTGAGGCTGTGAACGGGCTGGGAGCGGCTACTCAGGCGAAAGTGGACTGGATATAGATCACGATCTGGGCCGAAGTCCAGTGCACCCCGGCGGTGGGTTCAAAATAGCCCTTACTCACCCATTCGTTCCACATGGTGATGACCTGCATTTCCGACAGCACACCTGATGTGTAAGTCTTTTTTGCGTTCAGCAACGCAGCGACAATATGCGCACCCAGGTTGTCTGGATCGGTCAGGCCCCATGGATTGTTGCCATTGTTCATCTGCATGACCTGCATCATGGAAAGCGAGGTTTTGGCCGTGGTGACATTTTGGTCGAGATCCGCCTTGAACAGGGTGCCAGCGAAAGTCGGATGGAACAAGGTACCGCCACTCCAGTTCTCGGTTTGGTTCCTGAAACCATTGCCTGCACTTCCAGAAGGCCGGGTGGCTGTCCCTGGGTCATAAGTAGGCTTGGGCCATTGGTTCGGATGTTCTTTCCAGTATCCGGGCGATAGCCCTCTGCATACCGCTGGCGTGCCATGCTGGCTCAGGTTTCCCGAGACGGCTGCCGATGGGGTCTGACAGACACCAGCCAACACCGGCCGACTCGCCAGCGTGAAAATCGCGGAACCGCCGAGGACGGCTCCGGTCAGTTTGCGACGGGAAGAATTGATTTCCGCAGTGTGCGTTGCCTCGAGCGGTGTGTCTTGCGTGTCGGGAGAGGGGTCAGACATGGCAGGCCTCGATAATTATTTAGATACGGTTTAATCAGTACATCAGCAAGAAACGCGCCAGCATATGGCCTGCGCACCTGAATTGACCGGTGGAAGGGGTATCCAGCGAATTGCCATGGCGAGGGTAGTTGGCAAGATGTAAATTATTTCGACAGTTTGCCTCCGCTTACGCGGGAAACGCCAGCCAAGTCTGCCCAGCCCCGGGCGGCATTTATACCATGGGTTTGCAACAAATCTTGTACTGCCTCAGCTTGATCGTAGCCGTGTTCCAACAGCAATGTTCCATCCGCTTGCAGATGCTCGCGTGCTGAACGCGTAAGCTGGCGAAGGTCATCCAGCCCGTCCTGCCCGGCAGTCAGTGCACTCAAGGGTTCAAAGCGAACGTCGCCACGTGTCAGGTGGGGGTCTGCTGCTGCAACATACGGTGGATTGCTGACAATCAGGTCGAACTTCCGCCCGGAAAATGCGGCGAACCAGTTGCTGGTCATGAATTCAACGCGCGCGCCAAGGTGCTCGGCATTGCGATGCGCGACGTCCAGAGCCGCAGTCGAGCGGTCTGAAGCGGTTATCCGTGCCGACGGTCGCTCCAGTGCCAGGGTGATGGCAATGCAACCGCTTCCGGTGCCCAGATCCAGTATGTCCATGGCCCGATCCGGCGGGATGTGTTCCAGCGCAAGCTCGACCAGCAGCTCCGTATCGGGGCGGGGAATGAGGACATCGGGCGTGACCAGAAATGGGCGACCATAAAACTCGCGTGTTCCGACGAGGTAGGCGATAGGCTGGCCTTCCAGGCGTCGCGACAGCAGGGATTGAAACGTCGTGATTTGCGTATCGGATAGGGCATCGGTGTCGTGTGCAATCAACCATGCTGTTTCCACTGCCCAGCCGAATGATGCGAGCACGCGGGCCTCTAGTCGGGCTACACGTTTATCCAGCCCAAGCGCAGCGGCGATTTGCGCGGTTGCATCATCGAGAATTTGGGCAACGTTCACTCAGGCTTCGCCGGACAGGGTGGCCAGTAATTCGGCCTGATGTTCGGCCGCTAGCGCATCAAATAATTCGGTCAGCTCGCCGTCCATCATGGCGTCGATCTTGTAGAGCGTGAGGTTGATGCGGTGGTCGGTGATGCGGCCTTGCGGGAAATTGTAGGTACGGATGCGGTCGGAGCGGTCGCCCGTGCCGACCAGGCTCTTGCGGGTGCTGGCTTCGGCGGCTTGCAGGGCCTGTAGCTCGCGGTCTTTCAGCCGTGCCGCCAGCACGCTCATGGCCTGGGCGCGGTTGCGGTGTTGCGAGCGGTCGTCCTGGCATTCGACCACCAGGCCGGTCGGCAGGTGGGTGATGCGGATCGCGGAATCAGTTTTGTTGATGTGCTGACCGCCTGCGCCCGAGGCGCGATATGTGTCGACGCGTAGATCTGCCGGATTGATGGTGATTTCACTGACTTCATCGGCTTCCGGCATCACCGCAACGGTGCACGCCGAAGTATGGATCCGTCCCTGCGACTCGGTTTCCGGCACCCGCTGCACGCGATGGCCACCGGACTCGAACTTCAGCCGTGAATACGCCCCCTGCCCCGCGATACGCACGATGGCTTCCTTGTAGCCGCCAACCTCGCCAGGATTTTCCGACACCACTTCCACTTTCCAGCCCTGGCGTTCGGCGTAGCGCGTATACATGCGCAGCAGATTCCCTGCAAACAGCGCGGATTCGTCACCGCCGGTTCCGGCGCGAATTTCCAGAAAAATATTCCGTTCGTCGTTGGGATCTTTGGGCAGTAGCGCAGATTGCAGTTCGTTTTCCAGTTGCGTGATGCGCTCGGCGCTGTTAGCGAGTTCGGCTTCGGCCAACTCGCGCATGTCCGGATCGGCCAACAGTTCGTGGGCGGTTTTCTGGTCGGCCTCAACTTGTCGGAATTGACGGTACAACGCGACCACCGGCGTGATGTCCGCATGCTCACGGGTAAGCTTGCGGTAGCGTTCCATGTCACCGGCAATTTCAGGCTGCGACAGTAGTGCATCGAGTTCCTCGAGCCGCTCGTCGGCACGAGCGAGCTTGCCGGTCAGCGAGGCTTTCATTCCCGGTGTAACCCGTACAACTGGCTGATCAGGCGGACGAGTTGCTCGCGTTCGTCAGTGAGGGCGTGGTTGAGCGCGTGGCTTGGGCCGTGAAGCAGCTTGTTGGAGAGGGCATGGCTCATCGCCTCGAGCACGGTCCGTGGGTCTTCGCCACGCGCCAGTGCTTTTTCGGCCTTTTCGAATTCGTGGCGACGGTAGCGCTCGGCGCTGTCGCGCAGCGAACGGATGACTGGCACGACTTCGCGCCCTTCCATCCAGTGCACAAAGCTTTCTACGCTGGTTTCGATGATCGCCTCGGCCTGTACCACCTGGGCGACGCGGTTGTCCATGCCTTCGCGCACCACTTGGCCGAGGTCGTCGACGGTATAGAGAAACACGTCGTCCATATTGGCGACTTCAGCTTCAACGTCGCGCGGTACCGCCAAATCGACGATAAAAATCGGGCGGTGGCGGCGTTGCTTGATGGCGCGTTCGAGCAGGCCCTTGCCAAGGATAGGCAGCGGGCTGGCGGTGGAGGTGATGATGATGTCGTAGTTCGGGAGTTCTTCCGGCAAGGCGGTCAGCGGGATGACGCTGGCGCCAAAACGCTCGGCCAGCGGGCGGGCGCGTTCGGCGGTGCGGTTGGCCACCGTCATGCGGCGCGGATGCTGCGCGGCAAAGTGAGTGATGCACAACTCGATCATCTCGCCGGCGCCGATGAACAAACAGGCCTGTTCCTTGACGCTGGGAAAAATCCGTTCGGCAAGCTTTACCGCAGCGGCAGCCATCGACACCGAATTGGCGCCGATTTCGGTGCTGGTGCGGACTTCCTTGGCCACCGAGAAGGTGCGTTGGAACAGCTTGTGCAGTAACAGGCCAAGCGTGCCGGCTTCTTCGGCAGTGTGAACTGCCTGTTTCATCTGGCCGAGAATTTGAGTTTCGCCCAGCACCATCGAATCGAGTCCGGCCGCGACGCGGAATGCGTGCTGCGCGGCTTGTTCACGCGGCAGGGCATACAGATAAGGCGCGAGTTCACGGCGCTCGATGTGGTGAAAATCGGCCAGCCATTGCGTGACAGATTCGGGCGAAGGCGTGTTGCAGTACAACTCGGTGCGGTTGCAGGTCGACAGGATGGCGACCTCAGACGCACGTTGACTTTGCGTCAGCTCATGCAGCGCCTGCACCAGTTTTTCGGGGCCGAACGCGACCTGTTCGCGGATCGCGAGCGGTGCGGTGTGATGGTTGACCCCGAGGGTGAGAAGCTGCATGACGGCGTGGGCCGAAAAAGAAGACGGCTATTTTACCCGCTGCCTAGGCTGCGCGGGCGGGAGCTTTGTCCAAATCAAAGCGCAGGCGGTCGTAATAGCGCCCGCGATAGAGCAGGCGGCGGTGTGAGGGTGAGTCGATAAACGCGCTGCGGGTGTGCAGGACGTTGTTACATAGTAACCCCATGCCGGGGCGCAGATGTGCGTTCAGAATGTATTCCGAATTGGCGAGAATATCAGCCAGGGTTTTGACGGCAGCCTGCGTGAGAGTGTCGGCCTTCCATACGATCGAGCGTGTGCGCGCGGTGTAACGCATGGTGAGAAAGCCTTGTTCGGGGTCGATGGCAAACACCGGACCGCTTTGCTCGGCGCGGGCGATATCGTCATCGTCCATGCGGGCGGGAATGGTCATCGCGTCCGGTCGCATCAACGTGGCAATGTAATCCGGGTTGATGTCGCGCAACTGGATATAGGCAATCTCGTGGTCGAGCAATGCATTGTCGCCGCCTGATTCGGCATCCTGCGCGCAGTGAAGCGTCATGCCGAGAATGCGGCGATCAAGCGCGTTGTAATAGCCGTCGGTATGCCAGTTGATCGATTTGTTCGTATAGGGGATGAATTCGCCGCGCCCGCCGCTTTCAGTCTCTGCCGGCGTGATGCTGGACAGACCATCTTCGTCCGACAGGTAGTTGCCTTCCAGTCGGACGAGGCCCAATTGGGCCGCAAGTTGATGCGGAAATGATTTGTCGGCGGGCGAGTGATTCGGCGCATGGTAGATGACCATGTTGCTGCGCGCGCAGCACGCGGCCAGTGCGGTTGTTTCAGCCCTGGATAATTGCTTCGGATTACTGAGCGTGACGATCAACGCATCGACGTCACGCGGGTACGAAGCGAGTTTGGCGTTACGCCAGGCGCGATAGCCCGTTTCGTTGGAGAGGTCGAAAGGGGACGGCGAGGCCGACATTTATTCCGGCGGCAGCATGTCAGGTGAGCCAAAGCCGCGCTTGACCGGCCCATCCGACAGCAGGCCCGTGAAGCTCTTTCTCACCGTGCCCATCATTTCGGGCATTTCGATGTCCATGATCTGGTCCATGATCCAGGTCTTGTCGTTGTCGCCCATTTCCTCGCGGATTTGCAGACTCAGAAAGCGCAATGCCGGAAAACTTGCCTTTTCCTCGTCGGGAAACTCGAACTCTGAGTATTCTTCAAAGCGCCGATTCAGGAATTCGATGAATTCGGCCTTGAAGTTACGGTTGCCGTCCGGACCCGCGACGCTGATGATGTTTTCCTCCATCAATTCGCCCAGACGGTTGGATACGGCCTGCAGTACGGCAATACGGCGTTCCGGCGAGAGCGTGGCGTAGGCCATGCGGTCGCAGTAATGCGCCAGAAAGGCGACAAATTCGGCGATCAGCTTGAAGCCGCGCGCCGGGGTGATGATGTCGTAGTTTTCGCGACCGAGGTTGTCCATCGCCTTGTCGGCGACGCGCCAGGTGGTGGTGGCGACCGCACTGGCGATTTCATTGGCGGTACGCTCACCGTCTTTTTTAAACCAGATGGTACGGACTCTAACGGGTTTGACCATGGGTGTTCTCCTCGAAGCCGCTTAGGCGACTTCTCCAGTAGCGACAGGGCGATGCGGATCACGAATCCATTCGCTCCATGAGCCGGGGTAAAGCTGTGAGCCGGGCAAGCCGGCAATTTCCATCGCCAGAATATTATGGGACGCAGTGACGCCGGAACCACAGGTGTGGACGACGTTTTCCGGTGCCACACCATTCAGCAGGTGGGTATAGTTTTCGCGCAGCTCATCGGCAGGCAGGTAGGTGCCGTCCATGTCGAGGTTTTCCTCGAACACCCAGTTGACCGCCCCGGGTATGTGACCGGCCACGGTATCAAGTGGTTCGCGTTCGCCGCTGAAACGTTGCTCCGGGCGGGCGTCGACAAGTTTGTGCGCAGTGCTTTGACGGATGGTGTCGACTGTTGCGGCGTCTACGCCCCAGCTCGGGCGGGCAGGGCAAGGATAAGTCCGCGCCGTCATGGCAGGCAGGGCATCGGTCAGCGGATGCTGTTCGCGCGTCCATTTCGGCAGGCCGCCGTCGAGCAACGCGACTTTTTTGTGGCCGAGCCCGCGCAATAACCACCACAGGCGCACGGCCATCGAACCAAAGCTGTCGTCATAGACGACTACTTGGGATTCGGCGGTTATGCCCCAGGCGCCGAGTTTGGTGCAAAACGCATTCAGGTCGGGCAGCGGGTGTCGTCCGCTGGTGGGCGTGACGGGGGAAGACAAGTCTTCGTCCAGATGCGCATAACGCGCACCGGGTATATGGCCTGCCGCATAGGCTCGCCGACCGGCTTCGGTATCGGTGAGCGTAAAGCGGCAGTCGATCACCAGCCAGCTCGGATTGTCGAGCTGGCTGGCCAGGGAATCTGTGGATACAACCGTGTTGGACATAAGTTGACTTCAGGCGTGAAAATGGGGGCAGCAGCGCGATGAACGGCTCTGGTTCTGCCCCCGTACTACTTAGTAGCCGCCTTTGCCGTAAGGCTTGGGCAGGCCGGAAACGCGGCAACCTTGACGTGCAGGCTGGTTGGGGAACAGCTCATACAATGCTTTCTTCCAGTCCACGCCGTCATGCAGGTCAGTCAGTTCGGCGACCATGTTGCGGAAGTTTGGGGTCTGACCGTCTTCCTTGTATTTGTCACGCAGGTAGTTCACGACTTGCCAGTGCGCTTCGGTCAATTTGATACCTTCGGCTTCGGCGATGATAGGGACGATCTCGTCGCTGAAATTGGCTTCCAGCAGGAATTCCTCTTCGCCTGTTTCCAGTTCTTCGCCATTCAACAAATAACCCATGATTACTGCTCCTTTCAGGTTTGGTTTTTAAAAAATGACCGGTACGACCGGTGCAATGGATTTATGCGGGATGAAAATCCCGCAGCCTAACAACCGATTGCGCCCCAGGCCCTCATCCTGAATTTGCAGGGATTTGTGGGGTGGGACTTCATGCAACATCAGGCTATAGCCATAAAGCGGGCCCGATGCGCTTTGCAGGGTTTGCTGCTTGCCACAGATAAATCCGCAACGTAGCTTGAAGTGTCCATCGAGCTCGCGCATCACATCCTGGACGAATTGTTCTTCACCAGCGCTACCTGTGTCAACGAAGTGAGCGTAGATGTTGGCAAAAGGCGTGAAGGCACGCGTTTTGAAATTGCCGATTTGCAAAGCGTGGCCACTCAAATCGAGCGTTTTCCCACACAGTATTTGCATGTCATCCACCCGGCTTTTGGGCACGCGCATGAACATTTTGGCACGCCGGTTGATATTCAGTGTGGTATCTCCGCTGTTGGTCTCAGCGCCTTTCAGGTGCTGTATGCCCGCACCCGCATGGTCTCCCAGCCAAGGTAACAGATTCAATATCGCATCAGACAGTAATTGAGCGTTGTCGGCCTGGATCGTCGTGCCAACCAGGTCAAATTGCAGATCAATCATGCTCGGGATGTACTCTTCCGGCTTGTCTTCTGGCCAGCTAGCCCATGTCATGACACTTCCCCGGCGTGCTCCTTGGCCCATGCATTCATCACATCAGCCCACTTCTGCGCGCTGGTTGGATCCACTTCAAAAATGGTAAAACGCTTGTTCTCGCGTATCCGAATGCGCAAAAAAGGGACACCCCCTGATTCGTGTACGAAATTCTGGAACTCGATTTCCTGGCCACCAAAAGGCAGTCGCAATTTATCTATGGGGGTGATCTCGGCCATTTGTTTGTTTTCAGTCCGTTCTATATAAATTGTCGGGTAAGTGCATTCGATGACAACTCACGCAATGAATCTGAATGAGGGTGTGACGTGATATTTCAACCCTGAATGGTGCATGGGCTTGCGTTCGCAACAATATTTTAATACTCTTATGGATTGATGTGGCGGTTGTGTAATGTCTCATTCTTTGTTGTAGAGAGGCATTACCGTGTTGGGGGAAACTTGACTACGCCATATGGGTAGGTATAAGCCTACCGCTATGGAGTAGTCGATTTACCCATCGGAATGATGGTGGTGCGACCCTCAAGCCAATACGATGTTTGGATACCGTTGAGCTGCCGGCTGAACGGGCGTTACGAATTTTTCTAGGAGAGAAGATAATGGCAAAGCAAATGATTGATACGCCCAATCTGGACGAGCTCGAGAATGGCCCGTGGCCCAGCTTCGTGACCGGCCTCAAGCGCCTCGCGAAAGACAATGACATGATGGTTGACCTGATGGGTCAGCTGGAAACGTCATACCAGACCAAAACAGGTTACTGGAAGGGTGGTACGGTTGGTGTGTTCGGTTACGGTGGTGGTGTTATCCCCCGTTTCACCGAATTGAAAGATGCTAACCACAAGCCGCTGTTCCCTGAGGCTGCAGAATTCCACACCCTGCGCGTTCAACCGCCTGCAGGCATGCACTACAGCTCAGACCTGTTGCGCAAAATGTGTGATGTCTGGTCGGACACAGGTGGTTCGGGCCTGATCGCGTTCCACGGACAGTCTGGCGACATCATGTTCCAGGGCATCAAAACCGCTGACGTGCAGCCCGCATTTGACGCGTTCAACGAAATGGGTTTCGACCTTGGTGGTGCGGGTCCCGCACTGCGCACCTCGATGTCCTGCGTTGGCGCTGCGCGTTGCGAAATGTCCTGCTATGACGAAGCCAAAGCACTGCGCACCGTCATCAACAACAACCTGGACGACATGCACCGTCCGTCCCTGCCTTACAAGTTCAAATTCAAATTCTCCGGCTGCCCGAACGACTGTGTCAACGCGATTCAGCGTTCCGACATGGCCACCATCGGTACTTGGCGCGACAACATCCGCGTCAACGAAGCGCAGGTTCAGGATTACTATAAAGCCCACGGCATGTCTGACCTCGTCAACGACGTGATCAGCAAGTGCCCGACCAAGGCCATCACGCTGGTTGCTGCGGACAAAGTGGTTGCGAGCGCGACTGTCTCCACCGCTGCACTCGGCGACGGCAATGTCATGTGCATCGATAACAAAAACTGCGTGCGTTGCATGCATTGCCTGAACGTCATCCCCGGCGGCCTGCTGCCCGGCGCTGACAAAGGTGTGTCGATTCTGGTTGGTGGTAAGGGCGTGCTGAAGATTGGCGCGACCATGGGCACCGTCGTGATTCCGTTCATGAAGCTCGAGTCCGATGAAGACTTCGAAAAACTGAACGAACTGGCACGCAACATTCTCGACTTCTTCGCTGAAAACGCGCTGGAGCATGAGCGTACCGGTGAAATGATCGAGCGTATCGGTCTGACCAACTTCCTCGAAGGCATGGACATTCCGGTTGATCCCAACATGATCAAAGAGCCGCGTTCCAACCCTTACTTCCGTGCCGACGATTGGGACGAGCAAGTCGAGAAGTGGAACGAGTACAAGCAGTCGACCGCAGCTTAATTCGCTTACTGCGGGGGTCGGTACAGCCGGCTTCCGCACATTAAATTTGTTGGAGAAAAATCATGGCAGAAATGCGTCCGCCTATCGAATCCGGCGCTCCGGACCCGATGCCCTACATGCACCCCGTGATGGTGAAAAACTATGGAAAGTGGTCTTTCCATAGCCATCCGAAGCCGGGTGTGCTTTACCACCGTGCTGAATCTGGTGACGAAATCTGGACGGTCAAGGCCGGCACAGCGCGTCAAATGGATCACTACACCATTCGTGAGTTGGCTGATATTGCCGATCAGTTTGGTGATGGTTTCGTGCGTTTTACAGCACGTTCGAATATTGAATACATGGTGTCTGATGGCACCAAGGTTGAGCCGCTGATCAAGGCGCTGAACGACAAGGGCTACCCCATTGGTGGAACGGCCAACTCGGTGTCGATGATTTCGCACACCCAGGGCTGGTTGCACTGCGACATTCCTGGCACTGACGCTTCCGGCGTGGTTAAGGCGCTGATGGATGAGCTGTACGAAGAGTTCGTCAATTGCGAGATGCCTAACCGCGTCAAGATGTCGACCTCCTGCTGCGAAATCAACTGCGGCGGCCAAGCGGATATCGCCATCATCGTTCAGCACACCAAGCCTCCCAAGATCAACCATGATCTGGTTGCCAACGTGTGTGAGCGTCCTTCGGTGGTTGCGCGTTGCCCGGTTGCAGCGATCCGCCCCGCCCTGGTGAATGGCAAGCCTTCGCTGGAAGTTGACGAGAAGAAGTGCATTTGTTGTGGCGCGTGCTTCCCTCCTTGTCCTCCGATGCAGATCAACGATCCTGAGCATTCGAAGCTGGCAATCTGGGTGGGTGGCAAAAACTCGAACGCACGTTCGAAGCCGACCTTCCACAAGCTGGTCGCATCCGGTCTGCCGAACAACGCACCGCGTTGGCCTGAAGTTGCGGTAGTGGTCAAGAAAATCCTGGCGACTTACAAGGAAGATGGCAAGCCTTGGGAGCGCATGATTGACTGGATCGATCGTATTGGCTGGCCCGCGTTCTTTGAAAAGACCGGCCTCCCCTTCACCAAGTATCACATCGATAACTGGCGTGGTGGTCGTGCCAACCTGAACGCTTCAGCGCATATTCGCTTCTAAGCTGTTTCTGGACGCTGTCGACACCGCCGCAGCCAAGGCTGCGGCGGTGGTTCGATAAAATACACTGATTTTTCGGAGCTTGTGCTAGCTATGCAATTCGGCATACTTATTAACGAAGGGCCTTATACCCATCAGGCCAGTGACAGTGCTTTTCTCTTCGCTCGTGCAGCGATTGAGAAGGGTCACAAAGTTCAACGTGTTTTTTTCTACCATGATGGCGTATATAACGCTACGCGTCTGGCTACACCTCCCCAGGATGACCGCAACGTAGCTGCGCGGTGGGAAAAGCTGGCGGCAGATCATGGTGTTGATCTGGTTGTGTGCGTGGCTGCTGCGCAGCGTCGCGGCATTACTGACGGCGTACTTGGCGACAACTTCCGTATATCCGGTTTGGGCCAGCTGGTTGAAATGGGTATTCAGTACGATCGTCTCGTGACGTTCGGTGATTGAGGAATAACGAGATGAGTGAAATGGACGATATGGATGAAGGCTCCGGCATCATCAAAAAATTCATGTTCCTGAACCGTAAGGCGCCACACGGTACCGTGTATGCGCTGGAAGGTCTGGAGGTTGTGCTTATTACGGCAGCTTTCGATCAGGATGTAAGCATGGTATTTACTGATGACGGTGTGTACCAGCTGATTAAAGGCGTTGACACCAAGGGCATCGAGGTCAAGGATTTTTCCAAGACCTATCGTGCACTGGATGGATACGACATCGAGAAGTTGTATGTCGACCAAAAGTCGATGGATGCGCGTGGTCTGACTGAAGAAGACCTGATTGTCGATGTGACGGTTCTCTCGGTGGATGAGATGGCAAATCTCATGGCCGAGCAAGACGTCGTGATCAGCTTCTAAGGGGACGGATATGTTGCATATTGTGAATAAGTCGGCTACGGACAGGGGATCGCTGGAAAGCTGCCTCGCCATGGCCACAAAAGGTTCTGCTGTATTGCTGATCGAAGACGCGGTTTACGCGGTGACGAAGGGCGGCGCGGCAGCGGCGAAAATCCAGGCGGCAGCTGCTGACCTCAAGATTTACGCTCTCGGTCCTGATCTGGCGGCGCGTGGCATGTCCGGGCGTGTGTTGGACGGAGTCAATGTCGTGGATTACGGTGGTTTTGTGGATCTGGTTGCAGAACACAAAAGCTGTCAGTCTTGGCTGTAACTTTTAACTGAAGGAGTATTGCTATGCCCATGGTGGAAATCGCCGGTAAAGAAGTCGAAGTCGACGAAGAAGGTTATTTGGTCGATCTGTCGCAGTGGAACGAAGACATCGCCAAGTACATGGCTGTCGAAGAGAAGGTCGAGATGACCGACGGCCACTGGGAAGTTGTTAACTTCCTGCGTGAGTACTACGCCGAATATCAGATCGCACCTGCCGTTCGCGTGCTGACCAAGGCAATTGGCAAGAAGCTCGGTCCCGATAAAGGCAACAACAAGTACTTGTATGAGTTGTTCCCGTACGGTCCCGCCAAGCAGGCTTGTAAGATTGCTGGTCTGCCCAAGCCAACTGGCTGTATCTAAGTTGTAAGGTTGTCGAGTCGCCTCGGTAAAGATTACGGGGCGACTTCGATTTCTGGCATTTGTTTCCAAATCAAATTTGCTGCCATGGGTGTGTTGTACGTTTGATTTGGAAACAAATGAGTAGTAAGGGGAATGGGTTTGTCTACAGTGACGATGATTTACGCCGGGATGTTTTACATCGCAGCGTTGGTGATGGCAATCGGCTTGGTTTACAAGATAGTCGACTACAGCCGCACGCCTGTGCCGCTGAAGATCCCTACCACGCCTGCTCCGACTACGCGAAGTGGTGTGATTTTTCGCATGGCCAAGGAAGTGGTGGTTTTTGAATCACTGTTCAAGGCTAATAAATGGATCTGGATCTTCGGCTGGCTGTTCCATTTCGGGTTGTTGCTGGTGCTGCTGCGTCATCTTCGCTATTTCACCGAGCCCGTCTGGTTTTGGGTCGATATCATTCAACCGTTTGGCAAGTACGCAAGTTTCATGATGGTGATCGGCATGCTCGGGCTGCTCGCCCGCCGCTTTCTGGTTGATCGGGTACGTTACATATCGACCCCATCTGACTATCTGATGCTGGTGTTGCTGATTGCAATTGGCGTGACTGGCATGTTGATGACCTTTGTTGTCCATACCGACATTGTTGCGCTGAAAATGTTCTTTCTGGGCTTGATGTATTTTGATGTTCAGCCGCTGCCTCAGGATCTGACGCTGCTGATTCACCTGGCCATGGTTGCTTTTTTAATGCTGATTTTCCCGATAAGCAAATTGCTGCATGCACCGGGGTTGTTTTTTAGCCCAACGCGAAACCAGGTGGATAATCCGCGCGAAAAACGGCATGCGCAGGCTGGGTGGGCGAAACAGGTTAACCAGACAAAATAATTCGTTGGCATTAGCCCTCGATAAATAAGCACGGACAAAGGATTTACAAGTGGCCGCTCCAGTATTTGACGTTCCGGAAATCAAAAACGAAATCGAGATCCCAAAGCTTCGGGAAGGAGTGATGGCGCACGCCAAAACTTTTCCTGCTACCAAGCCGGTCCAGGATTTCATGGGGTATCCGCACGAACTGCCTGAAGACTGGAAAGAACGGGCAATTGACAAGATGGGCGACTTGCTGGGGAAGTACCGTTCACTGAAGGTTTTCCTCGACGCCTGTGTGCATTGCGGGGCATGCACGGATAAATGTCACTATTATCTGGGAACATCTGATCCCAAAAATATGCCAGTGGCGCGCCAGGATCTGATGCGTCAGGTTTATCGCCGCTACTTCACCACGGCAGGCAAGCTGTTTCCCAAGCTGGTGGGCGCTAAAGACCTGACCCAGGACATTCTGGGCGATTGGTATAACTATTACCATCAATGCTCGGAATGTCGCCGATGCTCGGTTTATTGCCCTTATGGCATTGATACCGCCGAGATCACCATGGCCGGCCGCGAGATTCTGAACCATGTCGGCATGGGCCAGAAGTACTCGAATGAAATTTTGGGCAAAGTGCAGAAGATCGGTAACAACCTCGGTCTGCCGGGCCCAGCACTGGAAGACACGCTGGAAGGCCTGGAAGAAGATATTGAGGCTGATACCGGCGTTGCAGTCAAAATGCCGCTGGATGTGAAGGGCGCAGAAGTTTTGCTGATCACACCGTCGGCAGACTTCTTCTCCGAGCCCCACGTAGAGTCGCTAATCGGTTATGCCAAAGTGTTTCATGCCGCAGGCATCAGTTGGACTTTGTCCACCCATGCTTCTGAAGCAGGCAACTTTGGCCTGTTTAACGGAAACTACGAAACCATGCGCAAGGTTGCCATGCGCATTCGCGATTCCGCGATTGAGCTGGGCGTCAAGCGCATTGTTGTTGGCGAGTGCGGCCACGCCTGGCGCGTGGCTTACAGCTTCTGGAATACGTTGACCGGTATTGGCTATGGGGGTGATGACCCCTTCTCGATTGAGTTCCAAAAACAACTTGATCCAAATTACCCGCAGCCTCAGCACATTTGTGAACTGACAAACGATCTCATCAAGTCGGGCAAGATCAAGGTTGATCCATCACTCAACGACGATTTGGTCGTGACGTACCACGATTCCTGTAATGTGGCGCGCGCATCACGCATGGGCACTGAACCCGGTGGTCAGTTCACCATTCCGCGCGAATTGATCAAGTCGGTGGTAAACAATTTCCACGACATGGCTGATGGAACAATCGGCGAAGCCACATTCTGCTGCGGTGGTGGTGGCGGCATTCTGACCGACGACTTGTTGGAGGTTCGTGTCAAAGGCGCATTGCCACGTGCCACTGCACTGAATAATGTAGTCAAAGAACACAAGGTCAATTTTATGGCCATGATCTGCGCAATTTGCAAAGCGCAGTTCACCAAAGTATTGCCCAAGTATGGCTTCGACATGAGTATGGTGGGCGGAGTACATCAATTGGTCAGCAAGGCAATCAAGCTGGACAAAGCTGAATAAGCTGGCTGATTGCAATTAATCTATCTTTAGTTACGTAAGCGTTAGGAGAACCAGCATGGCTGTCACGACGAATCAAGCAAAAACCGAAGGCGTATCATATCGTCGTTATAAAGAAGGCGAGAAAGAGGGCCAATTCCGTTCTTCACAGGACGTAATTTTCCAAGCCAGTTGGACGCATAAGTGCCCCGAGTACATGCTTGCTACGCCGCCATGCCAGGGTTCTTGCCCGGCAGGTGAGGATATCCGCGGCTACTTGAACATCGTACGTGGCATCGAGAAACCCCCAGCTGGTGTAACCTGGCAGCAATACGCTTTCGAGCGTGTGACATCGGCAAACCCCTTTCCTGCAGTCATGGGTCGTGTCTGCCCGGCCCCTTGTGAATCAGGCTGTAATCGCAACATGGTTGAAGACCATGTGGGCATCAACTCAGTCGAGCATTTCATTGGCGACTGGGGCATTGAAAACAGCATGAAATTCACACCGGCTGGCGCGTCCACCGGTAAAAAAGTTGCAATCATCGGTGCGGGACCTGCTGGTCTAGCTGCTGCTTACCAGCTGCGTTTGCGCGGTCACGGCGTTACGATTTTTGATGAGCATGAAGAACTGGGCGGCATGATGCGCTACGGCATTCCTGGCTTCCGTACGCCACGTGAAATGCTCGATTCGGAAATTGGCCGCATAATCGAAATGGGTGTTGAAACACGCTTGAAGACGCGTGTAGGCTCCGATGTAAGCTACGAAGAAATCGACAAGGAATATGATGCCGTATTCATGGCGATGGGCGCACAAGCCGGTCGTCCCTTGCCCGTCCCCGGTGCCGAAGCCCCGAACGTCGTAACCGCTGTTGCGTTCCTGCGTGCATTTAACGAAGGTCGTCTGCAGCACGTCGGTAATCGCGTGGTTGTGATCGGTGGTGGTGATACTTCGATCGACGTGGTAACCGTTGCACGTCGTCTGGGTAACGTGACCAAGGCTGGCACCGTTGACGAGCGTCCGAGTGCAGAGAACGTCATTTCTGGTCACATGGCTCATGACGTTGCGTCGGTTTCTGCACGTGAAGGCGCCGAAGTGGTACTGGTTTCCCGCGCCACCATCGACAAGATGAACGCCAGCAAGCATGAAATTGAGCACGCTCAGCAAGAAGGTATTGAAATTCTGGGTGGCGTAACCCCCATCGCAGTGATTCTGGACGAGCGCGGTCGTGCAACCGCTTTGCGTGTTTCGGATTTCGTGATGGAAGGGAAAGAAACCAAGCTCATAGAAGGTACGGAACGTGACCTTCCCGCCGATCTGATTGTGTCTGCAATTGGTCAGGGCGTGGATTTCACGGGCCTTGAGCAGTTCAACAACAACAACGGTTTGATGAAGGCCGACAAGAACTATCGCTTCCCCGGAAGCGAAAAGGTATTTATCGGCGGCGACGTGATTCGTCCGCATCTGCTGACCACAGCAATCGGTCATGCCTCGATCGCAGTCGAAGGCATTGATGCCTTCCTGGGGGGCAAGAAAGAACTCAGCAAGCGTCCGAAGGTCGACGTGCATCACTTTGACCAAATTCGTAAATGGCTGGAAACCGGCCATGAAGTTGAAGAAGCGCATGGCCTGGTTCATGGTTCAGACTCCAGCAAGATTGGCCTGCATAACTTCGAAGATGCTTCGGCACGTCATATCACAGCGCATACTGAATTGTTCCTCGGGCATTTTCCTGCAATTAACCGCAATATCCGCGATGTAACTGTGCTCGACAAAGCGGGCGCACTGGGCAACTTTGAAGAGCGTTTGCACGCCCTGTCGGATCAGGCAGTTGTTGGTGAAGCCAAGCGCTGCATGTCGTGCGGACAATGTTTCGAGTGCGATAACTGTGTGGTGTACTGCCCGCAGGTCGCTGTGTTCAAGGTCAAGAAAAAGGACAACCCCACCGTCGGTCGCTACGTTGACACCGACTACGGTAAGTGCATCGGCTGTCACATTTGCGCTGATGTCTGCCCAACCGGCTATATCAAAATGGGCATGGGTGACTAAGCGTGGCTGTTAAATTGAAACAACTCCTGGCATTGGGCGTGGTCGTTTTAACGACTGCAGCCCTGGCTTGGGCTGGGTCAGATGCCCAGCCCAAAGCGAAAGGCGCACCTCAACCGGTTATAACCAAAGCCGTAAAGGGTGAGCAGTGTGTGGAACCCACCGAATTCATGCGGCGCAACCATATGGACGTGCTGGACGGGCACCGTGACAAGACGGTAATCGAAGGTATCCGCACCAAAAAATATAGCCTTAAGGAATGTATCAATTGCCATGCCAGCGAGAAAACTGGCAGTGTCGCAGCAGCCAAGGATGACTTTTGTATCAGCTGCCATAGCTATGCATCTGTCAAAATTGATTGTTTCGAATGCCATTCCACCAAGCCTAAAGGCTCGATTGCCATGCATCCGCTTAACGCTGAAACTGCGCACTTAAAGCACAAGCTGGCGGCTAATACCAGAACAACGGTAAGCGCAGAAGATATGGCGGGAGTTGCCAAATGAGCGAACAGAATAAAAATTCTGACAACGCGGTTGTTTCACCGGAGCGCCGCCGTTTTATTAGCGCCGCCACAGCAACAGCAGCTGGCCTGACAATAGCACCTGGCGTCATGCTGTATGAAGTTGCGCACGGTCGTCCGGAAGAACAGGCGGCCAGTAGCGCTGTGCGCTGGGGCATGATGGTAGATGCAACCAAGTGCGCTACAGGGTGTGATGACTGCGTGACCGCTTGCAATACTGAGAACGGGTTAACACCGGTCGCAGAAAGCGCGCATCCCCGGCAGGCACCCCAATGGATCCGCAAGCTTGAACTGCAGGATCCGTTAACGCAAATGGAAACCAATCTGCCGATGATGTGCCAGCATTGCGCTGAACCTCCCTGCGTTGACGTGTGTCCGACAGGCGCTTCGTTCAAGCGTGCGGATGGCCTTGTGCTGGTTAACCGTCACACGTGCATCGGCTGCCGCTACTGCATGATGGCCTGCCCGTACAAAGCGCGTTCTTTGGTGCATGAATCACTCAACGACACGCAGAAGCCGGATGTTCCGCGGGGTATTGGCTGCGTGGAATCTTGCACATTCTGTGTGCAAAAAATCGACCGCGGCGACGGCACAACGGCCTGTGTCGAGGCTTGCACCGCATCGGGCCATAACGCGCTGGTTTTTGGCGACATGAATGATCCTGAGAGCGAGATTTCCAAGAAGCTGCGCGAACTGCCGACCAAGCAGGTACGGGCTGATCTGAATCTCAATCTTGGCGTTCGCTATCACGGAATCTAAATCAACATGGCAAGCATTACTTTCCGCGAAGTAGAGGGCAGCAGCCCGAAATTCTGGATGTTGTTTGGGGCACTGGGTTTGTTCGTGCTGTTTGGCGCGCTCGCCTGGAATACCATGCACCACTACGGCCACGTCGTGACCGGCATGGACAATCAAATTGTCTGGGGTTTGCCACACGTCTTTGCCGTATTCCTGATTGTGGCGGCTTCGGGCGCGCTCAACGTTGCATCCATTGCTTCAGTGTTCAACAAACCGATGTACAAGCCGCTGGCCCCTTTGTCAGCGATCCTTGCACTGGCATTGATGCTGGGCGGTCTGCTGATACTGGTGCTCGACCTGGGTCGTTCGGATCGCCTGATTGTGGCGATGACGCACTTCAACTTCAAATCGATGTTTACTTGGAACGTGTTCCTGTATTCAGGATTCTTTGCCCTGGTAGGGGTCTATTTGTGGACGATGCTGGATCGAACCGTCAAGACCTATTCCAAGGCAGCTGGTACCGCGGCATTCATCTGGCGTCTGACTTTGACGACCGGTACCGGATCGCTGTTCGGTTTTCTGATTGCGCGCGAACTGTACGGCACCGCAATGTTGGCACCGATGTTCATCATCATGTCGTTCGCCTACGGCCTGGCCATTTACCTGATGGTGCTGGCAGCCGCCTACGCCTGGACCGGTCGTACACTGGGTGATGCCGTGATGATGCGGCTGAAGAGTCTGCTCGTGGTGTTTGTCGCTGCAGTGCTCTATTTCGTGGTGGTGCAGCACCTGACCAACTTGTATTTTGCCAAATATCATGCAGTTGAAACCTTTATTCTGCGCGATGGCGGCATTTTCACTTTCTTATTTTGGGTCGGGCATATTGCGCTCGGGTGCATAGCACCGCTGGTGATTCTGTTAAGTCGACTCGGCAAGCAGCGCAACTGGATCATGATTGCTTGCGCGCTGGTGATAGCCGGAGGTTTTGCGCAGATGTACGTCACAATTATTGGCGCACAGGCTTTCCCGCTGGACATGTTCCCCGGATTGACTGAGAAGAGCAGTTTCTTTGATGGCGAGGTGAATAGCTACACACCCAGCATGCCGGAACTCTTCCTCGGACTGGGGGGTGTCGCGATAGCCCTGCTGGTCACGACCTTCGCAGTGAAGGTGCTGCGCTTGTTGCCGGTTACACTCGACGACGAAACCGTCGCCAAACTGGAACATTGAGCCTCGATTCTGCCCGGCTTGACCGGGCAGAGGATCATCCGGCATGAATTCGCACGATAGCCATTCCAAACCAACTGAACGCGGGGCGCAAATGCCCCGCGTCTTTATTTCTGCGGCCCATAAATCCTCAGGAAAAACCACCTTGACGCTCGGATTGTGCGCGGCGTTGCATGCTCGCGGCCATGCCGTACAAGGATTCAAAAAAGGTCCCGACTACATTGATCCGCTGTGGATCGGAATGGCCGCCCAACGGTCCTGTTACAACCTCGATTTTCACATGATGCAGCGCGATGAAATCGAGCAACAGTTTGCGCGGGCCGCGGCCGATGCACGAATCAGTTTGATCGAGGGTAATAAAGGGCTGTATGACGGGCTGGATCTGGATGGCAGCAACAGTAACGCGGCATTGGCTAAATTGCTGGATGCACCGGTTGTACTGGTGATTGATGCGCGCGGGATGACGCGAGGTGTGGCGCCTCTGATTCTGGGGTATCAGGCATTTGATCCGGACATTCGAATCGCCGGTGTGATCCTGAATAATCTTGGGGGGAGCCGGCACGAGTCGAAATTGCGTGCGGTGATTGAGCATTACACTGATGTTGATGTCATTGGTGCTGTACAACATGACACCAGTTTGCAGATCGCTGAGCGTCACTTGGGTTTGGTGCCTGCCAACGAACAACAGGCTGCATTGGCACGGATTCAGCATGTAGGTGAACGCGTGGCATCGCAGGTTGACCTCGATCGCTTGTTGGCTATTGCCGACAGGGCACCGGATTGCGTAGTGGCAGCGTCATCACACGTGGTTTCTTCGGCTGAGACCATCCGTATCGGCATTGCCCATGATCAGGCGTTCGGTTTTTACTACAGTGAGGATCTGGATACACTGCGCGCAGCCAACGTTGAATTGGTTGAATTGGATACCCTGAATACACTACAAATGCCGAAGCTGGATGGGCTGATCATCGGGGGGGGGTTCCCGGAAGTGTTCATGGATGCACTCGAAGCCAATCAATCTTTGCGCCATAGTATCCGTGGTGCCATCGAAGCCGGGCTACCCACCTATGCAGAATGTGGCGGCCTGATGTATTTGTCGCGCAGCCTGAGTTGGCAGGGCAAGACGCGTGAAATGGTTGGGGTGGTACCTGGCGATACCCGTATGCATGATCGGCCAATAGGCCGTGGCTATGCCTACCTGCAACCCACCGGCGATGATCGCTGGCAGGAAACGAACACCATACCCGCGCATGAATTTCACTATTCCAGTCTGGAAAATCTGCCATCCGACTCCATATACGCTTATCAGGTGAAACGTGGCCACGGAATTGATGGAAAGCATGACGGGTATCAACTACACAACCTGCTGGCGGCTTACGTACACCGTCGTGGCACGGGCGCAGAGGGCTGGATCGCGCCATTTTTGAACCAGGTGCGCGCGCACAAGGCGCGTGCAGCCGCTTAAATTACGAGGAATCACCCATGATCAAAATTACCGACGCAGCCGCCGAGCAAATTCGAGCTGTTGCCAACAACCCGGATGTTTTTGGCATGATATTGCGAGTCGCCGCCTATCAGGAAGACGATGGCAGTGTGAACTACGCGATGGGATTTGATCACGAACGCGAGGCCGACGAGCAACTGATCTGTAATAAGGTCGAGATACTGATTGCCTCTTCCAGCACGCCTTACCTGCAAGGCGTCACCCTGGATTTTGTCGAAATGGGCCCCGATGACATGCGCTTTATTTTTATCCCGCCATTTTCTGCTGAAGATGCAGCCGAGTCGGAGAACGAGCCTGATGCAGGCGCGGAATCCGGTGCGGGACCTGAAGCGGCCGCTGAGTAAATTCCATGGATTACCTGCCTATATTCCTCGACCTGCGTGACCGTACCTGCCTGCTGGTAGGCGGGTCGGAAACCGCAGCCCGCAAGGCTGAATTGCTGCTGCGTGCCGGGGCGCGAGTCGAAGTGGCCGCACCTGAGTTGCATGAATGCTTTAAAAGATTGCCCTATGCCGAGCATCTGAGTCGTGTGGCTGACGTCTTCAGTGATGAACTGCTCGAAGGCAAGGACGCTGTCATTGTGGTCGAGGAAGATGTGGCGGCAGCCAAGTTGGTAGCGGATGCTGCGCGTGTCCGCCACATCCCGGTGAATGTGGCGGACAAACCGGCCTTGTGCAGTTTTATCCTGCCGTCAATTATCGACCGTTCACCGATCATGGTGGCGGTATCCAGCGGCGGGGAATCGCCTGTGCTGGCGCGTATGCTCCGCGCCCGGCTGGAAACGTTGATTCCTGCTGCGTATGGACGTCTGAGTTCGCTTGCATCGCGTTACAAGACGCGTGTACGTGAGGCGATCAAACCGGAACAGCGCCGTGCCTTCTGGGAGAAAGTTTTTCTTTCGCCTGTGGCCGAGATGGTGTTTTCCGGGCGTGATGTCGAAGCGGAAGCTGAACTCAACGCGATGATCAAGGACAGCGCCGCAAATGAAATTACACGTGGCGAGGTCTATCTGGTGGGGGCCGGTCCGGGCAATCCCGATCTGCTGACATTCCGGGCCTTGCGGCTGATGCAGCAGGCCGATGTGATTGTCTATGATCGTCTGGTATCGCAGCCCATTCTCGACATGTGCCGACGCGATGCCGAGCGTGTGTATGTGGGTAAAGAACGCGACGACCATGCGGTGCCGCAAGAAGAAATCAATCTCATGCTGGTAAGGTTGGCCAAGGAAGGAAAACGTACATTGCGCCTGAAAGGCGGCGACCCTTTCATCTTCGGCCGCGGCGGCGAAGAGATCGAAATCCTGGTCGAGCACGGCGTGTCGTTTCAGGTGGTGCCCGGCATCACCGCTGCGGCCGGTGTGTCATCTTATGCGGGCATCCCGCTGACC
Source organism: Thiobacillus sp. (assembly GCA_030679915.1). Taxonomy (GTDB): domain Bacteria; phylum Pseudomonadota; class Gammaproteobacteria; order Burkholderiales; family Thiobacillaceae; genus Thiobacillus. Next base: position 39,677 of record JAUXRY010000038.1, read on the forward strand.
CATCGCGACTATGCGCAATCGGTCACCTTCGTTACCGGGCATTTGAAGGACAACACCTTCAACCTCAACTGGGAAGGCATCGCGCGGCAAGACCAGACAATCGTTATCTACATGGGATTGAAGGGCTTGCCGATGCTATGCGAGGCGCTGATCAAGCATGGCCTGACCGCCGAAACGCCGGCAGCCATCATCCAGCACGGAACCTTGCCGACTCAGCGCGTCATCACCGGCGACCTCAATACATTGCCTTCGCTGGCGGAAGAGGCCGGGCTCAAAGCGCCCACCCTCATCATCGTGGGTAATGTCGTCAAGCTGCGCGAAAAACTCGGCTGGTATCAGCCCGAACTGCATAGCGAGCAGGCGCACCGCACCCCGCTCGAAACGCCGGATCACCTGCGGTGACAGACTGATGAAAACAGCGCGCCCCGATTTGGGCAGCCGCGCAGAAATCAACACGTAGGTGCTTGTGCAACGGCAGACCGGGTCGCATATCCAGCCGGTGCTGAGGCATGGGCAGCCTGCCCGCCTCAAGCTCAGCGTACTGGCGCAAGAAGGGGCCGTTCGCGAGGGCGTCTATACCGCGCAGTGGAGGTAGAGGCACAAGGTGTTGAAAACCCAGTGCTTCGGCGAACTGGCGCGCTTGTGCTGTCAGCGTTCGCCGCACCCCGATGCATGAAAAACGACCAGCGTGCTGTGAACACCTGTGGTTTGCCGAGGCATCTTTCGCTCATTCATGCGTGCATGAGCGAAAGATGAACCGGTTGCCTTCTTCGTAGCTGTAGCGCGAACCGCATTGGGAAAATTTTTCAGGTAATTCAATTTCCAGTTATAAAAGCCGATAATTGTGTCACAAACGGTGAGCGGGGTGGCCCATGGCAAGATTGGCGGGTGGCAGCGAATATCTGAATGCGGCAATCACACAAGCGGCTTCTGCTACGACGATAGGCGAGTTGCGCATGGCGCAAGCTTTATTGCTGCCCTTGAAGTTTGGCTTATCGCTTGACGACGCAGGGGTGGTCTTGGGTGTGTCGAAGAGTTGGGTGCTCAGGCTACGCAAGCGGTTTGGCCGCATCCAAAGCGGCGAAGAACAGCCCAAGACCCGAAAGGGTCTACGCAACCGGGCGCGCATGACGTTTGAAGCCGAGGCAGCCTTGCTGGCACCGCATATTGAACAGGCCAAACAGGGCGGTGTGATTATCGTGCCGTCGCTGAAAGCTCAGATCGAAGCGGCCTTGGGACGTCCCATGGCGCGATCGACGGTGTACGCGATGTTGCACCGCCACGGTTGGCGCAAGCTTGCACCCGACAAACGGCATCCGCAGTCAGACCCGGTGGCTCAGGAGGCGTGGGAAAAAAACTCCCCGAAGCAATCGATCAAGCCCAAAAACGCTTCGACCACTCCGCGCCGCTGAGGCTCATGTTCCAGGACGAGGCGCGATTTGGGCGGATATCGCAAACCCGGTATTGCTGGTGTCCGAAGCCGCTGCGACCCCTCACGCAAGCCATGGTGACGCAGGAATACACTTACGCTTACGCCGCTGTTTCACCCGTGGATGGTGTGCTCGACACGTTGATATTGCCCAGCGTAAATTGCGCCTGTATGCAGGTGTTTCTGGATGAGGTCGCCCGTCGCCATCCCGATGAAAACATCCTCATGGTGGTTGATGGCGCAGGCTGGCATCGCAGTCGGGCCATCATCCTGCCGGGCAATCTTCAGTTGTTGTTTTTACCGCCGTATGCGCCGGAGTTAAACCCGGTCGAACATCTATGGGACGATCTGCGCGAGAAATCTTTCCATAACCGCGTCTTTGACAGCATTCAATCACTGGAAGATCACCTTGAGCTGGCGCTCAAAAACTTCGAGCAGTCACCCAATCGAGCCCAGGGAATCACCGGGTGGCCGTGGATAATTAGCGCACTATCTAATTAGAATTGGAATTACACCGACAGGATGAAGGCCCGCATCGACAGCCCCGAAGGGAAGGCGAAATACGGACGACGCTTTGCCACCGTAGAACCGGTGTTCGGCAACATCCGTCACAACAAGCAGCTCAACCGCTTCACCCTCAGAGGGCAGAAGAAGGTCGATGCGCAGTGGAAGCTCTACTGCCTGGTTCACAACATCGAGAAGCTAGCGCACCACGGGTATGCGCAGTAGGAGAGGGGCAGATCGCCCACAATACGTCCTTCATATGACGCCTCTGACCGGATCATGGAATCGAGTCGAGTCAGTGAGCGAATTGCGCAACAGAAAATAAAAATGACGTGGAAAAATCCACGTCATTTTTTTGTGTCGCTGGTTGGGCTGAAAAGGGGTTTTTCTACAGCGTCAACGTTTGAGCTGACCGGCGTGCAAAAGCAGAGCGAAGCGGCGCTTTTGCAGGTCCGTGTTGAGCGAACTGTTAGGCGATTTGTTTGACAACTTGAAAGTACTCTGCCCAATGTGCAATCACCCTTACCGAGCGGCGACTTTTTCCAGCACGTGGCGCGCCATGCTGAGTGCAAGCTCGTGCTCGCCAAAAAATACCGTTCCGGCATTCTCTTTCCGCAGCAGCGCCGCCTCTTCTTCACTATGGGTGCGCACTAAAGCCTCGACCCGTGGGTTGAGCATGCGCGCGATTTCGATCATTCGACGCGCACGCAGCGTATCGGGGGTTGCAATCACCAACATATGCGCCCGCGCAATATGCGCTTGAATTAAAACGGCCGGGTCCGAGGCGTCGCCCGCGACGGCATGGATTCCGCGTTCGCGCAAGGTCTCGACCAGTTCACGATTCTGCTCAGCCACCACGTACACCAGCTCGTGTGCGGCCAGTGCCTCACCGATACGCCGGCCGACGCGGCCATAGCCGACGAGCACCACATGGCCCGTAACCTCGCGCGACTCGACCGCCATCGGCAACTCCGCCAGCGGGTCATCGGGGCGTTCCAGGGCGCGCGCGAGTTTCGAGCGTGATCGAATCCAGGCCTGCGCGGGTTCGACTACCTGGAACACCAGATGGTTGATCGAGATCGAGATGAGCGCTCCCGCCAGAATGAGGCTCATGCCCTCTCGCGGCAGGAGTCCGAGGGAAACCCCAAGCCCCGCCAGGATGAACGAGAACTCGCCGATCTGCGCGAGGCTTGCCGATACCGTGAGCGCGGTGTTGAGTGGATAGCGGAAGGCGAGTACCAGCAAAAAAGCGGCCAGCGATTTGCCTACGACGATGATCGCGACGACGGCGAGCACCTGCAACGGCTGTTGGATCAGAACATTCGGATCAAACAGCATGCCCACCGACACGAAGAACAGAACCGAGAAGGCGTCCCTGAGCGGTAGCGACTCTTCGGCGGCCCTATGGCTGAGATGCGACTCTCGCATGACCATGCCGGCGAAAAAGGCACCGAGCGCGAAGGAAACGCCGAACAGTTGCGCGGAGCCATAGGCGATGCCCACCGCCGCCGCAATCACGCTCAAGGTGAACAGCTCGCGCGAGCCGGTGCCTGCAACGTAGCCGAGCAGCCACGGGAAGACCCGTCGTCCGACCACCAGCATCAGGGCGACGAAGATCGAGATCTTCCCGAGGGCGATCATGAGCGTTTCCAGCAGGCCGAGGTCGCTTCCTTTTGCCGCAAGCTCACCGGCGCCGCCACCCAGCCATCCGGCCAGCGGGGGTAGCAACACGAGTACCAGAACCATCGCCAAATCCTCAACGATCAGCCAGCCGACCGCGATCTGACCGTTGACGGACTGGAGCAGGCCACGCTGCTCGAGCGCCTGAATGAGCACGACGGTGCTCGCCACGGAAAGAGCCAGGCCGAACACCAGGCTCGCACCCAGGCTCCAACCCCAGACGGTGGCGACGCCCATACCGAGAGCCGTCGCTACCGCAATCTGAACGATGGCGCCGGGCAAGGCAATACGACGAACAGCCAACAGGTCATCGAGGGAAAAATGCAGCCCCACACCGAACATCAGCAGGATGACGCCGATCTCGGCCAATTGGCTCGACAGTTGGATGTCAGCGACAAAACCCGGTGTAGCAGGGCCGAGTATGACCCCGGCAATCAGGTAGCCAACCAACGGCGGCAGCTTCAGTCGGCTAGCGATGAGTCCCATAATCAGGGCAAGACCCAGACTGGCGGCAATAGTGGTGATTAAGGTAATGCTATGGGGCATTTATTTTGTCGCCTAACGAGGCTGCAGAAAAAGTCCCCGATCCAGCGGACGGGGTAAATATGGGGGTACGCGAACCATTCCCGAAGAGGAGATCGTGGCTTGTAGGCGATTCTGAGAGGCCAAATTCTTCACTGGAATCTGCATTTATTTCAAAAGGAGTTTTTCTACAGCGTCAACGTAAAGTTGAGGGGCGCGCCACTTTTGGCGCGTCCCTCTCGAACGCAAGGTTGGACGAAGCCGCTACGCGGAGGAGTCGCCTGCTGCGATGCCACGAATTATTCTGCACCTTCATCCCCTCAATGCCGAGGGGTTGATTCTGCAATATTTCGTGAGGACAAACCAGCATGAAGACCGACACCTAGCACTTTGACCGGCAATACCAGACGCATCTCAAGCACCTCAAACTCAAAGGCCTGCAACCCAAGACCATCGAGGCTTACGCCCGCGCCATCCGGCGCATCGGCGACTACTTTTCCAATCAGATCAACGATCTCTCTGAAGCCCAACTGACGAACTACTTCACCGATCTGGTGGCGTCGCACTCGTGGAGCACGGTCAAGCTTGACCTGTACGGGTTGAAGTTCTACTACGCGCATGTCTTGAGCAAGCCCTGGGTGGCACCCGGTCTGATCAAGCCGCCCAGGACTCAGCGCTTGCCCGACATCGTCACCGTGGCCGAGGCCAAGCGGCTCTTCGCCGCCACCCGCGTTGTCAGTTATCGGGTGTTCTTCTTCACGCTCTATAGCCTGGGATTGCGCCTCGGCGAAGGACTGTGGCTGCAGGTCGGCGACATCGATGCGGCACGCGGGCGCGTGCATATCCGCGACGCCAAAGGCAATCGGGATCGCTTCGTGCCGCTGCCGCAGGCAACGCATCACCTGCTGCGCCGCTTCTGGCAGGTGCATCGCAACCCGGTGCTGCTGTTTCCCAATCGCCACGGCGGCAGACAAGGCGCGGCACGCGCCACCACCCCGATGGATCGCGGGGGTGTGCAAACCACGCTGCACAAGGTGGTCGAGTCCTGCGGACTAAAAAAAAGATCACGCCTCACAGCTTGCGCCATAGCTATGCCACTCACCTGATCGAGGCTGGCGTCGATCTGATCGAGGTGCAGAAGTTTCTCGGTCATCACTCCATCCTCACCACCGCCCGCTACACCCACCTGACCGACCAGACCAAGCATCACGCCCTCGATCGGATCAACGGCCTGATGAGTAGCTTCAGCATCGACTGGGGGCAGGTCAAATGATCCGCCTGGATGCAGTCATCGACAGCTTCGAGGCAGACTTCCTGGCGCAGTATCGGGACCGACTCACCTCCGCCCACTATCGCGCGCTGGCGGCGATGAAACGCTGCCGCACCGAAGCCAGCCCCATGATGCAGGTCCAATGCACAGGATGCGCGCAGCAGAAGCGGGTGCCGCATTCATGCGGCCATCGCCACTGCCCGCACTGCCAGCATCATGAGAGCCAGCAATGGATGGAACGCCAGTTGAAGAAGCAGGTCCCCGCCGAGTACTTTCTGTTCACCTTCACCTTCACCGTGCCCGCCGAATTCAGGCCGCTGGCCTTTGCGCACCAACGCCTGCTCTACGATGGGTTGATGCGCTGCGCCTGGGAAACCGTGCAAACCTTCAGCCACAACGACAAACAATTGCAGGGCACGCCCGGCACCATTGCCGTCCTGCATACCCACACGCGCAAACTGGACTATCACCCGCATGTCCATCTGGTCATGCCGGCGGCGACGGTCAATAGCGAGAAGAAGCAATGGCGAACCAAGCGGCGCCGCGCCAAGGGTGGCTATCTGTTCAACCACAAGGCGCTGGCCAAGGTGTTCCGGGCGAAGCTGCTCTCGGCAATCAAGACCGCCGGGCTCGCGCTGCCCGATCGTTACCCGAAAGACTGGGTGGTGGACTGAAAATCCGTCGGCAGCGGCGAGAAGGCGCTCATCTATCTAGGGCGCTATCTGTACCGGGGCGTCATCCGCGAACAGGACATCGTCGCCTGCGACAACGGCATGGTCAGCTTCCGGTATCGCAACGCCAGGACCGGAAGGATGGAGCGCCGCACCGTGTCCGGCGCGCAGTTCCTCTGGCTGGTGTTGCAGCATGTGCTGCCCAAGGGGTTCAGGCGTGCGCGCAACTTCGGATTTCTGCACCCCAACTGCAAGCGCCTGATCGCCTTGCTGCACATACTGCTCAGGTTCGATCCGGGTCAGACGATGGCATGGGTCAAGCAGCGCGCGCCGATCCTGTGCGCGTGCTGCGGTGGGGTGATGGTGATTGTGCGGACGTGGATTCGATCGGTGTTCGCAGGGCCGCTGCCGGTTCCCATTGTGATTCGAGGTGCGCATTGATCATGTAAGCGCATCGACAATCGACAGCAGGTGAAGGAACGCAGTGCCTGCAAGCTGAGGGACGCGCTTGCCTGGAGTCGGCGCTCAATCAGCCTGCCAGCCCGCAAATCAGGCATCGGTTGCCGCAATGGCAGCGATGAAACGGGCAATCGAACGCACGGCCTTGGGGTCAAGGCTCATCCGGGGTGGTTTCCAGAAAAGATATTTGCAAAGGAGGGCGCACCGCTCAGGACCGGGCTCGTCCAACAAACGGTTCAGATCGTGGCTGCGCACGATCTAACCTTATTCGTTAGGGTCATAAACTCCGATCTTTCTTCAGGGCTAGCACGCCTAAAAGAAATAATACGTACAGTTTCTGCATTGCGCATTGTGGTGACCATTACTACAACATTGCCACTATCGTCGAGACTCATATGCATATGCCGAAACTCTCCATTTTCGAAAAAAGGTCCTTTAGTCAGATGTGGTTTTTTTGGACCAAGTGGTGAGACAAGGTTGTTTAATAAATCTGCGGCACTTTCAAGAGAGTAAAAATGATTTTTCCTGTTTTGTTCTTCTTTTGTAGCGTCGTATTCAATCGTAGTAGTTCCAAATACCAATCGGAACTCATATTCAGGTATGCCTAGTTTCTCTGGAATATTCATGGCTCTAACGTTCAAGGTCAGGGACGCTGCGCGACGCTTTATCGCGCAGCGTCCCCTGCACCGCAGGGTTGGCCCTCACGCGACACGCACCTCCGCGATGCGAGTTCTGATTGCTTCGCATGCGGCATCAATGGCGGTGAGTATCTCTTCGCGATTCTTGCGGGCTTCGGCCCAGTATTCTTTGCGAGGCCGCTCTATGTACTCATAGTCATCGACCTCGGTACGGCACTTTTCGCGGACTTCATCAAGGGCGGCATAGACCTTTTCGGGATAGAACGGTTTGTTCTTGTGAACCACTTCAAGGTACGTGTTATGAGGTGCGGCGAAGGCACCCATGCGGCGTTTCATCCGATCTTCCCCGTTCTCCGCTGGATCAAACGTATCCAGGATGGGCCGGAGCGCTAGGGTTGCATGACGTAGGGCGAACAGATGCTCCCAAGCCTGCTGGTAGATCTTGTACTCGTGTTCAAACTGCAACTTATCAACAAAGACAGTTCGCTGAACGGCAATGTCTAGTCGCGCTTTCAACTCAGTGCCTTGGCGCTCGAATGAAGCCTTTAGCTCGGCTAGCTTGGAGTCGCGCGTCGCTGCTTCACGGCTAGCAATGCGGGTCATCCAAATCCGTCCGAGAAACGCGGATAGGGCTGCAAGCAGCACAGCAGCACCACCGGCAACCTTCAGAAGTTCAGAGTAGATGAGTGCAACAATTTCTGCGTGGTTCATTTGTGAGGGCTAACGTTAAATAGCCGTCACGTGACGGAATAAAAGATTATCGGACATGGTGGATAATCTTGGTTCGAGTGAAAAGCTGTTGATTCATATAAGCCACTTTGTCCAATAAGACATAACATGTCCGATATTGCCGAGCCGGTAGAAAAAAGTGCTGCCACGCCACCCAAGCTGCTTGATCAGGTGCGTGACCGTCTTCGTTTAAAGCATTACAGCCTGCGTACTGAGCAGGCTTATGTCGGTTGGATTAGAAGATACATTATTTTTCATAACAAACGGCATCCGGCCGAGATGGAAAAATCAGAGCTGGAGTTGTTTTTGACTTTTTTGGCAGTTAAGCGAAACGTGAGCGCATCCACGCAGACTCAGGCGCTGTCTGCGCTTCTGTTTTTGTATAAGGAAGTGTTGGGGCTGGAATTTCCCTGGCTGGATGAGGTGACGCGGGCCAAAAAGCCCGTTCGCTTACCTACGGTGTTGACGCCTGATGAGGTGAAGAAACTATTCAAATATCTGGATGATCCATTGATGGATCTGATCGTGCGGTTGCTGTACGGAACCGGTATGCGCTTGTTGGAATGTCTGCGACTGCGGATGAAGGATGTGGAATTCTCGCGACGTGAAATCGTAGTGAGGGAGGGCAAAGGCAACAAGGACAGGGTAACGATGTTGCCAGACAGTTTGGCTGATCGTTTGCGCGCTCAGATGGAGTTTGCGAAAGGCCAACATGTGCAGGACTTGGCGGTGAACCGGGGCGAGGTGTGGTTACCGGATGCTTTGTCTACGAAGTATCCCAATGCACCAAAGGCACTTGCTTGGCAGTATGTGTTTCCGGCAACGGGGTTTTCTGTTGATCCGCGTTCAGGTGCGGTGCGCAGGCATCATGTGGACGACAAGCGGGTTCAGCGTGCGGTGAAGCGTTCGGCTGGGCAGGCTGGGCTTGTCAAGCTGGTCACGCCGCATACGCTACGCCATTCTTTCGCCACGCATTTGCTGGAGGACGGTTATGACATCCGCACGGTGCAGGAACTGCTTGGACATTCGGATGTTTCGACCACAATGATTTATACCCATGTATTGAACGAAGGCGGACGCGGGGTGACAAGCCCGCTGGATCGATGATGACGGACGAAGATTACATGCGCGCCGCGCTGGCTTTGGCGAAACAGGGTTGGGATGCCGATGAGGTGCCGGTGGGCGCATTCGGACGGTTGAGTACGCGATCAAACAGAATGCGGAAAGCACAGGCAGCTTGATTGACGCTGGCGTAAGCCAGCTTCTTCTCGGTGATAAGGTGCAGCAGGTAGGCTTGTAGCTGGTCGGCGCCGAGCTGGTCGGGCGGACGCCGCTAATGCCTGGCCAAAGCCGTCACACAGGATAAATAGGCTTCGCGCGTGCGCACAGCAAACCCGCGCAGCACCATCGCCTCGTCCATTCGTTGGCGCAATTGAGTCATGTCGTTCTCCTCGTTGTGGCTGGGAAGATTCCCGGAACGAGGATGGCATCGCATGGCGTCGCTTGCTCTTGCGATGCGCGATCAGGCAGGGGTACGCAGACCCCAGAATGAGAAACGCGGTGGCAGCCAAGGCTACCACCGCGTCAGCGGTTTAGTTCAACGTTAAATAGCCGTCACGTGACGGAATAAAAGATATGTCCGGTAATCTTGTTATGAATGATAAGCTGTTGATTTATATAGGAACCTTGTCCAATAAGACTAGGCATGTCCGAGAACATCGCGCTGCCAGAAAAAACCTTTGCTGCGCCTCTCAAGCTGGTCGACCAAGTGCGTGAACGTCCCCGATTAAAGCCCTATTTAAAGTTACTACCGACCCTCGCCGCGCCTGCCCGGCGCCACCCGATTCTCCACCGCGAACACCGCCGCTTCCACCCGCGACGACAGGTTCAGCTTGGCCAGAATATGCCGCACGTGCAACTTGACGGTGTCGTGGCTGATGTCGAGTGTACGGGCGATGGCTTTGTTGCTTTCACCGCGTGACAGGTGAGTGAGAATTTCGCGTTCGCGTGGGGTCAGGGCATCGAGCAGGGAACCGGCATCCTGCCCTTTTTTGTCGTAGAGCCGGACAAGTTTGGCGGTCATGGCAGGGGCGACAACGGTTTCGCCGCGCTGAGCGCGCAAGATGGCGTCGACCACTTCGTCTGGTTCCATGCTCTTCAGCAAATAGCCGTTGGCCCCGGCACGCAGCGCGCGCGCAAGATCATCCTCGGCTTCGGACAGCGTCAGGATAAGTACGGGCAGCTTGAATCCATCCGCGCGTAATTGCTGCATCAAGGTGATGCCGTCGGTGCCCGGCATGTTGAGATCGAGTATCAGCACGTCGGGGCGGTGTGCCTTCAATAACATGGCGACATCGTCTGGTGTGCCGGTAAAGGCGGTTACCTCGATGCTGCCGCTTTGTTCCAGCAGTTCAGCCAGCCCCTTACGGAACAGGGTGTGATCGTCAACGAGAATGATGCGTGTAAGGCTCATGCGGCATGCTCGGATTTGTATTGAGGGAATATAAGTCGGATGACCGTACCGCCGGCAGGGCGGCTTTCAACACTGAGTTTACCGTTCAACTTGGCGGCGCGTTCGCGCATGATGGTGAGGCCGAAGCTTTTGCCCATGGTGGACGATTCGTCATTCTTCTTTTGTACGCCCACGCCATCATCCGCGACGTTGACGAGATACTGGCCGTCTACTAGATCAAAGGTGATGACAACATGGCGCGCGCGAGCGTGCTTGGCGATGTTGTAGAGCGATTCCTGAATGATGTGGAAGACCTGGATCTCCTCATCGGGCGAGAGTGAAACTTCCTGTACCAGATTAAGGAAGTCGACGTCGGCATTGGCTTTTTTGCGAAAGCCCTTGGCGAGTTCCTGGATAGCCGGCACCAGCCCACGCGGATTGATGCGGTCGCGATACTGGGTAATGAGATCGCGCAGGTCGGCATAGGCGAGGTCGACGGCTTCCTCGACGTCGACCAGATAGCGATTGGCTTTGGGGTAATCCTCGTGACGCATCGAATCGGACAGCACCGTGAGCCGCATCTTGGCGTAGGCCAGTGTTTGCGCCAGTGAGTCGTGAATTTGATTGGCCAGCATCTGGCGTTCGTTCATCAGTGAGATGCGCATGTTTTCACGCGTCAGGCGGGCATTTTCCAGCGCAATACCGAGGTGCTCGCTGATCGAGCGAAACAGCAGGCGAACGTCTTCCGGAACGGCTTTGCCTTCTTCCATGAACAGGTTGTAGACGCCCATGACCTGGTTCTTGTGCATCAGTGGCACCGCCACCACAGTGTTGCAGGTGTCGCTGAAGTAAGCGTCATTCGCCTGCTTTTTGCAGAAGGCGACATTGTTCCAGCTGCTCACCGTCATCTCGCGTGCAGCCTTGCCGCACACACCGCAATCTACGCTGACCAGGTTTTCATGCTCAACCAGATGGGCTGGCAGACCCACCGAGCCAATTAATCGTAGATGGGTGCGGTCATCGGTAATGACGCGAACCGCGCCGGCCTGCGCGCCGGCCAGACGAATCATGGTCGACAGAAATCGCCCCAGCAACTGCTCGACGTTGGAATCGGTGGACAGGCTGGTCGTGATTTCAGACAGTATCCGCAACGCCGGAATACTGACATCGCCGGCGTCGGGGGAAGTGTGCTGGATGAGTGGGTGGATCGTGTCAGTCATGGCTGGGTGTGAACGCGGCAGCTTTCAGCATATCCGATTTATCCCGTATCCCAAGTTCAGCTTCATGGTGCAGGTACTACGGGCACTTGGGGCGTGATGGGTGCCGCGGGAGCTTTATCCGGAGTGGGGGCTTTGATGGGAGCGGGGGGCTTGGCCGGAGTGGGTACGACCGTAGGAGCTGCGGGCTCAGCAGGCAGAATGTTGGGTACCGGAACCACCACACTGGGTTCGAGATCTTCCGGAAATCCGCCGCGCGTGGGCGGTTCTTTGGCGGGTGGTGCAGCCTGGCTGGTCGCTCCATCAGGTTTTTCCTTGACCGGTGCGGGCGGTACGGCGGGCGTAAGCGGCGTTTGCGCAGGCAGTACGATCGCATCGGTTGCAGGCGGAGTCGCAGGTTCAGGCGGCTGCAGGTACAAATGGGGTTGCAGTTGTGGCAGCAGGGTTTTCAGGATCTGTGCAGTGAGCGAGCTGGTGAATCCAAACTGCCCGGCCTGCTCGCCCGGAACCAGCGCGGTCAGCGTGCCGAAGTGGCGGTCGCCGAGATAAAACACAAATGTGGCGGTGCGGTTGACCACGCGGGATTCGAGTAATTGTCCGCCTTTGCCATAACGCTCGAAACGGTGGTCACCGGTTCCTGTTTTTCCACCAATGCTGAGGGGCTTGCCATTGGCGTCCTTGAGGGTGCCAGCAAGGCGTGCGGCGGTTCCGCGTTCGACGACGCGTAATAATGCTTGGCGTACGGTCTGGGCGACTTCGACCGGTAACATACGTTCGCCCTTGGCCGGCTTGAGCGACAGTACGGTGTCGTAAGGGGTGTCGGCGGCGAAACGCAAGCCGGTGAGGCTGGTCATCGGCGCGCGCACCCCGTCATTGACCAGAATGCTCATCAGCTCGGCCAGTGCTGCGGGGCGGTCCCCCGAGCTGCCGATGGCGGTGGCGTAGGAGGGCGTGATGTTGTCGAACGGGTAGCCCAAGCGCTTCCAGTCAGTCAACAAGCCGTCGAAGGCCTCGACTTCGAGCAGGCTCTGGATACGGATGTCTTGCGCATTTTTGCGGCTGGTTTTGAACAACCAGTTGTACACTTCAATGCGTACATCGGCACCCTGATCATATAAAGCCTTGAGCGTGGTTTTGGGCGCTGCGCGCAGGCTTTTCACCACCCACAGTTCAAGGGGATGGATCTGTGTGACATAACCGCGATCGGCCAGGTCGTAAGCATTCTGCTCATGCGTTTTGTACAGGTATTCGAGTGTTTTTGGGCTCAACCCGGCACTGGCAGGAATCTGTTTGTGCAGGGCCTCGACATAGGCCTTGTAGTTCGCCCTGGGTTCCAGATAGCGGAACACCGAAGTAAACCGACGCGGATTGCCCCGCACGCGGGCATACAGGTCCTCCGCCATTTGCGTGGGCGGATTTTTCTTGTGGCGCTGGTAAAAACGGTTGATGAAAATGCGCCCTTCCTGGTCAACAAAACGCATCAGATAGGTTTCACGCAGGGGGTTGTTGGCGTCGTCCAGAATGCGTGCGGCCGCACCTGGCGTGGCGCTGGCATAGTGGCGCACGATGTCGCGCATGATGCGGATATAGACGAGGTTGACCGAATTCTGGGTCGCCTCCCACACATCCATTGCACGGCTATTATCCTTGGGGTCGAAGTTGGCAAAGTTGTGCAGGCCGCCCCCGGTGAAAAAGGTCTCTGGCGATGCGGAGTAGCGTCGGCCCATCGCGGCGTTGAGCAGGGCGTCCAGTTTAATTTTTGGCTGGCTCAATAGGGTGGCGGCTACCCATTGCGACAGCACATTACGCTGCGGCTGCGCTTTCTGGGTGAGCGCTTCAGTGTTGAAGGTACGGTATTCGTTATACAGGCGCGAAATGATTTCAAGATACGTTACCAGCGTACGCAGCTTGGCCGTTGATCCCAGATCTAGCCGCGTTTGGCTATTGATATCGAACGGCTGATTGAGGTTGTCGGCCTGGATGCGCAATAAATTGCCTTGCGGCGTTTTTTCATACAGCGTGAAGCTGTAGATCACCTCGCCGAGCGGATTGTTTGGCTGCAGTAAACGATGCCCGATCAAGCCTGACGCAGCCGCAGCCTCAGGCTTGGCCAGGCTCTGCAGATATTGACTGACGATTTTTTGTGCGGGCTGGTTGATGGTGGTGTTGACCTGCAGGTCCAGTCGATCGAGATCGTACAGGCGCGGTTCACCCAGCAGCCCGGCTACCTGGATGCGCTGCGCGTTGGTGGCTTTTTGATCAACGAAGCGCAACGCAGGCGGGTCAATGCGCTTGTCAGTCCCGCGCAGCTTGACCTTTTTGGCGAGCGTGGCGAGTTTGGGCGAAATGAGTTGTGCGCTGGCCAACAGATCGAGGTGGTCATCCGTCAAGGCATCCAGTGCCTTGCGATTGGATGCCAGGTAATACGAGGGACGGCGTTCCGCCACGATCAGCGACAGCGCATGTTTGAGCGCGCTGGCATAGGCTGCGTTGTCTGTGCTTTTTTCGGAAGAAAGCGTGCGGTTGATCTCATTGAAGTCCAGCCCGTACCAGGCCCACAGGCCATCGCCCACGCCATTGACTTCACCAATCCGTGGCGCTGCCGCCAAAGGCACGGTATTGAGATAGGCCATCACGGTTTTGCGCCGCATGGGCAAGGTGTTGGTGCCATCAAGGTAAGCGCGCAGACTGGCCGTCGCCATCTGGCGCAGCTTGTCGCCCATGCTGCTGGTCAGGCCTTCGGGAGAATGCCGATATTTTTCGATCTGCGTTGGCAGGGTACTGCCGCCCGGCACATTGCGGTTGGTGTCGATAAAGCTGATGCCTTTTTCCAGAAGCGCTTGCGCAAGCCGGTCCCACTCCACTGCTGGGTTGCGAGTCGGGAACTGCTCGGTCAACAGTTCGCGATTTTCGATATACAGCAGGGCATTGACCAGTATGTCGGGAATGTCTTCAAAGCGGGTATAGGTACGCGTTGGGTGGCGGCTTTGATAGAGCAGCGTGCCATCGCTGTCGAGGAGGCTCAGGCCAGCATTGTCCTTTTCGTGATACGGCAGGAACAAGCCGAGATCATCGACCCGCTCCATCTGGATGCTGATTTTGGCTTGTTGGTCAATTTGCCAGCCCGCTTTGTCGAGACGTGTCAGATACGCTGGCAGCTTGGTGTAGCCGAGGCGCATGTCATAAGGACCTTTACCCGGATAGCGAATCCGGCTGGAAGGTCCGGGATTCATTTTCCAGGTCATTTTCTGCGCGGTTTTGGCTAGGTATTTTGCTTCGAGTGCCGATGACAGCAGTTCCCAGGCGATGAGACCGACCAGCCCGACGACGAGGAGAAAAACACCTAAACCAACCAGCAAACGACGCTTAGTGATGCGCATGTATTTAGACCCAGTCCCGACCGGTTAAAAAGTCATTGTAGAGCACCGCTTCTGCTGAGCCTGGCTCCGGATGCCAGTCGTAACGCCATTTCACAATGGGGGGCAACGACATCAGAATGGATTCGGTTCGCCCACCGGATTGCAGCCCGAACAGCGTGCCACGGTCGTAGACCAGGTTGAACTCAACATAGCGACCGCGGCGGTAAGCCTGGAAATCGCGTTCGCGCTCGCCATAAGAGGTGTCCTTGCGGCGTTCCAGCAAAGGCAAATAAGCGGTGAGAAAAGCATCCCCGAGTCGTTGCGTCATTCCAAACGCATGATCAAAACCGCCTTCGGAAAAATCGTCGAAAAACACGCCACCGATTCCGCGCGGTTCGTTGCGATGTTTGAGAAAGAAGTAGCGGTCGCACCATTCTTTGAAGCGCGGGTGTAATTCGGTACCAAATGGATCGAGCGCGGTTTTGCAGCTGGCATGAAAATGCCGCGCATCGTCTTCGAATCCATAGTACGGCGTGAGATCCATCCCCCCGCCGAACCACCACACCGGGTCTTCGCCGTCTTTCATGGCAACAAAACAGCGCACGTTCATGTGCACGGTGGGCGCGTAGGGGTTGCGTGGGTGCAGCACCAGTGACACGCCCATCGCCTCCCAGCGGCGGCCCGCGAGTTCCGGGCGATGCGCGCTGGCCGACGGCGGCAACTGGTTACCCAGTACATGCGAGAAGTTCACCCCGCCGCGTTCCAGTACCTGGCCTTCTTCGATCAGCCGCGAGATGCCGCCGCCGCCTTCGGGGCGTTCCCAGCTATCGGTCCGAAACGGCAGGCCATCGACGGTTTCAAGCGCCGTGACAATACGCGACTGCAATCCGAGTAGCCAGGTTTTGACTGCACTCGAATCAAAGGGGGTTGTGTCAGGGGTGTGGGCGGGTATCAGGCTCAAAGATGCGATCCGGTTACAGGTTCATGCGAGGGAGTGGGGCCGCCGTGTCTTGTATTCACATTCAATACAGCGGGGTGCGGCGCGTGCTCACTTCTTCCGGTCAAGCGCGCGCCAGCCAATATCGCGGCGGAATTGCATGCCGTCAAAATGAATGCTGGCGATCGCATCGTAGGCGCGTTTTTGCGCCATGCGTACGCTGTCGCCAAGTGCGGTGACAGCGAGTACGCGGCCACCACTTACGATTGTCTGCCCGTTCTCGATGGTGGTACCAGCATGAAATACGTGCAGGTCATCGGTCGCTGCCGGGAGTGCACTGACGACCGCGCCTTTTTTCGGTGCATCGGGATAGCCCGCTGCAGCCAACACCACGGCGAGCGCCGTGCGGCGATCCCATTCCGCTTCCACCTGGTCAAGCTTGCCATTGATGGCGGCTTCCAGGATGGTGACGAGATCGGTCTTCAGGCGAATCATGATCGGCTGGGTTTCCGGGTCGCCCATGCGGCAATTGAACTCGAGCACTTTGGGCGCGCCATCGGCCCCGATCATGATTCCGGCATACAAAAAACCGGTGAAACGAATGCCGTCAGCTGCCATGCCTTCCACCGTAGGCTGGATGACTTCGCGCATGATGCGTGCATGCAGCCCGGGCGTGACGACGGGAGCGGGCGAATAGGCTCCCATTCCGCCGGTGTTGGGACCCTGGTCACCGTCCTGCAGGCGCTTGTGGTCCTGGCTGGAAGCCAGCGCCAGCACATGCTCACCGTCGACCAAGACGATAAAGCTGGCTTCCTCGCCCAACAGGCATTCTTCAATGACCACGCGGTGACCGGCTTCGCCCAGACTGTTGCCGGCGAGCATGGCATCCACGGCCGCGTGGGCTTCTTCGGCTGTCGTTGCAACGACCACACCCTTGCCCGCAGCCAGGCCGTCGGCTTTCACCACGATGGGCGCGCCGTGGTGATCAATGTAGGCGTGCGCGGAGACGGCATCGGTGAAGGTGCCGAAAGCCGCCGTCGGGATGCCATGACGCGCCATGAACTGCTTGGCGAAATCCTTCGAGCTTTCGAGCTGGGCCGCGGCCTGGGTCGGGCCGAATATTTTCAGCCCAGCGGCGCGGAACGTGTCGACGATACCCGCTGCCAACGGCGCTTCTGGCCCCACCACGGTGAATGCGATGTCATCTTCGCGGCGCACAAACTCAATCAGAGAAGGGATGGACGTCAACGGCACATTGATCAGGCCATCCTGGTTTGCCGTGCCGCCATTGCCAGGCGCGACAAACACCTGCGAGACCCGGGGCGATTGCGCGAGCTTCCAGGCCAGTGCGTGTTCGCGTCCGCCCGAGCCGATGACAAGGATTTTCATAGAGAACTAAACCGTATGCGGTTAGAGGCGGGGCAAACACAGAAAAAATGGCATGACTGCGCTCGGCTCACCTGCTGATTAATGTCGGAAATGTCGGGTGCCGGTGAACACCATGGCGATGCCATGTTCGTTGGCTGCAGCGATCACCTCGTCGTCGCGCATCGAGCCACCGGGCTGGATCACGGCCTTGATGCCCGCCGCTGCCGCCTGGTCGATCCCGTCGCGGAAAGGGAAAAAGGCATCGGAGGCCATCACCGATCCGGGTACCGGCAGGCCAGCGTGTTCGGCTTTGATGGCGGCAATGCGGGCGGAGTTGATGCGACTCATCTGGCCAGCACCGACTCCAACAGTCATGCGGTCCCTGGCGTAGACAATGGCGTTGGATTTGACGAACTTGGCGACGCGCCAGGCAAACAGCAAATCGTCCATTTCCTGTGCAGTCGGGGTGCGCTGGGTGACAGTCTTGAGTTCACCGTGCAGCAGCACGTCGGCATCCTGCACCAGCAGGCCACCGGCGACGCGCTTCATGTCCATCTGGGCGACAGCGCCGGACCAGACACCGCATTCAAGCAGACGTACGTTCTTTTTGGCTGCCACGGCCGCCACCGCTTCGGGGCTGACTTCGGGCGCAATGATGACTTCGACGAACTGACGCTCGACGATGGCCTGCGCCGTCTCGCCGTCGAGCTTGCCGTTGAAAGCGATGATGCCGCCGAAAGCGGATTCGGGATCGGTCTGGTAAGCGCGGTTATAGGCTTCCAGCAAGTTTGCGCCGTAGGCTACACCGCAAGGATTGGCATGCTTGACGATGACGCAGGCGGGTGCACTGTCGAACAGCTTGACGCATTCCAGCGCGGCATCGGT
The DNA here is from genome assembly GCA_030679915.1 of Thiobacillus sp. Taxonomy (GTDB): domain Bacteria; phylum Pseudomonadota; class Gammaproteobacteria; order Burkholderiales; family Thiobacillaceae; genus Thiobacillus. The sequence goes on from JAUXRY010000038.1 coordinate 57,797, forward strand.
GTCGGCGATGTTGTTGTAGGAAAGTTCTTTGCCTTGTAGTTGGCGCGAAGTCGCGATGGTGCCGGCAGGGGCATGGGCTTCAACGTAAAAGGCGCCAGCCTGATGCGGGTTTTCGCCATAGCGACAGATTTGCGCGCGGGAAAACTGCAGCGTCAGCTGTTCGCCGAAGGCTTCACGCTCGCCGGCATCGTTCAGCGCGGTGAGGTAGTTGCTGATGTGGCCATCATACTGCGCGGTGTGAGTGAAGGCTTTTTTCGCCAGGCCAAAGCGGGTGGCGTCGGTTAGCGCGCCGTTGTGGGCCTGCATTTCCGTAACCAGCCCCGGATAGTCGGCGGGGTCAGTGACGATGGCGACGTGGTGGTAATTCTTGGCTGACGAACGAACCATCGCCGGGCCGCCAATATCGATATTTTCGATTGCTTCATCCAGCGTATGTGGCTTGGAAACGGTGGCCACAAACGGGTACAGGTTCACGCACACCAGATCAATGTAGGGGATGCCGTGTTCGGCCATGGTGGCAGCATGCTCGGGCAGGTCGCGCCGCGCCAGGATGCCGCCATGCACCTTGGGATGCAGCGTCTTGACCCGGCCATCGAGCATTTCGGGGAAGCCGGTGTATTCGCTTACATCGATGATGGTCAGGCCTGCATCACGCAGTGCTTTGGAGGTGCCACCCGTGGACAACAGTTCGACGCCTGCTTTGGCAAGTGCGCGGGCGAAATCGACCAGGCCGGTTTTGTCCGATACGGAAAGCAGGGCGCGCTGTATTTTTGTGGTTGTAGCAGTCGTCATGTTGGCTTTAGTCAGAGAGTCCATGCTCGCGCATTTTTTTGCGCAGGGTGTTGCGGTTGATGCCGAGCATGTCGGCTGCGCGCGTCTGATTCCCTTCCGCGCGGTCCAGGATATAGGCAAGCAGAGGCTTTTCCACTGCACTCAATACCATGCCATAGATTTCGCTCGGTGTTTCACCATCGAGATCCTTGAAATAGCGATTGAGTGATCGCCGCATGCAGGCGGCAATCTCGTTTTCTTCTATCATTGAAGTTCCCCTTGTTGCCGCAAGTTATGCCGCTAGCCGTGAGGCCACCGGCAGGTCTTGCGTATTGTTGTTTTCGTCGTTGTTTTCGTAGCGTAACCGGTTGTCCGCCCGTGCCGCCAAAGCAAAATATTCGTTCACAACATTGAGTTGATCAGACACTGAGTCGAGCCGGTTCATAGTGTGGCGGAAAGCGCTGCTCCCCACCAGTCCACGCGTGTACCAGGAGATGTGTTTGCGCGCCACACGTACCCCGGCGACATCACCATAAAATGCATGCAGATCGTGGATGTGTTCGAGCAGCACGGCGTGAATTTCAGACACTTCGGGTTGCGGCAAGTGGGTGCCGGTATTCAGGAAATGTTCAATCTCACGAAATATCCACGGCCGGCCTTGTGCAGCACGACCGATCATGACCGCGTCCGCGCCGGTATAGGCCAACACAAACTGTGCTTTTTCGGGTGTAGTGATGTCGCCGTTGGCAATGACGGGAATGCGCGCCGCCGCCTTGACTGCGCGAATGGTGTCGTATTCGGCGTCACCGGTATAGGCGCAGGCACGGGTGCGGCCGTGCATCGCCAGCGCTTGCACACCGGCATTTTCGGCAATATTGAGAATGCTTAATGCGTTGCGATGTTCACGGTCCCAGCCGGTGCGAATTTTCAGCGTCACGGGGACTTCTGGAACGGCTTTTACGACTGCGTCCAGAATCCGTGCAACCAATATTTCGTCCTGTAGCAACGCCGAACCTGCCATCACGTTGCAGATTTTTTTGGCCGGGCAGCCCATGTTGATATCGATAATTTGCGCGCCTCGGTCAACGTTGTGACGCGCGGCTTCGGCCATCATGGCGGGGTCGGCGCCAGCAATCTGCACACTGATCGGATCGACCTCGCCTTCGTGGTTGGCGCGACGTGCGGTTTTGGCCGAGCCGTACAGCAGCGAGTTCGAGGTCACCATCTCAGATACGGCCATGCCCGCGCCCAGCTTTTTGCAAAGCTGACGGAAAGGCCGGTCGGTTACCCCGGCCATGGGGGCAACAATCAGGCGATTCTTGAGGAGGTGGTTGCCGATGCGCATAAGCGTTGGCATTTTACCCCTGTCGCGGGCCTCGTCCAAGCGGATCAGACTTTACATTTCTTTATTCGAGTAAGCCGTTCAGCCAACTAGTATGAGCGTCGCAGTACTTCATCAATAAACAGGGGAAAAGCATGAATTTTGTCACCGAATTCAAGGAATTTGCGGTCAAGGGCAACGCGATGGATCTGGCGGTGGGTGTCATCATCGGGGCTGCGTTTGGCAAGATTGTTGACTCGATTGTCAAAGACCTGATCATGCCCGTCGTTGGCGCCGTGTTTGGCGGTTTTGACTTCTCCAATCTGTTTATTGCCCTGAGCACGGTGCCGGAAGGCGTTGAAAATACGCTTGCGGCGGTGAGGGAGGCGGGCGTGCCGGTGCTGGCTTACGGCAACTTCCTGACCATCCTGATCAACTTCCTGATTTTGGCATTCATTGTCTTCATACTCGTTAAACAGCTCAATCGCATGAAGAAAGAAGCGCCGCCCGCCGCACCTGCCGCCACGCCGGAAGATGTCATGCTGTTACGTGAGATTCGTGACAGCCTGAAGCAGTAAGCGAGGATAGATCGAGGACCCGATGAATGGGTCCGTGACAGAAAAAAGGCGGGCTGCGAGGCCCGCCTTTTTTATGGGTTTATCACGGCTTGTGGACTAATGTGCGGCTTCCCAGTTGGCCCCTTCGCCCATCCCTACGCGTAACGGGACTTTGAGTTCGGCGACATTGCACATCAATCCGGGCAGTTCGGCGCGTACGCGGTCGAGCTCTTTCTCAGGCACTTCGAGTATCAGTTCGTCGTGGACCTGAAGCAACAGGCGGCTGGCCAGCTTCTCGCGGTCGAGCCAGCCTTGCACGGCGATCATTGCCAGCTTGATGAGGTCGGCGGCGGTGCCTTGCATCGGCGCATTGATGGCGGCGCGCTCGGCGCCCTGGCGGCGCTGCGGGTTTTTGGCGTTGATCTCGGGCAAATACAGCCGGCGACCGAAAACGGTTTCAACGTAGCCTTGCTGGCGCGCGGTTTCGCGGGTGCGCTGCATGTAATCGGCCACGCCGGGATAGCGCGCAAAGTAGCGATCGATATAAGCCTGCGCTGCCGAGCGATCCAGGTTGAGTTGACCGGCCAGGCCAAACGCCGACATGCCGTAGATCAAGCCAAAGTTGATCACCTTGGCCATACGGCGTTGGTCGGAGCTGACCTCTTCCAGCGAGGCGCCGAACACTTCGGCGGCGGTGGCGGTGTGGATGTCGAGGTCGTTGGCGAACGCGTTGAGCAAGCCGGGGTCGTCGGACAAGTGCGCCATGATGCGCAACTCGATTTGCGAATAGTCGGCCGACATCAGCAGATGTCCCGGCGGCGCGATGAAGGCTTCGCGGATGCGGCGGCCTTCGGCGGTGCGGGCCGGAATGTTCTGCAGATTGGGGTCGGCGCTCGACAGTCGCCCGGTAACAGCGGTGGCTTGCGAATAGCTGGTGTGTACCCGCCCGGTTTTAGGATGCACCATCAACGGCAGCTTGTCGGTGTAGGTCGACTTCAACTTGGCCATGCCGCGATAGTCGAGAATCGCCCGCGCGATCGGGTGGTCGAGCGCCAGTTGCTCCAGCGTGTCCTCATCGGTGGACGGCGCGCCCCCCGGGGTTTTCTTGACGACCGGCAAGCCTGTCTGGGTGAAAGGGATGTCGCCGATCTGCTTGGGCGAGCTAAGGTTGAACGGCTGGCCGGCTTCCTGATAGGCGCGCTGTTCCAGCTCCAGCATCTTCTTGCCGAGCTCACCGCTCTGGATGGCGAGCAGGTTGCGGTCGAGCAAAATGCCGTTGCGTTCCATCCGGAACAGGATCGCGGCCACCGGCAGCTCGATTTGTCGATACACATACTCGAGCTTGTCCGATGCGGTAATCTGCGGTGCCAGCGCATCGCGCACGCGCAGGGTGACGTCGGCGTCCTCCGCGGCATATTCGCCGGCTTGTTCGATCGCCACCTGCTCAAAGCCGATACGCGAGGCACCCTTGCCGGTGACGTCGTCGTAGCTGATCGTCGCCAGTCCGACATGGCGCGTGGTCAGGCTGCCGAGTTCGTGCGGCTGGTGCGCTTCCAGCACGTAGGACTGCAACAGCGTGTCGTCCAGTACGCCGCTGTGTTCGATGCCACCCAGGGTGATGCCGTAGTTGGCAAATATGTGGCGGTCGTATTTGAGGTGCTGGCCGATGATCTTGGGCGCGGGGTTTTCCAGCAAGGGCTTGAGTTTGGCCAGCGTGGCGTCGCGGTCCAACTGCTCGGGTGCGCCGGCGTAGTGGTGTGCCAGCGGCACATAGGCGGCGACGCCGGCTTCGGTCGCGAACGAAATGCCGACCAACTCGGCTTGCATGGCGTTGAGGCCGGTGGTTTCGGTATCGAGCGCAAACGCAGGCGTGGCATCCAATTTGGCGATCCAGGCATCGAGCGCGGCTTCGGTCAGAAGGGTTTCGTAGTGCGCGCGATGGTCGCCGCTATTGTCCTGTTCGGGCTCGGCTGGCGCTTCGGTGCCGGCCGCGTCGAGTTCGCGCAGCCAAGCGCGAAACACGTACCGCTCGAACAGCGGGCGCAGGGTGTCCACGTCGCGCGGTTGCAGCGTCAGGCTGTCGAGTTCGAACGGTAGGTCCACATCGGTCTTGATGGTGATCAAGGCACGCGCTTGCGGCAACCAGTCCAGCGCATTGCGCAGGTTGTCACCGACCACACCCTTGATCGCGTCGACGTGGGCAACCAGGTTGTCGAGCGAGTCGTATTCGGTGAGCCACTTTACGGCGGTTTTGGGGCCGCACTTGGGCACGCCGGGGACGTTGTCCACGGTGTCGCCGATCAGGGTCAGGTAATCGATGATGCGGTTGGGCGGCACGCCGAATTTGGAGGCCACACCCGCTTCGTCGAGCGTTTCATCGCTCATGGTGTTGACCAGCGTGACGTGGTCGTTGACCAGCTGCGCCATGTCCTTGTCGCCGGTGGAGACAATGCTGCAGATGTTCTGTTTGGCGGCTTCCACCACCAGGGTGCCGATGACGTCATCGGCCTCGACGCCATCGACCACGATCAGCGGCCAGCCTTCGGCGCGGATCGCGGTATGCAAGGGTTCGATCTGGCTGCGTAAATCGTCCGGCATCGGCGGGCGTGTCGCCTTGTATTCAGGGTAGAGATCGTCACGGAAGGTTTTACCCTTTGCGTCGAAAATGCAGGCGATATAATCGGCTGCATGGTCGCGACGCAGTTTGTGCAGCATGGACAACACGCCCTTGATCGCATTGGTCGGCTCACCCGCCGGATTGCGCAAATCGGGCAGCGCATGAAACGCGCGGTAAAGATAGGACGAGCCATCCACCAATAGCAGGGTTTTTCTGGACGGGCTTACACTGGCTGGATTGACACTGGGCTGATTCAATTTAGAAGCACTCACGAGGCGCACAGCATGCACTTGGATAAAATACCGATTTCCGCAGACCCGGCGCGTACCGCCGAAAATGACTACTCGGCGCGCGAATCGTGGCGGATGCTGGGGATTATGGCAGAGTTCGTCGAAGCAACCGAGCGGCTGGCGTCCATCCGCCCGGCCGTTTCGATCTTCGGCAGCGCGCGGACTTCTCCCGACCACGCCTATTACATGCTGACCGAAGAAATCGCACGCAAGCTGTCCGATTCCGGGTTTTCGGTCATTTCCGGCGGCGGCCCCGGCATCATGGAAGCCGCCAACAAGGGCGCGTATTTTGGCAAGTCGCCGAGCATAGGCCTCAACATCCAGCTGCCCCATGAACAAAGCGGCAACCCCTATCAGGACATCAGCCAGACCTTCAAGCATTTCTTTGCGCGCAAGGTCATGTTCGTCAAATTCGCGGCGGCCTATGTGGTCATGCCCGGCGGCTTCGGCACGCTGGACGAACTGTCCGAAGCGCTGACCCTGATCCAGACCGGAAAAATCCCGCGCATTCCCATCATTCTGGTGGGAGCCAGCTTCTGGAGCGGGCTGATCGAGTGGTTCAAGGCCACCCTGACCGAAGAGGGCATGATTGCGGCCGAGGATATCGATTTGATGCAGATTATTGATAGCCCTCAGGAAGTGGTCGACGCCATCTTCAACCATTATGAAAAACGCGGTTTCATGCCCTCGCTGGCCGAGCGCGAAATCCAGCTCAGCCTGTAAAACATCGACTGTTCGGCTAAACTTCAAACCATCAGACTACCGGAGTTATTTATGCGTTACCCCATCTTGTTATTGGCCCTTATGTTGAGCAGCCTGGCCGTCGCGGCACCTCCATCCGACCGGCCACCGGGTCTCAAGCCTGTGCCTGGCGGCGCGCCAGGACCCGATGACGTACCCGCGGTGACGATCAAGCCGAGCGGCCAGGGGAGCGTGGTTGAGTACCGTACCAACGGCAAGCTTTACATGATCAAAGTCATCCCCAAGGTCGGCAAGCCGTATTACCTTATCGACTCGAAAGGCGATGGCCAGTTTGCCCGGCAGGACAGCCTGGATTCCGGCATGCGGCCGCCGATGTGGGTGGTGAAAGAGTTCTAAAGCAGACCGTGCCGGAGCGGAAATAAACCGTCCGCGTCGGTTAAAATCCGCCGCATGACTCCCGCATCCAATCAAGATATCCCGCGCAAAGTTGCGGCCAGCGAAGGTTTTCAGTGGGTTGCCGCTGGCTTTCGCCTGTATCGCAAAACCCCCTTGTTGTTGTCTGCCGCCTTCGGCGTGCTCTTCGGCACGGTGATGGCGCTCGGCCTGATTCCCGTGGTGGGCGGCTCGCTGTCCGAACTGGCCTCGCCCCTGATGGTGGCGGGGTTCATGGCTGCTTATCGCGCACTCGATCGCGGCAATGAACTCGAGCTGTCGCAATTCATGGCGGGTCTGCAGGGACCAGCGATTCCGTTGATGACCGTGGGCGCGGTGCAATTGCTCGGTTCCTTGCTGATCGGGCAGGCCATGCTTGGCATGGGGTTTGATCCGCAGGCCGTGCTGGATACTGCCAAGAGCGGCAAGGCCTCCCCGGCAGAAATGCAGGCGGTGATGAGTCAAGCCATGCCGGCGATGTTCACCGGGCTAATTTTGTTTGTTCCGCTGATCATGGCGACCTGGTTCGCCCCGGCGTTGATCCTGTTTGGCGGTGCGCGGCCCGTTACTGCATTGGGGGTGAGCCTGCGTGCGGTGGTCAAAAACTGGGCGGCTTGGTTAGTCAATATTTTTACGCTCGGCCTGCTGCTGTTTTTTGCTGCATTGGCGCCGATGCTGCTTGGTTTGTTGATCGCGATGCCGATCCTGTTTGGCTCGCTGTACGCTTCGTATCAGGCGATTTTTGCGGTATGGGCCGACGACACTGCACCGACCGACGACAATGTGGTTCCACTGAATCCAGCTGACCATTCAGACCACTGACAGGTTGGCGTAAGCCAGCGCCAGCCACTTCGTTCCTTCATTGCGAAACTTCACCTGGACGCGCGCATCCGAGCCACGGCCTTCAAAGTCGATGATGATGCCGGTGCCGAACTTGGCATGGGCGACGCTCTGCCCTACGTTGAAGCCGGTGTCGTTGCCGAGTTGCGGGCTGCGCGGCGCGGCGGGTGCGGTGTAGCCGCCCGACGCTTTATGCCCTTGAGCGGGGTGTGCGCTGCCGGTCGCATAAGCCGGTTCGCGGCGATTGAGGTTGAGTAATACCTGTTCCGGCAATTCGCTCAGAAAACGGGATGGCACGTTGTAGCGAACCTGGCCGTGCAACATGCGCGATTGCGTGTGCGAAATATACAAGCGGCGGCGCGCGCGGGTGATCGCAACGTACATCAACCGACGTTCTTCTTCCAGGCCGTTTTCCTCGCTTGCGCTTTGTTCGTGCGGGAACAGGCCTTCTTCCAGCCCTGTGATGAACACGGCGTGAAACTCCAGCCCTTTGGCGGCGTGTACCGTCATCAGCTGCAGCGCGTCATTACCGGCGCCAGCCTGGTGTTCTCCTGCTTCCAGCGCGGCGTGGGCCAGGAATGCGTCGAGCACCGGTAACGTCTCCGTCCCCCCCGGCGCTGCCGCGCCCGGCGTATCGTCGCGCCCTGCACTGGATCCCACGACGTCGTTTTCCTCCGAGAAGAGCGCCGCTGCGTTGACCAGTTCGTTGAGGTTTTCCAGGCGGTCGGCCCCGTCTTTGTCGGCCCGGTAATAGTCCGCCAGTCCGCTGGCCTCGATCACGTGGTCGATGGCCTCGGGCAGCGGCAGGTCGCGGGTCACCTGCTTGATCTCCTCGACCAGTTTGGCGAATCCGGCCATCTTGCCACTGCTGGTGCACGCTGCCTGCCACAGGCTGGCGCCCGAACGTGCGGCATTCTCCGCCAGTTGTTCCAGCGTGCGCGCGCCGATGCCGCGAGTGGGAAAGTTCACCACCCGCAAAAAAGCGCCGTCGTCTTCCGGGTTGGTCAACAGGCGCAGGTAAGCCAGTGCGTGCTTGATTTCCTGGCGCTCGAAAAAGCGCAGTCCGCCGTACACGCGATACGGCACGCTGGCGGAAAAGAGGGCATGTTCCAGCACCCGTGACTGCGCATTGGAGCGATACAACAGCGCCATGTCGGACAGGTTGGTGCCTTCGCGGTTGAGCGTGCGCACTTCTTCCACCACAAAGCGCGCTTCCTCCTGGTCGGAATAGGCGTCGAACACGCGTACGGGTTCACCTTCGCCTTCCGCCGTCCACAGGTTCTTGCCGAGGCGGTGCGCGTTCTGCGCAATCAGGGTGTTGGCCGCGGTGAGAATGTGGCCGTGGCTGCGGTAGTTCTGCTCAAGCTTGATCACGTTGCCGTGCGCGTACTCGCGCTCGAACTCGGTCATGTTGGCGGTGTTGGCGCCACGAAAGGCGTAGATCGACTGGTCGTCGTCGCCGACCGCAAACAGCGCGGCGTGTGGTCCGGCAAACTGCTTCAGCCAGCGGTATTGCAGCGTGTTGGTGTCCTGGAATTCGTCGACCAGGATGTGTTTGAAGCGGTCCTGGTAATGCTGCCGCAGCGGTTCGTTGCGGTAGAGCAGTTCGTAGGCGCGCAGCAGCAGTTCGGGAAAATCCGCCACCCCTTCGCGCTGGCATTGCGCGTCGTAGGCTTCGTACAGTTCGGCCAGCCGCATCGAGTAATCGTCGAACGCCTCGGCGTCGCGCGCGCGCCGGCCCGCTTCCTTGTGGCCGTTGATGAACCGCTGCACCTTCTTTGGCTCGAATTTCTCGGTGTCGATGTTCATCGACCGCATCAGCCGCTTGATCGCCGACAGCTGATCCTGGCTGTCCAGGATCTGAAACGACTGCGGCAACCCCGCCTCACGGTAATGCGTGCGCAGCAGCCGGTTGGCGAGGCCATGAAAGGTGCCGACCCACATGCCGCGCGTGTTGATCGGCAGCATCGCCGAAATGCGCGTCAGCATCTCCTTCGCCGCCTTGTTGGTGAAGGTGACCGCCAGCATCCCCAGCGGCGACACCTGACTGGTCTGGATCAGCCACACCATGCGGGTGGTCAACACGCGCGTTTTGCCTGAGCCCGCGCCCGCCAGAATCAGCGCGGACTCATGCGGCAGCGTCACCGCGGCGCGCTGTTCGGGGTTCAGGTTTTCCAGCAGATGGGCGTGCCCTTCGGGGGAGGTCGACATCAAGGGTAAAATCGGACGGTCAATCACGAATTATAAAGGCCTCTCCATGGTGAAGATTTTGTTTTTCGGCGATCTGGTCGATACCCTGGGCATGGCGGCCGACGAAATCGAGCTGCCGCCCGACGTGACCGATGTCGAGCGCCTGCTGTTCGTATTGTCCCAACGCGGCGAGATGTGGAAAAAAATGCTGCTCGGCAATCCCAAACTGAATATCACCTGCAACAAGCAGTTCGTCGAGAAGTCTTCGCCGGTCAAGGACGGCGATGAAATCGCGCTGGTGGGTTTTTCGATGGTTTGATTGCCTGAACCGGGCATGAACGTACAACGGGTTATTACGGGATGAGTGGTGCGTGGCGGGCGGCGGGATGGGTCGCGGCGCTGGTGTTGTGTGGCGTCGTCGCGTTAGGTGTGACCCGATGGACCGATATCCAGTTCGAGCTTGGCTATGCTTACGAAAAGGGTGATTTCCATGGATGGGCGCCCGGCTTCACTCAGGACTACCGCAAGGCGTCCCGTTGGCTAAGCCGTGCGGCGCAGGCGAACCATCCCCGCGCGCAATACATGCTCGGCATCCATCATGCCCATGGTTGGGGCGTGGCCGAGGATAAAACGCAGGCTGTCGCCTGGTTCACCCGGTCGGCGCGAAACGGTTACGCGCCCGCTTGTTATCATCTCGGCTGGATGCTCCACAAGGGCGACGATGTGCCCCGGGACGAGCGCCGGGCCATCCGGTTACTGGAACAGGCGGCTGAACAAGGCATGGTTGCGGCCCACCTGGCTCTGGGCCGGTTTTATGAACGCGGCGAGGGCGTGCCGGCGGACGCAGTCCAAGCTTACAAGTGGTACACCCTGGCGGTGCATTACGCCCGAACCCAGCCTGAATGGTTCGACAACGCAGCCTGTGCCAAGCGGGCGCAAACTGCCCACGATGCGCTGGCCTTGCAGTTGGAGGCGTCGAGTGAAGCGCAGGGCCGGATGCTTGCGCGCCAGTGGTTGGCTAAACTACCCGCTGAGGCCCATTTCACCGCAACTGGGGCAGCGTGACGGTATGGGCGCAATTGCCTATCGCCGTTGCTAACCTTTTTACATTTCCGTTCGCCATCGTTTATGCACACACACTTCACGCTCTTGCCGGACGAGGTCGAAATCACCGCGATTCGCGCACAAGGAGCCGGCGGGCAAAACGTCAACAAGGTGTCCAATGCGGTGCATTTGCGTTTTGACATCGCGGCCTCGTCGCTGCCGGAAGCGATACGCGAGCGGCTTCTGGCGCTGGGCGATCAGCGCATCAGCAAGGATGGCGTCGTGGTCATCAAGGCGCAGGCATTTCGCAGCCTGGAGAAAAACCGTGCCGAGGCGCTGCGCCGCCTGCATGACCTGATCGCCAGCGTGGCCGTGCTGCCGAAAAAACGCCGGCCGACCCAGCCGACCCGCTCCTCGGTCAAAAAGCGGCTGGAGGGCAAGACGCGGCGAGCGACCGTGAAAGCGGGACGGGGAAAAATAGTCGAGTAGGGCGGGTCTCAAGAACCAGCGCCGTCGAGTGAGATTAATCGTAATGGATTTGAGTTGCCATGAAAGAGTCGCAATTAAATAACCCCCTCCATGGCATTACGCTGGAGGGGGTCTTGAATGAGTTGGTGCGTCACTATGGCTGGGATGGCCTGGGGCAGCAGATCGATATCCGCTGTTTCAACTTCGAACCGAGTATTGCCTCCAGCCTGAAATTTCTGCGGCGCACGCCCTGGGCCCGAACCCGGGTCGAGACGCTCTACGTCAACCTGATGAAAGCTCAGGCAAACCACGGTTCAACCCCGGACAAACCCCTATGACCTACGAAGAATTTCTGGACGAAGTCACCACACTCATCACGGAAAAATACGATTTGGACGATGAGGATGCCATCGAGATGGTAATGCGCGCCCAGGCAGACGACTTTTTTAGCGGGCATGACGACGATCCGTCGATCTGCACGCTTGATCGGGCGCACCAGGACGCGAAAACGGTATTCATGACTTACCAGTGAGCGGCATCGTACTTGCTACGCCAGTTTGCATGGGATGCGGGGTGTGCTTAAGTGGCTGAATAGGGGCCTGTTTCGAGTGCTGCGGGTTGAATCCAGCACGCAAGTCGCCCCCTGATGGCCCGTGGCTTGGTATAGTTCTGCCTTGCGGACAGGAATTACCCCTGCTCCCATGAGATGGACAGCGTTTCATTCGGCCCTAGCGGCTATCAAAGGAGGTCTCTTGGCCAAACCCAATTACCAGTACGAGAAGCGCCAGAGGGATCTGGCCAAGAAGCAGAAACAGGACGAGAAACGTCGGCAAAAGCTTGCGGCCAAGGTGGCCGAAGAAGGGGGCGTAGCCTCACCCGAGGAGTCTTCTGACGACACAGCAGAGGCGGAAGCGACGCCGAGCAACGAGACGACGCCTGACGCGTAAGCCGATTGCAAGGTGGTGATGGTGCGGGCGTTCGCTGCTTGAGCGAAGTCTTTCCCGCACCCACAAAAAATGGAGCCCAAGGCTCCGTTTTTGATTGGTGCAAACCCTGCTCTATTTGTTTTTGTTCGCGATCATGTCCTGGATGATCGGTGCCAGGATCAGTTCCATGGAAAAGCCCATCTTGGCGCCCGGCACCACGATGGTGTTGCGGCGCGACATGAAGGAGTTGGGGATCATGTTCAGCAGGTAAGGGAAATCAACGCCCTTGGGCTCGCGGAAGCGGATCACGATAAAGCTTTCATCCGGCGTCGGGATGTCGCGCGAGATGAAGGGGTTGGAGGTGTCTACGGTGGACACGCGCTGGAAGTTGATGTCGGTGCGCGAGAACTGCGGGGTGATGTAGTTCACGTAGTCGGGCATCCGGCGCAGGATGGTGTCGACAATGACATCGGCCGAATAGCCACGCTCGGCACTGTCACGGTGGATTTTCTGGATCCATTCGAGGTTGACGATAGGCACCACGCCAATGCCGAGGTCAACATGCGCGGAGATGTCGGTCTTGTCGGTTTTCACCAGGCCGTGCAGGCCTTCGTAAAACAGCACATCCGAACCACCAGGCACATCTTCCCACGGGGTGAACTCACCGGGATTGAGGCTGGTATTCAGGCGCTGGTTGTGTTCGGCGGCTTCTTCGTCGCTGTGAATGTAGAAGCGCTTCTTGCCAGTGCCGGTTTTACCGTAGGTCTCGAACAGTTCGGCCAGCTTGGCGAAATCGTTGGACTGCGGGCCAAAGTGGCTGAACGACATGTTGCCTTCGGCCTCGGCCTTTTTGACAGCAGCCTTGAAATCAACCCGCGACAGGCTGTGAAAGCTGTCGCCTTCGATCACGGCAGCGTTGATTTTTTCGCGGAAGAAAATATGCTCAAACGCGCGCTTGACGGTGGTGGTGCCGGCGCCGGATGAGCCCGTGACCGCAATGACGGGATGCTTCTTGGACATGCTGGGACTCCCTGAAGAGGTAAATGTAAAAGCGTAACCGCCGCATTTTACCTGTGCAGGCAGGCGCTTGTCACTTGCGGGCCACGGCGCAGGGTTTCGGCTTTACTGGGCAAATTCGAGGCGTTCTTCGAGCTTTTTTAGCGCGGCTGCGGCGCAGGCGGCATCTTTTTCGCCACCGGGTGCCCCGGATGTCCCTATGGCCCCTATCAGGCTGCCGGCTGCACGAATGGGCAGCGCGCCGTCCATCACGATCAATCCGGACATGTGGTTGAGTTCGGGACGGATGTCGCCGCGCGAGGCTCGGAAGGCACCTGAATCGATCCCCGACATGATGGTCATGCCGGCCTTGCGCTCGGCGATTTCCAGCGTGTGGCGGGCTGCAAGCGTATCGCGCAATGCGACCTGAACGTTGCCAGCGCGGTCGAGCACGACAGCAGACACGTTGTAGCCCTCCTTGCGGCAGGTCTCGACCGAGGCCATGGCGATGTCGCGTGCCAGGTCGAGGCCAATTTGTTTGACCGGAATAATGTCAACAGCTGCAATGGCTGGGTGGGCCAGGGTGAGTGACAGTACGATCAGGTGGGCGGTTTTTGAAAAGCGATTCATGAAGTCTCCTTTTTATGTGGGTCGCAATAAGTCGGTCTGGCTGAAGTGACTGATAGCCATTTTATCATAGTGGTTTTCTCGGCCGGGGGTGTGGGACAAGACAGCACGTAGCCCTGTTGCGGGAATCACAACAGGGCTACGGTTGAGGGAATTCCTCAAGGAAAACCTTGAGGTTTCAACTTACATGCCGTTCAGGGTGAACACTTCTCGATGGCGATCGCGATCGTCCTGGTGACATGGTTGATGGCGCCAAATCCGTTTCTCACCAGCGGCCAGGCATTCAGGGTGAGCGCGAAGGAACAGGTACCGGTCAGTCCTGCTGTCATGGGTGTGGCCGGGATAGACGCCGCAACAGGCAGCGGCACGATACCGCTGTTCTGGGTATTCCCGCCCAGATTCCCCGACCCGCCGGTGATGCCTTTGACATAGGACAGCCCCCAGCTATGCAGCCGGCCGTGAGGCTGGTTGACTTGAATGTCGACACTTAACCCCGGTATGGCGCTGAATGGAACGACGCCACACGTACCGCTGGCACCCGGCACGGTCAGGCCAAGCGTTGGCGCTTTGTTGTCAACCAGGACCACGAGGTCGCATCGGTTGACCATGGGTGGAAGCGGTCCCGGGGGCGCATCGGTCCCGTCGCGGTAGTCCACCGCAGCAGATGTCAGCTTGGTCCCCGTTTCGTCAAACACCTCAAGCCGCACGGTATACAACCCATCGGCCAGTCCAAGCGCCTCCGTTGTCAGCCAGCCCAACTGGTCGCGTTTGTACCAGTAGTAATTCGCTGTATTGCGGATTTCATACAAGCCGGATACACCGTTGACGGGCGGTTGAGGGCCGATGGTCACCACTTCGGAATCAAAGGTGATTTTGTTGACCCGGGTATCCGTGAGGGGGTAGTCGATCGGGATAAAACCGGTATTGTCATTCGGGTCGGCATTCGCTAGGCCACTTTTATACGACAGCCGGTAATAGCGTTTGGGTGCGCCGCTGGTCAGGGCGTCACCAAATACCCCGCTGACCAGCAGGCTGCCGCCATACGCCCAGTTGTTGAATGTGCCGCCAAACGCGAGATTGCCAAACTTGCCACTGGTCTGGTTGATTTTGTAAACCTCGTCCAATCCAACCAGTGTAAGAAAGGTTGCCGCCCCTTCTGGCTGGGGATTGCAGTGGCTGCCGCAGCGCACGGTTTCGTTGTCGAGAAACAGATCGATATGCGCGTGGGAGGTGTTCCAGCGGGTGCTGGTATAGGGGTCCAGATAAATGACGGTGGGCACGCCGTTGATGATCTGGGTGAGCTTGACGATGATGTCCGGGCGGCCATCGAAGCGCAGGCGGCCGTGCCGGAAGTGGAATGGATACCAATTGAAGCAGCAATTGAAATAGCCGCTGCAGTCGGTGGTGGTTTCGCACACTTCGGCCTTGCTGTAAAAACAATGCGGAAAAACCAGCCACGGTGGGATCTTCGAGCTGAGGGTCAGTTTGTCCAAACGGGTGGCGATTGCATTGTCCATCAAGCGCGATTCGCCCACTCTGGACACGTCAAACGCCGAAATGGCTCGAAGCGGTGGATCGGGTTGCGGGTTGAATGAAACCTCAGACCCCACTCGACTCATGCCCGCCATTCGAGGGGGTAGGGGCTGTGGGTTCAGACTGACCCGATCCAGGTTTGATGTGGCTGCTACGGCATTCAGATCCAGGTCGGGTGCCGGATCGGGCCCGGGGAAGGGTCGTGGGGGAAAGCGCGGCTCCTCCAGGAGTTCCGGGATGCGGATGACCGGGCGGTCCAGCAACTCGGGCCAGCGTTTACGCAATATTGGCCACAAACAGAATTCGCGATCGACATCGAAAATTTCGACCTTGACGAAAGGGACCGGGCAAATTTCCGTGTGGCCGTCGTGGTGACTGACTTTGCGGACATGGCCGCTGATACAGATACGCTGCGGCCACCAGGGTCGCAATATGGCCAAGGGCAAGTTTGCGTCGTATCGAAGCTGATATTGCGACCCTTGCCCTTTCCAGGATTCAGCGGGCAATGTCGACTTGTGGGCGCTTGAGTGACGAATCTGCTGCGGGTCGCCGGACGGCCCAACCAGTACAACCACGTCGGTGGGCTGGGTCAGGCGGACTTGCATGCGGTAATTGCCTTTTTCATCGAGAGGCGCACTGCCGAGCGAAGTGCCGGCCTGGTCGAAGGCAAAGACTGATAGCGCCATGCTGTCGGGTTCAAGCTCGGCCTGCTCGCGCTGAATGCGACCTTCCAGGATGAAACTGCTGTCATTACGATTGCCGGGCGGTGTTTTGGATTGAGCCATGAAAAACTCCTTGGTGATGAGTGGATTCAATAAAGGGGATTACTCGACGTCTGCGCCCGCGGGGCAGCAGCGGTAGTCCTGATGCTTGTCTAGCAGCTCGATTTGCTTTTTCAGCAGCGCGTGTTGCAACCGCTGGTTTTCAAGCTCGAGCGCGATGGCTTCATCCAGTGCGGGTTCGCACACATCGCATTCGTCCAGGCAGGACCGCACGTACATGCCGGCTGTGGGTAAAGAGGAGGTGCGCTCAAACTCGAGTTCGACAATGCGTTTTTCGTTGACCTCGCCGTTTTCCTGCAAATAGCCTTCTTTGGTCAATTCCGCGTTCGCACTTTTCAGTGCTTTGTCCCGAATCGCCTCAGGGATGGGTTCAGGGTCGGCAGCTGCAGCAAATTGCGCGCTGGCGATGTTGATGCGTCCTGCGGCCACGGTCGCCGCATCCAGTTTGGATGCGACTGCGACGCGCTGGATTTCGGGTCGTTTGGGGTCGGTGGCGAGGACACCATTGGGGATGACGTCGATGCTGCCATCGTTGAGAAATGCATTGGGCCGCACGGTGGAATTGGCGGCAGGATCGATGACGCGTCGATAGATGCCCACAATCTTGAAGCGGATGGTTTGGGTTTTGTTGATCTGATAAAAGTAGAAAGTGATGGCCCGGCAGCGATTGGGATTCTTGAATTCCCGCGAGGACGATTCAAAGTGGTCTTCCGTCGTCCCCTCGGCATGCGACCGGGTTGAAACCTCACCGATGGAAATCGAATTGGCTGTGCGTGTGGCCATTTCAGAACGGCGATCCGAGGCTTGGGCATGCGTCGACAGTTCGCGTAGAAAACTGCTGGTTGAACTGCTGTCCCAGGAGCCACTGACATCGACCGAAGGGCCGGTTAAAAAACTTTCAATTGCGCCACTGGTTTCACCGTGTCCGCGCGCTGAGCCTTTGCTACTGCTGTTGGCATTTTGGCTGTCGCGGACCGTAATGTCCGTCATGGAATCGTGAACGCTGGATGCGTAGAAGCGTTCTTCCGAGGTTTGCTGGTTGCGGTAGGACAGCTGACTGCTGCTGTCGAACGTGAACCGGGAGCGCCGGTCAGAGGTGAACAGCTTGACCTTTTCGCCAGGGAACAAAGTAGTCGAGTACACCAGGTCGCCCAATGCCAGCGGCCCGGGACAGCGCTCGAAGCGTGCGTGGATGATGACTTCCACATACACCTTGCGGTCGCGATGACTGACCTGGGTGGGATATTTCAGCCGGTAGTTGAAATCGAGTACGTCGCACGTAGGGTCGGCGGGAAACTCGGGACAGCAGGGCACTTGCAATGCATTTTCGGTAGACATGTGGACACTCCAAAACAAAGGTTGAACAGGGTTGTCGTTCTCCGCCCCTGTATTTCAACGAAAGTCTGGTGCTGCCGCATCCCTCAATTGGGGTATTGGGTCAGCGTGTCCTGAAAATGCTGAGGAGTGTGATCAGTTCGGTCTGGCGATGCGTTTCGGTTTTGGCGAGGATGGATTTTAGTTGGCTGCGCAAGGTGTCGTAGGAGCGTCCCCAGTTTTGCGCGCAACGCTTGAGGCTGGTACCTCCGACGAGGGCTTCGCACAGCTTGAGTTCGGCAGGCGTGAGCTGGAAATGCTGCGCGACGCAGTCGGGTAGTCGGGTGGCAGATTGCGCACCCTTCAGGATGAGTGTCAGCGGTTTTGCGGGTGCGAACCCGGACGGTATGTCCGGATAGGTGGGGCGCAGGATGAGGGCTAGGGGTGAAGGTCCGGGAATCAGTAATGTAGTGGATTGTCCATTTAGTGCCGCTGCGTTGGCCAGCGCGGTATCAAATCTGGATTGCAAGCTGCGGCTTGGCATCAGCAGGCGGTCTTGATCGTGTTTGATGTGGGCCTGTTCAAGCAATGCGTAGGCCAGTTGGTTGCCATGCAATGGCACGCCCTGCGGGCTGATCAGTAGCAGACCATAATCCGATTCTTCCAGCATGGCGTGCGCGTAGGCTTCCTGATGACGTGCGCGTTCGAGCTCGAATGCCAGGGCAATGGCGGTATTGAGATGGGGCAGCAAAAAAGCGAGTTGACGCCGTTCGCCAGGCTTGAAAATGGGTCGTGTGGGACTCCGCAGGAGTGCGATACCCGAGCGCGGGGCGTTGCGTCGTCCGGCTGTTCCAATCGATAGGGTGTATTGATCCATCCACTCGGGCGAAGCGACCAAACCAGATGGGCTGGGATCGCGCTGAACCCGGGTTTCCCGCGTGATGACAAAGGGTGGGTGGGTGGCGTCGGACAGGAACTCAGCCCCGGCCGCCTGCTTGATGAAATAGTCGCGTCGATAACCTGTGCCCTGATCGATTCCAAGCTGGATCGCATCTGCCTGCACGCTTTGGGCGATCAAGCCCAGCAGATCGGACAAGGACTGGCAACCAGGTTCCTGTCTGTCCATGGCTCGTGCGATCTCGGTCGCCGTCCACACAGGGCGAATCATCGCGCTGCATTCATGATGATGCCGGTCAAACGTTTAACACTGCATAAGCCCATATCCTGCTCCGTAGAGTGGAATGTGCTCCGCTAGTTAGTATGAGGCGCTTGAAAAGTCAGATTGAGAGGTGCGCGCCCAAACAGCAACCTGGCATCCTTCTCATGCTGTTTCACATTCAATATCTATGAGTGTCGTACACCGTATGGTACGTGGACAGGACTGAGCAGGAAAGGTTTCGGCCATTTGCCTTTACCTGGATGCCTGAGGTGAGCCCTTATAGAGATTGACCACGCGGTAGCCTTTCTTCTTGAACAATTCGGGCAAGCCGTCTTTCCCCACGAGGTGCATCGCTCCAACCGCAACAAACGGTGTGTGGCCCTGGGCGAGCCGTTGTTCAATCGTGTGGGCCATACTCAGGTTGCGTTCGGTAATGAGTTTTTGCTTGACCCATTTACCGAATCGCGGTGTGTCACGTAATGATTTTAGACTGATCCGATGCAGTGCGTCCGCATCGCCACTCAGCCAGGCCGAGATGATGGACTGGATGTCGGTGGGCATCTGTCCTTGTTCGAGATAGCGCAGGGTTTCATCCAGAAAAATCAGCTGATCCTTAGGCGCAATGCTGTCGAATAGCTGGAGCTGGTAGTCAATCCCTTCCAGTTCGGTGATGGGCTTGTTGAAGCCTTGTGCCAGCGCAGTGAGGTGGAGATCGCTGGCGTATTCAAATCCGTATCCGGATTGCTGGTAGGCCACCATGGTGAGTGATAACGCGGCCATCCAGGGTTTGTTGCCTTGAACGGCAGCTTGAGGGATGCCCAGCGCATCGAGCTGGGTGTGCAAGCGCTTGGCCAGCGCAGGCGGGAGCAAGGCGTCGAGGGTTTGGGGTGGAGGCAACGTGGCGTAACGTTGAGCAGCGGCCATGATTTTGGCGGTCTGGGTCGTGTCCAGTTCAACCGCCAGTTCGCTCGATTCGGCTAATGCCTGCGTGGTCGCCCTATCCAGCGGAAAGAAGTCGGGCTTGCCAACGTGCAGGGTACCGAAGAGATACGCCTTTTGCCCCTTGTTGCTGATCTGATAGAACAGTCCGCGCGCCGGGGCGGACTGCATCTCGTTGAGCATGGCTTCCGGGCTGGTATCAGCGGGGGCCACTGGCGACACGGCCTGTTGTGGGGTGACGGGTGCGGATTCAGCCCAGGAAACCTGCCAGCCTGACAGAAGCAGGACGGGCAGCAAACGAAGCAATGTAAGGATCATGATGGGGGTCGGCCCTGAGGTGGAAGGGGAATCGGCGGATTGTCCGGTGCCGCTGAGTATAATTGCGGCCCAGCGTCCCCTCTATTGATCTGTTCCCATGCAAGAAAAATACCTTCCCACGGAAATCGAGCGCACTGCGCAGGCGCAATGGGCGTCCAGCCAGGTCTATCGTGCGGTCGAAGCGTCGGATCGCCCCAAATATTATTGCCTGTCGATGTTTCCCTATCCATCCGGGAAGCTGCACATGGGCCATGTGCGTAACTACACCATCGGCGATGTGCTGGCGCGTTATCACACGCTACGCGGGTTCAACGTGATGCAGCCGATGGGCTGGGACGCGTTTGGCCTGCCTGCAGAAAATGCCGCCATCGCCAATGGCGTGCCGCCCGCCGCCTGGACCTACGCCAACATCGACCACATGCGCACGCAGTTGCAGGCGCTGGGCTTTGCTGTCGACTGGTCGCGCGAGCTGGCCACGTGCCGGCCGGATTACTACCGCTGGGAGCAGTGGCTGTTCACCCGCCTGTTCGAAAAGGGCGTGATCTACAAGAAACTGGCTACCGTGAACTGGGATCCAGTTGACCAGACCGTGCTGGCCAACGAGCAGGTGATCGATGGGCGTGGATGGCGCTCGGGCGCGCTGGTCGAGAAGCGCGACATCCCGATGTATTTCTTCCGTATCACCCAGTATGCCGACGAGTTGCTCTCCGGGCTGGACAATCTTCCAGGCTGGCCGGAGCGGGTCAAAACCATGCAGGCCAACTGGATCGGCAAGAGCGTGGGTGTGCGCTTTGCCTTTCCGTACAAATCCAATGGCCAGGACGAAAAGCTATGGGTGTTCACTACCCGCGCCGACACCATCATGGGCGTAACCTTCTGTGCAGTCGCCGCAGAACACCCCATAGCCACGCGTGCGGCGCAGGACAATCCGGCGCTGGCTGCCTTCATCGCCGAGTGCAAGCAGGGCAGTGTGGCCGAAGCCGATATGGCAACGATGGAAAAGAAGGGCATGGACACCGGCCTTAAAGTGACCCATCCGCTCACCGGTGAGTCGATCCCGGTATGGGTCGGAAACTACGTGCTGATGAGTTACGGTGACGGTGCCGTGATGGCAGTACCGGCGCACGACGAGCGTGATTTTGGTTTTGCGCAGAAATACGATCTGCCGATCAAGCAGGTCATTACGGTGGAAGGCGAGTCATTCACGCTGGATGCCTGGCAGGAATGGTACGGCGACAAGCAACGGGGTCGTTGCATCAATTCCGGCAAGTACGATGGGCTGGATTACGCGGCAGCGGTGGACGCCATCGCCGCCGACCTCGAAGTGCTGAACCTCGGCGAGAAGAAAACCCAGTTCCGCCTGCGTGACTGGGGCATCTCGCGCCAGCGCTACTGGGGGTGCCCGATTCCGATCGTGCACTGCGACAGCTGCGGCGACGTGCCGGTGCCGGCCGATCAATTACCGGTGGTGCTGCCGGAAGACGTGGTGCCGGATGGCTCGGGTAACCCGCTCAACAAGCGCGCGCTGTTCGTCAATTGCGACTGCCCGAGTTGCGGCGAACCCGCACGGCGCGAGACCGACACCATGGATACCTTCGTCGAGTCGTCGTGGTACTACGCGCGCTATGCCTGCCCGGATTTCGATGGCGGCATGCTCGATTCGCGCGCCAACCAGTGGTTGCCGGTTGATCAGTACGTCGGTGGCATCGAGCATGCGATTTTGCACCTGTTGTATGCGCGCTTTTTCCACAAGTTGATGCGCGACGAAGGCCTGGTGACGAGTGACGAACCGTTCCTGAATCTGCTGACGCAAGGCATGGTCATTGCCGACACGTATTACCGTGAATCGGCTGACGGCAAGAAAACCTGGTTCAACCCGGCCGATGTGACGTTGCGTGATGGGGTTGCGATCTGCATGACCGATGACCTGCCGGTCATCGTGGGTGGCATCGAGAAAATGTCGAAGTCCAAAAACAATGGCGTCGATCCGCAGGCCCTGATCGACCGCTACGGCGCCGACACCGCGCGGTTGTTTACGATGTTTGCAGCGCCGCCCGAACAAAGCCTGGAATGGTCTGACGCTGGCGTGGAAGGGGGGCACCGCTTCCTGAAACGATTGTGGCGGCAGGCATATGAACATGTAGAGGGCGGTGAGGTGGCTGCCTGTGTCGGGGGTGAACTGCCGGAAGCCGCCAAAACCCTGCGCCGCCAGTTGCATCAGACCATCCAGAAGGTGGGCGACGATATCGAGCGCCGCAAACAGTTCAACACGGCAATAGCCGCGGTGATGGAATTGATGAACGCGCTGGCCAGGCTGGAGGGCGATGACGTCATCACCCGCAGTGTGCGGCAGGAAACGCTGGAAGCCGTCGCTGTGATGCTGGCACCTATAGTGCCGCACATCGCCGAGGCACTTTACGCCGAACTCAAGCCGGGCGCAACGATGGTGTGGCCGGTCGTGAATGAGGCCGCGCTGGTGCAGGATGAGATCGAGCTCATGGTGCAGGTCAATGGCAAACTGCGCGGCCAGATTCGTGTGGCCGCCGCGGCTTCCCGCGAGATAATCGAGGCCGCCGCGCTGGAATCCGAGGCCGTGCAGAAGTATCTGGAAGGCAAGCCCCCGAAAAAAGTGGTGGTAGTGCCGGGACGTTTGGTTAATATCGTCATATGAACCGTCGAATTTTTCTTGCTGCCTTTCCTGCTGTACTCGTCGCCGGGTGCGGTTTTCAGTTGCGTCGTCTGGAAGGCATCCCATTTGCCAGCCTGTATGTCGATGCGCCGTCCAATAGTGCCGTGGCGCAGCACATCATTGCCTCGTTGAAAGCCAATAAAGCGACCCGGCTGGCCGCCAGTGCGAGCGAAGCGGAAGCTGTGTTGAAAATCCACAGCGAAACGCGCAGCAAATCCATTCTGTCGCTGTCTGGCGCCGGGCGGGTCACTGAATACCGGCTGGGTTTGAATGTGAGCTATACCGTTACCGGCAGGAACGACCGTGCGCTGGCCGTGCCGGAAGTGATTGAACTCATCCGCGATCTGAGCTACGACGATTCACAGTTGCTGGCCAAATCAGCGGAGGAGGGGTTGTTGAATCGCGATATGGAAGATGACGCCACGCGTCGAATTCTGCGGCGTCTCCAGACGATCAAGCCCGGCGGCGGCAGTTGAACATTCCGGCTGAGCGTCTGCCCGATCAGCTTGAACGTGGACTGGCTGCGTTGTATGTGGTGGTGGGTGACGAGCCGCTGGCCGCACAAGAAGCGAGCGATGCCATCCGCGCGGCAGCGCGAAAGGCGGGACACAGTGAACGCAATGTCTACACCGTATTGGGCCGGTACAACTGGCAGGGGATCTTCGCCAGCGGCGACAATCTTTCGTTGTTTGGTGAACGTCGGCTGACGGAAATCCGCATTCCCTCCGGCAAACCCGGCATCGATGGCGCCAAGGCGCTTGAGGCCTATTCGGCCAAATTGCCTGCTGATACGCTCACCCTGATCAATTTGCCGGGCCTGGACTGGAAAACCATGCAGACGCGCTGGTTTTCTGCGCTTGCTAAAACAGGTGTGGTGGTTGAGGCGCGTCCCATCGACCGCGCGGCGTTGCCCGCCTGGATCGATCGCAGACTGTCCAAACAGGGCTTGAAAGCTGACCGTGCTGCGCTGGACTTTCTGGCCGACCAGGTCGAAGGCAATCTGCTCGCGGCACAGCAGGAAATCGACAAGCTGGCTTTGCTGCTTCCGCCCGGAACCGTGACACGGGCTGATGTTGAACATGCAGTGGTCGACGTGAGCCGGCTGGAAGCCGACGCGCTACAGGATGCGTTGTATGCAGGCGATGGCGCGCGTTTTGCGCAAATTGTGACCGACCTCAAGGATGCGGGCGAGGCCGTGCCGGCCATCCTGTGGCAGGTGTCATCCGCGGTGCGTTTGCTGCTCAGGTTAAAATACGCAGTTGCACAGGGTGATAGCCTGTCCAGCCTCATGCGGACGTTATGGGGGCGCGACAAACAGCGCGCACCCCAGATCGAGCGTGCGGTGAAACGACTGGATCTGGCTCGGGTCGAAATGGCGCTGGCCGATCTGGCCTTGATCGATCGCCAGGCCAAAGGGCTGGAACGGGTCGGCGATCCTTGGGATACCTTGCTACGCATGGGTGTCTCGCTGGCCGCTCCTAAAAGTATTGGAAAAGATGATGGACGTTAAAAACTACATGCAAACGCTGGGCAAACAGGCGCGCGACGCCTCGCGTGATATTGCCCGCGCCGACACCAACCAGAAAAACCACGCGCTGGTAGCGATTGCGGCGGCGATCCGTCGTGACGCGGTCAAATTGCTCGAAGCCAATGCGCGCGACATGGAACATGCACGCGCCAATGGCCTCGATTCGGCACTGCTGGATCGTCTTGAAATCAACGAAAACACCGTAACGAGCATGGCCGAAGGCCTGGAGCAGATAGCTGCGCTGCCCGATCCGGTCGGCGAAATCACCGATCTCAAATACCGTCCTTCAGGCATCCAGGTGGGCAAGATGCGGGTACCGCTCGGCGTGATTGGCATCATTTACGAAGCGCGCCCCAACGTCACGGCGGACGCGGCCGGGTTATGTCTGAAATCGGGTAATGCGGCGATCCTGCGCGGCGGATCCGAAGCCCTGCACTCCAATCAGGCGGTTGCTGCCTGCGTGCGCGAAGGGCTGGAAGTCGCCGGCCTCCCCGCCACCGTGGTGCAGGTTGTAGAAACCACCGACCGTGCCGCCGTGGGCGAACTCATCATCATGAAGGATTATGTCGATGTCATTGTGCCGCGTGGTGGCAAGGGGCTGATCGAACGCATTACCCGCGAGGCGCGGATCCCCGTGATCAAGCATCTGCACGGCAACTGCCATGTGTATGTGGATGATCGGGCGGATCAGGCCAAAGCGGTCAACATCGTCGACAACGCCAAGACCCAGCGCTACGGCACCTGCAACACCACCGAGTCGCTGCTGGTCGCACGCAACGTGGCCGATGCCGTATTGCCCGAGATCGGCCGGGTGTTGGCAGGCAAGGGCGTGGAAATGCGGGGCTGTCCGGAAACCCTGCGCATTCTGCAGGGCGCCGCAATTGACGCAGACAAGCTGAAAGCAGCGGTGGAAGCCGACTGGGAAGAGGAATATCTGGGCCCGATTATCGCGGTCAAGGTGGTTGACGATATCGACGCTGCGATGGTGCACATCAACACCCATGGCTCCCATCACACCGATGCCATTGTTACCGAAGACTACGGCCGCGCGCGGCGCTTTCTGCGCGAGGTGGATTCGGCCAGCGTGGTGGTCAATGCGTCCACCCGCTTTGCTGACGGGTTTGAATACGGCCTTGGCGCGGAAATCGGTATTTCCACCGACAAGATCCATGCGCGTGGTCCGGTCGGGCTGGAAGGCTTGACCAGCCAGAAGTGGGTGGTGCTGGGAGATGGCCACATCCGTGGCTGAGTGATGCCGCCGATCGGTATTTTCGGCGGCACCTTTGATCCGATACACTTCGGGCATTTGCGGCTGGCCGAAGAAATGGCGGCGGCGCTGGGGCTAAGCCGGGTGCTGTTTATGCCTGCCGGGCAACCGCCGCACCGAGAGGCGCCACGTATTGCCGCGGCGCATCGTCTGGAGATGGTGCGCCGTGCCATTGCGGAGAATCCTTTATTCGCGGTGGATGCGCGGGAAGTGCAGCGTGCGCAACCGAGTTACACGGTGGAATCGCTCACTGCGCTGCGCGACGAGTTGGGGCCGGATCAACCCCTGTGGCTGTTGTTGGGGGCGGATGCCTTTCTCGGGTTGGCAAGCTGGCATCACTGGCAGCGTCTGTTCGGGTTGGCCAATATTGCGGTGGTTACGCGCCCCGGCGCGCAGTTACTGCAGCCCGACGCCATGCAGGAACCGCTGAAAAGCGAAGTTTTAAACCGCCAGGTGGCCGATCATACGGCGGCCGGGCCCGCAGGATCGGTATGGTTCCAGCACATGACACCGCTGGAAATTTCGGCTACTGCCATCCGCGACATCTTGGGCCAGCAAGGCAGCGTGCGGTATCTGCTGCCCGATACTGTGCTTAACTACATTTACGAACACCAACTTTATCTACAAACATGAACATTGAAGCCAAAATCAAATTAGTCGTCGACGCGCTCGAGGACATCAAGGGCCGCGACATCAGCGTGCTCGATACCAGCAAACTGACCTCGCTGTTCGAGCGCATGGTGATCGCGACGGGCGACTCCAATCGCCAGACCCGTGCACTGGTCAACAATGTGCGCGAAAAAGTGAAAGAGGCCGGTGAACACGTCGGCGGCATGGAAGGCGAGGAAACCGGCGATTGGGTGCTGCTCGACCTCGGCGACGTGATCGTGCACGTGATGCTGGCGGCAACCCGCGCGCATTACAACCTGGAAGAACTGTGGGGAGCCGGCGAAGCTGCACGCGCCCGGCATATCCAAGCCGACCACTAAGTGAAGCTGCATCTGATCGCTGTCGGCCACAAAATGCCCGGCTGGATCAATGCGGGTTACGATGATTATGCGCGGCGGATGACATCCGATTTGCCGCTGCTGCTGACCGAAATCAAGCCGGGCCATCGGGTGGCCGGCGAGGATGGTGCCCGGGCGCGGCAACTCGAAGCCGAGCGCATCCTCGCGGCAATGCCTACGGGTTGTGTGCCGGTTGTGCTCGACGAACGTGGCACGCAAGTGACCACACGGGAACTGGCCACCTGGATGCAGGACTGGATGGCAGAAGGGATTTCGCCGGCATTCATTATTGGCGGCGCAGATGGGCTGGATGACAGCATCAAGGCACGCGCCGGCAAGTTGATGGGACTCTCGAAACTGACGCTGCCACACGCTTTGGCGAGGGTTATGCTGACCGAGCAGTTATATCGCGCAGTATGCATAATCAAGGGACACCCTTATCATCGGGATTGATAGGGGAGATAACGAACAATGCTGGTTGATAAACGAATATATCTGGCGTCACAATCGCCGCGACGGCGCGAACTGCTGAAGCAAATCGGCGTGGCTTTTGATGTGCTGCCTTTGCGAGCGGTGATGGGTCGCATGGATGTGATCGAAATACCGCTTGCCGATGAATCCGCCCCCGATTTCGTCCAGCGCATGGCAACCGAAAAAGCCAGCTGTGGCTGGAACGCAGTGGAAACACGCCACCTGCTTCGATTCCCTGTAATGGGGGCGGACACCGTGATCGAGCTGGATGATGTCATTCTCGGCAAGCCCGCCGGCCGAGCCGAGGCCGAAGCCATGTTAACGCAGCTATCCGGGCGCCAGCACATCGTCCACACCGCTGTGGCGATAAAACATGAAGGACGACAGGAGGGGTGTGTGTCGACCAGTCAGGTCACGTTTGCCACACTCGATGCGGCGACCATCGCACGCTATCTGGAAACGGGCGAATATTTAGGCAAGGCCGGTGGCTATGGCATTCAGGGCCGCGGGGGCATATTTGTCGAACGTATCGAGGGTAGCTACAGTGGCGTCATGGGATTGCCGTTATATGACACGGCTGTTCTTCTCAGAGCTTTTGGCCTGACGGTTTAATGCTTTTTCTAAATCAAAGCTGATTGAGTCGTTTATTTAGCGGCTTATTTTCGAGTCATTTTCGATTTAGAAATGGAATAAGCTTTTGCCATGAGCGAAGAAATTCTCGTCAACGTCACGCCGCAGGAAACTCGCGTCGCTGTCCTTCTGTTGGGTTCGGTGCAGGAATTGCACATCGAACGTGCTCAGTGCCGGGGCCTGGTCAGCAATATTTACATGGGGCGTGTGGTGCGTGTGCTGCCCGGGATGCAGTCGGCGTTTATCGACGTAGGCCTGGAACGTGCTGCCTTCCTTCATGTTGCCGACATCTGGGAAGAACGCCATAACGGTGATCCTGAGCGCCCCATCGAGCAGATTCTGCACGAAGGCCAAAGCCTGATGGTTCAGGTGATCAAAGACCCGATCGGCACCAAAGGCGCGCGTCTTTCCACCCAGATCAGTTTTGCCGGACGCTATCTGGTGTATCTGCCGCAGGAAACCCATATCGGCATTTCGCAGAAAATCGAAGGCGAGGAAGAACGCGAATTGCTGCGCCAAAAACTGCACCAGTTGATGCCGCCCGACTCGACGGGCGGCTTCATCGTTCGCACCATGGCCGAAACCGCAGAAGACACCGAAATGCGCGCCGATATTGAATATCTGCGGCGCTTGTGGAGCAGCATCCAGTCACGTGGCAACTGTGTCGTGCCGTGTCTGTTGTATCAAGACCTCGATCTGGCGCTGCGTGTGCTGCGTGATTTCGTCAACCGTGACACCACGCGCATCCTGATCGATTCACGCGAAACCTTTCTGCGCATGACCGAGTTCGCGCAGAACTACACGCATGCCGTGCTCGACAAATTGCAGCACTTCGACGCCGATCGTCCGCTATTCGACCTGCATTCAATCGAGGACGAGATCGCCAAGGCACTGGGGCGGCGAGTCGATTTGAAATCGGGTGGCTACCTCATCATCGACCAGACCGAGGCGCTGACCACGGTCGACGTCAACACCGGCGGTTTCGTCGGTGCGCGCAATTTCGACGACACCATCTTCAAGACCAACCTCGAAGCCGCGCAGGCCATCGCGCGGCAATTGCGCCTGCGTAACCTCGGCGGCATCATCATCATCGATTTCATCGACATGGATAACGCCGAGCATCAGGAAGCGGTGTTGACCGAACTGAAAAAAACCCTGGCGCGTGATCCGACGCGCACTACTGTCAGCGGGTTTTCAGCACTGGGTCTGGTCGAAATGACGCGCAAGCGCACTCGGGAGTCGCTGGCACACATCCTGTGTGAGCCATGTCCCACCTGCACCGGGCGCGGTGAAATCAAAACGGCACAGACCGTGTGCTACGACGTACTGCGTGAAATTCTGCGTGAGGCGCGTCAGTTTGAAGCGCGTGAATATCGCATCACCGCTTCGCAAAGCGTGATCGACCAGTTCCTCGACGAAGAATCCGGCAGCCTCGCCCAGCTCATCGATTTTATCGGCAAGCCCGTATCGCTGCAGGTCGAGACCAGCTACCCGCAGGAGCAGTACGACATCATCCTGCTGTGAAAACCCTGGCGCCACCGGAATATTGGCAACAGGCCTGCGACGAACTCGCTGCAGCCGACCCGGTGATGGCCGCACTCATCGCGCGCTATCCCGATGCCGTGCTGGCCAATCGCGGCGACCCGTTTCAAACCCTCGCCCGTGCCATCGTCGGCCAGCAGATTTCAGTCAAGGCAGCAGATACCGTGTGGAGGCGCTTCGCTGAGTATGCGCAACACGTGTCCCCCGAACATATTGTCACTCTGGAACAAACAGCACTCGCTGCCTGTGGCTTGTCGCGCCGCAAGGCCGAATACCTGCATGACCTGGCGGGGCACTTTGTCGATGGCCGAATCAAGCCAGCGCGTTGGCTCAAAATGGATGACGAAGCCGTAATCGACGAGCTGAGCGACGTCCGTGGAATCGGCCGTTGGACCGCCGAGATGTTCCTGATATTTAGCCTGCGCCGCCCCGACGTATGGCCTGTAGACGACATCGGTCTGCAGAAAGCCGTTGCCCTGCATTACCTGAACAGCGAGCGACCCACTCCAAAAATTTTACGCCAGCATGGCGAACGACACGCCCCATGGCGCACCGTCGCCACCTGGTATTTGTGGCGCAGCCTGGATCCAGCGGTGGTGCAGTACTGAAGACCATTATCGGCCATGAGCACTCCTTCGCTGTGCTTTATTCGGAAGTCCGGTAGCCGAACCTTAACAGTAGCTCAACGTTTGAAATCACCGGGCTGCGCGGCTCCGGTGGATTGATGGGTTGAGCATCATTTCAAGCTCGGGACTTCCTTTTCAACGTAGCCTATATGCGCCGTCCACTCGTCAAGGCAAAGGGCAAAGCCACCGCCCTCACAGTCTTCACTGCCTTGCCTCTTTAGGGCGAATATCCGCCCTTGTGGTATCCCGGCACTCATATATGCCAAGAAGTCAGTCGAAGAATCACCATATGCATATGAAAGGTGCCAGTTCGCCTTGGTGTAGGTACGAAGAATCTCGGCTTTGAAAGTGGCGGGCATCTTCCGTTCTTGATCATTTTGCGCGATGTGAACAGGTCCAGAAGGGAAGTTGTACTTTTTAAGCCATTTCTCTAGCCCGGACTGAAAGGCGGGGACGCGTGTTGTCACATAAACTATCTTGTACCCCTTACGCACATAGGCTGCGACAACTTTATCTGCGTCTGGTCGAGCTTCAAACACGGATAGGTTATGGGGTGTCAGCGTTCCGTCAATATCTAGGACAACCACCTGTCCAACCGGAGGGTCGGGAATCGGGACTGGCGGCAGTTGTACGCACCCGGCTGCGAAGACGCTAACGATTATGGGAAAAGCAGTGAAGGTGCGCATGGTGCTTTCCGCATGAGATATAGATTTAGTGAACGAACGCAGGGAGGGGATTCGGTGATGCCCAACAGTTAATATGCGGACGCCAGCATCATATAACATGGCGGATTCAACCCTGAAGCGCAACGACATTTTGCTGCGATTGTAACTGCGCCATAAACACCTCGTGTGGTGTTCTGAAGCCAAGGCATTTTCTGGGTCGATGGTTGAGTTTATCGACAGCAAATGTGATCTCTTCCGGGGTGATGGAATCGAAAGACATCTTCTTCGGAAAGAACTGCCGAATGAGGCCGTTCATGTTCTCGTTGGCGCCGCGCTCCCACGAGGCGTAAGGATGGGCAAAGAAGAAGTCGGCTCCAAGTTCGCTGGCGATACGCTCATGCTGTGCGAACTCTTTGCCGTTGTCTGTCGTCAGCATGTGAACACAGGCGGCATAGGGCGTCAGCAAGGAAACCATGACATCCGATACTGCCTGCGCGGTCTTCTTCGGCACGTGTCCGATCAGCGCGTAACGGGACTTGCGCTCGTTGATTGTGACGAGCGCCTGTTGATGACCCGCACCAATGACCAGATCGGCCTCCCAGTCGCCAAACCGTTCGCGTGTTCCAACCATGGCCGGGCGTTGCTCGATTGATACCTGGTTGGGGATGGTGCCGCGCCGTTCGCGACCGCCATAGCGTTTCCGCCGCGCCTTCTGGTAACGTAGCGCGCGATGCAGGATGCCGCCGTTGCGTTTGTCAGCGTAGATGCGATGGTAGATCGCCTCATGACTGACTGAGGGCAAGCCGCGCTCGTCGAGTCGGCCGGTGATCTGCTCGGGGCTCCACAGTTCACCAAGCCAAACATCCACGACCGCCCATGTCTCGTCAGGAATTCGAGGACCGTTCTCACACGCCCGCATGCGCGCTTCTGATAACACTTGCGCTTGCTTCGGTCGATAGCCGCGCTGCCCCCGGTTACGGCGCAGCTCACGGCTGATCGTGGAAGGATGGCGATTCATGTGCCGGGCAATGTCAGTCTGCTTATGTCCGGCCTTGAGCAGAATGGCAATTTGGTATCGTTCGTCTCGGGTGAGATGGGTGTAGTTCATTCTTGGCAACTTTGACTTGGCGGTCGAGGGGCTCAGATGCTATTCCATCTCGCCCACCCAACCTGTTACTCAAAATTGCACTTCGGATTTGAACTCGCGCATTATTATTTAGGGCGTCCATTATGGTCATGTAACCACATGATTCACAATAGTTTTCATTTTTCTGCGTCTCTATAACAATCCCCAATGATATTGCCGGCTTGGCAAGACCACTGGGCGTTTCCTATGGCCGCTATAGGTCGTCGCTAGTCGCCACTGAAGGTGCGCTAACGTGCTGGAAAATCCAGTTTTTGGCTTTCTCGGGCGACCAAACTGATTTCCGCCACAACCGGCGCGTGATCCGACGGTCGTTCCAGCTTACGCATGTCTCGATCCACGGTACTGGAGGTGCAGGCGGCAGCCAGGGGTTCGGTGAGAAGTATGTGGTCGATGCGCAGGCCGTGATTGCGGCGGAAACCCATCATCCGGTAATCCCACCAACTGAAGACTTTTTCGGGTTGCTCAAACAAGCGGAAGCTGTCTTTCAGGCCGAGTGCGAGCAAGGTCTGAAAACGCTCGCGTTCGGGGGGAGAGACCAAAATGCCATCTTTCCAGAGTTCGGGGTCGTGAACATCGCGATCATCGGGTGCGATGTTGTAATCACCCAAAAGCGCCAGTTGGGAGTGGCGTGTGAGTTCGTCTTTGAGCCAAAGCGTGAGCGCGTCGAACCAGGCCAGTTTGTAGGGGTATTTGTCGGAGTCGAGTGCCTGACCATTGGGGCAGTAAACGCAGACAACGCGAATGCCATTAACGGTGGCGGCAATCATTCGTTTCTGTTCATCTTCAAAACCAGGGATCCCAAGCTGAATCTCAGTCAGTTCGCTGCGGCTGACAATGGCCACGCCGTTGTAAGTCTTCTGCCCGACGAATGCCACGCGATACCCGGCCGCTTCAATATCTGCGGTAGGGAATTTGTCATCGGTGAGTTTGGTTTCCTGCAGGCACACCACGTCGGGCTGGCGGGTGGCAAGAAAGTCCATTAGCTGAGGCAGGCGGACTTTGAGGGAGTTGACGTTCCAGGCTACAAGTTTCATGCCGCCGAGTGTAGCGCATACGATTCCACATGGGCTTTAGCCCATAGTGGATCGGAGTCCTTTAGGGCAGCAGGGACAGTCACGACGGCATCCCGCAGTGCGGGTGGTGTCCCAATGGGCACCGCACTGCGGGTGGAAAATTATCGGGGGCTTGCCGGGGCGGGCGGTTTCGCCGTTGGGGAAGCCGGAGCCGGGTTGGCCTCTGGCGCCGGCTTGCCACTGGGTAAAACGGATTTTGGATAACCGGCGCGGTCAAGCGCAGCGTGCCACTGATCTGATTCGAAACCGTCGATCTTGTCGCTGCCGACAATGAGAACGGGCACACGTGATTGACCGGTGAGTTTTTTGAGTTCGGCCTGGGCTTCGGGACTGGCTTGCGGGTCTTTGTTGCTGAAGGGGACGCCGCGATCGGAGAGCAGCTTCCGCGCCTGGTCACAGAAAGGGCCGCACGCGCTGGCGTACAGGGTGACCGGATGGTTTTCACGCGCGGTTTTGCTGGAATAGGATTCGCCGCCTTCGATGACGCTGCCCTTGAACGCCTTTTGCTGGGCGTTCCGGACGCTGGGCGGCGGTGCCTGATCGCTGTATACCGTACGACCCTGTGCATCCTTCCACTGATATAACTGGGCAGCGGAAAGCGGCGCGCTTGCCACTGCCAGCCAGAACGCCGCCATGATGTAGCCTGCTTTCATCTAAAACTCCCGATAAACATATTCAACAGGCATAACGGCCAGATCGGGGCGAAGCTTTACCCGTAAATGCCATAAAGGGTAGACCGTGCTCGTAAAGCCTGTAAGTTGGCGCAGTCACTCACTAAAGCCACTGAAGCTTATGCCATGCCGTTATGTCGCAGCAACGCGTCAATGGTCGGTTCGCGGCCGCGGAAGGCCTTGAACGATTCGAGTGCCGGGCGGGCGCCACCCTGCGCGAGAATTTCGCTCCAGAAACGGTGGCCCACTTCGGGGTTGAGTACGCCGCCATAGCCTTCGGCTTCGTCCTCAAACAGTGCGTAGGCGTCGGCTGACAGCACTTCCGCCCACTTGTAGCTGTAATACCCCGCCGCGTAGCCGCCCGCAAAAATATGCGAGAAGTTGTTGGGGAAGCGGTTGTAGGCTGGCGGGATCAGGACCGCGACCTGTTGGCGGATGTCGTTGATCAGGTCGAGCGCGGTGCGGTCGCCGCTGGGGTCGAAATCATCGTGCAGGTGCATGTCGAAGCTGGCGAACTCGATCTGGCGCAGCGTTTGCAGGCCGGACTGGAAGTTTTTGGCGGCGAGCATCTTGTCGAACAGTGCACGCGGCAAGGGTTCGCCGCTGTCGATATGGGCCGTCATGTGCTTTAGCACATCCCATTCCCAGCAGAAATTTTCCATGAACTGGCTTGGCAGCTCGACGGCGTCCCATTCGACGCCGTTGATGCCGGAGACGCCCATTTCTTCTATTTGCGTGAGCAGGTGATGCAGGCCGTGGCCGGTTTCGTGGAACAGGGTGATGACTTCATCGTGGGTGAACAATGCGGGTTTATTGCCCACCGGGCCGGAGAAGTTGCAGTTCAGATAAGCCACCGGGGTCTGGATCCCGTCCGCCTTTTTACGGCGAGTGATGACGTCGTCCATCCACGCACCGCCGCGTTTGGAGGCGCGGGCATAGAGGTCAAGGTAGAACTGCCCGACACGTTGACCGTTGTGGTCGGTGAGGCTGTAGAACTTGACGTCGGGATGCCACACCGGGGCGCTGTCTTCTCGGATGTGCAGGCCGTAAAGTGTTTCGACCAGCTTGAACAGGCCGGCCAGCACGCGCGGCTCGGGGAAATAGGCCTTCACTTCCTGATCCGAAAAGCTGTAGCGTGTCACGCGCAGCTTTTCGGAAACAAAGGTGGTGTCCCAGGATTGCAGATCGCCGATGCCGAGGTCGCGGGCGAAGGCCTGCAATTCAAGGAAGTCCTTTTCGGCGTAGGGGCGGGCGCGCACGCCCAGTTCGTCGAGAAACTTCAGCACCTCGACCGGGGTGTCGGCCATCTTGGCGGCCAGGGAGACTTCGGCGTAGCTGTTGAATCCCAGTAGCACGGCTGCTTCGTGTCGTAGCTTGAGAATGCCGGAAATCAGCGCGGTGTTGTCGAATTCGGGCTTACCGAGTTCAGACGCGCGGGTGACATAGGCGCGATACAGCTGCTCGCGCAGCGCGCGGTTGTCAGCGTATTGCATCACCGGCAGATAGGACGGCATGTGCAGGGTGATCTTCCAGCCGGGCTTGCCATCGGCTTCGGCCGCCGCCTTCATGGCTTCCAGTGCGTCGGCCGGTATGCCCGCCAGTTGGGTGGCCTCGTCGATGAACAGCGCAAAGTCGTTGGTTGCATCGAGCAGGTTTTCCTCAAACTTGGCCGACAGTTGCGCCAGTTCTTCCTGCACCTGCATGAAGCGGGCCTTTTTGTCGGCTGGGAGTTCGGCTCCGCCGAGGCGGAAGTCGCGCAGTTCGTTCTCGACGATTTTTTTGCGTGGGTCAGACAACGTCGCGTAATCGGAGCGAGCTTTCAGCGCTTTGAACTTGTCGAACAAGGCTTCGTTCTGCCCCATTTCGGCATAAAAGATGGTGATTTTGGGCAGGCAGGCGTTGTAGACCTCACGCAACTCGGGCGAATCCATCACCGAATGCAGGTGTGAGACCTGGCCCCAGGCACGGCCCAGTTTCTCGTTTGCGTCATCCAGCGGCGCCACAAAGGCTTCCCATTCGGCGGGGGTGTCGGCGGACTCGGCCTGCTTGACCGCGGCGCGGCAATCGGCCAGTAACTGGTCGATTGCGGGGGTGACGAATTCGGGCTTGAACTCGGAAAAACGGGGCAAACCGGAAAAGTCGAGCAAAGGGTTCATGGCAGGATGACGGGTTGAGGGCAGAGGGGAATTATACTTTCGGGCCGGAAGCGGAAATTTCAACCCCATGACAGACAAGGTTAACGCTCAATTTATCGCGCCGCATCACGGTGTCACCCCCAAGCTGGCGGCAGGCGCTTGGGTCCATCCACGCGCCACAGTGATCGGCGAAGTCAGCCTGGACTGTGACGTCTCGGTATGGCCCGGTGCGGTGATTCGCGGCGACGTCAACAGCATCGCCATCGGAGAGGCCAGCAATATTCAGGATGGAAGCGTACTTCACGTGTCGCATAAAACGCCGGATAATCCGACGGGCGGGCCGCTGATCGTGGGCGCCCGCGTGACGGTTGGGCATACGGTCATCCTGCATGCCTGTACCATCGAGGACGAATGCCTGATCGGGATGGGAAGTATCATCCTCGATCGCGCGGTGATCCGAAAACACGTGTTGCTGGGCGCGGGTTCGCTGGTGCCGGAAGGCCGTGTTCTTGAATCCGGGTTTCTGTACCTGGGGCGCCCGGCCAAGCCGGTGCGTGAGCTGACGGCAGACGAAATGGCCTATTTCAATTATTCCGCGCAGCACTATGTGCAACTTGCGCGGTCGTATCAAAACGTTTAACCCCATGGACATCGAATGAAATTCGCCAAACCGCTTCTTATTGCTGCCGCAGTGCTCGTTGTGGCGGGTGCACTGTTTTATGCGCTGATGGAAAAACCCAGCGCGCCTGCTTCCACCTTCACCACGTTGGAGGGCAAACAGATTACGCTCAAGGACTTGCGCGGCCAGATTGTGCTGGTCAATTTCTGGGCAACGTCCTGCCCCGGCTGCATCAAGAAAATGCCCGACATGATCGAGACCTATAACCAGTACAAGGGCCGCGGCTTTGAAGTCATTGCCGTCGCCATGAGCTACGATCCGCCCAATTACGTTGCCAGCTTCGTCAAAACGCGGCAGTTGCCATTTCCGGTGGCGCTCGACGTCAATGGCGAACACGCGCGTGCGTTCGGCAATGTGCAGGTTACGCCCACTACTTTTGTCATCGGCAAGGACGGCAGCATCCTCGAGCAAAAACTGGGCGATTTTGACTTCGTCAAATTGAAGGCCATGCTGGACAAGGAGCTGATTTGATCAAGGTCCTGGCTGCAGCCGCCCTGGCAATCACGCTGGCCGCGTGCAGCGCACCCGATACGCCGAAGCCGGTCCGTTCATCTGGCGGCAAAGTGGCCTTGCCGCCAGCACCGCCACCGCCTTTGGTGGCCGATGATCGCATCATGTGTACGGCTGACGTCAAGGCCTGTTCCGACGGCAGTTTTGTTAGCCGCAACTCCAACAAGGGCTGCGCGTTTGCGCGTTGTCCGGGCGAAACCCAACCTTAACTTTTCTGGATTCTTGATTCATGGCGCAATACGTGTATTCCCTCAATCGTGTCGGCAAGATTGTTCCGCCCAAGCGGCATATTCTGAAAGATATTTCCCTCAGCTTTTTCCCCGGCGCAAAAATCGGTCTGCTCGGCCTCAACGGCTCTGGCAAGTCCTCACTGATCCGGATCATGGCGGGGGTCGACAAGGACATCGAAGGCGAAGCCATCCCGATGGCGGGCATCCGCATTGGCTATCTGCCGCAGGAGCCGCAGCTCGACCCGACGCACACGGTGCGGCAGGCAGTGGAAGCCGGGCTGGGCGAAATCGTCGAGGCCAAAAAAAGGCTCGAAGAGGTGTACGCGGCTTATGCTGAGCCCGACGCCGATTTCGACAAGCTGGCAGAAGATCAGGCGCGCTGCGAAGCGATCATTGCCACGTCGGGGGCCGACCTCGACACCCAGATGGAAATCGCTGCCGATGCCCTGCGTCTGGCACCGTGGGATGCGGTGATTGGAAATCTGTCGGGTGGTGAAAAACGTCGCGTCGCGTTGTGCCAGTTGCTGCTGTCCAATCCCGACATGTTGTTGCTCGACGAACCGACCAACCACCTCGACGCCGAATCGGTCGACTGGTTGGAGCAATACCTGGTGCGCTACCCCGGTACTGTGGTGGCGGTGACACACGATCGTTACTTCCTCGACAACGCCGCAGAGTGGATACTCGAACTCGACCGTGGGCACGGTATTCCGTGGAAGGGCAACTACACCAGTTGGCTGGAGCAGAAGGAAGCGCGCCTGGAAACCGAGGGCAAGCAGGAAGTTGGCCGCATCAAGACCATGAAGCAGGAACTGGAGTGGGTGCGGCAGAATCCCAAGGCGCGCCAGGCCAAGTCGAAAGCGCGTCTGGCGCGCTTCGAGGAACTGAATTCGGTTGAATATCAGAAGCGTAACGAAACGCAGGAAATTTTCATCCCGGTCGGCGAGCGTCTCGGCGACAAGGTGATCGACTTCACAAACGTGACGAAATCATTCGGCGACCGCCTGCTGATCGATAACCTGTCGTTCAGCGTGCCGCCTGGTGCCATCGTCGGCATCATCGGCCCCAACGGCGCGGGTAAATCGACTTTCTTCAAAATGATCACCGGTCTGGAAAAACCGGACAGCGGTGAAGTGGATATCGGACAGACGGTCAATCTCGCCTACGTCGACCAGAGCCGCGACGCGCTGTCGGCCGACAAGACGGTGTTCGACGAAGTGGCCGAAGGCCGCGACATCCTCACCGTGGGGCGCTACGAAATTCCGTCGCGCGCCTATCTCGGGCGCTTCAATTTCAAGGGCGGCGACCAGCAAAAACGCGTCGGTAGCCTGTCGGGTGGCGAGCGCGGGCGATTGCATCTGGCCAAGACCCTGATCGCGGGCGGCAACGTGTTGCTGCTCGATGAGCCGTCAAACGACCTCGACGTGGAAACCCTGCGTGCGCTGGAAGACGCGCTGCTGGAGTTCGCCGGCTGCGTGATGGTGATCTCGCACGACCGCTGGTTCCTCGACCGCATCGCCACCCACATCCTCGCCTTCGAAGGCGACTCACAGGTGGTGTTTTTTCCAGGTAACTATCAGGAATACGAAGCGGATAAACGCAAACGCTTGGGTGAAGAAGGTGCCAAACCGAAGCGGATTCGTTACAAACCCATCAGTCGGTAAACGAAGAATGATCCTAGATACCTTGAGTGCGTCTGATCGTTACCTCGGGTTGCACCCGTTGTTTGCGCGGGCCTTCGCATTTTTGCGCGACACGGATCTGATGGCGCGCGAACCTGGCGTGCATGCGGTGCAAGGCGAGCAGATCTTCGCCATCGCCGAGGCATGTGCCGGGCGCACGCGGATGGACGCGAAACTGGAATGTCATCGTCGTTATATCGATATCCAGCTGGTGCTCGAAGGGATCGACGAAATGGGCTGG
Organism: Thiobacillus sp.; assembly: GCA_030679915.1. GTDB lineage: Bacteria > Pseudomonadota > Gammaproteobacteria > Burkholderiales > Thiobacillaceae > Thiobacillus. The sequence continues at coordinate 96,416 of JAUXRY010000038.1, forward strand.
AAGCCGCTGGCCGAGTGCGTCGAACCGGCAACGGAATACGATGCCGAACGCGACATCCGGTTTTTCAACGATGCGCCCGCAAGCTGGATTGCCACGCCCCCGGGGTCGTTCTGTCTTTTTTTTCCGGATGATGCGCACGCCCCCCTGGTGAGTACAGGCCTGATTCACAAGGTGGTGGTCAAGATCGCGCTGTAAGACGAAAGCGGAATACCGGTCGACCGGTCCCGTTAGTTTCTTCAGGAATCGATAACGGGGCCGATTCTTCTTGTATCTGTTGACGATGTCTCGATCATGCGCGTTACCTTATTGCTTCTTTTGACTGTTTTGTGGACGGGTGCCCAGGCATCCGTCCCTGTCTCTATTTTCGTCCTGCATTCTTACAGTCAGGAATACCCCTGGACCCGCGGACAGCATCAGGGCTTTGTTCAGGCGCTGGAGAATGATCCAGCGCGAGCGTATTCCCTGAATGTGGAATACCTGGATACCAAGCGGGCCAGCTACAACGCCGCCTATGCCGACCTGATGGGCACCCATCTGCGGGAAAAGTACCGGGGTTACCAGCCTGAGGCCGTTTATGTCACAGATGACAACGCCCTGTCGTTTGCACTGTCCCATCTGGACAAGGTGTTCCCGGGGGTGCCGGTGTTTTTTTCTGGCGTTAACAATTACGACATCAGGTCGAAACTTGATCGGGCGCGGGTAACTGGGGTGTTCGAAAAGAAGGAAATAGCGCCAAATTTGCGTCTGATGCGTCAGATATCGCCGGACATCAAGGAAATTGCCATCGTCGGCGACGCGACTGAAACCTATCGTGCGATTGAAGGTGATATCCGTCAGGAATTAAGCGCCCACCCCGATATTCATGCCACCTTCCTGGCAAGCAACCGGATCGATGATTTGATCGGACAGTTGCGGAAACGGCAGGAGCACTTTGTGTTTCTGACCACGCTGGGTGCCATGACCGACACAGCGGGCCGCACGCTCACGCTTCCCGAAACGATGGACGCCATCGTGCATGCCGGACAGTTCGTCGTGTTCAGCATGGAAGATGCCTATCTCTACCCGGGGGTGTTGGGCGGCTATGTCACCAGCGGCCCGCGTCAGGGCGGCATGGCTGCACAGTTGCTGGCCCGCTATTTGAACGGCACGCCCGTGTCCGCTCTTCAGCCGGTCGTGGCCAGCCCCAATGAATACATTCTGGACGAAACCGAGTTAATCAAGGCCGGACTGTCACTGCCGAAAGACGTGGCAGACGTGGTCATGCTGAATCATCGTCCCCCTTCCTTTTATGAGACTAATCGGTCGGTCATTCTGGGAACGCTATACGGCCTGGCCGGTTTGCTGCTGCTCGGCCTGATTCTGGCCCTGCTGCTGTTTGTCAGAAAGAATCGCCAGATTGCCTATGCCTCCAGGCTGCTCGGGGAAACCAAGGACAGCCTCGAGCGGGCGCAACGTATCGCCCAAATGGGCAATTGGGATTGGCATATTTCAGAGAACATATTGTTCTGGTCGGAAGAGGTCTACCGCCTGTTCGGGATCAGCTCGGCTAAATTTAGTATCAGCTATGAGGCTTTCATTGCCAGGGTTCATCCGGATGATCAGGGGTTGGTGGACGAAGCCGTCAGAAACACGCTGGAAACAGGCGCCGTCTACGACATCCACCACCGGATCGAGCGCGCGGATGGTGAAATTCGATTTGTGCATGAAAGTGCCGAAGTCCTGCGGGACGGCCATGGCAAACCTGTCCGCATGATCGGCACCATTCAGGACATCACCGAACAAAGACGGGTGGAGCAGACCCTGCGCGACAAGGATGCCAATCTGGCATACATGGCCTATCACGATGCGCTGACAGGCTTGCCGAACCGGATTTTGCTGATGGACCGGCTTGAGCACGCGACCAGTCGGGCAGAACGGTCAGGCAACCGCCTGGCCTTGCTGTTTATCGATTTGGACCGGTTCAAGACAATCAATGACAGCCTCGGGCACAGCGTCGGGGACGCCTTGCTGCAGGCGGTCGCCGGCCGCATGCAATCCCTGGTGCGGGATGAAGACACGCTGGCCCGTTTGGGTGGCGACGAGTTCGTCGTGTTTCTGGAAGACGTTGAGGATGGCCTGGATGCAGCGAATGTGGCGAAAAAAATCATACATGCCCTGGAGAAGGTCTTGCTCATTGGGGATTATCCGCTGCATGTTTCAGCCAGCATTGGCGTCAGCCTGTATCCCGAGGATGGCACGGATGCCGAAACACTGATGAAGCACGCCGATGCGGCCATGTACAAGGCCAAGGAGGGCGGGCGCAACGCCTTTCATTTCTATGAGCACGGGATTACCAAACGTGCGATGCGGCGCATCCAGCTGGAATCCAGGCTGCGAGCTGCCTTTGAGCAGGGCGCCCTGGAGGTGTTCTATCAGCCGTTAGTCACCCTGGAAGATGGGCGCATATGTGGCGCAGAGGCCCTGTTGAGATGGATTGATCCGCAGGAAGGCGCTATTTCCCCCGATCTTTTCATTCCAATTGCCGAAGCCACTGGCCTGATCATCCCCATGGGGGAGTGGGTGATTCGTGAAGTCTGCCTGGCACTGAAAAGATGGGATGCGCAGGGCATCCCGCTTGAAAACTTTGCCATGCATATCAATCTGTCGGGCAAGCAATTGCTGCAGAAAGATCTGCCGCAGCGCCTGTCAGCCATGTTTCTCGAGCTCGGGGTATCGCCAGATCGGATCACGCTGGAGCTGACCGAAAGCAGCATTATGGAAAGCGAAACACTGGGCCTGGATATATTGACGGAGCTGAGAAAAATTGGCGTCAGCCTTGCCATTGACGATTTTGGCACCGGCCATTCTTCGTTGAGTCGCCTGAAACTGTTGCCGATCAGCGAGATCAAGATCGATCGCAGTTTCATTCGGGATATTGCCGAAGACAATAACGACGCGGCGATTGTTCAGGCCATTCTGGCGATGGCGACCAGTCTGGGTTTGGAGGTCATCGCAGAAGGTGTCGAGAATGCAGAGCAGGAAGCCTTTCTGCTGCAACACGGCTGTCTGCTGGCGCAGGGGTATTACTATGCCCGCCCCATGCCGGAGCACGACATGCTACCGCTGCTGATGCCTGACCGCCCCTATGAAGTAGTCCAGGTGCGGACTCACGTCAACGGTTAACTGGATGCGGGCTGTTGCAATGGGCGGATCGATTTGGCCTTAATAATGCGGCGGGAGCTCGTCGCGCAGGGCGCGCGATTCGGCTGGCAGCGCGTTCTGCAGTTGTTGGTTCAGGAGTCGGAGTTGCTGCTGCATCAGGTCGAGTTGTCCCTGTTGGCGAATGACCGTCTCATTCAGCGTGTCGATCAGGTCTTCGGCAAAGGTCAGCTTGGATTCGAGCTCATTCAGGCGTGCTTCCATCATGGGGTTCCCGGGTGTGTGGATGGGCTTAAAAGCGGTTTAACCAGTTTTTCCAGCCGGGGATAGTGCAACTGGCCCGCGACCTTGTGGCGAATATGCCCATCGATGTCGATGATGAAGGAAGTGGGCACGCTAGTGACGTTGCCGAACACAGCTGCTACCGAGGCGTTGGTCGGCGCGGCCATGAACGTGTAGCCCTTGTCATTCATCCACGCGGCGATTTTTTCCGGCGAGTCATCTATGCTGATCGAAATGACTTCAAAGCCACGGGTACGATAGTTCTGCCAGAATGAATCGATGACCGGCTTCTCCTTGCGGCAATAGGGGCACCAGGTCGCCCAGAAGTTCACCAGTACGACCTTCCCCTTGAGGGCTTCGCTGCTGAGTATCCGGCCATCGGTCAGCGTCACCTGCCAGGGCGGTGCGGCACGATCCTCATCGCTGACATCGGCCGGTGGACGAAACCACAGGTACGCGATCAAACCCAGTAAAATCAGGGTCAGCGGACTCGGCGTCCATTTTTTAACAAAGGCTTTTCTATCCATGCTGTGGCTGAAATCGTTTCATATCGTGATGGTGGTGAGCTGGTTCGCCGGGTTGTTCTATCTGCCGCGTCTGTTTGTCAATCTGGCGATGGAAGAGAACGCCGCCGCCTACAACCGCCTGTTGCTGATGGCGAACAAATTGTATCGCTTCGTCTCGCCGATTATGTGGCTGACGCTGATTACCGGCATCTGGCTATGGCTGGCGTATTTTCCGCTCAGCATGAACTGGATGTGGATGAAGTTGATTCTGGTAGTCGGACTGGTCGGTTATCACCACGTGTGCAAGCGTTTGCTGCGTGGTTTCGAAGCCAGACAGAACACGAAATCGCATGTTTGGTTCCGTTGGTTCAATGAAATCCCCGTCATTGTGTTGGTGATGGTTGTCCTGCTCGTTGTTCTGAAGCCATTTTAAGTTCTGAGAAAGCCCCGTTTGAATTCCAAGACCCCCAAATCCCGGCCACGCCCCACCAAAACGTTGCATCCCGTTCGCCCTGAACGCGAGGCGCTGCCATCGGCCAGCCATTTCGCCACCTGCCCGCGTGGGCTGGAGGCATTGCTCGAGGCCGAGCTCACCGTGGCCGGCGGGGAGGTGGTGCGTCAGGTGCCCGCCGGCGTGCTGTTCATGGCTGATGCTGCCGCCGAGATGCGCATCAATCTGACTTCGCGTATTGCGACCCGCATTCTGCGCAAGGTTGGCTTCACCCGTTATCGCAAGGAAGAACACATCTACCGTGCCGCGCTTGAATTGCCGTGGCCCGAGTGGTTCGACGTCAAGAAAACGATTGCGGTAAAAGTCGGCGCGCAAAACGCGCCGCTGAAAAGCCTCAATTTCATCACGCTCAAGATCAAGGACGCGATCTGCGACCGCTTCCGCGAAGAGACGCGTGAGCGCCCGAGTGTGAATACCGATACCCCCGATGTGCCAATCTATGTTTTCTTCACGGCTGACGCGGCAACTTTTTATCTGGACACCAGTGGTGAGCCGCTGTTCAAACGCGGCTTTAAGCGTGAGGCAAGCGCGGCATCGATCAAGGAAAACCTGGCTGCCGGGCTGTTGATGCTGTCGGGCTGGAACCCCAACACACCGCTGTTCGATCCGATGTGCGGCGCCGGCACCATCCTGCTCGAAGCCGCGGACATGGCGCTGAATCGCGCACCCGGCCGCGGTCGGCATTTTGCGTTCGAGCATTACCGTGATTTCGATGCCAAGCTGTGGAAACGGATCAAGGCCGAAGCGCAGGCGCAGGAGAAACCGCTGGCGAAGTTGCCGATTTTTGGTGTTGACCAGGATCGCTGGGTGCTCGACAAGGCACGCAACAATCTTGACGCGGCGGGCTATGCTGAGGCGATTGATTTGGAGGTCTCTGATGCGCTGGAACTGAAAGCGCCGGCACCGACGGGCACCATCGTCACCAACCCACCCTATGGCGAACGGATCGGCGAGGCCGAGGAGCTGGCCGCGTGGTATCCGCAACTGGGCGATTGGCTGAAGAAGAATTTCAGCGGTTGGGAGGCGTGGATCATTTCGGGCGATCCGCTGCTGCCCAAATTGTTCGGTCTCAAGGCCAGTCGCCGGATTCCCTTGTTCAATGGACCAATCGAAACCCGCTTTTTACAATACAAGATCGTTGCGGGATCAATGCGCCCCGTCAAGCCCGCCAATCCCCCAACCTGAGGAACCTCTCATGATTACAGCATCCATGCGCCTGACAGGCACCCTAGACGATGGCGCCGAGGTCTATCGCAGCTATTATTTGGTCGCCGATTTCGGCTCGTCTGGCAGCGGCAAGTCTTCGGTGATTCCCATGTCGATCGGCGCACCCATGCCGGACGAGGATCATCTGACGGTAAAATATGGCGGCGAGGAAGCCGCGCTGAAGGCCGCAGCCGAAGCCATCAAGGCCTTGCCAGGCAATCAGGGTCTGGAAGTGCGGGTCGTCATCAATCCCGAGTAGGTGAAAACCTTAAACGATATCCAGGTGATCCAGTCCGGCCATCATGTCGCGGCCCTTGGACTCGTTGCCGTGCAGTTTGATCTGCAGGCGCAGGTCGTTGAGGCTGTCGGCGTTCCTGAGCGCATCTTCGTACGTCACCATGCCCGCTTCGTACAGATCGAACAGTGCCTGGTCAAAGGTCTGCATCCCGAGTTCGCGCGACTTCGACATGATTTCCTTGATTTCGTGGACGTTGCCCTTGAAGATCAAATCCGAAATCAGCGGTGAGTTGAGCAGAATTTCGATAGCGGCGACGCGGCCGGTTGTACCCTTGCGCGGCAGCAGGCGCTGCGAGATGAAAGACTTGAGGTTCAGCGACAAGTCCATCAGCAACTGGGCGCGCTTTTCGTCCGGGAAGAAGTTGATGATGCGGTCGAGCGCCTGGTTGGCACTGTTGGCGTGAAGGGTCGACAGGCACAGGTGACCGGTTTCGGCAAAGGCGATGGCGTATTCCATGGTCTCGCGGTCACGAATCTCACCAATCAGAATGACGTCAGGTGCTTGACGCAGCGTGTTTTTAAGCGCTGAGAACCAGTTATCGGTGTCGATGCCGACCTCACGCTGGGTGATGATCGATTTGCGGTGCTCGTGCACATATTCGATCGGATCTTCCACCGTGATGATGTGATCGCATGCATTCTGGTTACGGTAACCCACCATCGCCGCCAGCGAGGTCGACTTACCCGTGCCGGTACCGCCAACGAAGATCACCAGGCCGCGTTTGATCATGGCCACGTCTTTCAGGACCGGTGGCAGGTTCAGGTCTTCCATCTTGGGAATGACCGTATTGATTGTCCGCATCACGATGCCGATGCGCCCCTGCTGCACGAAGACGTTGACCCGGAAACGACCAATTTCAGGCGGGCTGATCGCGAAGTTGGATTCGTTGGTTGCTTCAAAATCCTTCCACTGCCGATCGTTCATGATTGAACGCGCCAATTCACTGGTGTGCGCCGGGGTCAGTGTCTGGTTCGACACGGGCGTGATCTTGCCGTCGACCTTGATAGCGGGCGGGAAGCCGGCGGTGAGGAACAGGTCGGAGGCATTTTTTGCCAGCATCAGGCGCAGCAGGTCGTGGACGGTTTTTTCAGTATTCATGGTGTAGTCCTCAACCCAGGAATGAATCTTTGTTTTGTGCTGCGTTGCGGGCTACACCGGAAGCAATAATGTTGCGTTTCACCAGATCCTGCAGGCACTGGTCGAGGGTTTGCATCCCAATATTGCCGCCGGTCTGGATCGACGAATACATCTGTGCGACCTTGCCTTCACGGATCAGGTTGCGGATAGCTGGAGTGCCAATCATGATTTCGTGTGCGGCGACGCGGCCGTTTCCGTCCTTGGTTTTGAGCAAGGTTTGCGAGATCACTGCGCGCAAGGATTCGGACAGCATCGAGCGCACCATTTCCTTTTCGGCCGCCGGAAACACGTCGACGATACGGTCGATGGTTTTTGCTGCAGACGAGGTGTGCAGCGTGCCGAAAACGAGGTGGCCGGTTTCAGCCGCAGTCAGGGCGAGCCGGATGGTTTCCAGGTCGCGCAATTCGCCAACCAGAATGACGTCCGGATCTTCACGTAGTGCCGAACGCAGGGCATTGTTGAACGACAAAGTGTGCGGGCCGACTTCACGCTGGTTGATCAGACATTTTTTGCTCTGGTGCACAAATTCAATCGGGTCTTCGACGGTGAGAATATGCGCGTATTCATTCTCGTTGACGAAGTCCATCATCGCTGCCAAGGTGGTCGACTTGCCTGAGCCGGTTGGCCCGGTGACGAGCACAATACCGCGGGGCTGATTGGCAATTTCCTTGAAAATGGGGGGGCAGTTCAGTTCTTCCAGCGAGAGGACTTTCGACGGAATTGTACGGAACACCGCCCCTGCGCCATTCTGCTGATTGAAAGCGTTGACGCGGAAACGTGCCAGCGAGGGGATTTCAAATGAGAAGTCGAGTTCCAGCGTTTCTTCGTACACTTTGCGCTGGCTGTCGTTCATGATGTCATACACCATGCGATGGACATCTTTGTGATCCATCGGTGGCAGATTGATGCGGCGGATATCGCCGTTGACCCGGATCATGGGCGGCAGACTGGCCGAAAGGTGTAAGTCAGAAGCTTTGTTCTTGACTGCAAAAGCCAGCAATTCAGAAATATCCACGCATGCCTCGCTCAGTATTGGATGGGGTTTTAACAGGTAAATATCGCAATAGATAACGGCCTGTAAACGTGCAAACTTGAGCCTTATAATGACACTTCCATATTTGACCCCGGAAAGTCGATTGCATGCTGTGCAGATGCGGATCGCACGCGCAACACAGGAGATTGGACCTGAGGGTAAACCGGTCAGCTTGCTGGCTGTCAGCAAAACCTTCAATGCGGCAGCGGTGCGCGACCTGGCTGCTTGCGGCCAGCGGGAATTTGGTGAAAATTATGTGCAGGAAGCGTTGGACAAGCAGGCGCAATTGGTTGATTTGCCCTTGGTATGGCATTTTATCGGGCCCATTCAAAGTAACAAGACACGGGCAATTGCCGAACATTTCAGTTGGGTGCATGGTGTTGATCGGCTGAAAATCGCTGAACGTTTATCCAACCAGCGGCCGCCGGACTTGCCGCCTCTGCAGGTCTGCATCGAGGTCAACGTCAGTGGTGAAACCAGTAAGGGCGGTGTCGCGGTTTCAGCGTTGCCTGAACTGGCCAAAGCGATGGTCGCACTGCCGCGTTTACAGCTGCGCGGCTTGATGGCAATTCCAGCGCCCATGGCGGACAGGGATGCGCAACGTGCTGCGTTTCGGCAAATTCGCCTGGCATTCGATGCCCTGAATTCGCATGGACACACCCTCGACACCCTGTCAATGGGGATGTCAGCTGACCTGGAAGCGGCCATACTGGAGGGGGCGACGATTGTGCGCATCGGAACAGCATTATTTGGCGAGAGGATTAAGTAGCATGCATAAAATCAGTTTTATCGGCGGCGGCAACATGGCTGCCGCCATCATTGGCGGCCTGGTTGCCAGTGGCACCCAGCCCACTGACATCGAAGTGGTGGAGATCAATGCCGATGCGCGAGCACAGCTGGCCGCGCGTTTTGGCGTGGTCACTCACTCGGATGTGTCGCAGGCGCGGTTACATGCCCTGATCGTACTTGCCGTGAAGCCTCAATCCCTGCCTCAGGTGGCAGCCATGCTGGCATCCCGGTTAGCCGGCCAGTTGGTGGTCTCAATCGCAGCAGGGGTCCGGGTAGCGGATCTTTCCCGCTGGCTGGGTGGGCATGAGCGCATCGTCCGCGCCATGCCCAATACGCCCGCGCTGGTGCAGGCCGGGATGACAGGTCTGTTTGCACCTGCTGCAGTCAGCCTTGATGCCCGGTCGCAAGCCGAAGCGGTGTTGCGTGCTGTAGGGGGCGTGGTGTGGGTAGAGGCGGAGCCGCAACTGGATGCGGTGACGGCGGTTTCCGGGAGCGGCCCGGCCTATGTGTTTTATTGCATCGAAGCGCTGGAAGCCGCTGCGGTTGCACAGGGCCTGCCCGCGGCCACCGCGCGTCAACTGGCACTGCGTACGTTTTTTGGCGCGGCCAAACTGGCATTGGAGTCGGGTGAAGAACCGGGCGTGCTGCGCGCACGCGTCACGTCCAAAGGCGGCACCACCGAACGTGGCGTTGAAGCGCTGGAAGCGGCAGCGGTCAATCTCGCCATCGGTCAGGCGGTGGAAGCCGCAAGCCGTCGTAGCGCTGAGTTGGGTGATGAACTGGGTCGACTCGCATGATTTCAGGTGCACTGGCCTTCCTGCTGCAAACATTGGGCAATCTGTTTGTGATTGCCGTGCTGCTGCGTTTCATGATGCAGCTGTTCAGGGTGCCATTTCGCAATCCCTTTGCTGAATTCATCGTGGTGATCACCGACTTTGCGGTGAAGCCGCTACGCCGTTTGGTGCCGGGTCTGTTTGGTCTGGACTGGGCCTGTATTCTCCTTGCACTACTGGTTGAGACTGCGGTGGTGGTCGCCATCTACTGGCTCAACGGTTACCCGTTCGCGTTGGCAGGTAGCGCTGTGTGGTCGGTTATGCTCGGTTTGGGGGTGGTGCGGTTGTTAAGCCTCACGGTGTATCTGATTATCGGTCTTACTCTGGTTCGGGCGGTATTGTCCTGGGTGAACGCCAATACACCGCTGGTTCCCGTGGTGTATGCCTTGTCTGAGCCTTTTCTACAGCCGTTACGGCGCATTATTCCGATGATTTCCAATGTCGACCTGACGCCGCTGGTTTTGTTTATTCTGTGTCAGCTGGTTCTGATGGTACCGATTCTGGCAATGGAACGGGCGCTGCTTGCTGCCCTCTGACTATAGCGTGAACAGGCCCCCGGTTTGGGCGCGGCGCCACAGCGGGGAATGGCGGCTGGACCTGCATGTGCAGCCGGCGGCCAGGGTGACCGCTGTGGTCGGCGAACACGGTGGGCGGCTGAAACTAAAGATTGCCGCACCCGCTGTCGATAATAAAGCGAATGCGCATCTGTTGGCCTGGTTGGCTGCGCAATGGAGAGTGCCCCAGTCAGGGGTGCGTCTGGTAAGCGGAGAGACTTCCCGGCAGAAAACCGTGGTGGTATGCGGTGTCGACATACCTTGGCGGGTGCTCGTTTAATGGCTATCGAAAAAATCAATAAAACATGAGTATTCATCTGGAACAAGAAGTTGCCGACTACAGCGAACGGCGGATGAAGCTGGCGACGGCGATTACGGACTATGCCGACTGGCTGGACCGTCAGCATGGTATTGATGCCGAACGGACCCTGCGGCTGGCCGATACAGCTTCAAGCCTGCGGCAAGACAAACTGGTGGTCGCCTTTGTTGCCGAATTTTCGCGCGGCAAGACCGAACTGATTAACGCCCTGTTTTTTGCTGACCACGGGCAGCGTTTGCTTCCCTCCGATGCCGGGCGCACCACCATGTGCCCGACCGAGTTGTATTCCAATAGGGATGAGCCTCCCTGCCTGAGCCTGCTTCCAATCGAGACACGCCGCCGCAGTGAGTCCCTGGCCCACCTCAAGCGCATGCCGATCGAATGGTGTCGGGTGAGCCTGGACCCAGAGGACCCGCGTCAGCTGCAGGAAAGTCTGAAAAAGTTAACCGAAACCAGGCCGATGGCCGCGGTTGACGCCATCGAAATGGGGCTGTGGAACGGTGACGATCCCAGTGAGCGTCACCTGTTGCGCGCTGACGGCACGGTGGAGGTCCCGGCCTGGCGCTACGCCACCGTCAACTATCCCCACCCCTTGCTGCAGGCGGGCTTGTCCATTCTGGATACGCCCGGGCTCAACGCCCTGGGTGCCGAGCCGGAGCTCACGCTATCGGTGATCCCCAATGCGCATGCGGTGATGTACCTGCTGGCGATGGATACCGGGGTGACGCGTTCGGACCTGGAAATCTGGCAAAAGCACGTTCATCGCCACGCCAATTACCACGTCGCCGTACTGAACAAGGTCGACATGCTGTGGGATGAATTAAAGAGTGATTCCGAGGTGCAGGCCACCATTGAGCGGCAGATGGAAGAAACGGCTCGCGTGCTGAAACTGCCACGCAGCCGGGTGTTTGCCGTGTCAGCGCAAAAAGCACTGGTTGCAAAAGTACGCGGTGATGCAGAGTTGCGTGTGCGTTCAGGGATTGAATCGCTGGAGTATCTGTTGGCACACCAGGTGATCCCGGCACGGCGAGACATGTTGTATCACGCGGTGAATCACGAGGTGAACGTCCTGCTCGATGGGAGCCGTGTAGACATGGTGGCCCGCATCAAACGCAGCAGCGACGATTTGATTCAGCTGACTCAGCTTTCCGGCAAGAACCGTGAGCTGGTCGAGCAGGCCCGTGTCACATTGCAGCTCGAGAAAGACAGCTACGACGCCACCGCCAGTCAGTTCAGAGCCACGCGAAAAATGCTGAAAGCGCAAGGCGAGCATTTATTGAGGCATCTCTCGGACGATACCTTGAGCGTCATTTGTAAATCGGGCCGTGCGGCCATGGAAGCCAGCCTGACCACCCGTGGCCTGACTGGGGGTATCCGCCAATTGAGTGAACAAATGAGTGGACGCCTGGAACAGGCGAAACTCCAGGCGGACAATATGCTGGATGCGTTGGACCAGGCTTATTCGCGCTTCCACAGCAAGCATAATCTTCCCAAGATGCAGGTCCCAAGGCTGGATTTAGGGGCTTATCGCAATCGACTACAGGGATTGATGCGTGAAACCGAAGCTTTTTGCAAAGACCCCGCCAACCTGATGCTGGAAAAGCGTTTCATGATCCGGCGCTTTTATGCGGGTCTGGCCGTCGAAGCGCGCAAGGCATTCAATCTCGCACGGCTCGAAGCCGAACGCTGGTTGCGGATTGCGCTTGATCCCGTCATGACCCGTATACGTGAACATAAACAGTATCTCGATACGCGCCTGGACAACTTGAAGCGGATTCTGGAGAACATGGGTACGCTGAAAAACCGTATGGCGCGGGTCAAGGATGAAATCGGTGCATTACGCAACGAAAAAGCCGAATTGACACGCATCGTCGCGCAATTCTCCGCCTGACGCAGGCCCCGTGACCTGACTCGCTAGGGGTCAGGTGTTGAGACGATTCAACAACCCCGCTGTTTTATCCGGATCGGTGTTTTTCAGCAGGCGCAGGATGGTTGGCGACAACTCTTCCAGATGCGACTTCAGGATCTGCTGCTTCACCTGCAGCAGGCTGGCGGGCTGCATAGAAAAAGACCTTAAACCCAGTGCCAGCAAGAGTCGCGTCAGCGATGGGTCGCCTGCCATCTCGCCGCAAACAGACACCGGCTTGCCGAGTTTTGCACCGGCCCGAATGGTGTGCTGAATCAGCTGGAGCACCGCTGGATGCAGCGGATCGTAAAGGTGTGCAACGCTGTCGTCCGCACGGTCGATCGCAAGCGTGTACTGGATCAGGTCATTGGTGCCGATCGATAGAAAATCCAGATGCTCGGCAAAGTACCCAGCCGAGAGTGCGGCTGCAGGCACTTCAATCATGCCGCCGACAGGAATATTCTCGTCAAACTTCAGCCCGTCCTTTCGCAATGAAACCCGCGCTTCTTCAATGCGCATCAGGGTTTGCCGGAGCTCGCTAAAACTGACCAGCATCGGGATCAGCATACGGATCTGACCATGTTGTGATGCCCGTAAAATCGCGCGTAGCTGCGTGTGAAACAACCCGGGTTCGGCCAGGCACAAGCGGATTGCGCGCAGGCCCAGTGCTGGATTGTCGGCTACGGTGTGACCCCAGGGCGCCTGTTTGTCCGCACCCAGGTCCAGCGTCCGGATGGTGACCGGTTTGCCATTCAGGGCTTCGGCCACGGCTTTGTAGGATTCGTATTGTTCATCTTCGCTGGGTAAATCGTCGCGGTTCAGAAACAAAAACTCGCTGCGGAACAAACCCACGCCGTGGGCCCCGGCTGTTTTCACGGCATCCACGTCCTGCAGCAATTCAATGTTCGCCATCAGCTCGATGGGGGTGCCATCGAGCGTGGCAGATTTGCTGGTTTTCAGGCGCTTCAGCTTGTCGGTGTCGATGCGCCACTGGTTTTGTTTCAACCGGTATTCGGTCAAAACAGACTCGTCCGGATTGACGATCACAACGCCATCGCGGCCATCGACAATCAGCAGGTCGTGATCGCGAATCAAACCCCGCGCATTGTGTAGCGCCATGACTGACGGCATGGCCATGCCGCGCGCCAGAATCGCTGTGTGTGAGGTGGAGCCACCCAGGTCGGTAATGAAAGCAGCAAAGTGCACGTTTTTGAACAACACCATGTCGGCAGGCGACAATTCGTGTGCGACCAGAATGCGCTCGACATCAAAATCGATATCCAGCGGCAAGTGGCTGGGGTGGCCCGTCAATACTTTGAGTACACGCTGTACCACTTGCACGACATCTTCCTGGCGGCTGCGCAAATAGGCGTCGTCGATTTCCTCGAAGCGCGCCACCAGTGCATCCATTTGTTGCGCCAGCGCCCATTCGGCGTTGCATTGCGTTTCGCGGATCAGGCGCTTGGGTTCTTCGGCGATCATCGAATCGCCAAGGAACATCAGGTGCATATCCAGAAAAACCGAAAGCTCTGCCGGTGCGTTGGGCGGAATATGGCTGCGCAAGATCTCGAGTTCGGCACGCGTGGTCTGGATCGCGTCTTCAAAACGCGCGAGTTCTTCCTTGATGTATTTGCGCTCGAGCATGTATTGCGGCACTTCGACGCGCGCGCTGGATGCCAGATGCGCATAGCCGATAGCGATACCCCCCGAAACGCCAATTCCATGCAGGGAAAAACTCACAATTCCTCCCCGAATCCGCTGGTAATCAGCGCGGCCAATGCGTCGATCGCTTCCTGCTCGTCTTCGCCGCTGGTTTCCAGCGTCACAGTGCTGCCTTTGGCTGCAGCCAGCATCATCACGCCCATGATGCTCTTGGCATTGATGCGACGACCATTGCGGGCCATGAATACGTCGCTTTTGTATTGGGATGCTAATTGGGTCAACTTGGCCGAGGGGCGCGCATGCAGCCCCAGTTTGTTCATGATTTCAACGTCCCGTTGCTGCATGGCACATGGTCTCGGAAATATGGTTAATGCTGTTACGCCCACCTTCGACAATTTTTACTATCAGTTGGGGCAGTGGCAGGGAATCGCGATAGTTCAAGGCCTTGATCAGCATTGGCAGATTGACACCGGAAATACCTTCAATGTGAGCCGGTTCAAGTAGCCGGCACAAGGTGTTGCTGGGGGTGGCGCCGTACACATCGGTCAGCACCAGGATGCCGTCGCCTTCATCCAGTTCGGCCAGGCGAGATTGCAAGGCCTTCTGGCGCTCGTCTGGATCGGCATGGCCGATGAAATCCAGCGTGGCGAGCTTTTCTGGACGCTGGCCCAACACGTGCGCAGCGCAGTCGACCAGACTGTCGGCGAGCGAACCGTGAGCGACGATGAGGATGCCTATCATTAGATAAAGGTCAGACTAAAAGCAGCATTCTAGCGAAGACGGGCCGTCATCGCAGGAGAGGCATGAATTTGACCGTTGGCATCGACTGCGAGATAGTCGGCGACGCCCAAGCGCTGGGCGTGTCCTGCCAGGTGCACGGCGCCGTCGATGAACAGGGGTTTTGACCACGCGTCCGAGCGCGTGCCGGCGCGTTTCCCCCCCACCAGAACCGTGACTGACTGCATGCCTGTTGCAGGCCAGCCCGTGCGCGGGTCGATCAAATGGCTGTAGCGACGTCCGGCCACTTCAAAATAGCGCTGGTAATCGCCCGACGTACCGATCGCCTCGCCATCGAGTAAATCCAGCGTAGCCAGCGTACCCGGTTTGCGCGGATGCTGAATGCCCACCCGCCAGGGACGGTCGCCGTGGGTGCCCAGTGCGATCACATTGCCACCGATGTTGACCAGCGCGTTATGGATGCCCTGCGCTTTGAGTATGCGCACCGCTTCATCGAGGGCGGCTCCCTTGGCGTAGCCGCCGAGGTCCAGTTGCACAGTCAGGTTGTCGCTCCAGACAGTGTTTTGTTCGATATGCAGATCACGCATGCGTGGCACATCTTTCACCCAGTGTGCAATGGTGGCAGCATCCGGCACGCGTGGCTGAGGCGTATCGGTATGAAACCCCCACAGCGCGATCAGGCCGCCTATGGCCGGATTGAACAAATCGCCCGATTGGACGGACAGGGCTTGCGCATCGCGCAGCATCGAAGCCAGTTCAGGTGAAACGGGGGCTCGTTGTCCGTGAGCCAGGGCCGTGTTGAGACGAGACAGATCGCTCGGTTGCCATGCGTGCAGGGTGCGGTGCAAAGTATCGAAGCGGGCCATTACCGCAGTCAGTGCCCGTTGAGCCTGCGCCTCGGGCGCCCCGTAGACACTGACTTCCACCAAGGTGCCAAACACATAGGCTTGCTGCTGCACCAGTGGGGGCGGACTGCAACCAGCCAGTCCCCAAAGGAGAATCAGACCCAGGCCGTACTGCGCTTGATTGATCAGGGCGCCCAGCTTCAAATGTGAATACTGTTTGAACAATTGCGCTCGATGGCCGCGATGAATTGCGCGGCCACATCGTGGCCACTTTGTGCGGTGATTTCCTGGAAGCCGGTTGGGCTGGTGACATTGATTTCGGTCAGGTGGTTGCCAATCACATCGAGCCCGGCGAGGAAAATACCCTGTTCGCGGGCCCAGGGTGCGATGGTTTCGGCGATGACCAGATCCCGCGCGGACAAAGCTTGTACGCGTGCGGTGCCTCCTGCAGCGAGGTTGCCGCGTGTTTCACCTGCCTTGGGAATGCGCGCCAGCGCCCACGGTACCACCGAGCCATTGATCAGCAGGATGCGCTTGTCGCCTTCACTGATCGCGGGCAAATAGCGCTGTGCCATGATGGCGCGGCGCCCGTGTTGGGTAAGCGTTTCCAGAATCGCATTGCGGTTGGGATCGGCCAGGGTCAGACGGAAAATGCCGCTGCCGCCCATTTCAGTCAATGGCTTGACGATGATATCGAGATGTTCTTCAAGAAACGTGTTGATGAGCGCCGCATCAGCACTGGCCAGAGTTGGCGTGATAAAGCGTGGAAAATTGAGAATCGCCAGTTTTTCGTTGAAGTCGCGTAAACACGATGGACGATTCAATACCCGCGCCCCATTTGCTTCTGCAACACTCAGCAAATGCGTGGCAAGCAAATAGTCGGTATCCACCGGTGGATCAGTACGCATCACCACGGCGTTGAAGTCTTTCAACGTGAGAGTGTCAGTGTGGAGGATGGAATACCAGTCGTCGTCGTTGCGTACTTCAAGCATGGCACAGGCAGCGCGTGCGTAGCCATCCTGGATAAACAGCTGGCGTGCTTCGGTGGTGCAGACGGTATGACCCCGTGCTGCTGCCGTACGCATCATCGCGACCGAACTGTCCTTGTAGGCTTTGAGACCTGCCAGGGGGTCGATTACAAACAGCAGTTTCATGCGGCTTCGTTCAAGGCGTCGTCAAGTTCGATGCTGGCCGCCAGCATCGCCAGTCGTGCGATCACGCCATAGGCGTAAAAGCGGTTGGGGCTGGCATCGGGGTTGGCGCTGCGATCTGGCATCACGCAGGTGTCGTCAAAAGCCAGCGGCACGAAGTGCATGCCGGGGCTGTTGAGATTTTCGTCCGATCCACGGCCCGTGTGAACGCGGTAAAAGCCGCCGACCACAAAGTGATCGAGCATGTAGACCACCGGCTCGGCCACGGCTTCATTAATGCTCTCAAAGGTGTAAACCCCTTCCTGGATCAGCACTTCGCTGACTTCGACGCCTTCCTTGCCGACCGCCATCTTGTTGCGCTGCTTGCGGTTGAGTTCGCGCACGTCATCCGGCGACTTCACCGTCATGATGCCCATGCCATAAGTCCCGGCGTCGGCCTTGACGATAACGAAGGGCGGCTGGTCGATGCCGTATTCATCGTATTTGATGCGAATTTTGTCCAGCATGTCGCCGACCTTTTCGGCCAGGCAGTCTTCACCTTGCCGTGCCTGAAAATCGATCTTGCCGCAATGATTGAAGTAGGGATCGATCAGCCAGGGATCGATGTCCACCAGTCGCGCAAACTCGCTGGCCACATGCTGATACGCGGCAAAGTGACGCGACTTTCGGCGCGTGGCCCAGCCGGCGTGTAGCGGCGGCATGATGGTCTGCTCAATCCCCTTGAGGATGTCCGGCACGCCGGCCGACAAATCATTGTTGAGCAGGACTGCACAGGGGTCGAACCCTTCCAGCCCGACACGATCGCCGATTCGCACCAGGGGCTCCAGCGTGAGGCGCCCGCCAGCAGGAAGTTCCAGCGTGGTGGGTTCAGTGATTTCAGGTATCAGCGTGCCGATGCGAACGATCAGCCCGGTCTGCCGAAGAATGTGAGCGAGCACCGCGACGTTCTGCAGATAGAACGTGTTGCGCGTGTGATTCTCGGGTATCAGCAACAACCGCTGTGCATCGGGGCATATTTTTTCCACTGCGCCCATGGCTGCATGAATCGACAGCGACATGAAAGAGGGGTTGAGGTTGTTGAATCCGCCGGGGAACAGATTGGTGTCGACAGGTGCGAGCTTGAAGCCCGCATTGCGGATGTCCACTGACGTGTAAAACGGCGCGGCTTGTTCTTTCCATTGCTGGCGGAACCAGTGCTCGATGGTCGGTTGCGAGTCGAGCAAGCGTTTTTCCAGTGCCAGTAACGGGCCAGTGAGTGCAGTAGTGAGGTAAGGGACCATAGAATAGTGGGCTTCCAAGAGTTTTCTCATTTTAGGCCAAGCCAGATGTTTGACATCGTTTTGTTTCAACCCGAAATTCCGCCCAACACCGGCAACCTCATCCGATTGGCCGCCAATACCGGTTGCCGCTTGCATTTGATTGAGCCCATGGGTTTTGACCTCAGCGACAAACAGGTCGCGCGCGCCGGGCTGGATTATCACGACATGGCGTCGGTGCACGTGCATGCAGACTGGGATGCAGCGAGGCGGACTTTGCCAGACCGGCGCTGGTTTGCACTGACCACCAAAGGCAGCACACGCTATGCGGATATCGAATTCCAGGCGGGTGACGTATTGCTGTTCGGACCCGAGTCGCGCGGATTGCCACCTGAAATTCTTGCGCAATTCGACGCAGAGCACCGCCTGCGATTGCCGATGTTGCCGGGTTCGCGCAGCATGAATCTGTCCAACGCCGTCAGCGTTGTTGTGTTTGAGGCTTGGCGGCAAATTGGGTTTTCGGGTGGGGCTTAAATCGAATATTGACTGGAGTTATTTTGATCAAGCGGGATCGGTTGTAACAGCGCCCTCTGTCTCGGCATCTGCCGAGACAGAGGGCGCTGGTTGAGGACTGACCCTACTCAAGAAAATTCTCGATGAAGCACCCCGCGATCAAGCGGAGGCGTCATCAGCTCAGCCGCATCCGGAAGATTATTTTTCGATCTGACGAACGGTGATAAGTGCCACCGGATTGCGCCAGTCATATTCGGAGGGTTCCAGGCTGCCGATACCGTGTATGCCGGCGTGGATATGTACAAAGCCTTCGCCGCCTGCGTCAGGTGAAACACCTTGACCCCCACATTGCGGCCCCGGGATGTTGTCGCACAGCTCATCGTTGGGCTCGCTGCCCGCGTCATGACCATTGGACAGATAGGTCAACACCTGCTTTTTCTTGGGCAGGGGGACGTCGGTTATGCCAATGAAACCGTCGTTAGTGGGGAGCATCATGGCGGCGAGGCTCAAGTGATTTGAACTTCCCAGCGACGCAACATTGATAGTGACCGTCTGCCCTGCCGCAAGTGCCCCGGGGCTGGAAGCAGTGCTTGCCTTGGGAGTTGCATTGATCATGGTGGCCAAAGGTCCCGTATTGCCACCCTCGGCCATGATTGAGAGGGCGGCGCTGGCGGGTTGCCCCAGATTGTAAATGCGATGGCCTGGCTGATGGGTCGCGACCATGATGGGCGTAAAGAGGATTCCGCGCGTCAGGTTGGTGATGCTGACGGCGTAAATACGCGCGTCATCGTCTGCAACAGCAGAAAACACGGGGGCAGCAGCCAACAAGCCAACGACCAGTCTGCTGATAAGCGTGGTGCGATTCATAACAATCTCCTTCTCTTTGGATTGAATGCAGAACGGAGCGTCTCCGTTCTGGCGGGCGAGACCGCGCCGCTCACTGGAAGCTGCCAGCAGCGCCTGCGTTGGGTCTGCGGCTTAGTCGAGAAGGTTTGAGAAACTTTACATTTATTTTGTATTTCAGTATCAGGCCTTGGTGTGGGCTCTGTTTGAATGGGTTTCGTAAGAATTAAGTGGGCATGCGATGGGGAGCGAGGTGAACAGGGGCTGTTTCTTTACACGCGCTTAATCGCCTCGCGCATCGAAATTGAATAACCCTGTCATTTGATTGCGACACCCGTAAATAATGCGTTCAGGATGCGTATTCCGGGAAAAACAGCCACTTATTCCGATTGAAAGTCGCTACTGAAGCGACCGTCTCAGTTCGGCCAGAAGCGGGCATTCTCAGTGCTTTCTGGGGAAGTCTGGTAGCAGGACCTTAGCAGTCGCTCAACGTGGGAATTCAGCGGCTGCCGTAGGCGGTCCGCTGGAATGAAAAGTTGGGCCGCTCAGTCATAAAACCTCCGATAAGGTTTTGGCCGCTAGAACCAACACGGCTGATAATGCTGAGAAATAGGTGAATGGATCGTTTTTGGGGTCACTCGATGCCTCCGAAATATGCAGTCCAAGCCACCGAAGAAGGAGTGTGAGATATTTCAGAACGACAATCAATAAGAATACAAGTAGCAACACGGAGATTGGCGCGCACGCAATAACATAGGTGGCTACGGCAGATAGGGCGAAGTAGAACCCAAC
Source organism: Thiobacillus sp. (assembly GCA_030679915.1). Classification (GTDB taxonomy): domain Bacteria; phylum Pseudomonadota; class Gammaproteobacteria; order Burkholderiales; family Thiobacillaceae; genus Thiobacillus. The sequence continues at coordinate 116,728 of JAUXRY010000038.1, forward strand.
CAAATTTGGGATATTATTTGAAACTATGCCGATGATTTCTAAACCAAAATATAAGAACAGCGGTGCCATGATTAAAATGACAAGACTGGTTGATCCGTCGCTTAGATGAGTGGCGCAGACCCGCAATGTTGTAAATATCAAAAAGAGAACTACTAAGCCTATTGAGATGATTAAAAGGGACCAATCCCAAGGGATCATCACATTCCCCCAAAGAAAGGCTATTCCGGCGAGACCTATCCATACAAGCGCCGTCATCAATACCAGTCCCACATAGAACACGTATCGAATCTTTAGAACGATTCTGATTGCCGGCTTTGCAATCTGCGATGGTTTTACATCGCTCAGGAAAAAATACAAACGTACAAGTAGGTCCCTTGCCAAAGCAGTTGCCTTCTGTGCGAAGCCAGACCTATTGTGGTATGTGTCAATAAATTTCCCAACCGCAAGTAAAAGTGCAGCAATGGAGAGAGTCACGCTCCAAGTCATTGCGTCCCCTTCTCTAAGAGGCCCAACAGTTAATAGAGAGACCCATGGGTCCGGACGTTTTTTAATAAAGAGACAGGCATTTTCACTTTCTATCGTCTTGATTCTTATATAGATGTTGAGCCGGCTGTCTCTTTATTACTTTATGCAAAAGGTGACGGAGCGCTTCCGGATTATGCACCTGTTCAGGGCGCTCAACTATCTGCGTGACGCCGGGGGAGGGATTCTGAAATAGGCCGCCTTCGGCACATCAACGGACATTCCGAGAGCACGCCTCGACCGTCTCTTCAGGGTCGAGCTGAGACAGTGATAGTCAGCTGATATTTGAATGCATGGCGGGTTTCAGCCGGAATGAGTGGCTGGTTTGAGTGGAATACGCACAGGACGACGCGTTGAGAACCAAGGCGTTTTCCGTGCAGTGATGAAGAGTATGAGCGGGGGGGTCGCCATTGAATGCGAAGCGGTTGTCTGGCTGCGGTTATTAGTAACCCACTCCGAAACCTGACTTTAAAACTCGGCTTTGATTTCCCGGTTGAGCAGGGCGTCGACGGCTTGTGCTGCCGGCATGCCTTCAAACAGGGTTTGGCAAACGGCGCGGGTGATCGGCATGTCGACCCCCAGCTCATTGGCGAGTGCGGCCACTTCGGGGGCGGTGGTGACGCCTTCCGCGACGTGTCCGAGTTCAGACAGAATGGTTTCCAGCGATTGGCCTCGCGCGATACGCAGGCCTACCTGACGGTTCCGTGAGAGGTCACCCGTGGTGGTGAGGATGAGGTCACCGAGGCCGGACAAGCCCATGAAGGTCTCAAAGCGGCCACCCAGCCGGGTGCCCAGCCGGGTCATTTCAGTCAGGCCACGGGTGATGAGTGCGGCCCGCGCGTTATGGCCCAGTTTCAGGCCGTCACAAATCCCGGCGGCAATCGCCATGACGTTTTTCAGCGCACCGCCGACTTCGACTCCAACGACGTCGTCATGGGCATAGATGCGCAGCCGGTGGCCGGACAGGGCGCCGGCCAGCTGTTGTGCCAGTGCGGTGTCATGCGAGGCTAGCGTGAGTGCCGTGGGATAGCCTTGCGCCACTTCCTGGGCAAAGCTGGGGCCGGATAACACCCCGATGGCGGAGTGTGCCGGTAACAGTTCGGCAACCAATTGATGGGGCAATTTGCGGCTGCCGGGCTCGAAACCTTTGCACACCCAAATCAGCGGCGGCAGTTCGGGACGCGCAGCCAATGCTGTCAGGGTGGCACGCAGGCCACCGGTGGGGACCGCGATCACGAGAAGCTCGGCATCTGCGACAGCGCTGTCGAAATCGGCATTGAAGCGCAGCGCGTCGGGCAACGTGCAAGTGGGCAGGTAGGCGGTGTTGATCCGGTTTTCGCGCATGGCGTCGAGGTCAGCAGCGTTGCGCCCCCACAGTGTGACGTCATGATGTGACGCCCAACTGGCGGCCAAGGCGGTGCCCCAGGCACCTGCACCCAATATCGAAAGTTTCATTGGTGCTGCATTCATTTGCCCCAGGCCTCGTGTGCAGGCAACCAGCCGGTCAGGCCATCGGCATGTTTGACTGGCAACCAGCCAAAAGCATTGGGGTCGCCGGTGGCTTCGAGCAGCACACCGCGCGCGGCGCGAAATACGATGTCGGCGTCGGGATGCGGTTGCTGACGAATGGCGCTGGATTCGACTTTGATCATGACACTGCGGGGCCCGCCGAGCGCTGCATTCTCGACCCATGCCAGCCGTCCGCTGTGGTCCCGCACCTTGACCCAGGCTTGGGTGTCAACCACCACTTCGAGGGGCAGTCCGCTCCCCGCAATGGCGACCTTGGTTGCTGCGGTCGAGGGTGCATCGTAGAGTAGCACCGCACGGCTGGTGGTGCGGTATTCGAGTGCGCTGGCCGGGAGGGCAAGCGCAAGCGAAAAACCGGCGAGGAGTAAGCGTAATGTCAACGGTAGCGTCAACGAACCGGCTTCAATGCGTTTGTTCGGGTATGGCCTCTTTCTGCTGGGCCTGATGCTGCAGGAACAGCGCTTCGAAATTGACCGGGTTCAGGATCAGTGGCGGGAAGCCGGCACGCGTAATCACGTCCGACACGGTTTCGCGCAGATAGGGGAAAACGATATTGGGACAGCCGATGCCCAACACCATGGGCAATTGATCCTGCGGCACGTTCTGGATGCGGAAGATGCCAGCCTGGGTGCATTCAACCAGGAACATCACCTTGTCGGCGGCTTTGGCCGTGACCGTGACCGTGATGCTGCAGTGGTACATGTCTTCGTTGAGCGCGTGGCTCTCGCTCGACATGTTCACATCCATCTGCGGCGCTTCGCGTTCCAGATAAATTGCGGGTGCGTTGGGCACTTCGACCGACAGATCCTTGACGTAGAGTTTTTCGATCGTAAATACGGGTTGCTGTTCTTCTGCCATGGTGTCTCCTGAATAAGAAAACCGGAGCCTGCGCTCCGGGAATAATGGGCATTTTACACGTGCTTATTGAATCCCTTGTGATGCCAGCCAACGTTTGAGCGCATGGGCTTCCATTGCACCCGAAGTGCGCGCCGCTTCAGTGCCATTTTTGAACAGGATCAAACTGGGAATCCCTTTGATGTGATGGCGCATCGAAACCTGCGAGTGCGATTCGGTATCAACCTTGGCAAAACGCACGCGTGAGTTCATTTCGGCGGCCACTTGCTGGAATATCGGCCCCATCATTTTGCAGGGGCCACACCACTCCGCCCAGAAATCGACCAGTACCGGCAGGCCGGCGCGGGCGATAAAGCGGTCAAAGTTTTCGGCGGTCAGGTCTATCGGTTTTCCGGGCAGCAGCGGCGCGCTGCATTTGCCGCATTTGGGGTCATTTCCAAGGCGATCATCCGGTACGCGGTTGATGGCGAGGCAGTGAGGGCAGGCGAGTTCCATGGGGTGTCCTGAAGTGTTGTATTGCTACTTCAGCTGAGGGCGGTGCACGAGAAAATCAAGCGCTAGCCCCTTGTCTGATCAGGCCGCCAGCAAAGGCATCAATTTGCCGGCAGCATCAAGCGCCGAGGTGTCGTCGAAGCCTCCTACATGCGTGTCGCCAATGAATACTTGCGGTACGGAACGGGCACCGCCCGATCGCGCGATCATTTCAGCCTGCTTGGCTGGATCGAGATCGATGCGAATTTTTTCGATTTCGGTGACGCCGCGACTTTTAAGCAAACGCTCGGCAGCGGTGCAATAAGGGCAGACAGCAGTGCAATACATTACAACTTTGGCCATGACGGGTTCCTTGTGTTGATTACTTGTCGACGGGCAGGTTGGCGCGTTCCCACGCGATGATGCCGCCCGATTGGTTGAATACGGTTTCGAAGCCGGCTTTTTTCAGGATGCCGCAGGCGCGCCCCGAGCGCTGCCCGCTGCGGCAGGTGACCAGGATCGGTTTGTTTTTATGCTTGTCGAGTTCCTTGATTCGGCTGTTGAGCTGGCCAAGGGGGATGTGCTTGGCCTTGGGGATGTGCCCGGCCGCGTATTCTTTATCTTCCCGCACATCAAGAATCAGCGCGTCGTCGTTATAAAGGCGCGTGGCCTTGAGCGTGTCGGCCTGTTCAATGCCCGACAGCCTGCTGCCGAGAAACGACCAGGCCAGCATGCCGCCTGAAACGACGGACAGCGCGACCAGCATCCAGTTGTCCTGCAGAAATTGGGTGTCCATGTGACTTCTCCTCTTACAGGCCGCAGCCCGATTTGACGCCGGCTTTCTTCAGCATGATATCCATCGGGCAGAAGCGGGTGAGGCCGGACTGGAACAGGTTAAAGCCAACAAAGGCGGTGAACCACGCCCAGGAGATCTGGGTCATGTCGATGCTTCCTGAAAAATGCGCCAGTGTGAGTGACAGCATGATGAAAAAACCAGCAATGATGCGGACGATACGTTCTACGGTCATGAAGCGCTTCCAGATTGTTGAGGAGAATACTGTCGGTAATTGGCGGCGTAGTACAGCACCGGGATGACAACCAGTGTAAGCAAGGTGGAGACGAAGATGCCGAAAATCAAGGACACGGCAAGGCCCGAGAAGATCGGGTCATCGAGAATGAAAAAGGCGCCCATCATCGCGGCCAGTCCTGTCAACACGATAGGCTTGGCGCGGGTGGCACCGGCCTGGATCACTGCTTCCTGGAATTCCATGCCATCGCGCACCTGCATGTTGATGAAGTCGACCAGCAGGATGGAGTTACGCACGATGATGCCGGCCAGCGCGATCATGCCTATCATTGAGGTGGCGGAGAACTGCACACCCAGCAGCGCATGACCTGGCATCACGCCAATAATGGTGAGCGGGATCGGCGCCATGATGATGAGTGGCGTGAGATAGCTCTTGAACTGCGCCACCACCAGGACATAAATCAGCAGCAGCCCGAACGCATAGGCCAGCCCCATGTCGCGAAAGGTTTCATACGTGACTTGCCATTCGCCATCCCACTTGAGGCTGAATCCGGTGTAGGGATCCCCCGGCTGGCTGATGAAATATTCTGACAAGGTGCCACCTTGTGCCAGCGGCTTGTCTTTCAGACTGCTGCGCATTTCAAACAGCCCATACAAGGGTGAATCCAGCTTGCCGCCGGTGTCGCCGACTACAAATACGACAGGCAGCAGATCCTTGTGGTAAATGGTTTTTTCACGGGTGCCGGGCATGACTTCGACCAGCTCGGACAGCGGCACCAGATTGCCGTTTCTGCCGCGTACGGTGAGCTTGAGCAATTCGCCAATGGCGGACTGTCGTTCCGGCGGCAGGGTGATCCGAACCGGGATTTCATACTTGGCGCCGCTGCCGTGGATGGGCGTTACGTTTTCACCGGACAAGCCCATTGCCATGGTTGAGACAATGTCTTTTTGTGCCACGCCTGCAACGGCTGCCTTGTTCTGTAACACACGCAGCACAAAGCGCTGGGCGTCGTCTTCGACCGTGTCGTCGATGGCGACGATGCCTTCGGATTGTTCGAAAACCTGGCGCACCTGCTTGGCGACCTGGATCTGCGCATCGTAATCGGGGCCGTAGATTTCAGCGACGATGGGCGACATCACCGGCGGCCCCGGCGGCACTTCCACCACTTTGACGTCGGCGCCGTGTTTCTTGGCAATGGCCTCGATCGCCGGGCGGATGGATTGCGCGATTTCGTGGCTCTTGCGATTGCGGTCGTGCTTGTCGATGAGGTTGACCTGCAAATCGCCAACCTCGGGTCCGGCGCGCAGGTAATATTGCCGCACCAGGCCGTTGAAATTGATTGGCGCCGCAGTGCCGGTGTAGGCCTGATAGTCGGTGACTTCAGGCACATTGGCTACGACCGTGCCCATTTCGCTCAACACTTGCGCGGTTTTTTCCAGCGGGGTGCCGACCGGCATGTCGACGATGATCTGGAATTCGGATTTGTTGTCGAACGGCAGCATTTTCAGGATGACCAGCTGGACGGCCGGTAACGCGACCGAGATCAGGATGGCCGCGCCAATGCCGAGCCAGAGCATGCGACGCGCACCTTGCCCGTCATTGCCACGGAGGAATGGCGTGAGGCGGGTGCGGAACAGCTTGGTCAGTCGGCTGTCGCCCGCAGTCGATTCGTGTGTCGTCTGCTTGATCAACTTCAGCGCCAGCCAGGGCGTCACGACGAACGCAATCACCAGTGAGATCACCATGCCGATGGAAGCATTGATCGGAATCGGGCTCATGTAGGGCCCCATCAGACCGGAAACGAAAGCCATCGGCAGCAGGGCGGCAATCACGGTCAGGGTGGCGAGGATGGTGGGGCCGCCAACTTCGTCGACCGCGCGCGGAATGATCGCTTCGAGTCCGTCGTGGTCCAGTCCCATCCGACGATGTATGTTTTCGACCACCACGATGGCATCGTCGACCAGGATGCCAATCGAGAAGATCAGGGCAAACAGTGACACCCGGTTGAGCGTGAAACCCCACGCCCACGAGGCAAACAACGTGGCCGCCAGCGTCAGCAGAACGGCCGCACCGACGATCAGCGCCTCACGCTTGCCGATCGCAAACAACACCAGCAACACCACCGAGGCGGTGGCGAAAATCAGTTTTTGAATCAGTTTTTTGGCCTTGTCGTCGGCCGTGGCGCCATAGTTGCGGGTGACGCTGGCTTCGATTCCCTCGGGCAGCACGCTGTTGTGCAGCGCATGGACGCGCGCTATGACTTTTTCCGCCACTTCAACCGCATTCTCGCCGGGTTTTTTGGAGATGGCGAGCGTGACGGCCGGGAAGGTCAGGCCGCTGTCAGCCGCCCGCGCGCCGCCCGCGCCGGGTCCGTGCCAAACGTAGCGTGCAGCTTGGTCCGGCCCGGAAACCACACTGGCGATATCGCTCATGTAGACCGGACGGCCTTGCGCGACGCCAACAACCAGTTTTCTGACATCTTCAGCGCCGGTCAGGTAAGTACCGGTTTGCACCAGGATTTCCTGGTTGTTCGACACCAGGGTGCCGGATGGCTGGGCGGCGTTGGAGAGCTGAAGCGCATCGCGGATGTCCTTGGCCGTGATGTCGAAGGCTGCCATCCGGTCCGGATCCATCATCACCCGTACGGCGCTGCCGGGGCCGCCCACGGTGGTGACTTCGCGCGTGCCGGCGATTCGCTTCAGCTCAATTTCCGCCGCGTGTGCTGCCTGTTCCAACGCATGCGCGCCACGCGTAGCATCACGCGTCCAAAGCGTGACGGTGACAATGGGCACATCGTCGATGCCGAGGGGCTTGATAATCGGTTCGCCGACACCGAGTTCGGGCGAGACCCAGTCGCGGTTGGCCTGGATCGTGTCGTACAGCCGCACCAGCGCTTGGGTCCGATCTTCGCCGACCAGGTATTGCACGGTCAGCACCGCCATGCCGGGCTTGGACACCGAATAAATGTGCTCAATGCCTGCAATCTGCGACAGAACCTGCTCGGCCGGCGTGGCGACCAGCGCTTCCACTTCCTTCGCCGATGCACCGGGAAAGGGGATGAACACGTTGGCCATGGTCACGTTGATTTGTGGCTCTTCCTCGCGCGGTGTAACGAGGATGGCAAACAGACCCATCAAGGCCGCGATCAATGCGATCAGCGGCGTGAGTTGGGAGGTCAGGAAGAAACGGGCAATGCGGCCGGAGAGTCCCATGTGGTCTTCCGCTTACTTGACAGCCGGGTTGGCGGCGCTTTTAGCGTAAATCCCCGCCTTGATGGGTTCGAGCGCAATGATGTCACCTGCATCAAGCCCAGCCAGCACTTCGACCTGCCCACGCGCATTGGCAACGCCAAGACGGATCTGGCGCAGACTCACCTTGTTCGGGTACACCACGTAGACCGCGGTGACTTCGGAACGGCGTACCACTGCACGGGTTGGAATGGTGAGCTTGCGCGCAGTGCCTACGGAGAAATGCGCGCGAGCAAACATGCCGGGGATCACGCCTTCCAGATTGGCGGGGAGATCGATGCGAACCTTGATCGAATGGGTGGCGGTATCAGCAGAGGGCAGAACGGTGATGCCGGTGGCATCGATCCATTTGTTCAGGGAAGGGATTTCGACCGCGACGCGCGGGGCGTTCTTTACCTCGGCCAGCTTGTACTGTGGAATATTGGCAATGACCCGCATGTCCTTGGGATCAAATCCCGTCATCAGCGGTTTTCCGGGCGAGACGGATTCCCCCATTTCCACGTGGCGGGCAGAAACAACACCAGAGAACGGTGCGGTAATGACGGTATAGCTGCTGATCGCGGACGATTGCCCGGCACCGGCGCGCGCGGCGCGCGCGCCGGCTTCGGCGGCGCGATATTCAGCGGTGGCGCGGTCGAGCGCGGCCTGGCTGATGAACTTTTGCTGGAACAGCTGTTTTTGGCGCTCGTAGTTGGCGCGGGCATTGGCAAGTGTTGCGGCGGCTTGCGCCACCTGTGCCTGGCTGCCGGCAACCGCGGACGATAATTCCTGTGCGGAAAGTCGAACGATGACTGTACCCGCCTTGACGTAATCGCCGGCGTCAAAATTGACCGCCGAGACGCGCCCCGACACCTGAGCAGAGACCGTTGATTGTTTGACGGCCTCAACAGAGGCTTCGGTGGAATAACCCGTATCAGAAACCTGATACTTCACGGTTTCAACTGCAAAAGGCAAAGCCGCCCACGCAGTTGGGGCGGCCAGAATCATGCAGGCGAGCAGTCGGGCGAAGTTCAGCACGGGCACATCTCCGAAAAATTGTTCATTAGAATAATCTAATTAACTATTGAATTCAAGTATTTGGCTTCTGTTTTTGGTGTTCGAGACAGCTAGAATGCGCCAAGCCAGCTGCCTTGTTGCATTCTGGTTTGACGTATTTTAGAGGCATAGCTGTAACTGCAACAGCTAAAACAAAGGCCCGGCTCGCTTGCGCGTTGCCGGGCCTTGATCGTAGGGGCAGTTTACTTGGAAAAGCCGCAGAACACGTCGCGCATCATGCTCAGCAATTTGAGCGTACGGGTGTCGCCGACCCGATAAAACACACGGTTGGCATCCTTGCGGGTACGCAGTACGCCCTTGTCTCTAAGAATGGCCAGGTGCTGTGAAATATTGCTCTGTGAGGTGCCGACATGATCGACGATGTCCTGCACGCTGACTTCCTTGTCACCCAACACGCAGAGGATTTTCAGGCGTAGCGGGTGCGACATGGCTTTCATTGCACGCGAGGCCTGCTCGATGTGCTCGTCTTTGTCCATCAGGTCCACGTCGTCCCATTCAGATGCCATATTCATTACCTCATTCCTGTTGGTGGTGTACCCTTACGCGTCGCAAATTTATGTATGGGTTCAGCTCAGCGGGGCTACATCTCTTTAACATTTTGGGTTGCGTGTAGATAAGCAATCACGCATATATTAAAATAATTCCATGCAAACGAGTCAGGTTAAATAAACTTTTTCATGAAATCCTCGCCGGTTCTCCTCATTATCCTCGACGGATTTGGCTGTCGTTCGGAGCGCAATGACAACGCAATCGCCCAGGCCAGCAAGCCTAACTGGGATGCGTTGTGGCACAAAAATCCGCATACCCTCATTCATGCTTCGGAGTCCGAGGTTGGGTTGCCCAAAGGCCAGATGGGGAATTCCGAGGTGGGGCATCTCAATATTGGCGCGGGTCGTGTGGTGTATCAGGAATTCACCCGCATCGACCACGCCATTGAATCCGGCTATTTCTATACGAATCCTGCGTTGTTGAATGCGATGCATTTGGCGCGCGACAACGATAAAACCTTGCATGTACTGGGCCTGTTGTCAGACGGCGGCGTGCACAGCCATGAGTTGCACTTTCATGCGCTCCTGGATATGGCTGCCAAAGAAGGATTAAACCGGGTTTGCCTGCATGTTTTTCTGGATGGGCGTGATACCCCGCCAAAAAGTGCTGAAACCTATCTTCGCCGCCTGACCGACAAGATCGAGCAGGTGGGAGTTGGGCATATTGCCTCGATGATCGGCCGTTACTTTGCGATGGACCGTGACCGGCGCTGGCAGCGGGTTCAGTCTGCCTATGACCTGCTGACGCAGGGGCAGGCGGCGTATTCAGCCGAAACGCCGCTGGCCGGGCTGGAAGCGGCTTATGCTCGCGACGAGACCGATGAGTTTGTCAAAGCCACTGCGATTTTGCCGCCGGACGGCAAACCGGTGAAGATGGAAGACGGTGATGCCGTGATCTTCCTCAACTTTCGCTCCGACCGTGCGCGTCAGCTGTCGCGACCCTTCATCGAACCCGATTTCAGCGAATTCGAGCGTGAGGTCACCCCCCGCCTCGCGACATATTGCACACTGACAGGTTATAGCGATGACTTTGTGGTGTCGGTGGCATTTCCCCCCGAACGCATCAAAAATGGCTTGGGTGAATACGTGGCCAATCTCGGCATGCGCCAGTTACGTATTGCAGAAACCGAAAAATATCCGCATGTGACCTTTTTCTTTAACGGCGGCGAAGAAATTTCTTTTCCAGGTGAAGATCGAGTGCTGGTGCCCTCACCCGATGTTGCCACTTATGATCTCAAGCCCGAGATGAGTGCATTCGAGGTGACCGATAAACTGGTTGCGGCTATTGAGGGCAAGCAGTACGACCTCATCATCTGCAACTATGCGAATCCGGACATGGTGGGTCATACCGGCGATCTGCAGGCGGCCATCAAGGCCATCGAAACCGTCGACACCTGTCTGGGACGGGTGGTTAAAGCGCAGCAGGCGCGTGGCGGTGAAGTATTGGTCACCGCTGACCACGGCAACGCCGAATTGATGCGGGACATCGAAACCGGACAGGCACATACCGCACATACCTTGAACCTGGTGCCGCTGATCTACATCGGACGCCGCAACGCCACACTGGCTGAAACCGGTGCGCTGGAAGATGTCAGTCCCACGTTGCTCAAAATGATGGGCTTGCCACAACCGCCCGAAATGACGGGTGAAGCGTTGGTTGATTTTGAGTAAACCGTTTTGACCAAGCGTTATTGGGCCTGCATCAAATTTCTTGTTTTGCTGACGTTATGCTGGCCACTGGCTGCCAGCGCAAACCAGGTTGATCGCAAGAAAAGCGAACTCGACGTCCTCAAGCAACGTTTGCAAACCCTGCAACAGGACGTTCGGAAAAACCAGACTCAACGCAAGGAAGCGGCTGATGGATTACGCCAATCCGAAAGCGCCATCAGTAATGGCGTGCGCCAGTTGCGACAACTGGATGATGCACGTCAGCGTACGCAAGGCGATTTGCAGACTTTGTCACAGCAGGCAGAAGCTACTGAAGACCGGATCCGTCAGCAACAGGCGCATCTGGCGCAAGCCCTGAAAGGCGCTTACCAGCGGGGACAGGGCGATGCGCTCAAACTGATCCTGAATGGCGCGGACCCCAACCAGACTGCACGCGACCTGCGCTATCTCGCGCATCTTTCCCGCGCACAACATGAAATGATCGAAGTGCTGCGGGTGGAACTGGCCAAACTGAGTGACCTGCAGCAGGAGGCCGCGCAAAAGAAGAACGAGTTAACCCAGTTGCAAGCGACGCGTGAGGCTGAGCAGCAGAAGTTGCTGGTGGACAAGCGCGAGCGCGAGCAGGTGATGAACAAGCTCTCTGCTGAAATTCAGAAACAGCGCCGCGAAATTTCCAGCCTTAAACGCGACGAACGCAGTCTGACTGACCTGGTGGAGCGGTTGAATCGGGTGATGGCGCAACAGGCTGCACGCGAGGCAGCACGCGCCCGTGCTGCTGCATTGAAAGCCCAGAAAAAGCAGAAGGAAGATCAGCGCGAAGTCAGCACATCGCGCAAAGCTGTTGCCGTCAATACCGAGACGCCGACTGCGTTTCGATCCGATCGGCCTTTTTCTGGCCTCAAAGGTTTATTGCGATTGCCGGTTGCCGGGGAACTCATGAACCGCTTTGGCGCTCCGAGAGAGGGCGGAGGCTTGAGCTGGAAAGGTCTGTTTATCCGTTCGGCCCAAGGCACCGCAGTCAAGGCAATTGCAGCTGGACAGGTGGTGTTTGCTGATTGGTTGCGCGGGTTTGGAAACCTCGTAATAGTCGATCATGGAGAGGGGTATATGAGCCTGTACAGTAATAATGAAAGTCTGTATAAGCAGGTGGGTGAACGGGTTCAGCCCGGTGACGCCATCGCCACGGTCGGCAATAGTGGCGGTCAGCCTGATACAGGCTTGTACTTCGAAATGCGGCATCAAAGCCGTCCTGTTAATCCCCTTCTGTGGGTGAAGTGATAGATGACTCAAAAAACAAAATTCGTACTTGTTGGACTGGCTGGTTTGTTGGCCGGTGCAGCGCTGACCGTCAACCTTTCAGCGATCGCCGACAAGGATGCTGCAACGGCACTGCCTATTGAAGAATTGCGCGCGTTTACCGATGTGTTCGCGCGGGTTAAAAGTGATTATGTTGAGACGGTCGACGACAAGAAGCTCATTACGGGCGCTATCAACGGCATGTTGAATGGATTGGATCCGCATTCGTCTTATCTTGACGTGGAAGGGTTCAAGGATCTGCAGGTGGGCACCCAGGGTGAGTTTGGTGGACTCGGTATCGAGGTGGGTATGGAAGATGGCTTCGTCCGGGTGGTTTCGCCCATCGAAGATACGCCCGCCTTCAATGCCGGCGTCAAGCCGGGCGACCTGATTGTCAAGCTCGACGACACGCCCGTAAAAGGCATGTCGCTGAACGATGCCGTGAAACGGATGCGTGGCAAGCCGGGCTCGAAAATCAAGCTCACCATTTCGCGTAAGGGTGTCGACAAACCGATTTTTATCACCATTACCCGTGCGGTCATCAAGATTCGTAGCGTGAAATCAAAGTTGCTTGAAAGTGGCTACGGCTACGTCCGTGTCACGCAGTTCCAGGAGCACACTGGTGAGTTGCTGGCAGAAGCGCTGACCGGACTGTACAAGGACAACAAAGCGCCGCTCAAGGGTCTGATTCTGGATTTGCGTAATGATCCGGGCGGTTTGCTGAATGGTGCGGTGGCAGTGACTGCAGCATTCGTCAAACCAGATAGCCTGGTGGTGTATACCGAAGGCCGTAGCGAAGATGCCAAGATGCGGCTGACAGCCAGTCGGGAAAATTACCTGCGCCCAATGCAGATCGACTACCTGAAAAATCTGCCGGATGGGGTGAAGCAGGTGCCGATGGTGGTCTTGGTTAACAGTGGTTCAGCTTCTGCATCGGAGATTGTGGCAGGTGCGCTGCAAGATCATAAACGTGCCGTTGTCATGGGCACGCGTACGTTTGGAAAGGGCTCGGTTCAAACCATTCTCCCCATTGGAAATGGCACGGCGATCAAGCTCACCACGGCACGCTATTTCACGCCAAATGGTCGTTCTATTCAGGCTAAAGGCATTGAACCGGATATCATTGTGGAAGATCCTAATATGCCGTCAGATGATGAAAGCCTGGGCATACGTGAAGTCGACCTCGACAAGCATTTGAGCAATCCAAATGGTGGCGAGACAGCTCCCATCGTCGTAATCATGCCCGGCGAAAGCCCCAAGGCAGTACCGACGACCAAACCTGGCAAGGATAAAGACATCAAACCGCTGACGCTGGAACCCGGCGAAATCGTGTCGAAGAATGATTTCCAGGTGAATCAGGCAGTGAATTTGCTGAAAGGCCTGCAAATTTTTCAGGGTCGCTGAGTAAACGTGTCGTGGTTGCTCGTCAGCCACGGCACGAAGTGCGCGTTATACTGATTAACCTTGCCTGTCAGGGGGTGCCATGCGCCCGTGTGACCTCGAAAAAAACCGTGAGATTGTTTTCCATGCTTTACCCGCCGGTCAGGCTGCGCGTGCGCTGAGACTGCTGCAAGGCATGGACGGTCTTGAGGTTGCGGCCGGCGAAAGTCCCAACCATCTGCGCGTTCGCTACCATGTGTGTGAGTACACGCTCGAAGGCTTGGAAACAGCATTGGCCAGCCAAGGGTTTCATCTCGACAATAGCCTGCTCAGCAAGCTAAAACGCGCCTTGGCTTATTTTTGTGAAGGTGTGCAGCGCGGCAACGTTGAAGCGAACGAGCCCGATATCAAGTCACAGCAGGCATTCATGAAGGTCTACGAGCATCATTTGCATGGTGATCGCGACGAGACCCCGGAAGAATGGCGAGACTATAAGTAGCTTCGGAGTCGCTTCATTCCAAAAACAATGGATCTGAATGATGATCAGCTGTTGCGTTACAGCCGCCATATTCTGCTGCCCGAAGTCGGGGTGGATGGACAGGCACGTATTTCTGCTTCGTCGGTACTGATCGTCGGTGCCGGGGGGCTGGGATGCCCCGTAGGTCTGTATCTGGGGGCGGCCGGCGTGGGGCATTTGTCGATCGCGGACGGCGACACGGTCGACCTGACCAACCTGCAACGCCAGATTAGCCATGCCACCGCAGCCATTGGAGATAACAAGGCTGATTCCCTTGCGCGCAGTATTCTGGCCATCAATCCGGAAATCGAAGTTCAGCCCATACGCGAAGCGCTATCAGGTCACGCGCTGCATGAGGCTGTGGCTGCGGTGGATCTGGTCGTCGATGCATCGGACAACTTCGCCACCCGCCATGCAGTCAATCGTGCTTGTGTGCAGTTGAATAAGCCCTTGGTATCGGGCGCCGCGATTGGATTCTCGGGACAACTGGCCGTTTTTGACTCAGCTCGAGCAGCCAGCCCGTGCTATCACTGCCTGTTTCCTGACCATGCCGATGAGGCTGAATTGCGCTGTGCTGATGCGGGTGTGTTTTCGCCCTTGGTTGGTGTGATCGGTGCCATGCAGGCCATGGAAGCCCTGAAATATCTGGCGCAGGTAGGCACGCCCATGATTGGTAAATTACTGCTGTGGGATGGATTGCAGGCGGATGCTCGCGTAATGAAGGTGCCACGTGACCCCGCCTGTCCAATATGCGGGCCGGGCGTGGCGGGGATTTAGGCGGGGTGAGCGTCCAGCAATCGTGACAGCAGCAAATCAAGATCACCACCCGGTGGACGGGTAAATCCACTCTTGGCAAACTGATGCCAACGTCCCACTACCGTACATAACAACAGATTGGCCAGTGGAGCGCTGAGCTCCGATTGCTTGTCGCCACAAAAGCGCAGACATTGACGCAATTGGGCTTCTACCCGGTCGTGCAACTGATTGATGCGCTTTTGCAGACGTTCGTTTTCGTGCACCAGCGCATCGCCGATCAGTACCCGCGTCATCCCCGGATTCTTTGCCGCAAAATTCAACAGCATGCTGAGGATAGCCTCGACTTGCGCGGCAGGGGAGGGGGTGTCAGTAGTGATGCGCGTAATCAGACCGAACAAGGTTTGTTCGATGAATTCGATCAAGCCTTCGTACATCTGCGCCTTGCTGGCGAAATGGCGATACAACGCCGCTTCGGACACACCAATGCGAGCCGCTAAAGCGGCTGTGGTGATTTTCTCCGGCTGCGGTTCCTGCAACATCGCGGCCAGCGTTTGCAGGATCTGCAAACGGCGCTCGCCGGGTTTTCTGGCTTCCCCTTCCATCAGGCACTCCCTTTGTTTTTATGGGTGATGATTATCGGTAATTTTTGTTCACGCAATTTTAGCAGTTTCGGCGCGCATCCTGCCCCTATGCATAGCATCTTCACCATCGGGGTGCTGGCAGAAAGGTCGAAAAACAGGGCGTCGGAGTTCAAGCGGGCGCCTGGTAAAGGTACTTCTGAAAGCCGCTGAACACCTTGCCGATCTCATCCGGCCGGCCCAGGTCGGCGACAGCATCCGCAATGGAATCGTGATATTTCAGCCGTAGCAAAGGCGTCAGCTTGGCCTGATCGAGTTCCTCCACGCCAGCGCTGACGTAGTGCGACAGCACAAAGTCGAGGAAGCCCTGCTGTTTGTCGTTGAAGTGGGTGCGAACACCCGCCATCGCCCGGGCGGCGCGCGCTTCGCGGGTGAGGGGAATCAGCGCATACGCCACATGCGCCAGCACGTCGAACAGGTCACTTTTCTCGGCCTCGATCAGCTTCTGCATTTCGGCCAGCTGATCCCGGCCGAAGCCTTGTTCGGCCAGCCCATCCAGCAGCTTCCTGCGGGTGTCCGGCGCGCTCCACAGCGCGCGCAGTTCGTCTTCGTCCTGAAAAAATTCGGGCAGTTTGCCGAATAGCGCTTCCATGAACTGCTGCGCCGACATCGGCGTGCCGTCCGGGTGCCAGAAGCTGGTTGCCGTCATGTGCTGGATCGCGCGCACCTTGCCGTCGGCCAGTTTCACCTTGATGGTCTGACGCTTGGCGTATTCCGCCGGCGGCTCGCGTACCTCGTCGGGCGCAGGCACGGGCGGTAACGCCGGCCTGGGTGGCTGCACTTCCGGCTCAAGCGGCTCGCCGTCCCACTCCGGGTCGCTGAAATGATGGTGCGCCCGCACAAAATCGTAAATCGTGAAGTAATCCTTGCCGTCGTACAGCCGCGTGCCGCGCCCGATGATCTGCTTGAACTCGATCATCGAATTGATCGGCCGCAGCAGCACGATGTTGCGCACATTGCGGGCATCCACCCCGGTCGACAGCTTCTGCGAGGTGGTCAGAATGGTGGGGATGGATTTTTCGTTGTCCTGAAAGTCGCGCAGGTGCTGTTCGCCCAGCGTGCCGTCGTTGGCCGTCACCCGCACGCAGTAGAGCGGGTCGGCGCTGGTCTTTATCTGGTTGATGAGGTCGCGCACCACCAGCGCGTGCGCCTGGTTCGCGCAGAACACCAGCGTTTTCTCGCGCGGGTCGATCTGCGCCATGAAAATTTCAACCCGCTTCTGCTCGCGCGCCCGAATCTCGATCACCCGGTTGAAGTCGGCTTCCTCGTAACGCTTGCCCGCCTCGATCTCGCCCTCCACCAGCGTGTCGTCGGGCGTGAAGACGTAATCGTCCAGCGTGGTGGCGATCTGCTTCACCCGGAACGGCGTCAGGAAACCATCGTTGATGCCGTCCTTCAGCGAGTAGACGTACACCGGCTCGCCGAAATAGGCGTAGGTGTCCACGTTGTCGCGGCGCTTGGGGGTGGCGGTCAGGCCAAGCTGCACCGCCGGGGAAAAGTATTCGAGTATGCCGCGCCAGTTGCTCTCGTCGTTGGCGCCGCCGCGATGGCATTCGTCGATGACGATGAAATCGAAGAAATCCGGCGGGTAGTCGCCGAAATAGGGCGAGGGCTGGCCATCTTTCTCCGGCCCGCTCATGAACGTCTGGAAGATCGTGAAGAACAGGCTGCCGTTCTTCGGCACCTTGCCCTTCTTGCGGATGTCCGCAGGCTCGATGCGCACCAGCGCGTCTTCAGGAAAAGCCGAAAAAGCATTGAACGCC
The DNA here is from genome assembly GCA_030679915.1 of Thiobacillus sp. Taxonomy (GTDB): domain Bacteria; phylum Pseudomonadota; class Gammaproteobacteria; order Burkholderiales; family Thiobacillaceae; genus Thiobacillus. The sequence goes on from JAUXRY010000038.1 coordinate 134,001, forward strand.
TGATTGGCGAGAATGTTGCGGTCGGCCAGGAACAGGATGCGCGGCCGCCGGGCAGGTTCGTTCTCCGTTTTCCAGTCGCTCAGGTTCCAGCGGCTGTGAAACAGCTTCCACGCAATCTGGAAGGCGACGAAGGTCTTGCCCGTGCCGGTCGCCAGCGTTAGCAGAATGCGCTGCTTGTGGCTGGTGATGGCCGCCAGCACCCGTTCGACGGCGATGTCCTGATAGTACCGGCCTTGGAAGAAGCCACCCTTGTCCTCGAACGGCACCGCAGCAAAGCGGTCGCGCCAGGCGTCATGGGCAGCAAAGGTGCGGCTCCATAGCTCTTCCGGCGTCGGGTACTGCGCCAGCTCGGCTTCAAAGCCCGTCTCCATGTCGATGCCGTAGATGCCCTGCCCGTTGCTCGCATAGGTGAAGCGAATCGCCAGCTTGCCCGCGTAATCCTTGGCCTGGCCCACCCCTTCCGTCAGCGGCTTGTCCCACGCCTTGGCTTCCACCACCGCCAGCTTGGTGTTGCGGTACTCCAGCACGTAGTCCGCGGTGAGCGCCTTGCCGCGCTTGCTCGCGCCCTCGATGCGCCCGAGCGTAATCGGGTATTCGCGGCGGATGCGGCTGCCCTCGACCACGCCCCAGCCGGCCGCTGCAAGCAGAGGGTCGATGTGTTCGGCGCGCGTTTCGGCTTCGTTCATGGATGGTCGGCTTCGTTCATACGTTTCGCAAAGCGTATCGCCCGGATTTATTTCCGCCGACTTTCTCGACCAAGCCGGCATCAAGCAGCGGACGCAACAAATCCATCGCGCCCTGACGGGATACACCAAGCGCCGCCCATATTTCACCGGGGGCCATGCTCCCGTGGTCGCGGAGCAGATGGAGAAGTTGTTCCTGACGCGGGCGCAAAACCAGTTTC
>JAUXRY010000042.1 GCA_030679915.1 Thiobacillus sp.
CCTACGAGTCCTCCGCCCAACGCCAAGCCGCCTTGCAGCCCTTCATTGACGGCTACAACTGGCTTCGGCCACACTCGGCACTGAACCACCAGCCGCCCATGAGCCGCATCCCGGCCATGTACAACCTACTGAAACTCGACACCTAGGTCAATTCCAAGCCGCAAGGGTAGGCGGTTGTCACCTTGCGCTAATTCCTTTGCTTGGTTTAGTAAGGAACTCTTTCCGATTCCGCGATCACCCGTAATGATCGTGCTGGTTGGCTTTCCATGCTTCAACTGGTACAGGGAGTCGACAACCAATTCGACCTGCGTCTTCCGACCCGAGAACCGAGTCGGATCAGACACCGGTATATCGGGCGTGAATGGATCTACGTATCGGCTCTTCATGGCTTGATCCTGCATAAAAAATGAAACAGGGGGCGGTTAATTTGCGATAACTGAACTGTGTTTATGCAACAGATAGAAATCTGCCGTCAAACTGCACAGGACATTCAGATCATTCTAAGAGGGTGTGAAGAATAGTCCTATCCCCCAAAGGGGGTACGGGACGACAGCTTTAGGCATTAATCCTAGTTGTCCACTCTTGGCCGCTAGCCGACGGATCACGCCAAAAAAACGCCGGGCTTGCCCGGCGTTTTTTCTTATTCAACTGAAACAAAGACTCAGCCCACCAACGCTTCATCCAGCATCTCCACCCAGTGCTTCACCGGCGTGCCGGTGCCGCTTTGCAGGTGGGTGATGCAGCCGATGTTGGCAGAGACGATCACCTCGGGTTTCATCTCGGCCAGGTTGGTCAGCTTGCGGTCGCGCAGCTGGTAAGCGAGCTTGGGGTTCAGCACCGAGTAGGTGCCGGCCGAGCCGCAGCACAGGTGCGGCTCGACGCGGCAGGTGTTGATCTTGAAACCGAGTTCGCCCATGAACTGCTCCACGCCACCGCGCAGCTGCTGGCCGTGCTGCAGGGTGCAGGGCGGGTGGAAGGTCATCTGGCCGGCCTTGGCCGAGACCTTGCCGCGCAGCTTGTCCACCAGCTGGGGCAGCAGCTCGCTCAGGTCCTTGGTCAACTCACTGATGCGCTTCGCTTTCGCGGCATAGGCCGGGTCATCGTGCAGGAGGTGGCCGTAGTCTTTGACCGTGACGCCGCAGCCGGAGGCGTTCATGACGATGGCTTCCACGCCGCTCTCGATGTGCGGCCACCAGGCGTCGATGTTGGTCCGCATCTCGGCTTTGCCACCATCCTGGTCGTTCAGGTGGAACTTCACCGCACCGCAGCAGCCGGCCTTGGCCGCCACCACGGTCTGGATGCCGGCGGCGTCGAGCACGCGGGCGGTGGCGCTGTTGATATTGGGCATCATGGCCGGCTGCACACAGCCGGCCAGCATGAGCACCTTGCGTGCGTGGGTGCGTGTGGGCCAGGTGCCAGCGTCTTGCGGGGCCGGCACCTTGTTGCGCAGCGACTCAGGCATGAGGCCGCGCACCAGTTGGCCCATCTTCATGGCGGGTCCGAACAGCGGCGAGGTCAGGCCCTCCTTGAGGGCCCAGCGCACAAACCGCTCACCGCTTGGGCGCGGCACTTTGGCGTCAACGATTTTGCGGCCGATGTCGACCAGGTGGCCGTAGTCCACACCCGAGGGGCAGGTACTTTCGCAGTTGCGGCATGTGAGGCAGCGGTCCAGGTGCTGCTGCGTCTTGCGCGTGGGCGTTTCACCTTCGAGCACCTGTTTCATCAGGTAGATGCGACCGCGCGGGCCATCGAGCTCGTCGCCCAGCAACTGGTAGGTGGGACAGGTAGCGGTGCAGAAGCCGCAGTGCACGCACTTGCGCAGGATGGCTTCAGCGGCCAGGCCGTCGGGCGTGTTCTTGAATTCGGGCGCGAGATTGGTTTGCATGGAGGGTTCGCCAGTCCGGCTCAGAAATCGGGGTACAGGCGGCCGCGGTTGAAGATGCCGGCCGGGTCGAACTGCTTTTTCAGTTCGCGGTGGATGCGGTCCAGCGGCGCGACCAGCGGCGTGAAGACGCCGGCGCTTTTATCCACCGCGCGGAACAGCGTGGCATGGCCGGCCAGGTTGGCCAGCACGGCACCCAGGTCCGGGCGCTGTGCCAACGGCAGCTTGAGCCAGCGCTGCGCGCCGCCCCATTCGATCAACGTCGGGCCCAGGTCCAACGGTGGTGTGGTGTCGGGCACGCTCAGGCGTACCAGCGACTCGCCTTCAGCCAGTTGGAAGAAGGGGGCGGTCTGCTCGCGCAGGGCGTTCCACAGTTGTGCAGCCTGCGCGTCCATCACCGCGCCGCCCATGGTTTTGTGGGCGGCAGCGACGGCCGCCTGGGCACCACGCAGGCGCACCATGAGCGCACCCTCGTGCCAGCAGGACGCGTTGATCGGCAGCGGTTGCCCGCCCCAGCGGTTGAGCTGGGCCAGGGCCTGTGCCTCATCCAGTTCAAACACGAGAGTGCTCTCGGCCACGGCCTTGGGCAGCACCTTGAGTGAGACTTCGACCAGCAGGCCCAGCGTGCCGAGCGAGCCGGCCATCAGGCGCGACACGTCGTAGCCGGCCACGTTTTTCATGACCTGGCCGCCGAAGGTCAGCAGCTCGGCGCGGCCGTTGAGCATCTGCACACCCAGCACGTAGTCGCGCACGGCGCCGACGCTGGCCCGCGCCGGGCCATTGAGGCCGGCTGCCACCATGCCGCCGACGGTGGCCACCGCGCCCCCGTTGGCGAAATGTGGCGGCTCGAACGGCAGGACCTGGCCTTTTTCAGCCAGAACCGCTTCGAGCTCGGCCAGCGGTGTGCCAGCACGCACCGTCACCACCAGCTCGCTCGGCTCGTAGCTGACGATGCCGGCCAGCGGCCGGGTGTCGAGCAGGTCGCCCTGCAGCGTCTGGCCGTAGAAGTCTTTGCTGCCGCCGCCGCGGATGCGCAAAGGGGCGCCGTCAGCAGCGGCGGCGCGCACGCGTTCGGTGATGTGTTGCAGAGCTGAATCCATAGCCTTGGATGGTAACGCCGGGCCGGCCGTCTGATTCAAGCCGGGCGCATTAAACAGCTTCGACCCGGATCGTCATAGTCGCGCTCATTGATGCGCCCGGCAGCAGCACGGTCAGCCCCAGCGCCTCGGCCGTCATGCCCGCCTGCCCCAGCAGGTTGACGGCGTTGTTGACGTGGCTGACCGGTTCGATGGCCACCGTGTCGCGCGTCGGCTGGGTGAACACCACCAGCCGGTTCAGGCTCGATACGAGGTGGATGCGCAGCGCGGCATCGCTCAGGAAGGCTTGGCCGTCCCAACCTTCGAAACAATGGTCCACATCCAGCGCGGTGCATGCCTGGTCCAGCCCCGTGGACGGCAGGCGGTGCGTCGGCAGTTTGTCCGCGCCCATCTCCCAGCGCCCACTGGCGGCAAAACGCAGGTGGCTGCCGGGTCGCTTGACGAAATAAGGGTGCCAGCCCAGCCCCACCGGCGCGGCCTGTGCTGACTGGTTGGTGATGCTCAAGGTCAGCTCGAGTGCATCATCGTTCAGGCGAAAGGCCTGCGAGGTGTCGAAGGCAAAGGGCCAAGAGGCGTCGGGCTTGTGCTCGTAGGACAGCAGGGCGAACTGCGCATCGGCCTCCAGCACCTCCCAGGGCCGCTGCCAACCGACACCGTGGATGGCATGCGGTTCCGCCGCGTTGTTCTGCACCAGCGGGTGGCTGGTGCCGGCCCACTTGAGTTGCGCCTGGCCAACCCGGTTGGAAAACGGCACCAGCGGGTAGCTGCCGGCCTGGCGCACGGTGGTCAGCGCTTGCGCTGCGGTGGAGCGCAGCACCGGCAGGTCGCCATGCCACAGGCCGGCCACGCAGCCTCCCAGGTCTGGGCGGATATCACAACGCAGCGGCCCGCTGCGCAGATGGAGAGAAGTCGTCATGGTGGCTGCTCCAGTTTCGTGCATTGTGCACCGGCCACCGACAAAAAAGCCCGCATGAGCCGAAGCGCATGCGGGCTGAAGAACCAGAGGAGACTGTCTATTGCTGAGTGACGGCAGCCGACCGAACCGACTGCCGCCCTTGCACTTAGCGGGTGTAAGCACTCTCGCCGTGGGATGTGATATCCAGCCCTTGGCGCTCGTCTTCTTCACTGACGCGCAAACCGATGGTGAGATCCACCAGCTTGTAGGCGATGAAGGACACCACCCCCGACCAGACCAGCGTGAAGATCACGCTCTTGACCTGGATCCACACTTGGCTACCCATTGCGAAGGTGTCCGGAGTCAGGCCGCCGGTGCCGCCCAGGTTCTGTGCCGCAAACACGCCAGTCAAGATGGCACCGATGATGCCGCCGACACCGTGCACGCCGAACACGTCAAACGCGTCGTCGGCACCCAGCAACTTCTTCAGACCGGTCACACCCCACAGGCAGGCCAAGCCGGCGATGAAGCCGATGACGATGGACCCCATCGGGCCAACGAAGCCGGCAGCGGGCGTGACAGCGACCAGACCGGCGACAGCACCGGAGGCAGCGCCCAACATGGAGGCCTTGCCCTTGCTCAGCGATTCACCGGTGATCCAGGACAGTGTGGCTGCTGCCGTTGCCAGCACGGTATTGACGAAGGCCAAGCCGGCCTGGGCGTTGGCAGCACCGGCAGAGCCGGCGTTGAAGCCGAACCAACCCACCCACAGCAGGGAAGCCCCCACCATTGTCAGTGTCAGGCTGTGCGGCGCCATCGACTCACGGCCGTAACCGATGCGCTTGCCCACCAGGTAGGCGCCCACCAGACCAGCCACAGCGGCGTTGATGTGCACCACGGTACCACCAGCGAAGTCGAGCGCACCGTCTGCGCCCAACAGACCACCACCCCACACAATATGGGCCATCGGCACGTAGCTGAAGGTAAACCACAGCGCGGAGAACAGCAGCACAGCGCCGAACTTGATGCGCTCAGCGAAAGAGCCGACGATCAGCGCCACGGTAATGGCGGCAAACGTGCCTTGGAAAGCAACAAAGACGTACTCAGGGATGGTGATCAGGGGCCCGAAGGTTTCCTGCGTTACGCCCTTGAGAAAGATCTTCTCGAGCGAGCCGAAGAATTTGCCTTCGCCAGCGAACGCCAGACTGTAGCCGTAGATGGACCACAGAATGGAGATCAGCGAGAAGACCACAAAGACCTGCATCAGTACCGACAGCATGTTCTTGCTGCGGCCCAGGCCACCGTAGAACAGGGCCAGACCCGGGATGATCATCAAGATAACCAGCATGGTGGAAGTCATCATCCAGGCAGTGTCACCAGAGTCGACCTTGGGTGTCGGCGCTTCGGGCGCAGCCGAAGCTGCTGCCTCGGCGGCGGCCGGCGCCGGGGTAGCGGCGGGTGCAGCTGCAGCTTCCGCGGGTTTGGCTTCGGCCATCGCCTCGGCGGCGGGCTTGGCTTCAGTTGGAGCGGTCTGAGCCCAGGTGGCCGTTCCACCGGCCATCAGGCTAAGCCCCAGTGCGAAGGAGACAAATAGTTTTTTCATGTCAGTGTTCTCTCGGTTGTGTGAGCCTCAAAGCGCCTCTTTACCGGTTTCACCGGTGCGGATACGCACGACTTGCTCGAGGTTGTACACAAAGATCTTGCCGTCGCCGATCTTGCCGGTGCGGGCTGAGCCTTCGATCGCTTCGATGACCTGATCGACCAGCTCGTCGGACACGGCCGCTTCGATCTTGACCTTGGGCAGAAAGTCGACGACATATTCCGCGCCGCGGTACAGCTCGGTGTGCCCCTTCTGGCGGCCAAAGCCCTTCACCTCGGTCACGGTGATGCCCTGCACCCCAATGGTCGAGAGGCCTTCGCGCACCTCATCGAGCTTGAAAGGTTTGATGATGGCTGTAACGAGTTTCATGGGTTCTCCTCTGGTGGTGAGTTGAATCAGAAGGTGTATTTCAGGCCCAGCACCACAGTGTCCTGACCGTAAAAGCGCGAGTTGTTGCCAAACGAGCTGGTGTAGAAACTGCGCTTGGCATCGGTCCCGATGGCAGCCAGAGAAATCACCACACCGTTACCCATGTCCTTGGCCAGGGTCAGCGCATAGTCACTGTAGTTGGCAGTGTTGGCCGTGTTGGAGGTCGAGTTGGTCGGCAGGGTTTGCCAGCCCACGTGCGGGGTCAGTGTGAAGCCACTGCCCAGATCGAAGTTGGCGCTCAGATCCCAGTAGCGGCTGCCATTGGTGTCCTTGTTGCCCAGGAAGTCGCCCATGCTGTGGGAGTACTTCAGGCTGACCATCTTGTAGCTGACGCCCACGTAGGCTTCGGTGGTATCGGCCTTGCTGTAGTTGACCGAACCACCAGGGGTACCGGTTCCGCCCGAGGTGTTGTTAGGGTACTGGTAAGTGATCAGGCCAACGTCATAGCCCAGGCCGAAGGCCTCAGCCTTGTAACCGCCATAAAGGTCAACTTCCCAGTCACCCTTGTCGGCGCCATTGAACTCCTTGATCCACTTGATGTTGCTGGCAACAAAAGCACCGGCGTAGAAACCGCTCTTGTGGGCAAAGTCGACGCCGCCCTGCATCGACGGACCGCCGGCCGTTTGCTCCAGGCCGCGGAAACGGTAGTCGCTGACAGCACCGATGTTGTAGGTCAGCGTGTAGTCCGGCTCCGGTGCCTTGCCTTGCGAAAAGGCAGCGGTGCTGGCGATCAGGCTCAAGGCAGCCAATGCAGTTTTGGATTTGAGGTTCATTGCTTGCTCCATAGATGAGTTAAAGGGACAAACCTGTCTAGCACGGAGCGTGCCAGCTCTGCCTTGCAACCAATCGTCACATATTTGTCCCCTGGCATCGTATGGATACGCTAAGATAACTGGACAAATAAACAGTACCGCACCATTTATGTGCATTATGGTGCAGATCAGCGTTGGCATCGCACGATTGTGTGGAGGGAGTCCTCATGAGCCTGTCTTTGGTGCAAAGCCGCGCCCTGCTCGGCCTGGAAGCGGCCAGTGTCACCGTTGAGGTGCATCTGGCCAATGGTCTGCCCAGCTTCACGCTGGTCGGTCTGGCCGAGACGGAGGTGAAGGAAGCACGTGAGCGCGTGCGTTCGGCCATCCAGAACTCCGGGCTGGAATTCCCCCATAACAAGCGCATCACGGTCAATCTCGCCCCGGCCGATCTCCCCAAGGATTCGGGGCGCTTCGATCTGCCCATCGCCTTGGGCATTCTGGCAGCCAGCGGACAGATCGATACAGCCCGGCTGGCCGAGCATGAATTCGCCGGCGAACTGTCGCTGTCCGGCGAACTGCGTCCCGTGCGCGGTGCGCTGGCCATGGCGCTCGCCTTGCACCAGGGCGGGGTCAGCACGCGACTGGTATTGCCACCCGGCAGTGCCGAAGAAGCGGCACTGGTGCCTGAAGCCCAGGTCTACCGGGCACATCACCTGCTCGATGTGGTGCAGCAATTCCTGCCGCAAGGTGCACGCAACGACACGACTGACGCCGGTGAAGGCTGGTCACGCGCCGCAGCCGCACCACCGTGCACCAGCACGGACCTGCTTGATCTTGCTGACGTCAAGGGGCAGGCGGGTGCCAAACGTGCGCTCGAAATTGCTGCCGCCGGCGGTCACAGCCTGCTGCTCAGCGGCCCGCCCGGCTCCGGCAAGTCGATGCTGGCGCAGCGTTTTGCCGGTCTGCTGCCACCCATGTCCACCTCGGAAGCCCTGCACAGTGCGGCCATTGCCAGCCTGGGTGGTCAGTTTTCGCTGGCGCGCTGGGGCCAGCGCCCGACCCGCAGCCCGCACCACTCAGCCAGTGCGGTGGCCCTGGTCGGCGGCGGGTCGCCGCCGCGCCCGGGTGAAATCTCCATGGCGCACCATGGGGTGCTGTTTCTGGACGAGCTGGCCGAGTTCCCGCGCGCCGCGCTGGAAGCCTTGCGCGAGCCACTGGAGACCCACCACATCACCATCGCCCGCGCGGCGCGGCGTGCCGAATTTCCCGCTCATTTCCAGCTGGTTGCCGCCATGAACCCCTGCCCTTGCGGTTATCTCGGCTCCGCACAACGTGCCTGCCGCTGCACGCCAGACCAGGTGGCCCGCTACCAGGGGCGTCTGAGTGGCCCGCTCCTTGACCGCATTGACCTGCATGTGACGGTTGCGGCCCTGCCTGCGGGTGAATTGCTGCAAGCACCGGCGGGCGAATCGACCCAACTCGTGCGCGCACGCTGTCTGGCCGCGCACGAGCGGGCTTTGGCGCGCCAAGGCAAACCCAACCAGGCCTTGGCGGGTGCCGAGATCGATACACACACCCTGTTGGACGCCGCCGCGCTCAAATTCCTGAACACGGCCGCTGTGCGTCTAGGCTGGTCGGCACGCGGAACACACCGCACCCTCAAAGTCGCACGCACCATTGCCGACCTGGCCGGTGCGTCATGCACCGGTTTGGAGCATGTGGCCGAGGCCTTGCAATACCGGCCCGCACTCCAGCCTCACGGCTGAGGATGCAAGCCGCGGCTTCAGGCTGCACAGGCCGGCGCTTCCCGCTTCATCAAAGCGGCAAACAGACTGTGGGGGTCGACCGCCTGGATCAGTACCTGCCCGCCATTGGCTTTGATGAAGTGCTTGACGAGGGCACGGTCGTCCAGGCTGCCAAACGGCGTGGGCATGATCTGCGCCTCGCTGAACTCCGGCACGCCATGCAGCTCGTCCACCAGCAGGCCCAGGGTCTGCTCACCGATGCGTACGATGATCACCTGGCTGCTCTTGTCGATGAAGGAGGGCGTGCCGCGGATCAGGTAGCCGAAATCGAACACCCAGACTGGCGCGCTGTCCCGCCCTTCATGCTGCAGGCCCAGCAGACCGACGCAGGCGCGACGTTCCCCGGTCGACACCGTCGTGATCTTGCTCGCCGGCAGCGCTTCCTGCGCATGTTCAGCCGGCAAGGCAAACAGCGCTCCGTCCATCAGAAAGGTCGCGTATTCGCGTCCGCTCTGCCCCATCAGGTCGGTCTTGAAAATCGCCTGGGTTTTGGCACCCGCACCTGAGCGATCCCGCACTTCGCCCAGGAACTTGAACACAATGGCCAGCACGTCTTCGTCATAGCCATCCGACACCTTGAATTCGCGGTAACCGCAGGACACCGTGCAGCCCATGATGGCGTATTGGCCGTCGTGCACCACAATCCGTGAGGCACTCTCGCCATTGGGCAGCTGGCTCCAGCCTGCGTCGAGCGCCAGCACGCTGCCGACCGGTCGGGTCGGGTCGGTGCTGGAAATGACACGACCTGAACGATCGACAAACAGGGCCTGCATGTCTGCCTGATCACCCAGGCCACCCTTGAGCATGGCGGCGAACTCCGGCGCCGCATCGAACACGATGCCGATGCCACCGACCACCCTGGATTCGTTCTGCGGATCACGGATCGCTGCGTGGTAGATGTAGGTCGGCTGGCCGGCGTACAGTGCCGAGGACTCGAACGGCGTGACGTGGTAATCCTGCTCGCTGTGCAAAGCCTGCACGCGTGCCAGCGTTGCCGCATCCACATGCTGACCGATCACGTTGTTGCCGAGTGGCCCCGGCTGGGTGCTGGCCACGATGCAGCCATCCACGTCGTACACAAAGATGCGCGTGTAGACCGTATACAGCCGGTTGATGTAGTCCAGGATGTCGCCGATCTGCTTGCGCGCCGCCTCGTTCATCTGGGGCGCAGCCAGTGCCACACGCAACTCCGGCGTCAGCGCCCACCAGCGACAGTCGTCCGAACGCTCGTACAAATTGCGGTCGAGCAGGTCAACCAGCAGATGCGAAACGAACTCCGAATCGCGCAGGCTGGAGGCCAGCACCGTCTCGTACAGATCGCCGATCGACTTGGAGAACAGCTCATTGCTGCGGGCACCGGTCTCACTGATCTGATCCAGAATGGTCTTGAGCTTCATCAGCTCGCCACGCCGGCCGGCCGTCATCACCTGGCCGTTCCAGACCACACGCCGGATCGTGTCAGCCGCCGTCATGATCTCGTACAGCGGCGCCGAGATGGACTGGGCATGCGACAGCAGACCTTCGCGCACGGCCGGCGCCAGCGTGGCCAGCGTGTTGCTGGTCGCGCCGGTGAAGGCCACATCAACCGGAATCATGACCTGGCCTTGCCAGCCTACCGGCCCCATGTAACCCTGATAGCCCTCGGCGCGGAAGGTGCGAACCAGGTACTCGCGCCCGGCAAACATCAGCAGTTGCGGCGACGCGCTCTGGTTGACCGGCACCAGCGCGCCGACCGGGATCCACAGCGGGTCGGCACTTTCGATGACCCGGTTGTCGCCGTCGAGCAGCAGCATGTTGGCGCGGCCGTCGGGGTCGCCGTGCGAACGAAAAATGCCCGCCATCTCCTGCTCGAAGTTGAAACACAGGCACAGCACGCCAACCACCGCACCAGTCTGCGGGTGCAACATGCGCTTGGAATAGATCAATGCCTGGCGCTTGGCCGGACGCAGATCGCTGGCACGAAAGGTCTCCACGAAACCGTCGCTGTCCAGGGTCTGCGCCAACAGCGGGTCGCTACTGCCTTCCAGCGGCGTCGCCTCGTCGATCTGCACCAGCACGTTGCCGGCGGCATCGAGCAGGATGATCTCGTCGTACACGGTGTACTTGTTGCGATAGGCACGCAGGCGCTGGCGGATCGCCGACGCATCGTCGCTCAAACCGGCGACGAAGGCGCACAACTCGTTGTCCGTGGCCAGGAAGCCGACGTCAGCCGTGCGCTCATAGAGGTTGCGCACCACGATGTCGATCACATACTGTGCTTTGGTGCCGATCTCGGCCAGCACCGTGGCCACCTTTTCACCTACCAGGCTGGTCACCAGCTCTTCTTCCAGCCGGTTGAAGCCGTCACGCGTGGCGGCCATGGTCGGCAAAATGGCGCGCGCCTCCTCCGGGCAGTTCATCTTGGCGGATGATTCAATCATGCGCCACATCAGGTTGAGCTCCTGCAGTGCCTGTTCGCAACGGATGACGTCGCGCATATAGGGCAGAAAAGTATCGGTTTGCAGTCTGGCAGAGGTTTCCGTTTTACGCATGTATCCCTAGCATTCTTTGGTATTGACTCACCTTCAAACCAAAGCAATTTCCGGGCCCGCGCCGACCGTCACGCCTAGTGCATGAGCGCATCGCGCCGCTTCAGCGCGTTGGCAAAAAAAGCGCCGACCAGCACCAGCACGGTGCCGCCGGCACCGATGACCGCCGCCGAACCGATACGGGTCACCAGGGCCGCAGCCAGCAACACGCCCACCGATTGGCCCAGGAACAGCGCGGAAGCGAACAGCGAGACGGCCGTGCCACGCGCGGCCGGTGCCATCTGCGTGGCATTGGCCTGCATGGTGTTGTGGAACATGAAGAAGCCGAAGCCGCCCAGCAGGCTGGCCGGGATGGTCGGCCCCCAGTGTGGGGAGATGGCAATCACCAAGGCCGCAACACCCAGCAATCCGACGCCCAGCCGCACCAGGCCGCGTTCACCGAAACGACGGATCAGGAAGCGAGCCACCGCCATGTAGAACATGCCTCCCAGACCAAACAGCGCCACGATGGCGCCCGACACCGACAGCGACAGGCCCAGGACGTGGTGCAGATGCGAGGCCCAGATCGCCATGACGCCAAAACCGGCCGCCCCTTCGACAAAGGCCACCCCCAGCACCACACGCGACCAGCGGCCGGTGACGATGATGAGAGCCTGCGCCACAAAACCCGGGCGCACCAGGGGCTGAGTGTTCTGCGCCGCCGAAGGTGTCGGCCGCTGTCGCCGCAGGTCGGCCAACAGCAACAGCCCCACGGCGCCGAACAGCAAAGTCATGAAGCCGAAAGCCCAGCGCCAGCCCAGGCTGTCCGTGAACACACCCCCCAGCAACTGACCACCGGCTATGCCCAGCGTGGTACCCAGCCCCACGCGTGCCAGCGTCTCCTGCCGCTGCTCATAGGCCACCGCATCGCCGATCCAGGCCAGCGACAGCGGAATGACAGCGGCGGCCCCGAGCGCCACCAGCATGCGCGCCAGCACCAGCCCCTCCAGACTGGCGGCAAAGACCGCCACGATGCTGCCCACGCTGCAGCCCAGCGTGGCCAGGGTCACGACACGGTACTTGCCTAGGCGGTCGCCCAGTGGGCCGTAAAACAATTGCGCCAGGCCATAGACCACGGCGAACATCGACACCACCTGCGCCGCCTGCGCCAGGCTGGCGGAGAACTCACGCGACAACTCAGGCAACATCGCATCACACAGGCGCTGTGCCGACATACTGGAGAAAGTGGCAAACGACAGGAGCAGGACAGAGCGCCGCGTGGCTGCGGAGATGGAAGCATCAGCAGAAGTCATGTGCGATGGAAAAGTCAATCAGGTCAAGGTCAGCGCACCACCAGCCGCTGCCTGATGCACACAGCTGGCCATTCTAGGCAGACCCCGCCTGGCACGCTGCGCACCCGAATCTTGCCCTGGCGGAACACCGGGGCTTGCCACCCACCTGTTAGCTATCAATTTCATAGCTTAATGCGCAGCAAACACGTGGCCTGCACGGCAAAACATCGATTGAATTTGTCATAATCCACACATGCACCCCACCGCCCGCAACGCCCCACACCTGATCGGCTGGCTGTCGCTGGCGCAACTCATCGGCTGGGGCAGCGTGTTCTACACCTTCGCCCTGCTGCTCGAACCGGTGGAGCGCGAACTGGGCCTGAGCCGTGCCCAGTCTTCGCTGGGTTTCAGCCTGGCGCTGCTGGTCGAAGGGCTGCTGGCCTACCCGGTGGGTCGCCTGATCGACCGCGGCCATGAGCGCGCGGTGATGACCGGCGGCTCGCTGCTGGTGGCCCTGTGCCTGGCACTGCACAGCGGCATCGACAGCATGGCGGGCTTTTACGCCGTCTGGCTCGGGCTCGGCGCCGGGCTGGCGGCCACGCTCTACCCACCGGTCTTCGCCGTGGTCATCCGGCGCTACCCGCATGACTTTCGCCGCGCCATCATCACCATCACCTTTCTGGGCGGCCTGGCCAGCACGGTGTTCATCCCGCTGACCGCCTGGCTGATCCAGGCGCTGGGCTGGCGCCATGCCCTGCTGGTGCTGGCCGCCCTGCAGCTGCTGGTGTGCGCGCCGCTACACGCCCTCGTGCTGCGCCATGCGCCCGCCGGTCAGGCCCATGCCACAAGCCAGGCGACGGCGTCCGCCCCGCTCAAGCGGCACTTGCTGAGTGCGCCCTTTCTGCTGGTCGGCCTCTTCATCGTGCTGCTCATGGCCGTGACCGCCGCGCTGCCGGCCCACATGGTGAGCCTGCTGCGCGAGAACGGACTGGCGGAGTCCTGGGTCATCGCCATTCCGGCGGCCATCGGCGTGCTGCAGGTACTGGGGCGGGTGCTGCTGTACTTCTTTGAGCAGCATATGGACCTGCATCTGGCCAATCGGCTCATCCCCGTGCTGATTTCTCTGGGCTTGTTGGCACTGCTGGTCGCCCCCTGGTTCGGCCGCGCACAGGTGGCGGTGGTGCTGTTGTTCGTGCTGTTGTATGGCATGGGCAACGGCATGCTCACCATCGTCAAGGGCACCGCGGTCGCTGAGTACGTGGACCGTACCCAGGTGGCCTCGCTCAACGGCGCGCTCGGCGTGCCGATGGCCCTGGGCCGGGCAGCAGCGCCGTGGCTGCTCGGACTGCTGTGGAGCCCGTCCGGCGGTTATGCCTCGGGCTTGTGGCTGATGCTGGGCCTGAGCCTGGTCGGCGTGGCGGCCCTGGCAGGCGCTCAGCGGCTGGCACGACCAAGGCACTGAACCGGCACTGAAGGCGGCCTACGCTGCCGCCCACAAGCTCGACGTGGTTCAGTTGAGCGGCTGCAGGGTATTGCCTTCGACCCGCACGCGTGCACCGACGCTGGCCGGCGTGGCCTGCTCGATGCTGTGGAAACTGCCGTCATCCATGCGCAACTCCACGCGGTAGGCCGTCACTTTTTTCATCTTTTTCTCGACCGCATTACCAGCCAGGCCACCGCCCACCGCACCGGCAATGGTGGCCAACGTCTTGCCGTCGCCACCACCAAACTGGTTGCCGACCAGGGCACCGAGCACGCCACCGGCCACGGCACCAGCGCCACTGCCCGTGCCCTCGCGTTCCACCGGCGTCACGGCGGTCACCGTGGCGCAGTTCAGGCAGACCTCCTTGGCAGGCAGCACAGTGGTGGATTTGCCCGTCGCCGTGTCGGCCGATGCTGTTGCGGACGATCCGCTGCTACCGGCAGGCTTGGCAGACCGGCTGGCCACCGCCTTGCCTGCGCCGGTTTTTTTCTCAGGTGCAACGGCCTTCGGTTCTAGCGCCGGCACGGGTTGGGAAGCGCTCAGCGCCGGCACCACCACCGGCACGGGAACCGGGCTCACTGCGGCGGTGTGCAGCGCCTCCTGGCGCGTTTGCACGTAATACAGTGCCGAGCCCAGGGCCACCACCGCCACACCAAGCACGCCTATCGCGGCCCACAGGGTTTGGTTACGCGCCGAGCTGGATGCGGTTTGCGACATATCGTTCATCTTGTGTTCCTCTTGCAAAAACGGGCAGCAGGCCGGATGCCTCTGACGTCACTCTTGATGTAACGCGCTGACGGTACGAAGGTAAACAGGAACGGACACGATTTGCGTGTCTGCTTTGTAAGCTTAGGTAAATCTGCGTCTCGCAAGCCGGCGGCGGCAAAGACCCCGAGCACCTCAGGGCTACATCAAAGATTGGGGGCCAGCAGACGCTGCAGCGCCTGTTCATTCATGCCACGGCGGCGCACCTGGTCCTGCAGCTGGTCGGCACCGATGCGGCCGACGTTGAAGTAGGTGCTCTGCGGATGCGCCAGATAAAAGCCGCTGACGCTGGCCGCCGGTGTCATGGCCAGGCTCTCGGTCAGGCCCATGCCGATCTCGCCGCATTGCAGCAGCTCGAACATGTCCTTCTTCACGCTGTGGTCCGGGCAGGCCGGGTAACCCGGCGCCGGACGGATGCCCTGGTACTTCTCGGCGATCAGTTCCTCCGGGCTCAGGTTTTCCTGTGGCGCATAACCCCACAGGTCGGTGCGCGCGCGGTGATGCAGGCACTCGGCGAACGCCTCGGCCAGCCGGTCAGCCAGCGACTTGAGCATGATGGCGGAGTAGTCGTCATGGTCGTCCATGAAGTACTGCTCCTTCTTCTCCACGCCAATGCCGGCCGTGACGGCGAACACACCGACGTAATCAGGCGCCGAGCCTTTGGGCGCCACGAAGTCGGCCAGGCAGCGGCTCGGTCGCATGACGCCGTCGATCACCTGCTTTTCGGTCTGCTGGCGCAGGCCGTACCAGGTCAGCGCCACCTGGCTGCGGCTCTCGTCGGTGTAAAGCTCGATGTCGTCGTCGTTCACACTGTTGGCCGGGTACAGGCCGAGCACGGCATTGGCGGTGAGCCAACGGCCTTCGATCAGGCGCTGCAGCATGCGCTTGCCATCCGAAAAGACGCGCTGCGCTTCGGCGCCGACGATCTCGTCCTTCAGGATGGCCGGGAACGGACCGGCCAGATCCCAGGTCTGGAAGAACGGACCCCAGTCGATGTACTTCGCCAGTTCCACCAGGTCGAAGTTCTTGAACACGCGGCGGCCGATGAACTTCGGCTTCGACGGCGTGTAGCCGGTCCATTCGATCGGTGTCTTGTTGGCGCGCGCACGGTCGAGGCTCCACAGCGGCGTCTGCTTCTTGCCCGCATGCTGCTGACGCACGCGTTCGTAGTCGGCATTGAGTTCGTCGATGTATTTGGCAGCCTGGTCCGACAGCAGTCCTTGCGCCACGCTCACGCTACGCGAGGCATCGGGCACGTAAACCACCGGACCTTCGTAATGCGGTGCGATCTTGACTGCGGTGTGCACACGGCTGGTGGTGGCGCCGCCAATCAGCAGCGGAATTTTCTTGATGCGGAAGTGCTCGTCCTTCTGCATCTCGGCTGCCACGTACTGCATCTCTTCCAGGCTGGGGGTGATCAGGCCCGAGAGGCCCACGATGTCGGCCCCCTCGACCTTGGCACGCGCCAGGATCTCGTGGCACGGCACCATGACGCCCATGTTGATGACTTCGAAGTTGTTGCACTGCAGGACCACGGTGACGATGTTCTTGCCAATGTCGTGCACGTCGCCCTTGACGGTGGCAATGATGATCTTGCCCTTGGCGCGCACGTCCTCGCCGGCCGCCTCCTGCTGGCGCTTCTCTTCCTCGATGTAGGGAATGAGGTGCGCCACCGCCTGCTTCATCACGCGCGCGCTCTTCACCACCTGGGGCAGGAACATCTTGCCCTGGCCGAACAGGTCGCCGACGATGTTCATGCCATCCATCAGCGGGCCTTCGATCACGTGCAACGGGCGGCCACCCTTGGCCAGAATGGCTTGATAGACCTCTTCCGTGTCTTCGGTGATGAAGTCGGTGATGCCGTGCACCAGCGCGTGCGACAGGCGCTGCGCGACGGGAGCAGCACGCCATTCGTTTTTCTTGCTGTCGTCCTTGGACGCACCCTTGGCGCTCTCGGCAATCTCCACCAGACGCTCGCCGGCATCGGGCCGGCGATTGAGCACCACGTCTTCCACCCGTTCACGCAGCGTAGGCTCCAGCTCGTCATAAACGCCAACCATGCCGGCGTTGACGATGCCCATGTCCATGCCCGCCTGGATGGCGTGGTACAGGAACACGGTGTGGATGGCCTCGCGCACCGGGTCGTTGCCACGGAAGCTGAACGAGACGTTGGACACGCCGCCCGACACCTTGGCACCCGGCAGGTGCTGCTTGATCCAGCGCGTGGCCTCGATGAAGTCGACCGCGTAGTTGTTGTGCTCCTCGATGCCGGTGGCGATGGCGAAGATGTTGGGGTCGAAGATGATGTCTTCCGCGGGGAAGTCGATTTCGTCGACCAGGATGCGGTAGGCGCGCTCGCAGATCTCGATCTTGCGGTCGTAGGTGTCGGCCTGGCCTTTTTCGTCAAAAGCCATCACCACGGCGGCCGCGCCATAACGACGCAGCAGTTTGGCCTGGTGCTTGAACGCCTCCACGCCTTCCTTCATGCTGATGGAGTTGACGATGCCTTTGCCCTGGATGCAGCGCAGGCCGGCTTCGATCACCTCCCACTTGGAGGAGTCAATCATGATCGGCACGCGCGCGATGTCGGGCTCGGAGGCGATCAGGTTCAGGAAGCGCACCATGGCGGCCTTGCTGTCGAGCATGGCCTCGTCCATGTTCACGTCGATGATCTGGGCGCCGTTTTCCACCTGCTGACGGGCAACATCGAGCGCCTTGTCGTATTCGCCGTTGAGAATCAGCCGCGCAAAGGCCTTGGAGCCGGTGACGTTGGTGCGCTCGCCGACGTTAACGAAGAGGCTGTTCTTGTCGACGTTGAACGGCTCCAGTCCAGACAGCCGCATGGCTGGCTCAAGCTTGGGCGGCACGCGCGGGGCGACGCCTTCGACGGCTTTGGCGATGGCCTCGATGTGAGCCGGCGAACTGCCGCAGCAGCCGCCAACAATGTTCAACAGCCCCGCGCGCGCCCATTCGCCGATATGGGTCGCCATCTCCGGCCCTTCCATATCGTATTCGCCAAAGGCGTTGGGCAGGCCGGCGTTGGGGTGAGCCGAGATGAGCACGTCGACCTTGCTGGAAATCTCCGCGATGTATTGGCGCAGCAGGTCGGGGCCGAGTGCGCAGTTCAGGCCAATCGACAGCGGCCGGGTATGGCGCACCGAGTTCCAGAATGCCTCGCCGGTCTGACCGGAGAGGGTGCGGCCTGAGGCGTCGGTAATCGTGCCGGAAATCATCACCGGCAGCCGCAGATTGTTCAGTTCGAAGTATTCGTCAATGGCAAACAAGGCGGCCTTGGCGTTGAGCGTGTCGAAAATCGTTTCGACCATCAGGATGTCGGCGCCGCCTTTGACCAGGCCGTCGATTGCTTCCAGATAGGTTTCGCGCAACTGATCGAACGTTACATTGCGGAAGCCGGGGTCATTCACATCGGGCGAAATGGTCGCGGTGCGCGAGGTGGGGCCGAGCACGCCGGCGACAAAGCGTGGCTTGTCCGGGTTCAGTGCGGTGGCATCGTCAGCGGCCTCGCGTGCCAGTTTGGCGGCCGCCAGGTTGAGTTCCGCCACCAGGTGCTCCATGTGGTAATCCGCCATCGAGATCGCTGTGGCGTTGAAACTGTTGGTTTCCAGAATGTCGGCGCCCGCCGCCAGGTACTCGGCGTGGATGGCCTTGATGATCTGCGGTTGGGTCAGCGACAACAGATCGTTGTTGCCTTTGACGTCATACGCAAAATCAGCAAAACGGGTGCCGCGGTAGTCTGCTTCTTCGAGTTTGTAGGACTGGATCATCGTCCCCATCGCGCCATCGAGAATCAGGATGCGCTGGGCAAGCAGGGAATGCAGCAAATCGGTGCGGGACATGGCAGGGGCAGATGGAGAAAAGAAGCATTATATAAGGTGCAGCCGGATGATCCGGGCTCGAGTCTGTGAGCCGCCAGGATGAGAGGCTGACACTCTAGTTGGTTTTTCAACGTTTCAGGTGGCAGCGGATGACGGGACCCGCATGGCCTCATGTGGTGTGTCGGGTACGGTTCTTGCCACTCGATGCTCATAACCGATTAGAGGATGAGGCAATGAACTTCCCGAGCTTGTTGATGTTTCTCCTTGCCAGCATTTTTCTTGCGCCACTGGCGCATGCAGATTCGGCAGTGGATGCCTCGCGTTATTACGAAGATGCGCTCAAGCGTTATGAACGCAATGATGACGCCGGTGCCATCATCCAGTTGAAAAATGCGCTCAAGGCAGATAGCCGTATGTTGCCGGCACTGGTTCTGATGGGGCAGGCGTATTTGCGCGAGGGGGATCCGGCCGCGGCCGAGCGGGTGCTTGTCGATGCTGAGAAGCTGGGTGCGGCACGCGGGCAGATTGCCACGCTCCAGGCGCAAGCCTATCTAGCGCAGGGCAAGGCGCGCCTTATGCTCGAAAAGTTCGGGGCGGATGGTTTGCCGCCTCAGGCGCGTCTGGAGATGTTGTTGATGCGTGGACAGGCGCAACTCAAGCTGAATCAACTCGATGCCGCCATGACATCAGCCAGACAGGTCGCGCAGATTGCGGGTGGTTCGGCACGGGCCTTGGCGCTGCAAGCACGCATTCACCTCAATGCAGGGCGTCCACAGGATGCGCAAGCGGTGGTTCAAGAAGCATTGCGGGTATCGCCGCGCAATGCGGATGTCCTCAACATGCAGGCGTCGGTTTTTCATGTGCGGGGTGATTTGCAGACTGCCGTGCGCGAGTATGGGCGTGCGCTGGAATCTGAACCGAACCATCTCGATGCACGACTGGCTCGAGCGGGTGCCCTGCTGGATCTGCAGCGCGATAGCGAAGTCAAAACCGATCTGGATTATCTACAGAAACATTTCGCCTATGATCCACGAGGCGCCTATCTGCGCGCGTTGTACTTCAGTCGACAGGGCGACGAAGTCCGCTCCCGCGTGGCCTTGCATGAAGCGACGCGCACCTTGAGTCAGCTTCCGCCCGAATTCCTGTCGGCAAGCGACCAATTGCAATTGCTGGGCGGACTGGCGCACCATGCTCTGGGTGAATTCGAGCGAGCAAAAAGTTTCCTTACGCCCTATCAGGATCGGCATCCGCGTGACGTGGGGGTCCGCAAGCTGCTGGCCAGCATTTATCTGGCCGAGCGTCAGTACGATCGGGTCATTACGCTGTTGCAACCCGCGTTGCGCGAGCAGCCCGACGATGCCAGGGTGCTTGCCATGTTGGGCGAGGTGGCGATGCGCCGGGGCATGTACGACAAAGCCGCCAGCTTGTTCAAGGAGGCGGCAGAAGCGCACGACAGCCCCGATATTCAGGCTGGGTTAGGTGTCAGCCTGATCAGCGCCGGGCAAATGGAAGCCGGGTTTCAGACCTTGACGCGTGCCTTTGCAAAGACACCAGATTCAACCCAGGCAGCGATACCCTATGCCTTGGCGCTCCTCAAGCGCGGTGACGCCCGCAAGGCGGTTGCAGTAGTTGAAACCCTCATCAAACGCGAACCCGGGAATGTCGCCATGCTGAACCTGCTGGGGATTACACGCCTGGCATCGGGTGACCGTGCGGGTGCGCGTACGGCTTATGTCGCGGCAATCAAGGCCTCGCCCAGTTTTTACCCGGCGCACCTCAACCTGGCACGCATAGACGAAATCGACAAACTGCCCGAGCGTGCGCGAAAACGCTATCTCGGCATACTCAAAGTCTCGCCGGCACACATCGATACCATGCTCGAACTGGCGCGACTGGAAGAGTCGATCAGCCGTCCCGATGAAGCGCTGCGATGGCTCGAAAAAGCGCGCAACACACGCAGCAAGGATCTCCGCACGCATCTCGCCCTCAGCGCTTTTTACTTGAAAAAGGGGCAACCCAAGCCGGCGCTGGACGCCGCAAAGGAAGCCCAGGCTCAGTCACCGGATGACCCGCGTACCCTGCTGGCATTGGCGCAATCGCAAATCGCTGGGGGACATGGCGACGCCGCGCGCGCCGTATTACGACGTCTGGTGCAAGTGGCGGCATTTAATCCGGCACGGCTCACTCAGACGGCCGCTCTGCAAATGCAGATCGGCGATCCGGAAGCTGCGCGCTACACCCTGAGCAAGGCGCTGTTGGCGGATCCGGGTTATTCACCCGCACGCTCACAGCAAGTCCGGCTTGTACTGAAAAGCGGCAACATCAGTGAAGCCGAGAAACAAGCGCAAGCCCTGTTAAACCAGTCAGGCATGGGGGCTGAAGCGCAGCGTCTGATGGGCGAAATCCACATGGCGCAGAAACGGTATCCCGAGGCGGTTGCGGCGTACCGTAAAGCACATGCAAAGGCGCCAGTCGAGTCCAGTGTATTTGGCCTGTTCGACGCCCTGATGGCATCAGGACAGGCATCAGAAGCCGCCGCGCTGATGTCCCGGTGGCGCGACAGCCATCCGCAAAGCCGCCTGGCTACTCATGCATTGGGAGAAGCATGGCTGGCCATGAAAGATGCGCCACGTGCCCGGACGGTGTACGCCGGACTGGTTCGGACGGATCCCAAGGATGCGCGTGCGCACAACAACCTGGCCCAAGTGTTGTTGCAACTGGGCGATGCTGCGGCGCTCACGCATGCCGAACAGGCTCGCGCGCTTGCCCCCAACCAGCCGCAGGTAAACGACACGCTGGGCTGGGTGCTGGTGCAGCAGGGGCAATTGGAAAAGGGTCTGCGCTATCTGCGCGAGGCGGCGTTGCGCGCGCCAGAAGACAAGGAGATTCAGAGCCATCTCAATGAAACCCTGGCGAGGCTCAAACGTCATTGAGACGGAAGTTTCTGTCGGAATTGTTTACAAATGGAATGGGGTTGAAGTCGTTGTTTTTGTTTGTTCTTTGATTTGAAAAGGTATTTTATTTTCGGCATTGTTTTTGCTTATTCGAGCTAGGCAATTCATCCGATTAAAAGGGAGTTAATACAATGAAAACCATCCGGAATTTATCAATCTCAACTGTTTTGGCATTGAGCGCCTTGGCAACCAGTCCGGCAAGCGCGGCGACCTGGACCTACAGCAGCACGTCACCTGCTTCAGACTCAGGGTTGACTGCGACCGCGACTGCCTTTTCCGCCGCCAACAATTCCTCCGCCACGATTGCTGCGAGTACAGCTTATTACGGCGGTGGGCTGGGCGTCACATCCAGTGGGGAATCGACCAGCAGCCCACAGCACGCTATTGACAATAACGGTGCCATCGAAACCGTCATGATTTCCTTTTCCAATGGGGTGGGAGGAATCACCAGTGCCGACAAGGTTAGCCTCACGTCGGCGAGTTTCGGCTGGTCCCAGACCGATGCCGATTTCAGCGTTTACGCCTATAGCGGTACCGGGACACCTTCGGTGCTGGGGCTGACCTACAGCAGCCTGACCAGCCCCAGTAACGGCTGGACGTTGATTGGGCATTACAACAACGCGGCCTCGTCCAGCGCAAAAACGGTCTCCTTCGCGAACACCGTATATTCCAGCGCCTGGTTGATCGGCGCCTACAACGGGCTCACAACGTCTAGCGGAGCCAGCAGCGGCAATGACTACTTCAAACTCGCCAGCGTGACCGGCAACAAGTGCCCAGCAACCGGGACGCCTCCCTCTGGTTGCGGAAGCTCCGGCACACCGAGTGGGGGTGTGCCGGAGCCGGGCACGATTCTGCTGGTGGGTGCGGGCTTGCTTGGAATGACTCGGATGTCGCGTCGCAAAGCAGCTTGAGTTTTTTTGCTGACAGCAAAGCCCCGCTTGCGCGGGGTTTTTTTCGTCGTCGACAGAAATGCTATGCTCAAACCAATGCATCGAAGGAGCGCACCATGAAGCAGTTCAGCCCTACCGAAGCCCATGCCTTTTTACAGACGCACCCCGAGGCGGTTTTTATCGACTGCCGTTCGGAAATCGAATTCCTGTTTGTCGGGCACCCCCTGGGTGCGATTCACATCGCCTGGCAGGACAGCCCGGACTGGGACGTGAATCCCGATTTTCTTGGACATTCACGCAAGGCTGCTTCCGTTAATCGGCCGGTTGTGCTGATTTGCCGTTCAGGTAGACGCTCAATGGAAGCCGGCCGTTACCTGGAAAAATATGGTTTTCCTGAGGTGTACAACGTCACCCACGGTTTCGAAGGCGATATGGACGAGTCACGTCACCGCTGCACCAAGAATGGCTGGCGCTTTGATGACCTGCCGTGGGAACAGACGTAAAAGCGGATCCTGCACGGCTCGCCAATGCCTTAGGCCAGCTGCACCCCTAGCCAGGCACCGATGTAATAGGTGGCCAGCCCAGCCGCGCCGCCGATACCCAGCATGCGCAGGCCGCTCAATATGGCGTGGCGGCCGGTGAACAGGCTCATGCTGGCGCCAACGGCGAAAAGTCCTAATGCGGTTAGCACGATGGAAGCGGCTAATGCATGGCTGTGTCCAAACAGAAACGGCAACAGCGGAAGGGCTGCGCCGGTTGTGAAGGCAGCAAACGACGAAATGGCGGCCACCCAGGGTGAGCCCAACTCGTCGGGGTTAAGGCCGAGTTCTTCGCGCGTGAGTGCATCCAGCGCCCGCTCAGGATCCTCCATCAGCTTCTCGGCCACCCGCTTGGCTTCGTCCATGGGCATGCCCTTGGCGGCATAAATCAGGGCCAGTTCGGCCGCTTCTTCTTGCGGATATTTTTCCAGTTCGTCGCGTTCCAGTCCGATTTGGTATTCGAACATTTCGCGCTGCGCACGTACCGAGACGTACTCGCCCGACGCCATCGAAAATGCGCCGGCCAATAGCCCTGCTACACCAGTCAAAACAATAATCGTGGGCTCTTGTGACGCGCCGGCTATGCCATAAATGAGCGCTGCATTCGATACCAGACCGTCGTTGACGCCGAATACGCCGGCGCGCAGGGCATTCCCTGAAACGCCTTTGTGGTGACGTTTTCCAACGTCGTCGATATGGGTGGGTGTCGCGTGTGGCGGGGTTTGCGTATAGAGCGCCATCCCCCGCACCTTCATCGCAGCCAGTACCCCTCGCATGGTACGCGGGGTGAATGTTCGGGTGAGTCGCGCCACTACGCGGGTGCGTAAGTCGGGCCGGTAGGTTTTGGGGGGTGGGCCGCCGTGTTGGACGATCGCCTTCAGCCAGATATCTGCCTGGTCATCGGCTGACTGCGCCAGTTCATTGAACAGCGATTCGCGTGTTGAGCCGTGTTCGCATTGGGCGACCACCCGATACAGCCAGGCCGAGCGCTTTTCTTCCAGCCAGGATTCACGCGGGTTGCTCATGCGGCTTGCCTCCGATATTGGATCGCCTCGGCAAGATGCACCATGCTGATGGTGTCGCTCCCTGTCAGGTCGGCCACACTACGCGCCAGTTTGAGTACGCGGTGGTAGGCGCGCGCAGACAGGTTGAGCTGCGCAATCGCTTTTTTGAGCAAGGTTTCGCCGGCCGCATCCAGCTGGCACAGCTCGTCGATTTCCTGTGTCCCCAGTGCGGCATTGGGCTTTCCCTGGCGCGCTATCTGACGGTCGCGTGCCATCTGCACGCGGGCGCGGATGACCGAACTGGGCTCGCCCGTACTCACCTGCATCAATTCATCCTGCGTCAGCGTCGGTACGCTGATCTGGATGTCAATGCGGTCGAGCAGAGGGCCGGAAATCCGGGCGCGGTAGCGGGCAATTTGATCGGGGGTATCGCGACACGCCTGAGTAGGGTGGCCGAGAAAACCGCAGGGGCAAGGGTTCATTGCAGCAACCAGCTGAAACCGGGCGGGGAAATCGGCCTGCCGCGCAGCGCGCGAAATCGTGATGTGGCCGGTCTCCAGCGGTTCGCGTAGCACTTCCAGAACCTGCCGTGAAAACTCCGGCAGTTCGTCGAGAAACAGCACGCCGTGATGTGCCAGTGATATTTCACCCGGACGTGGATTACCGCCTCCCCCCACTAGCGCCACCGCTGATGCTGTGTGGTGAGGAGAACGGAACGGACGGCGTTGCCAGTGTTCGTGACGAAACCCGCCATTGAGCGACTGGACCGCCGCGGCTTCCAGCGCCTCGGTTTCGTTCATCGCAGGCAGGATGCCGGGAAAGCGTGCCGCCAGCATCGACTTTCCGGTGCCGGGCGGACCCGCCATAAGCACTGAATGGCCGCCTGCTGCAGCCACTTCCAGCGCGCGCTTGGTGGCGGTCTGGCCTTTGACGTCGAGAAAATCGGGGTAGTCCGGTGCGCTGCGCGGTGCGTTTATTTCAGGTGCGATCAATGAAGTTTGCCCCGCCAGCCAGGCACAAACATCGAGCAGGCTGGACGCGCCGAGTGTGTCGACGCCGCTGGCAAGCGAGGCCTCAGCGGCAGAATGGACCGGCAAAATCAATTGACGATTCGCTGCGCGCGTTGCTAGCGCCATCGCCAGCGCGCCGCGCACCGGGCGCAATTCGCCGGTTAATGCCAGTTCGCCGGCGAATTCGGCCTGCGTGAATTTGTCAGACGGGATTTGCCCGGAAGCGGCGAGGATGGCCAACGCAATCGGCAGGTCGAAACGCCCGGATTCCTTGGGCAAATCGGCCGGTGCGAGATTGACAGTGATGCGGCGCGCTGGAAATTCGTAGCGTGAATTCTGGATCGCTGCGCGTACGCGGTCGCGCGCCTCCTTCACCTCGGTTTCGGGCAGGCCGACCAGCGTGAAAGCCGGCAAGCCATTGGCCAGATGCGCCTCGACCACCACCTCGGGCGCGTTCATGCCGTTTAACGCTCGGCTTTTGACGACAGCGACGGCCACTTATTCGGAGCGCTGCTTTTCCGGTTCAGTCGTGCGCGCTTCAGGCGCGCCTGGTTTTTCCAGTTGAAGCAGTCGCGCTTCCAGTTGCTCGAGCCTGGCGCGGGTTCGTGCCAGCACTTCGGTTTGCACGTCGAATTCCTCGCGGCTCACCATGTCGAGTTTGCCGAGCATCGAGGTGACGCCAGCCTTGAGGTTTTGCTCAATGTCTTTAGCCGGGGATTGCTTCAACAATTCGCCCAGTTTGCCCATTGCATCATTAAGAAACGCGGGGGTGGGAAATTTCGGATTTGTATTCATGTGAATCTCCAGTTACGCGAGAGTGTAGCAAGCCCCCTGCAGCAGGGGGCAGCACAAATAGGGTGCATTGTGATTTTGTTGCGCACTACTAAAGTGCGCACAGTGTGTGGGTTAGAGGGGGGGCGATAGTATCTGTTTGTTTTTTATACTTAAAATAACTGGCACGCCTCATGCTAAATTGAAATTGCAATTTTGCGAGTCTTCACATTCGGAGAATATTCATGAAGAAACTTGTACACGCATTAGTCCTGGTTGGTTTGGTAGGAGCGCCTGCCTTGGTTGTGGCAGCTGAAGAAAGCCCGCATTCATTGAGTGCCAACATTGGCTTAACCAGCAATTACATTTTCCGCGGCATTTCCCAAACCGGTGGCGATGCCGCCATTCAGGGTGGAGTCGACTACACGCATAGCAGCGGCTTCTATCTTGGTACTTGGGGTTCCAATGTGGGCTGGCTTAAAGACTATCAGGGATATGATTCTGGCAAAGTGGAAGTCGATATCTACGGTGGTTACCGTGGGGATATTGGCAAGACTGAGCTGACTTATGATCTCGGGGCGATTCAGTATATTTACCCAGGGGACCGGCCAGCGGGGATTACCCGTGCCGATACCACAGAATTGTATGCTGCCTTGGGCTGGAAGTGGTTCACTGCCAAATATTCCTACTATGTCAGCGATGAAGTTTTTGGCTTCGCCAATGCCGATAGTTCTGACTATCTGGATATTTCCGCAAGTGTGCCAATCGGCGAAACCGGCCTGACCGCTGGCGCGCATTGGGGCACGTTCAACTTCAAAAACAACGGTGCTCAGGATTACACCGATTGGAAGGTCAGCTTGGCTTATGACATGAGCAAGCTGAGCACCGTCATGTCTGGCGTGACCGTTGGCGTGATGTACACCGACACCGATGCCGACAAGTCTGTTTGGACTGACACCAATAATGAGTTTTTGGGTAAAAGCACGACTACCGTTTGGGTTTCCAAGGCTTTTTAAAAGGCTGATTCACAGGAGTGTGGGATTCGCCCACTCCATTTTCCCCTTGTCATGATTTGGGAGACAACATGAAATTCGTAACGGCAATTATCAAGCCGTTCAAGCTGGACGAGGTGCGCGAGGCGTTGTCCGCCATCGGCGTTACAGGCTTGACGGTTACAGAAGTAAAAGGATTTGGGCGGCAAAAAGGCCACACCGAGCTATATCGCGGCGCGGAATACGTGGTCGATTTTTTGCCCAAAGTGAAAATTGAAGTCGCCATCAAGGCCGAGTTGCTTGAGCGCGTGATCGAGTCGATCGAAAAGTCAGCCAACACCGGCAAGATTGGCGACGGCAAGATTTTTGTCACCAGCCTGGAGCAGGTCGTGCGTATCCGCACGGGCGAATCCGGTCCCGAAGCCCTTTAAGGAGTATGACGATGAAAAAGCTACTTACTTCTCTGGGCTTGATGTGCGTACTGCTGGCCCCCGGCATGACGTTTGCTCAAGATGCAGCGGCGCCGACGGAAACCGCTGTGGTTGAGACCATGGCAATCGAGGAAGCGGCGCCGGTTGCCGTTGAAGTTGCCGCGGTTGCTGCGACAGAGACCGCAGCGCCCGTCCCCGACAAAGGCGACACCACCTGGATGATGGTTTCCACCTTGCTGGTGATCTTGATGATCATTCCGGGCGTGGCCTTGTTCTACGGCGGTCTGGTTCGCGCCAAAAACATGTTGTCGGTACTGACTCAGGTCATGGCCATTTTCTGCCTGATTTCCATCCTGTGGGCGGTGTACGGCTACTCGCTGGCGTTTGGTGATGGTGGTGGTCTCAACTGGATGATCGGTGATCTGTCCAAGATGTTCCTGGCCGGCATTACCCCTGACAGTACGGCCGCGACCTTTACCGATGGTGTGGTGATCCCCGAACTGGTGTTCGTGGCCTTCCAGCTGACCTTTGCTGCCAGTACCGTGGCGCTGATCGTCGGCGGCCTCGCCGAGCGGGTGAAATTCTCCGCCCTGATGGTGTTTGGCGCACTGTGGTTCACGTTCTCCTACCTGCCGATTACGCACATGGTGTGGGCAACGGGCGGTTATCTGTTTGAACACGGCGCCCTCGACTTTGCGGGCGGCACGGTGGTGCACATCAACGCAGGTATTGCAGCGCTGGTGGGCGCTATCGTGCTGGGCAAACGTATCGGCTACGGCCGCGACGCGATGCCGCCGCACAACCTGCCGATGACCATGATCGGTGCCTCGCTGCTGTGGGTGGGCTGGTTCGGCTTTAACGCCGGTTCCAACCTCGAAGCCACCGGCGGTGCTGCGCTGGCCTTCATGAACACCATTCTGGCCACCGCAGCTGCGGGCTTGTCATGGATGCTGGCCGAGTGGATGTTGCGCGGCAAGCCCTCCATGCTGGGTATTGCATCGGGTGTGGTGACGGGTCTGGTTGCCGTTACCCCGGCCGCTGGTCTGGTGGGCCCGATGGGTGCGATCGTCCTCGGTGCAATCGCTGGCGTAATCTGCCTGTGGGGCGTGTCTGGCCTGAAGAAAGCCCTGGGCTACGATGACAGCCTCGACGTCTTCGGCATCCATGGTATCGGCGGCATCGTCGGCGCCATCGGCACCGGCATCTTTGTTTCGCCGGCGCTGGGTGGTGTGGGTGTCGACGGTTACACGATGGGTGGTCAGGTCATGACGCAGGCTACGGGTGTGCTCATCACCATCGTCTGGTCGGGTGTGGTCAGCTTCGTGGCATTCAAGCTGATCGACATGACCATCGGTCTGCGCGTTTCCGAAGAACAGGAACGTGAAGGTCTGGATACCGCAAGCCACGGCGAGCGGGCCTACAACCTCTAAGATCCATCCTTTCTCCTTAGGAAGCTGGGGCGCTCTGCAGAGCGCCCCTTTTTATTGGGCGAGCGTAAGAGATCGGTTGCGTTGATAACACTTTTAAGGTGCTGCGCTATCGAATGACAGGGCACCTTGCCAGGGTGCAGGTCACCCATGGTTCACGCCTCATTCCTTGCGTAACGAAAACAAGATCAATTGCCTGGGAATGATATTTGAGACGCCATCTGGCGCCCGCTCTTTTCTGCTCCGGTTGCCAAAACAGTGCGATTGCGCACTAAAAGAATGCTCTGTTCACCATGATGCGGGAAACATTGTTTTCTGGTTATTGCTATCTATTCATGGTGATAGATTGTTTTTTTGATATGGCACGGTGGTTGCTTTTAGTGAATTGAATATTACGAATATTCATTTCGGTAATACCACTCATCTAGGAGCCCACCATGAATGTGAAGCACATCGGAAGCACCCTGAAAACGCTGTTGACGCGGCTGGTGATCCCCGTCGCCGTCGCCATTTCCTTTTCCGCCCAGGCGGCCCAGCCCCTCAAGATTGGCTACAGCGACTGGCCGGGCTGGGTGGCGTGGCAGGTCGCCATCGACAAGGGCTGGTTCAAGGAGGCGGGCGTGCCCGTCACCTTCGAGTGGTTCGACTACTCGGCCTCGATGGATGCGTTTTCGGCCGGCAAGATCGACGCGGTCACCATGACCAACGGCGATGCGCTGGTCACCGGCGCTGCAGGCGGCAAGAGCGTCATGGTGATGCTGACCGATTATTCCAATGGCAACGACATGATCATCGGCAAGCCGGGTGTGCGTTCCCTCAAGGCCCTCAAGGGCAAGAAGGTGGCAGTGGAATTGGGTTTCGTTGAGCATCTGCTGCTGCTCAACGGCCTGAAAAAAGCGGGCATGAAGGAGTCCGATGTCACGCTGGTCAACGCCAAGACCAACGAGATGCCGCAGATGCTGGCCTCGGGTGATGTCGCCGCGGTTGGTGCCTGGCAGCCCATCGCCGGTCAGACCATGAAGTCGGTACCGGGTGCCCGGCCCATCTACACATCCGCTGACGAACCCGGCCTGATCTATGACGTGCTCGCGGTGAATCCCGCCAGCGCCAAGCAGCGCCGCGCTGAGTGGATCAAGGTCGTGAAGGTGTGGGACCGTGTCGTGAAGTACATCAACGATCCCAAGACCCAGCCGGATGCGGTGAAGATCATGGCCGCACGTGTTGGCGTTTCGCCCGAAACCTACCTGCCGCTGCTCAAGGGCACCAAGCTGCTGAGCCTGGATGACGCGAAGAAGATCTACGTCAAGGGGAACGGTTTCAAGACCTTGTACGGTTCGTCCAAGATTGCGGATGATTTCAACGTTGCCAATGACGTGTACAAGACGCCCCAGGACCTGAACAGCTATCTGGATTCGTCTTTCACCTTTGCCAAGTAACTGAACCGAGACGGAGCGGACATGAGCTTGATTGCCAACCTGGCCAGCGTGGATAGCGAGATGCGCAAGCGCACCCTGCTGGCAATCGGTTCGTTCCTGCTGCCGCTGCTGGTTTGGTGCATGGTCAGTTATGTCCCGTTCATCTGGCATCCCAAGGTCGAGGTCACCGATCCCGGTGGCGTCGACTACTTCCAGATTGGCATGCTGGTGGACAAGTCCCAGTTCAAGGACGAGGCTGCCTTCACGCGGACTGAGAAGCTGGCCCCCCCGGCCGGCAAGCCGGCCAACCCCATTTACCTGCCGGCGCCGCACGAAGTCGCGCAGGCGTTCTACACCGGCTTTACCAAACAACCTGTGCAGAAAGATGCACCGTGGCTGCACGAAAGCCTGTGGCACAGCATCCAGATCATCTTCTGGGGATTCCTGATTTCTTCGCTCATTGGTGTGCCGCTCGGCATCCTGGCTGGAACCTATTCCACCTTTGCCCGGCTGAGTGAACCCTTCATCGAATACTTTCGCTACCTGCCGGCACCCGCGTTTGGTGCTTTGGCGGTGGCGATTCTCGGTATCTACGACGGGCCCAAGATCGCGATCATCGTCATCGGCACGCTGTTCCAGCAGGTGCTGATCATCGCCAACACCACGCGCAAGCTGGAAGCCACCATCATCGAGGCGGCGCGCACGCTGGGTACGCGCGGGATCAAGTTGCTAACCAAAGTCGTGGTACCGGGCATCCTGCCCGATCTCTACCGCGACCAGCGCATCCTGCTCGGCTGGGCCTGGACTTACCTGATCGTGGCCGAGCTGATCGGCACCAGTTCCGGCATCACGTTCTATATCACCCAGCAGGCGCGCTACCAGCATTTTGACAACGTCTACGCCGCCATCATGATCATCGGCATCATCGGCTTCGGCACCGATCTGATCCTGGGTCGCCTCGGTCGTCGCCTGTTTCCCTGGGATCGTACCCAGGATCGTCGCTGAGGGCACACGTCATGAACCAGAAAAACCTGCCCAGCTATCTGGATCAGTCGGAGGACGTGAAGGCGCGCTTCGACAAGATCAACCAGCGTGAAACTATTCTCGAAGTGCGCAACCTCGGCAAGCGCTTTCGCACGCAGCAGGGCGAAGTCGAGGCCTTGCGCGGCATCAATTTCAGCGTGCGCCGTCGCGAATTCGTCTGTGTCATCGGCCCCTCCGGCTGCGGTAAGTCGACCCTGATTCGCATCCTTGCCGGCCTGGAGGATCACACTTCCGGCGACGTGCTGCTCGACGACAAACCAGTCAAAGGCCCCGGCCAGGATCGCGGCATGGTGTTTCAGGGCTATTCCCTGTTCCCCTGGTTGACGGTGAAGCAAAACGTGATGTTCGGGCCGCAAATAAAAGGCCACGGCAAGGACGAAGCCGAGCGCGATGCCCGCACCTGGCTGGAACTGGTCGGCCTGGAGAAGTTCGCGGATTCCTATCCGCATCAGCTTTCCGGCGGCATGCGCCAGCGCGTCGCCATCGCCCGCGCGCTGGTCAACCAGCCGCGCATCCTGCTGATGGACGAGCCCTTCGGCGCGCTTGACGCGCAGACCCGCTCGAAGATGCAGTCGCACCTGATCGACATCTGGAAAAACATCGACATCACGGTGCTGTTCATCACCCACGATCTCGACGAAGCGATCTATCTGGCCGACCGCATCCTGGTGCTGAAGGCGCATCCGGGCGAGGTGCAGGAAGTCATCGAAGTGTCAGTGCCGCGTCCGCGTTCGCCGGGCCAGTTCAATACGCCGGAATTCATGGCCACCAAGGCGCGACTGGAGCAATTGATTCATCCCGCACCGGCGCCTGAGCCGGAAGACGAGCAGGCGGCGCAACCGCAGATGATCCGCTTCACCAACGTTGCCGACAACGTCGAATAAGGCCTTATTTATGCGCTGGTCTGATCTCACCTGGTCCGAAATTCCCGACGTGCTGGCCCGCTGCGGCCAGGCGGCCATGCTGCCGGTGGGCGCCACCGAGCAGCATGGCCCGCACCTCGGGTGCGGCGTCGATTCCGTGATCGCCGAGCAACTGTGTGAGGCAGTCGCCGCGCAGACCGGCGTGCCGATGCTGCCGACGCTGCCGTACGGCTGCTCGCTCGGCCACAGTCGGCGCTGGCCCGGCACGATTGCGCTGCAACCGGTCACGCTGATTCAGGTGGTCAAGGAAGTCGGCGACTGGGCGTATCACAGCGGCATCCGCCGCCTGTTCATCGTCAACGCCCATGTCACCAATGCCGCACCGCTGCGCTGTGCGCTGGAAATGCTGCGCGCAGAACACGACGACCTGATGGTCGCGGTGATCAATACCGCGACCATCAGCGAACGGGTGCGCCAGTTTCATTTCGCCGACGCCGCCGACTGGCATGCCAACGACGCCGAAGCCTCGATCATGCTGGCGATTGCCCCCGAAGGCGTGCGCCCGGACAAGCTGATGGATGCCGATGATCCGGACCGCACCTGCGGCTGTGTTTTCGCGCATCCGGTCAACCGCACCAGTTTGAATGGCGTCACCGGCACGCCCAGTCTGGCCACGGCGGAGAAGGGCGCGCTCTGGTTCGACTGGCTGGTGGCCGACCTCGCCGCTCTGATTCATAAGGGCACGGCTGAAACGCCGCCGCTTGACCAATCCTATTTCGGGGACGCCGTCCCCGCTGTTACGAACCGATAAACAAGGACGCATCATGAACGCAAGCGACAACACGGCCGTGCTGGAAAAAGTGAGCCCCCAACCTGACGCACGCCATTCGGCTGAAGCGACGGCTCAATTGCAGCGCGAACTAACCGACAAGGGCGTGAAATACTGCATCGGCGCCTACGTCGACATCCACGGTGTGCCCAAGGCCAAGGTCGTGCCCATCGCCCATCTTGGACACATGGCCAAGGGTTCCGAGCGCTACACTGGTTACGCGCTGGATGGTTTGGGCCAGGCGCCCAACGACGACGAGCTGACCTCGATGCCCGACCTCGACCGCGCCATCCAACTACCGTGGGAACCGAAGATCGCCTGGATTCCGTCTGACAATCATTTCCAGGGCCAGCCTTATCCGTTGAACACCCGCGTCTCTCTGAAGAACCAGCTGGCCAAGGCGGCCGAGATGGGCTACGGCCTTAACCTGGGCATCGAGTGCGAAATATTCCTGCTCAAGCAGAATGCGGATGGCAGCCTGTCGGTGCCCGTCGCCGACGACAAGCTGACCAAGCCCTGCTACGACGTGCGCGGCTTCGTCGACAATTTCTCCTGGCTCGACAAGGTGGCCACCTCGATCAACGACCTCGGCTGGGACCTGTATTCCTTCGACCACGAAGATGCGAACGGCCAGTTCGAGTTCGACTTCAACTATGCCGATGCGCTGACCACCTGCGACCGGCTGACTTTCTTCCGCTTCATGGCCAAGCACTACGCCAAGGAAGAAGGCCTACTGGCCACCATGATGCCCAAGCCGTTTGCCGACAAGACCGGTAACGGCGCGCACTTCAACATGTCGATCTACGACCTGGAGACCGGCAAGAACCTGTTCGCATGTGCGCCTGAGGATGACCCCCACGGCATCGGCCTGACCCCGCTCGGGTACAGTTTCGTGGCCGGCATCCTTAAGCACGGTCGCGCCCTGTGCGCCGTGTTCGCCCCCACGGTCAACAGCTACAAACGCCTGGTCCGTCGCGGTGCGATGAGCTACTTTTCTTGGGCGCCGGTGTTCAACTCCTGGGGTTCCAACAACCGCACCAACTCGGTGCGCATTCCGTCCGGTGGTGGCCGCTGCGAATCGCGCAACGCCGACGGCGCAGTGAACCCCTATCTGGCGGCCACGCTGGCGCTGGCCGCCGGTCTCGAAGGCATTCGCGAGGGGCTCGATCCGGGCAACCCCAACGAGGACAACCTGTACGCCATCGGCGATGACGAACGGCGCGAGCGCGGCATCGAGTTCCTGCCGCAAACCCTGCAGGAAGCGGTCGCCGCCTTCGCCGAAGACCCGCTGGTGGAAGCCACGCTGGGCAAGGGACTGCGCGACGAATTCATCCGCTATAAAACTGAGGAGTGGGAGGCGTACCACCTGACCGTGAGCAAGTGGGAAGTTGAACGCTACAGCTACATGTTCTGAACACCCATGAATCAATCTACTGCGCGCCCCAATCCCGGCCCTGCGATGCGCATCGTACGCGAGTACGACTGTGCTTCTCGGACCGGCCTTGGATCGCTCGCGACGATTGCTTCACGGGTGTTGCGCTATAAAAGGGAGCTGCCATGACGACGAAGGAGGACAAGGTCTCAACGCTGGTCAGTCGCATCAGCGTTTCGTTGCCGCCGGACCTGCTGGCCGAACTGGACGGCATGGTCGAAAGCCGGGGCTACGACAGTCGCTCGCAGGCGATCGGCGAGATGGTCAACTACCAGTTGGCCGAGCACAAGCGTAGCCTCGGTAACGAGGTGATGGCTGGCACGCTCACGTTGCTATACAACCGGGCCACGCGCGGCTTGCAGGGCAGGCTGGCGGACATCCAGTATCAGCATGTCGTCGAAGTCATCAGTTCGTTGCACGTACACCTGACCGAGGACCAGATGCTGGAAGTGATTCTGGTTCAGGGCCCGGCCGTCAAGCTTCAGGCCATCGCCAATGAAATGATTGCCCAGCGCGGTGTCATCACCGGCCGGCTACAACTGCTGACAGCGGTGATTCCGCCGCTGCATGCGCCGGCACACGAAAAGGAAATGTAATGGACCATCCCGAACTTGCACTCGACAACCCGCCGGCCACGGCACCCGTCGACGTGCCCGAACACTGGCGCCGCTTCGCACCCGATCTTGCGGCCGAGACGGTGCTGTTCTCCGACTTGGTGCCCGGCGGCGGCCACTGGTCCTACCGGCTGCCGCGCGGCACCACGCTGCGCATCACCGCGCTGGACGCCGGTGCCAACCTGTCGCTAGTGCTCTATTCGGCCCAGGAAAAGCTGGAACGCTACAACATGCCGGATTCGCTCAAGGCTCAGCACACTGCCCACTACACCCACGGCCACGTCCTGATGAGCGACATGGGGCGGGCCATGGCCTCGATTACCGCCGACAGCCTGGGCTGGCACGACCCGCTCGGTATGCTGCTCGACAACCGCCTGATGCACGAAAAATATGGCGACCATGCCTACCAGGACAACCGCAACGGCATGACGCGCTCGGGTCGCGATGGCCTGCTGATCGAGATCGGAAAATACGGACTGGCCAAGCGCGACCTGGTGGCGCCGGTCAACGTCTTCAGCAAGATCACGGTCGATGCCGAAGGCCGCTTCCGCTATGTGCCCGACCATGCCAAGGCCGGCGACTTCATCGACCTGCGCATGGACATGGACGTGCTGGTCGCGTTTTCCGCCGCGCCGCATCCGCTTAACCCTGCACCAGCTTACCCAGCGAGCAAAGTCGGCCTGGCGGTGTGGCGTTCCGGCCCGGCGCCCAGGGACGACTATTGCCGCGCCTTCCGCTCGGAAAATGCGCGTGCGCTGCACAATACCGACATGCTCTACCTGACCTGAGGAAACTGGCCATGACTGCTGCTGCCATTCGCATCCAGGAAAGTACGCTGGCCCCCGAGGCCGCCGTGCTCGACCACACCCTGCCCGCGGGCGAACCCTATCTGCTGGCGATCGACAAGGGGCAGACCCTGCGCATCGTCGACCTCGAAGGCAACCAGGCCGTCGATGTCATCTTCTACAACCGCGACGACGGCGCCGAGCATTACAGCGCCACTGAAACCATCCTGCGCCAGGGTGGCATCTACCTGACCACCGGATCGGTTCTGTACAGCGACGACGGTCATCCCATGCTCACCATCGTCGCCGATACCTGCGGCCGCCACGATACCCTCGGCGGCGCCTGTGCGGCCGAGAGCAACACGGTGCGTTACGCGCTGCAGAAGAAGTTCATGCACAGCTGCCGCGACAACTACCTGACCGCGCTGCAGCATGCCGACATCGGCCTCGGCAAGCGCGATCTGGTGCCCAACATCAACTTCTTCATGAATGTTCCGGTGACCGAGTCGGGCGAGCTGACCTTCGCCGACGGCGTCTCGGCGCCTGGAAAATACGTCGAACTGCGCGCCGAAATGAACCTGTGGATGCTGGTGTCAAATTGCCCCCAGCTCAACAATCCCTGCAACGCCTACAATCCGACACCGGCCCGCTTCCTTCTCTGGAACCCGCAATAAACCCG
The DNA here is from genome assembly GCA_030679915.1 of Thiobacillus sp. GTDB lineage: Bacteria > Pseudomonadota > Gammaproteobacteria > Burkholderiales > Thiobacillaceae > Thiobacillus. The sequence continues at coordinate 36,023 of JAUXRY010000042.1, forward strand.
GCCCGGGACGACCCAGGCCGGTAATGAAAAGATGCGGGACGCCCCGCACCAGGTGACCTATGTTCAAGAAAGTCCTGATCGCCAACCGCGGCGCCATCGCCTGCCGCATCATCCGCACCCTGCGCACCATGGGGGTCAAATCGGTCGCCGTCTATTCCGAGGCGGACCGCCATTCGCTGCACGTGCGACTGGCTGACGAAGCGGTCGAGATCGGCCCGGCGCCGGCGGCGCAAAGCTACCTGCGCGGCGAGACAATCCTCGAGGTTGCGAAGGCCACCGGCGCCCAGGCGATCCATCCCGGCTACGGCTTCCTGTCCGAGAACCCCGGCTTTGCCGAGGACTGCGCCGCCGCCGGTATCGCCTTCATCGGCCCCAGCCCGGACCAGATGCGCGCCTTCGGCCTCAAGCACACCGCGCGCGATCTGGCCGAACACAACAAGGTGCCGCTGCTGCCCGGTTCCGGCCTGCTGTCTGATGCGGGTCATGCGCTGGCCGAAGCCGCGCGCATCGGCTACCCGGTGATGCTGAAGAGTACCGCTGGCGGTGGCGGCATCGGCATGCGCCTGATCTGGAGCAGCGATGAACTGGTGGATGCCTTTCAGTCAGTGGAGCGACTGGCGCGCGCCAACTTCAAGGAGGCCGGCATCTTCCTCGAGAAATACGTCGAGCACGCGCGCCATATAGAGGTGCAGATCTTCGGCGACGGCAAGGGTAATGTCGTCGCGCTGGGTGAGCGCGATTGCTCGGTGCAGCGGCGCAACCAGAAGGTGATCGAGGAAACCCCGGCGCCCGGCTTGACCGACACACAACGCAGGAACCTGCTGGCCACTGCTGTGCGCCTCGGTGAAGCAGTCGGCTACCGTTCGGCCGGCACGGTTGAGTTCGTCTATGACACCTTGAGTGCCGAATTCTATTTCCTCGAAGTGAACACGCGGCTGCAGGTCGAGCACGGCGTCACCGAGGAAGTCACCGGCGTCGATCTGGTCGAGTGGATGGTTAAGGAGGCTGCCGGCGAACTGGACCTGTCCGGCTTCAAGGCGGAACCCCAAGGCGCGTCGATACAGGTGCGCCTGTATGCAGAAGATCCGGGCAAGGACTTCCAGCCCGCCGCCGGTGTGTTGACCGAGGTGGTGTTCTCGCCGGATGCGCGCATCGAGACCTGGGTCGAGCGCGGTTCCGACGTGCCGCCGTTCTACGATCCGATGGTGGCGAAGATCATGGTCAAGGGCAGCGACCGTGCAGACGCTTTGAAAAAAATGCAGCAGGTGCTGGCGCATACCCGTGTCGCAGGTATCGAGACCAACCTCGGCTACCTCGCGCAGATCGTGCGCGACAGCGTGTTCATGGAAGGGCGTCAGACCACGCGCTACCTCAATGCCTTCCACTACCACCCGGCAACAATTGATGTGATTGAGCCCGGCGTGCAGAGCAGCATCCAGGACTGGCCGGGCCGTACCGGCTACTGGGACGTCGGCGTGCCGCCATCGGGGCCGATGGACGCGTTGTCGCTGCGTCTCGCCAACCGCCTCGCCGGCAATGCCGAGGGAACGGCCGGTCTGGAATTGACCGTCGCCGGTCCCACGCTGCGCTTCAACTGCGACAGCGTGATCGCGCTGGCCGGCGCCGACATGGCCGCCGAACTCGACGGCCAGCCGCTGGCCAACTGGGCGGCGCATGCGGTCAAGGCCAGCGCGATGTTGAAGCTCGGCGCGATCAAGGACATCGGTTGTCGCGCCTACCTCGCGGTGCGCGGTGGCTTCGACGTGCCGGATTACCTCGGCAGCAAGGCGACTTTTACGCTGGGCCAGTTCGGCGGCCATGCCGGACGCACGCTGCGCGTCGGCGACGTGTTGCACGTCACGGCAGCGGACGCATCGAGTATCAGCAATCCATTGCCTGCCACACTGGTGCCCGTCTACAGCCACGCTTGGGAAATCGGCGTGCTCTACGGTCCGCACGGCGCACCGGATTTCTTCACCGATGCCGACATCGACCTGTTCTTCGCCACCGACTGGGAAGTGCATTACAACTCCAGCCGCACCGGCGTCCGCCTGATCGGCCCACGGCCCGAATGGGCGCGCAAGGACGGCGGTGAGGCCGGCCTGCATCCGTCCAACATCCACGACAACGCCTACGCCATCGGCGCGGTCGACTTCACCGGCGACATGCCGGTGATCCTCGGTCCGGACGGCCCTAGCCTCGGTGGCTTCGTCTGTCCGGCCACCATCGTGCAGGCTGAGCTGTGGAAGATGGGCCAGCTGCGTCCCGGCGACACCGTGCATTTCAAGCGGCTTTCGCAAGTACAGGCCGAGCGCATGGAGGCGGCACAGGATGCTGCCATCGCCAGTCTCGCCGCCCCGGCTGCGCCTTCGTTGATTGTCGATGCCGGAGAACTCGCCGAACCCGTCCTGCATCGCACGCCCGACATCGACAATCCGGTCGCCGTGGTCTACCGTCGCGCCGGCGACAAGTATCTGCTGGTCGAACACGGCCCGCTGGTGCTCGACCTCAACCTGCGCTTCCGCGTGCACGCGCTGATGACGCAACTGCAGGCCGATGCCGTGCCGGGCATCCTCGACCTCACGCCGGGCATTCGCTCGCTGCAGGTGCACTACGATTCGCGCGTGCTGCCGCTGTCCAAACTGATGGATCTGCTGCTGGCCGCAGAAAAGGCGCTGCCAGCTATCGAGGACATGCAGGTGCCGACCCGGATCGTGCACATTCCGCTGTCGTGGGACGATGCCGCCACGAAACTTGCCATCGAGAAATACATGCAGTCGGTGCGCAAGGACGCGCCCTGGTGCCCGAGCAACATCGAATTCATCCGCCGTATCAACGGGCTCGAATCGATTGAAGAGGTGAAGCGCATCGTGTTCGAGGCCAGCTATCTGGTGATGGGCCTGGGCGACGTGTATTTGGGCGCACCGGTGGCGACACCGGTCGACCCGCGTCATCGCATGGTCACGACCAAGTACAACCCCGCGCGCACCTGGACCCCGGAAAACGCCGTCGGCATCGGCGGCGCCTACATGTGCGTGTACGGCATGGAAGGCCCCGGCGGCTACCAGTTCGTCGGCCGCACCTTGCAGATGTGGAACCGTTGGCGCCAGACCGCCAATTTCACCGACGGTAAGCCGTGGCTGCTGCGCTTCTTCGACCAGGTGCGATTCTTCCCGGTCAGCGCAGAGGAACTGCTGACAATCCGTGAAGACTTTCCGCTTGGCCGCTACCAGTTGAAGATCGAGGAAACCACGTTCAGCCTGCGCGAGTACAACCAGTTTCTCAGCGACAATAACGAATCCATCGTCGCCTTCAAAGCACAGCAGCAGGCCTCGTTCGATGCCGAGCGCGAACGCTGGCGTGCCAGCGGCCAGGCCGACTACGCCAGCGACCTGATCGTGGCCGAAGCTGCGCCCGACAGCGAACTCGACCTGCCGGAGCACGGCCGCGCCATCGCCAGCCACGTCGCCGGCAACGTGTGGAAGGTGGAAGTGGAGGCGGGTGCCGTAGTCAAGCAGGGCGATACCCTCCTGATCATCGAATCGATGAAGATGGAGTTCGCTGTGATGGCGCCGTGTGATGGGCGCATCCACACCGTTTTCTGCCGCGAAGGCGGTCAGGTATCAGCCGGCCAGGATCTTCTGGTGCTGATCAGCGAATGTGCGCCAAAATCATGAACATACCCTACAGTCTCGATATTGCCACCCTGCGCCAACGCTATCAGTCCGGCAGCTTCACCCCGCTGGATCTGGTGGAAGCCCTGCTTGAACGGTTGGCTGGGGAAGACAGCCATCACATCTGGATCAGCCGCCTCGACGCCGATGCCCTGCGTGCTTACGCCAGTGCCCTGCAAGGCAAGGATCCCACGAGTCTGCCGCTCTACGGCATTCCCTTCGCCATCAAGGACAACATCGACCTCGCCGGTCTGCCCACCACTGCGGGCTGTCCGGAATATGCCTATTCGCCAACTCAGACCGCCACGGTTGTGCAGCGCCTGATTGACGCCGGTGCGATTCCGCTCGGCAAAACCAACCTCGACCAGTTTGCAACGGGGCTCAACGGCACCCGCTCGCCCTACGGCGCCTGCCGCAACGCCTTCAATCCAGACTACATTTCCGGTGGCTCCAGCGCCGGCTCGGCGGTCGCCGTGGCGCTCGGCCTGGCCAGCTTCTCGCTCGGTACCGACACCGCCGGCTCCGGTCGCGTGCCCGCTGCCTTCAACAACCTCGTCGGCCACAAGCCAAGCTGCGGTGCGCTGTCCACCCGCGGCGTGGTACCTGCTTGCCGCTCGCTCGATGCGGTGTCGATCTTTGCGCTGACGGCTGAAGACGCCGAGCGCGTGCTGGCGGTCGCTGCCGGCTTCGATGCCGAAGATGAATATTCGCTGACGCTGGAGCCGCATGGTTTTGACTTCGGCCGCGCAGGCAGTTTTCGTTTTGGTGTGCCGCTGGAGAAAGGCCTGGAATTTTTTGGTAATGCCGACGGCGAACGCCTGTTCGGTCAAGCGGTGGAGCGGTTGGAGGCGCTGGGCGGCACGCCGGTAGCAATCGATCTCGCTCCCTTTCTGGAAACTGCTCGCCTGCTTTACGGTGGCCCCTGGGTGGCCGAGCGCTACCTCGCCATCCGTGATTTCTTCGACGCGCACTCCGACAAGGTTTTTCCGCCGGTACGTGAAATCATCGCCGGCGGTCGCAACTACAGCGCCGCCGACACCTTTGCTCATCTTTACAAATTACGCGCGGCCAAGCGGATCTGCGATGCTGCATGGAACGACATCGATGTGATGCTCACGCCCACCGCCGGGACGATCTATCGCGTGGAGGAAATGGAAGCGGACCCCATCCGCCTCAATTCCAACCTCGGCTACTACACCAACTTCATGAACCTGCTCGACCTCGCCGCCACCGCCGTTCCGGCCGGGTTCCAGAACGACGGTTTGCCATTTGGTATCACCCTGATCGCGCCATTGCATCAGGATGGCCCGCTGTTGCATCTGGCTTCGCGCATGCAGCAGGCGCTCGGCGCAAGGCTGGGTGCAACCGATCATGCGCTGCCCGCTGCTGAGTCCTTGAACCTGCTTGCCGACGGCCAGATCCGTGTCGCCGTTGTCGGCGCTCACTTGAGTGGGCTTCCGCTCAACAGCCAGTTGACCGACCGCAACGCGCGTCTGGTCGCCGCAACGCAGACTGCGTTGAACTACCGCTTATACGCGCTACCCGATGGCAAGCGCCCCGGCCTCGTAAAGGTCCCGACAGACGGAGCGGCGATCGCCTGCGAAGTCTGGGAGATGCCCGCAAGCCAGTTCGGCTCTTTCGTGGCAGGTATCCCGGCGCCGCTTGGCATCGGCAAGCTGGAGCTAACCAATGGATCAATCGTGAATGGCTTTATCTGCGAAGGTATTGGTGTGGCCGATGCTCAGGATATAACGGCGTACGGGGGCTGGCGGGCTTGGCTGGCGAGTATGAGTGACTGAATGGCCCCGTTTTTGCCGCTTGGCGCATTGTTATGTGCCAAGCGGCAGTCAAATAATCGGATAAGTCTTATTTGAGTAGGAACAGCAGCTTCTCGTTTCCCACTTCGATCGTATCGTTGGGTGCTAAGGGGCGCGGCTCATGGCCGATGGATTTGCCATTCAATCGTGCCGGTTTTTTTCCTTCAACGTGAGTGATGAAGTAACCCTGCGGACGGGAATTGATTACCGCCAGTTGGGTGCCGGGTATTCCAAAGGTATGCAGCACTTCGGACAGCTCAATTTCCTGCGCGGACGGGCCGCCACTGAAAACCCGGACCAGGCCCATGCGGGCGCCCGTCCTGAAACGGCGCTCTTTTTTTGCGGTTGCCAGTGCATAGGTCCCCACCGCCTGGGAGGGGGCTCCGAGCTCATGGCCAGAGGGCTGAATGATCATCGTCCGGTCAAAACTGGGGCCGTCAATGGCTTTATGGTTGCGGTAACGAATCTGGATGTTGGCAATCTCGATGACATCGTCGTTTTGCAGGATATGCCGAGTAATCGACCGACCATTTACCAGTGTGCCATTGGTGCTGCCCTGGTCTTCGATGATGTCGTCATTGCCGACTGAGGTGATGCGTGCATGTGTGCGGCTGATGCCCTCGCCGACCAGGCTTAGATCACTGTCGGCCAAGCTGCCGATGGTGAAGCTGGATTCGTTGAGAAATCGGTTTTCGATGACTTCACCGTTTTGACTGACGATTAATTTAGCCATGGGGTATCAGCCTCCAAAGAGCCGGGCAAAGAAACCCTGCTTCTTCACGATGGGTGGGGGATGATTTACCGTTTTTGCCAGGATGACGGAAACGTTGTCTTCGCCACCATTGTCGTTGGCAATCATGACCAACTGGCTGGCAGCGAGCGGTAAATTGGACTGGAGCGAATTCAGGACCAGCTGGATATCCGCGTTGTCGACCATATCGTTGAGGCCATCCGAACAGAGCAGGAAGATATCGCCCGGCCGCGCTTCGCATTCACTCAGTGACACGTCTACCTCGGACTTCAGGCCCAGCCCGCGTGTCACCAGATGGCGGTTGTGGGACGTGGCAGCGGCCTCGGTGCTGAGTATTCCCTGGTCGATCTGCTCCTGTAGCAGAGAATGATCATGCGTGAGCAGCTCCAGTTGGCCTTCACGCAGTCGATAAATGCGCGAATCGCCCACATGCGCCAGCGTGACATGATTTTTTCTGAACAGCAGTAGCGCCAGAGTGGACCCCATCATTTGCTCCTGGGTGCCGTGGATACGCTTCGCGCGTCGTTCGCCTTCCATGAAAATCGCGCGATTGGCCCTTTTGACGACGTCAGTCACCATGGCAGCCACATCACTGCTGTGATTGAGCTTGCCCTGCAGGCCCTGGGTCAGGCCCTCCACGATGACCTGGGTAGTCAGTTTGCTGGCGACGTCACCGGATTGGTAGCCGCCCATGCCATCGGACAATACCAACAGGCCCAGATCATTGACCGTGGCGAGACTGTCCTCGTTCAAGCTACGTAATAAGCCAGGGTCAGTCTTGGTGGCGATCTCGAGGAAAAGCGGGGTATTTGAGGGCTTGTTTGACAAAGCGATAGTCTCTTGGTGTTTGTTATACTTTCTTTCCGAGGATTCTCTCACCAGGAATCACCCTAAAGCAAGCCGCTTGGCGCGTACCCCGCATGCTCAATCAAACTAAAATTGGTCGTTATGAAGTGATCGCTCCGCTGGGACAGGGCGCGATGGGAACCGTTTATAAGGCGGTTGACCCGTTGATTGAGCGTACGGTCGCCATCAAGACGATCAGTCTAAACCTCTCAAAAGAGGAGCTTGCCGAGTTCGAAGAACGGTTTTACCGTGAAGCCAAATCGGCTGGCCGTTTGAATCATCCCAATATCGTCACCATTTATGACGTGGGCGAAACCGGCGATATTGCTTATATCGCAATGGAATATCTGGAAGGGGAATCGCTGCGCGAGATGCTCGATTCCGGCGTAGTGCTGCCGGTCGAAATGATCGTAAAGATCGCGGCACGCATTGCCAGTGCACTGAACTACGCACATGAGAACCATGTGGTGCATCGCGATATCAAGCCTGCAAATATCATGATCACGCCCAACCGCAACGTCAAAATCATGGATTTCGGTATTGCGCAGATCCCAACGGGTTCGCGCACACAACTCGGTACCGTGCTGGGGTCGCCGAAATACATGGCACCCGAGCAAGTCGTGGGTCAAGCCACCGACGGTAAAACCGATATCTTTGCGTTGGGCGTGGTGCTGTACGAAATGCTGACCGGGACGACGCCTTTTAACGGCGACAACCTGAGCGCCATCATGTACAAAATTTTGCACGAAGAGCCCGTGCCGCCCAGCACGATCAACCCCCGCGTCCCCCCAATATTCGACAGGATTGTCAGCCGGGCGCTGGCCAAACGGCCAGCGGATCGGTACCAGACCGCCCGCGAGTTCGCCCGGGATTTGAAAAACCAGGATGCCGTTCCGCTCCACGCATCCAGTCAACCAGCAGTAGGCAGCCGGTCGGCAAGCTCAAGGCAAGCGACCAGCCAGCCGGCAGACGAACAGGACACCACCCTGTTCCTGCCGCCCCATAAAGCACGAAAAGTGATCGCGGCAGCGTCCGTAGGTCGACGCGCTGGAATCAAGGAAAAAATTGCATCGGCTCTTCAAGGTTCTCACCTGAGTAGCAAGGCTTTACTCGTTGGGGTTCCGTTGTTGGCCATTGCAGTTTTCGCCATTTATTTGCGGTCGGCCCCACCCATGCAGACTGCCGAACTCGGTTTGGTCGCATCCGTGCTTGAGGCGCCGCGTACTGACGCACCGCAACCAGCGGCCGCGGCTGAAAACAAGCTTGAGGTTCCTTCCGTTTTAGTCACATCCGTGCTTGAGGCGCCGCGTGCTGACGCACGTCAACCAGCGGCTGTGGCTAGAAACAAGATTGATGTCTCTTCGACGGCGCCCACGATACCCTCTACGCTAGCGGTGTCAGCAGCTGAAGTTGCAACAGCACCTGCTGCTTTGGCGCAGGAAAAAGCCACCCTGACGCTCGCGATTTCGCCTTGGGGTGAAGTCTTTATCGATGGAAAAAACATGGGTGTCTCGCCGCCACTCAACACGTTGCAGTTGGAGGCGGGAAGACATACTGTGGAAATACGAAACAAAGCATTTGCAGGCTATCGAGACACTGTGCGCGTGACGCCGGGCCAGTCGCTCAAAATCAAACATAAATTCAGGTAAGGATATGACTATGAAGCAGATTAGTGCGCTTATTTGCGCTGTACTGCTGATGACAGCCTGCGCTACCCCCGTCATGAGAGATGCGGGCTTGGACAGATTTGCCCTCCGCAAGGCTGAAAAGGACCTGTCGCTGGGCATCCGCGCGTACGAAGACGGCGATTACAAAAACTCCACACGACTTTTGCAGAGTGCGCTCGGGGCCGACCTTTTTTTGACCTCTGACAAGGTGGCAGCGCACAAATATCTGGCTTTTATGCATTGCGCCCAGTCTCGGGAAAAGGCCTGCCGTGAGGAGTTTCGAAAGGCGCTGGTTTTGAATCCGGATTTTCAGTTAACCCCGGCGGAGTCGGGCCATCCATCTTGGGGCCCCGTGTTCAAGTCGCTTAAATAGCCATGCAGATAGCCCTGAGTTTTGGGGTGTCGATGCGGCAATCATGAAAAATCTTGTTTGACAGGGAATAAAACGGCCTGTGACGGTGTTCACGTCTATGCAAGTTCGCAGTGCCCTTCAACCCTTGATAAAGGAACATCATGAAATTAGCCTTAACTTCTGCTCTGGCGAGCCTCACCTTGCTGGTTGCCTGTGCGACTCCGATGGGTGCCCCCACCAAAACTGCTGCGGGTGTGCTTACCACCTCCTCGGGCATGACCCTGTACACCTTCGATAAAGATCCGGCCGATGCGGGCAAGAGTGTTTGCGTAGACGATTGCGCAACAAAATGGCCCCCTCTGATTGCAGCTGCAGGCGAAAAAGCCGACGGTTCGTACAGCATCATCAATCGTAACGATGGCGCCAGGCAGTGGGCATTCAAGGGCAAGCCTTTGTATACCTGGTTCAAGGACCAGAAGCCGGGCGATACCACCGGTGATGGCGTCAACAACGTGTGGCGCACCGCCAAGCCCTAAGTGCATGTCAGGCCCTAAATGAGAGCCAGGCCCGATCTGATCGAGCACTTGCCCCGTCTGCGCCGCTATGCCCGGGCGCTGACGGGGGATGTCACACGCGCCGATGATCTGGTTCAGGACACCCTCGAGCGCGCTTTGGTCAAGCTTGACCTGTGGCAGCCGGGCACCGATCTGCGTGCCTGGCTGTTTACCTTGATGCACAATTTGTTTTTAAATCAGATTCGTTCCCATCGCCCCCCTGATTCAGCGCTGGATGACGCGCTGGACATTCCGGTGAGCGGTGGGCAGATGGAAGCCCTGGGTGCACGAGACATCCATGCGGCGCTGGCCCGGCTACCGGATCAGCAGCGGGAAGTTATGCTGTTGGTGGGACTGGAACAATTCAGTTATGACGAAGCAGCCCAGGTGTTGGGTGTGCCGGTGGGTACCGTGATGTCGCGACTTTCCCGGGCGCGCGAGCGGATGCGGCAGATGCTGACAGGCGAACCCGTGGTGCAATTGAAAGTGGTGAAATGACAGACAACGTCAACGAAGAAGACTTGCATGCTTTTGTGGATGGTTCGCTTTCCGATGCGCGCCGTCTTGAAGTTGAAGCCTGGTTGGCGGCACAGCCGGCGGATGCCGAGCGCGTGCAGGAATGGACGGGCCAGAACCAGGCATTGCACGCCGCGTTTGATTCGGTCCTCAATGAGCCGTTGCCGATTCATCTGGTGCGTGCGGCCCGACGTCAACCTTTGCACACACCATACAAGGCGATTGCCGCGGCACTGGCAGTTGTGGCTAGCGGTCTGATTGGTTATGGCTTCGGTATGGTCTCGGCGCAACAGGTGGTGAATCCGCCCATGGCCTCGACACAGCCGTTTGTTCGCGATGCCGCTATCGCCCATGCGGTGTTCAGCCCCGAAGTGCGTCACCCGGTCGAAGTCGAAGCTGCCCACGCCGAACACTTGGTGAGCTGGCTGTCCAAGCGCGTCGGAACCGAGCTCAAGGCGCCGGATTTTGCTGTGCTCGGATTTGAATTGCTGGGCGGCCGTTTGCTGACCGGTGAGTCAGGCCCGGTTGCGCAGTTCATGTATCAGGACGCGGTCGGACGTCGCGTCACCCTGTATGTGCGGCGAGCGGTTGCGGAAAATCAGGAAACCTCATTCCGCCATGTGACTGAAAACGGAGTGGAAGTCTTTTACTGGATAGACCGGGATTTTGGTTATGCACTCTCCGGCCAGATCGCGCCCGACGATATCCGGAAACTGGCCGGCGTAGCTTATAGCCAACTGGTGGGAGTAACTGGCGGCAGTTAGTGCATGCGTCTGGGCAGGCGCATGCAATCATCCAGATGGGCGCGAACTTGGCGTGCTTCATCCGGTTGGCCCCGCCGGTTCCAGCATGCGCAACAATACTTTTACCGCTTGCTCGGGGCGATTTTTCATCGGCCGCAGCAAGGCTGTATCGCCCATGATTTCCGTTTTGACACGGTGCGACCACCAGGGCGGGACATAAAAACAAGTTGGTCTGCTACTTGCTTGAGAGTTGCTATCACAACTCAATTTTCCTCAAGGGTCGACCCGCATGCGTGACACAACAGCCCACAAGAACGACGTCTTTCTTCCTTACATGCGTGATGGTGTCCGCAGCGAGCAATCGCTGCGTGAACTGAACCTGATGTGGCGCATGATCGAGTCCTCGGCCAGGATGAATTATCTGGCGGAGACCAAGTCCATCCTGCAAACCATGGCCGCAACACGGGCCGGATTCGACCAGCTTGAGCATGAACTGGTTTCGAGCCTGGTGCACGAAAAATGTGCCAATGTGCTGATGGAAATCGGCACCAAGGCGCACTACGTGATCGATATTGTGGTGCGCAATTTGTATGAACGCACCGCCGATGTCGGTTTTCTCGCCACCGACCGCGTTTTATGTGAATTCGTTGCCGGCCGCCAGAACGATCCAGAACGATCCAGAATCCATTCACGCACGCCTGCTGGCCTATCGCAGCAAATACACCGTATACGATGAAATCATGTTGCTGGACAAGGACGGCAACGTCTTGATGCAGATCGATGAACATGCCGAAGTTGAGGGCAGTATCGATCCGCTTATCGCGCAAACATTGGCGTCCGACAGTTATGTCGAAACATTCAGGGCGACCGATCTGCGTCCCGGGAAACAAAAGGCCTTGATCTATTCGCAGCGGATACTGGATCCGCAAACCCATGCGGTAGTTGGAATTCTCTGTCTTTGCTTCGATTTTGAAAGGGAGATGCACGGCATATTCGAGTCTCATCGCGATCAGGATGAACGTTCGAACATGCTCCTGCTTGACAGAGAAAACCGCGTCATTGCCAGTGCTGATCCGCTATGGGTGCCATTCGGGGCGATCGTTCCGATCAACCCGAATGGCAGCACACGCTTGTTCATGTTTGGCGGGCGAAAATATCTGATACAAACCTTTGGCGCAGAAGGTTATCAGGGTTACATGGGTCCGCCGGGCTGGCAGGGGCAGGTCATGGTGCCGGTCGAAGTGGCTTTTCAGGATGGGGGTGACCAATCCCTGGTGTCGCTTGATCGATCGGTTGCCGAAGGCCTGTTGTCCCACGCCGAAACTTTTTCGCCTCCGCTCTACAAGATCATGCAAGCGGCTGAAACCATACAGCGTGTCGTCTGGAACGGGCAGGTCATGACCGCCGGCAAGGGTGACAACCTGCTGCAGCTTAAATCGGCGCTGGAGTAAATCAGCGAAACTGGCAACCGCAGCAACCAGCTGTTTTCGCAATCCATCGCCAACCTGTACGAAACGGTGCTGAGTTCCAGTTTGCGCGGTACCGAGTTCATGTCTCACCTGCTGGTCGATCTGCTCGACCGCAACCTGTACGAGCGCGCCAACGATTGTCGGTGGTGGGCGCTGACCCCGGCACTGCGCAATGCCCTGGCTGCACCGGTACAGACCGATGCGATGGTAAAAGACATCAACGGGATTCTGACCTACATCAACAGCCTCTATACCGTTTACACCCGGATTTTTGTGTACGACACAAGCGGCCGCATCATCGCCATCACGCATTTGGCGCAGAAAGGTGAAGACCGGGCCATGGTCGGCACCAGCATCGGCCCCGTCACCCTTCAATCCGTGATGGCGCTTTCAGGCGAGCAGGATTATCACGTCGCGCCGTTCGCGCCGACACCCCTGTATGACGCACTGCCAACCTACGTCTACCATGCTGCAATTCGTCATCCGGATAATCCCAAGACGATCGTGGGCGGGATAGGCATCGTGTTTGATGCGGCCCCCGAGTTTTCGGCCATGCTGCACGGCGGCCTGAATGGCAAAGCCGGCACAACCGCCTTCTTCATCACATCAATCGCCTGGGCCATATCATCGCCAGCACCGCCCCCTCGCGCCCGGTTGGCGCCCTGCTCGACATCGATCCGGTGGTCCTGAAACAGAAAAATGGTCACAGTACTTCGACCATCACGGTGCACGATGGGCGTTATGCAAGCATGGGGTGCACCGTCACCAACGGTTATCGTGAGTTCAAGGTCAGCGACGGGTATCAGGAAGATGTCATCGCTGTGGTGTTCGAGTCGTTTGGCGAAGTGCGCGAACGCGTGGCTTCGGGCAACAAGACCGCTACCACGCTTGAATCCAGTTCGGCTGAATGCGGTGGCAAGCAGTTTGCAACCTGTTTCATCGATGGAAATTTGTATGCGATCCCGGCCGAGCAGGTACTGGAAGCCCTGCCGGGATCAAACCTGTTGCCGATGACCATGGGCGGTTTCGAGGGCCGAATCGGCATGCTTGCGTATGGGCACGACGATGAAGAGAAGAAGATCATCTGGGTGTTCGATCTGGGCTATATGGTCCGGGGGCGATTGACTGAAATCACGCGTGGCAGCCAGATCATTGTTGTTCAATTCGAAGCACAAAGCATCGGCATGCTGGTCGACGACCTGCATGGTGTGCCGGAGTTCAGTGACGAACACATTACGCCCACACCTTTTGCCAGACATGACGGCGGCACGTTGATACCCCAGGTCATTCGGGCAAATCAGGGAAAGGTGCTGATTCAGGTCATTAATCTGGATTACGTATACAGTGCCCTGAAGGCGGGGGAAATGCCGCGTATGCCGGAACCGGTGATGGAGGAAGCTGCTTAAAAGGCACGCTCGTAAAAAATATCCCCCGCGCGTGCGGGGGAATTTTGTTGAGGCATCTGGATTGAAACGCTTGGGGTGTGTTCAGATTGCAATGCCGCGTATTGGCACGATGTTGCATATTTCTGACCCACTTGCTGCTTGCAGAGTCGTAAAAGCCAGCATGCCTCCCAGTAGGGCACCCATCTCGACCGCAGGTACCGGCCGGCTGAAGTAGTAGCCCTGGAGTTCGTCGCATTGATGTTGTTGCAGAAATTCCAGATGCGCGCGGGTTTCCACGCCCTCGGCCACTACTTTCAAGCCCAGGGCATGCCCGAGGGTGATGATGGCGCGCACAATGGCGGCATCGTCTGGATCGGTGTCGATGTCCCGAACAAAGCTCTTGTCCACTTTGAGGCGGTCAACCGGGAAACGCTTGAGGTAGCTCAGGCTCGAATAGCCGGTTCCGAAATCGTCCACCGAAATGTCGACGCCCAGTGACTTTAAAGACTGCATGGCGACGTTGATGCGTTCGGCGTCATGCATGACGAAGGACTCGGTCAGCTCCAGTTCCAGATAGGCGGGGTCCAGATTGGCCTGTTGCAGCGCAGTCGCAACCGATTTAACCAGCCCGGCATGGCGAAACTGAATCGGTGAGAGGTTGACCGAGACGCAGATGGGAGGAAGTCCGGCGCGTTGCCAGGCACTGTTCTTGCGGCAGGCTTCCTGCAGGATCCACTGCCCAATGGGGACAATCAGCCCGGTTTCCTCGGCAATCGAAATGAAGCTGTCGGGAGGAACGAGGCCTTTGCCAGGGCAGTCCCAGCGGATCAGGGCTTCGGCGCCAACGATGCGTCCGCTGAACGTGTCGATTCGCGGCTGGTAATAGACGCGAAACTCGTCGCGTTCCAGCGCATGGCGAAGCTTGTTTTCCAATTCCAGACGGTCGCTGATGGCGTCATTCAGTTCGGGTGTATAGAAATGGTAAGTGCTGCGGCCGGAAGCTTTGGCCTTGTACATGGCTGCATCGGCGCAACGCAGCAAGGTGTCGGGGTCGTCGCCGTCCTGCGGATAACAGCTGACGCCGATGCTGCAGCTCAGGCCATATTCCTGCCCGTCATTCATCCATGGTTGCGAGATGACCTCCAGCAATCGGCTGATGATGGCAAGCGTTTCATTGTTGCCATGTTGCTCGGTGAGGACGAGGACGAACTCGTCCCCCCCCTGGCGTGCCACGCTGTCGTGGCTGCGCACGCAGGTTGCGAGTCGCGCCGCGACCTCAAGCAACAGGCGGTCGCCCACATGGTGGCCGAGACTGTCGTTGATCAGCTTGAAGTGGTCGAGGTCGACGAACACCACGGCCACCTTGTCTCCGTCGCGCCTGGCCTTGACGATGGCCTGGTCGATGCGGTCGCGAAGAACCGAGCGGTTTGGAAGACCGGTCAGGCTGTCGTGACTGGCCAAGTGCTCGAGTTTGGCTTCATGCTGTTTCCGATCGGTGATATCCACCACTGTGCCTTCGAAGAACAGCACGCTGCCATCCGGGTTTTTGATGGTGTGAGCATTTTCGGATATCCAGATGATGCTGCTGTCGACCCGGTAAACCTGCGATTCGAAATTGATCACTTCTCCCTTGTCGTGCATCAGGTCGAGGAACTCACGGCGGCGTGTGGGCGATACATATAATTGCTGAATGTCGCGCAGATGCTTGATCAATTCTCCGGCTGAAGCATGGCCGTAGATGGTGGCCAATGCCGGGTTAGCATTGAGATAGTACCCGTCCGGCGCAGTCTGGAAAATGCCTTCGGTGGCGTGTTCGAAGATGCTGCTATAGCGCCGGATCGCCTCAAGCATCGCGTCGTTGGCAGCCATCTGCTCGGAGATGTCCTGCATGTAGCCCTCAATCCAGGCCAGCCTGCCGGATTCATCGCGTATTCCCACGCCGCGTTCCAGCACCCAACACACCCGGCCGTCGGCCCGCAGGATTCGGTATTCCACCTCGAAGATTTCGTTTTTCTCCAGCGTGGCATGAATGTCACGCCTGATACGCTCGCGGTCTTCCGGCAGCGTAATCTGATCGAAGGATATCCGCTTGTTGAACATGACTTCGTCGGGTTGGTAGCCGGTCAGCCTGAGACAGTGGTCACTTACATATTCCATGGTCCAGGTCGCATCCACTCGGCTTCGGTAGATCATGCCGACCAGATTGGAGGTGATGGTGGTGAGCAGGCGCGTGAGGTCGAGCGGGGCGGCTTCGCTTGCGAGCTGGTCAGGGATGGCTTTCAGTTTCATCTATTGATCTAAATCGTAATTCGGAAGCATGGTTGCTCCTTGGAAAGGTTACGGGTAGTCCCGTAACCTGGGTAAACACATGCCCCCAGCCTTATCGCTCACTCCGTTGAGCTCGGTCTGTTGATATGCCCGGACGCACTCCAACAGCCATCCCCTGAAGGATCGGAACCCTGGCTGCGTATCCGCGGGAAAAGTAGACAACAGTGCACCGCTCCCGTGTGTCAATATAAGCAACTCGTGTGCCAGCCATGGGTCGGGCCTAAGCATCCGGCTAAGTGTCAGCCCTATTAATGGGGTTTTTTCACCGGCTGATGGCCGCAGCCAGTTGGGAGTGCGGATTACATGGTCCGAATTGGTGCGTATGGCTGGGGGTTGTGCACCAAACTGAGTGGAGGTAATGGGGTCACCCTTTTTAATTGCATGGCTTTTAGGTAGGCTTCGCGCTAATCCTACGAAAAACGAGCTCATGCATTTCACCCTCGACGCCTTCCGCGCATGGCCAACCAAGCGCATTACCCTGCTCGGTATGTCCGGTGTCGGCAAGACACATATCTCTACCCGGCTGCGCGGTCACGACTGGTTTCACTTTTCCGGCGACTACCGGATTGGCACGCGTTATCTTGACGAACCGATTCTGGACCTGATCAAGCAGCAGGCGATGAGCGTACCGTTTTTGCGTGATCTGCTGCGCAACGACTGGATCGACATCAAGAACAACATCAAGATTCACGATCTCGGGCCGGTGCTGACTTTCGTTGGAAAACTGGGTGGGCCGGAGTGGGGTGGGCTCCCGCTGGATGAGTTTTCGCGTCGCCAGGCGGCGTATCGTGAAGGCGAAATTGCAGCCATGCGCGACGTGCCGGAGTTCATCCGCAAGGGCCAGGAAATTTATGGCTATCCGCACTTTGTGAATGATGTCGGCGGTAGCCTGTGCGAGCTGGATGAACCCGGCGTGGTCGAGTTGCTGGCCGAGCACACGTTGATCCTGTATATCCAGACCACCACGCGTGACGAAGAGGATACGCTGATCAAGCGCGCCCAATCCGACCCCAAGCCGCTGTATCTGCGCCCGGCCTTTCTGACCGAGCAGCTGCCGCTGTATCTCAAGGAAAAGGGTATTGAGTATGTTGCCCAGATCGAGCCCGACGATTTTGCGCGCTGGGTATTTCCGCGGCTGTTTCATTCGCGCCTTCCACGCTACGAGGCGATTGCCAAGCCGCATGGCTATACCGTCACTTCGCAGGAAGTCGCGCAAGTGCGTGACGAACACGATTTTCTGGCCCTGCTGGAAGTCGCCATTGCACGTAAGGGACAGGGCTAACCATGCCGCTGGTCGCGCATAACGCGCTCCCTACCTTTGATCGTCTGCGTCAGGGGGGTCTGGTGGTGCACTCGCCCGAGCGTGCGGCACAGCAGGAGATCCGCGAATTGCACGTGGGGCTGCTGAACATGATGCCTGACGCCGCGCTGGAAGCGACCGAGCGCCAGTTCTATCGGTTGGTGGGCACGTCCAATCCGATTGCACAGTTCTACATGCACCCCTTTACCTTGCCGACATTGTCGCGCGGCGAGGCGGCACAGGCGCACATTGCACACTATTACGAAAGCTTCGACTCTATTCGCGAGGCAGGGCTGGATGCGCTCATCATCACCGGCGCCAATGTCAGTCATGCCAATCTCGCCGATGAGCCATTCTGGGATCCGCTGATCGAGGTGATCGACTGGGCCTGGGACAATGTCACTTCCACCCTGTGTTCCTGTTTGGCGACCCATGCCGTGATGCAGTTTCGTCACGGCCAGACACGGGTGAAACAGCCACGCAAGATTTGGGGGGTGTTCGAGCATCGCGTAGCTGATAAACGCCATCCCCTGGTCACCGATGTCAACACGCGTTTTGATGTGCCGCATTCACGCTGGAATGATGTCTCGCCTGCACAATTCGACGCAGCGGGTGTCAAGGTACTGGTTGAAAGTGCGGAGGCGGGCGTGCATCTGGCAGTGAGTCCGGATGGCCTGCGGACTGTGTTCTTTCAGGGCCATCCTGAATACGACACCATTTCACTATTGAAGGAATACAAACGTGATTTGAAGATGGTGGCGCATGAGCCGAAGCGGGTGTTTCACCCTTATCCTGCGCGTTATTTCAACCTGCAGGCGCAAGCCTTTCTGGCTGAATTCAACAGTCGGGTCATCGCAGGAGAAAACCTGGACTTCCCTGAATCACTCGTGCTGCCTCTGATCGACAACACCTGGCACGATTCCGCCGAAGCAGTAGTCGGCAACTGGATTGGGTGTGTGTATCAGGTGACGCATCGCGAACGCGGATTGCCCTTCATGCCAGGGATCGACCCCAACAATCCTTTGGGATGGGTGTGACCGAGGCCCGCGCTTACTATGATGAGGCACAAGGTGCGCTGATTGTCAGCGGTGACTGGCATGCTGAATCTTTAGCGGAATGGCCTGTTTTGCCGGACAGCCCGAGCCACATTATTGACGGTGCCGGTGTCACGCAGCTCGACACCAATGGCGCGTGGATGATGCTTGCCGCCGCCGGCTGGCAAGTCAGCGACCCGCTCCCCGAGTTGCGCGCCTTCCAGCCTCAGCATCAGGCGATACTGGAACTGGTGGCACGGCACAGCGGATCCACAGCGATGGAGCCCGGGCCATTGCATGAAGGCGTGTTGGCGCTGACCGGACGTGGCACGCTGGTTATGGGGAAGCATGGCCTCGGCCTGACCAATTTTATTGGGCACCTGTCCACTGAACTGATCTATCTTGTCAGCCGCCCGAGTCAATGGCGCTGGCGTGAATTTGGCGCACAGTTGAACGCGGTGTTCGTCGGCGCGATTCCCATCGTGTTTGGCATGCTGTTTCTACTTGGCGTGGTGTTCGCCTATTTGCTGGGGTCCCAGGCGCAACAATATGGAGCCAACATTTTTGTCGTGGATGGGTTGCTGCTGGCCATCCTGCGTGAAATTTCTCCGGTCATTGTGGCCGTGCTGGTAGCCGGTCGCACGGGGGCAGCCATCACCGCGCAGCTTGGAACCATGAAAGTCACGGAAGAAATCGACGCAATGACCACACTTGGCTTGTCTCCCATGGCTGTGCTGGTGATTCCCCGGGTGCTTGCCTTGTTGCTCGCATTGCCACTCCTGGTCTTTATTGGCGACATTGCAGGCATAGTGGGCGGCATGCTGGTTACGCACGAACAACTGGACATATCTTATTACGTGTTCATGGACCGGGTAGCTGATGTATTGCGCTTGAAAACCTTGCTGGTAGGGCTGTTCAAGGCCCCGATATTCGCGGTTTTTATTGCACTTATTGCCTGCCGCATGGGTTTGTCCGTTGCGCGGGACGCGCGCAGCGTGGGCGAACATACAACCTCTACTGTTGTGCAGTGCCTGGTTGCCATTATCATCCTCAACGCGATTTTTACCGTGATGTTCGTACGGCTGGATATCTGATGGCAGAAATAGTGATTGATGTCCGTGACGTATCGATCAGCCTGGGCGGACACAGCATTCATCGGGATTTGAATGTGTCCGTTACACGCGGTGAAGTGATCGCATTGATCGGTGGTAGCGGCACGGGAAAGTCAGTGCTGTTACGTGAAATCATCGGACTGTTGAAACCGGACGCGGGCCATATCGACCTTTTTGGACAGTCCGTTCTGGACAGCACGCCTGAGCAGATGAATGTATTGCGCCGGCGTTTTGGCGTACTGTTTCAGGACGGGGCTTTGTTTTCCTCCCTGAATGTTGAGGATAACGTCGCCACGCCGCTGTTTGAACATACCCGGCTTGCACATGGCACCTGCCGCCAGCTGGCACGGTTGAAGCTCGACATGGCAGGACTGCTTCCAGACGCTGCCAAAAAACGCCCGAGCGAATTGTCGGGTGGGATGCGGAAACGCGTCGCACTCGCACGCGCGCTGGCACTCGATCCTGAGTTGTTGTTTCTTGATGAGCCAACCTCCGGACTCGACCCGATATCAGCGCGTGCATTCGATACCTTGATCAGGCTGCTGGCTGATAGCCTGGGGTTGACGGTATTCCTCGTGACCCATGACTTGGATACACTGTTTTCAATTATCGATCGCGTGATCGTGCTGTCGGAAGGCCGCGTACTCGGCAGCGGCACTGTGACTGAGCTGAAAAATATCGATGACCCGTGGCTACGCGATTACTTCGCCGCACGGGCGCCAGAGGGAGTAAATGCGCATGGAAACTGAAGGTCGTTATACCGTGGTTGGCGCACTCGTGCTGGTCGTGGTCGTGTTGCTTACCTTGGCCATTTTGTGGTTGACGGGGGCGGCAGACCGGATCGCGTATCAGACCTATACCATTTATTTCAAACAGCAATCATTGGATGGGTTGGCGGTGGGAAGTCCAGTGAAAATGCGCGGGATCAAGGTGGGTGCAGTCGCAAGCTATCGCTTTGCGATGGGGGGGGACGAAGCAGTCAGCGTGACCGCTCGCATCGACGAAGGTGTGCCCATCCATCAGGGTGCAGCGGCCTTTATCAAGCGCAATCTGGTCACCGGCATTGCCACCATCGAAATCAATAACGGGTTGAGTAGCAGTCCGTTGCTGCTTGATACCAAGTCGGGAGAACGCTATCCCGTCATTGCCGAAGGCAGTTCGGATATCGATAAAGTCACCACGGCCGTTTCGCAGTTAGCGGTCAATGGGGCACAAGTGCTTGAGAGAATGAACGCATTAATTTCGCCAGAAAACGAGCGTGCGATCACCCAGACGATTGCAAATTTAAACGAGCTGTCCGGTCATCTGGCGGCAAACAAGAACAGCCTGATTGAGGCTGCCAACGGAATTCGTGACGCTTCAGCAGATACACGCCTTGCCGCTGCCAATGTGAGCCAAGCCGCCTCGCGTATCGAAAGCAGCGTTGTCGGCGTCAGTGCAAATGCCGACGCTACGCTCAAGCAAGCGACTGTGACCTTGGGTCAGCTGCAGCAAGATGCCAGTTTGATATCCGAGCGCTTGCAGCGCCTGGCTGAAACCGGAACACTGGAAATTACCAATGTCAGTCGCGATGTGCGTACAAGCGCCGATGTTCTTACCACGGCTGGCCAGCGACTATCTAATCCGCGGAGCATCCTGTTTGGACCCGGCAAGCAGCAACTCGGCCCCGGAGAAACACTGAAATGACCAAAAACCTCGCATTGCTGTGTTTTGCATTTGCCCTAACGGGTTGCGTCAGCCTGAGCGAACAACGCGATAAAGCTAGCGGTGTTAGTTATGTTATGAGCGATACGGGGCCCGGAATCAAGCCTGCTGCCGTACGTCCCGACGCGCCCACTCTGCTGGTTCTTGATACCACTACTTCGCGCTATTACGACACTGACCAACTCATTTTCAGCCGCGCCCCCGGGACACGCGGCCAATACCAGTTTGCCCGTTGGACTGAGCGTCCCGGAAAGCGATTTGCCGATCTGATGCGTACCCGCCTCGATCAGCAAAACGCCTGGCGGGTCAGCACGGCAGGCGGATATGTTCACGGCGATGTGCTGTTGGATACTGAACTGGTTGAGTTCTATCACGATGCCACCAGCAATCCGGGCTACCTAAAACTGGAGTTGCGCGCCGAACTGGTTGACCTGAGGAAACATTCGTTGATGGGACGGCGAATTTTCGAGCAAACCGTGCCATTGACGTCCTACGATGCCGCAGGCGCTGCGTCCGCATCCAATCAGGCCGTCAGTCGCGCGTTGGATGACTTGGGCGTCTGGCTCGCTACCTTTCGATAAACCTTTACAATAAAAGTTAACAACGCCCACAACAAGAGGAGAGAGACGATGAAACGACTACTTGCCACCCTGTGTTTGAGCTCAATTGCTGCCGTATCCCATGCTGAAATTTCTCAGGAGTTCGGGGCGTTCAAAGTTCACTACAACGCATTGACTACGGATCAATTGCTACCGGAAGTTGCACGTGCTTACAAAATCGAGCGCAGTAAAACACGTGGCATGGTGACCATGTCGGTGCTGAAGAAAAACAGTGTCGGGGTACCGACACCGGTTCCAGCCAAGCTCACCGTCTATGCCACCAATCTCAATCAGCAACTAGCCAATATAGAGATGCGTGAAATAAAGGAAGGCACTGCCATTTATTATTTGGGGGAATTCCGGGTCAGCGCACCGGATACGTTGAAATTCACCACCACGGTTGAAGTGGCAGGTGAACCCGCTCGCGAGATGGTTTTCAAGCAGAAATTTTACAAATAAGGAAATGCTGAATGCGCCCCGTTCCGGGGCGTTTTTTTGATTTGCGCGTGGGCCGAAATCAGACGTTTGTGAAAGTCGAATAAGCCAGCATCATCAGCCCCCAAACACCAAATCCCGCCACCGTCAGGCCCGCTCCACGACGCACCCACAGCTGCTGCATGAAGGGTTGAATCTGTCGGGCAAACAGTCCCATTCCGAGCAGATTCGGCAGCGTGCCGAGACCAAAGGCAAGCATCAGTGCCGCACCCGAGGTAGCGCTGCCCGCCGCCAGTGCAGATACCAGGATCGAATACACCAGCCCGCACGGCAGCCAGCCCCAGGCCATGCCGGCCAGCACTGCCTGGGGCATGGATTTCACTGGCACCAGTTTCTGGAACAGCGGTTTGACCCGCTTCCATAGCGCGCCGCCCGCGCGCTCGAAAATCAGCACCCATTTTGACCAGCCGGCGAGATACAAGCCGAGCAGGATCATTACCCCCTGCGCCAAAATGTAAAGCAGGATCTGCACCGGCAAAAAGTCGGCCAGTTTGAGTGAGGCGCCAAGCGTGCCCGCCAGTGCGCCAAAGATCACATACGAAAACACGCGCCCCAGGTTGTAGGCCAGGTGCAGGCGGAACGGTGGGGCGCTGCCATCGGCACGAAACGAAAAAGCGGCGACGATGCCGCCGCACATGCCGACGCAATGCACGCCACCCAGAAGCCCGGCAAGCAGGGCTGCCAGTAGCGAAAACTCGATCATGGTGGTTTGGCGTATCGGGACACCAGCCACACCAGCAGCAGCACCGGCAGGCCGATCAGCGCGGTCCCCGTAAAGAAGTTCGCCCAGCCATAGACATCAACAAATTCGCCGGAAAAGCCCGCGATGAACTTGGGTAGCAACAGCATTACTGACGTAAACAACGCGTATTGCGTGGCTGAATATGCTTGGTTCACCAGGCTGGAAAGATAAGCGACAAAAGCCGATGAGGCGATGCCAGCCGACAGGTTGTCCGCAGAAATGGTGAATACCAGCGCGTTCACATCATGCCCACGCCCGGCCAGCCACACGAACAGCAGGTTGGTCGCAGCCGACAGCACGGCGCCGAGAAACAGAGTGCGCATCACCCCCATGCGCATGGTCAGCAGACCGCCGAGCGCAGCGCCGGCAATGGTCATGATCACGCCATAGACCTTGGATACGGTGGCGACCTCGTCCTTGGTGAACCCCATTTCCTGGTAGAACGGGTTGCTCATCACCCCCATGACCACGTCCGAAATGCGGTACAGGGCAATCAGCGCCAGCATCAGCAAAGCTTGCCATTTATAGCGCTGGATAAAGTCGATGAAAGGCGCCAGCACGGCGCTGTAAAACCATGCCGTTGCAGTCAGCAGCCAGCCCGACAGCCCCGCCGCGGCAAAGCGTTCCCGGGTGTGGGCTTCGCGCTCGGTGGTGACAGAGGAGATCTTCTTTTCCGGTTCGCGGATGATCAGCGTGGTGAGCATGCCGATGACCATCAGCGCAGCCATCACCGTGTAGGCCACCTGCCAGGGGCGGAAGTCGTAAGTCGCCTCGGAGGGGTCGACACTCGCCGCGATCCACAGCGCGCCCGCACCTGCCGTAATCATCGCAAGGCGATAACCCGCCTGATAGGTCGCCGCCATCGCGCCCTGCTTTTCGATTTCGACGGCTTCGATGCGGTAAGCGTCGAGCGCGATATCCTGCGTCGCCGAGGCAAACGCCACTGCCAGCGCGAAGAATACCGTGTGGGTCAGGTTCACCACTGGATCGGTATTGGCCATGCCGAGAAGCGCAGCGGCGATGCAGATTTGCGACAGCAACAGCCACGCCCGCCGCTTACCCAGTCGCGCGGTCAGAAACGGTAGCGGCAAGCGATCTACCAGCGGTGACCACAGAAACTTGAAACCATACGCCAGCCCCACCCAGCTCAGGTGCCCGATGGTCGCGCGCGCGATGCCCGCCTCGGACAGCCAGAACGACAGCGTGCCCAGCACCAGCAGCAGCGGGAGTCCGGCGGAAAAGCCAAGAAACAGCATGCCAACGACGCGGGGGTGGGTGTAGACCTTGAGGGCGCTGAGCCAGGGGTGGGCGAGTGCGTTCATGGGGTGTAATCGTAATCGACGATGAGGGGCGCATGGTCGGAAAAGCGCTGTTCCTTGTACACGCTGGCGAATTGAGCCATTTTTGCAATTCCCGGCGTTGCGATCTGGTAGTCGATGCGCCAGCCGACGTTCTTGGCGTAGGCCTGGCCGCGGTTGCTCCACCAGGTGTAGGCCTCGCCGGTGTGCTCTGGATACAGATTACGGTAGACGTCAACCCAGCCGAGCTCGTCGAACAGCCGGGTCATCCAAGCGCGCTCTTCGGGCAGAAAACCGGAGTTTTTTTGGTTGGATTTCCAGTTTTTGAGGTCAGCCTCCTTATGCGCGATATTCCAGTCGCCGCAGATGACGATTTCGCGGCCGGATTTGATCAAGGTTTCGAGGCGTGGGAAAAAAACGTCGAGGAACCGGTATTTGGCCTGCTGGCGCTCGTCGCCGCTGGAACCAGAGGGCTGATACAGAGAGATGACGGCCAACTTTCCGAAATCAGCCTCGATATAGCGGCCCTCAGCGTCGAACTCGGGTACGCCAAGGCCTTCGATGATCTGTTGCGGCGTGTTGCGAGTGTAGACCCCCACCCCGCTGTAGCCTTTTTTCTCGGCGTAGTGAAAGGCGCCGCTCAGGCCGTCGCACTGGATGAATTCAGGCTTGAGGTCTGCAGCCTGGGCCTTGAGTTCCTGTACGCAAACAACGTCTGCAACCTGGCTGGGCAACCAGTCGAAGAAGCCTTTGGTGGAAGCAGAACGGATGCCGTTGAGGTTGGCCGATATAATTCGCATCTAGATAGATTCAAGAAGTTAACAAAATGTCCGATTACAAAGCCGAGTTTGTGGAATTCGCCATCGCCTCACAAGTATTGTGTTTTGGCGCGTTCAAAACCAAAGCGGGGCGCATGAGCCCCTATTTTTTCAATGCGGGGTTGTTCAACGACGGCGATAAACTGAAACGGCTGGGCGAATTTTACGCGAAAGCCATTGTCGACTCCGGGATTGCGTTCGATGTGTTGTTTGGCCCGGCTTACAAGGGTATTCCCCTTGCCGCAAGCATTGTGGTTGCCCTGGCGGGCCAGGGCAAGAATGTGCCGTTTGCATTCAATCGCAAGGAAGCCAAGGATCATGGCGAAGGGGGCACGGTCGTGGGTGCGGAACTTAAGGGCCGAGTGCTGATTGTGGATGATGTGATCTCTGCGGGCACGTCGGTGCGTGAATCGGTGGAACTGATCCGTCATTCGGGCGCCGAACCTGCCGGAGTGGTGATTGCGCTGGACCGAATGGAACGAGGAACGGGTAGCCAATCTGCGGTGCAGGAAGTACGTGAGCAGTTTGGGATTCCGGTAGTAGCCGTGGTCACCCTGGATAATTTGTTGGAATTTTTGGAATGTGATGCAAACAGACAAGCGGAGTTACGTGCTGTGGCGGAATACCGGGCTGCATATGGTGTTTAGCACCCTGCTGCTTGTCGTTCTGCTGAGTGCGGGCACCGCGCATGCAGGCATGTATCGTTGGGTCG
This sequence comes from Thiobacillus sp., assembly GCA_030679915.1. GTDB lineage: Bacteria > Pseudomonadota > Gammaproteobacteria > Burkholderiales > Thiobacillaceae > Thiobacillus. The sequence goes on from JAUXRY010000042.1 coordinate 61,939, forward strand.
ATGGCAGTGGTCGTGTGCATTACAGCGACACGTTGCCGTCTACTTATCAAAAAAGCGGTGCGGCTGAAATGAGCAAGCAAGGGGTGGTGATCAAACGCACGCAATCCGAGGTTGAACGGCGGGCTGAGAGAGTGCAGCTGGAAGAAGATCGGTTATCCGAGGAAACGCGGCAACAGCAGGCGCAACAGGATCGCGCGCTGACCCAGACCTACACGACGGAAGCGGAGATCGATCTGGCACGTGACCGTGCACTGGCACACCATAACCTGGCGATCAAGGGTACGCAATTGCGGGCCAGAACCGTGGCCGATACCCTTGCTGAATTGAAGGAGCGGGTGGCCAGAATCGTTAAAGCCGGTCGACCGATTCCTCCGAATCTAAAGGATCAACTGGATCGGGCCGGCAAGGAAAGCCTGGAGTTGCGGCGCAGTGTGCTGAATCATGAAGAATCACTCATGAAGGTGCGAGAGAAATACGATACAGACAAGATGCGGTTTCGCGAACTGACGCGCAAGTGATGCGCCAGGATTGGGTTTGTTAAACGGATAGCGGGGGGTTTAGGGTGTAAAACGCGTTGACCGGGGTAACCCGTCAACGCGTTTTTTTACGCTCTGCTATTGCAACTTGGCTTTCAGCAGGTCGTTGACCTGAGCCGGGTTGGCTTTGCCCTTGCTGGCTTTCATCACCTGGCCGATCAGTGCGTTAAAGGCCTTTTCCTTGCCGGAACGGATTTCTTCAACCGATTTTTGATTGGCGGCGAGCACCTCGTCGATGATCTTTTCCAGTTCGCCGGAATCGGACATCTGCTTGAGGCCGCGGGCCTCGATGATGGCATCGACTTCGCCCGCGCCCTCCCACAAGCCTTCGAATACCTGTTTGGCGAGCTTGCCCGACAGCGTGCCGTCCTGAATACGGGCAACCAGCGCGCCGAGTTGCCGTGAGGAAACGGGACTCTGCATAATGTCGAGTTCTGCCTTGTTCAAGGTGGCGGACAGTTCGCCCATGACCCAGTTGGCCACGAGCTTGCCTTGACCGCAGGCGCGCGCAGCCGCTTCGAAATATTCAGCGAGCGCGCGTGAGCCCGTCAACAGCCCGGCATCGTAGGCCGATACGCCGAAATCGTTCTGGAAGCGCAGTTGCATGGCGGCGGGCAGTTCGGGCAATGCAGCGCGCACGGACTCGATCCAGTCTTCGTCCAGCTTGACGGGCAGCAGGTCGGGGTCGGGGAAGTAGCGATAGTCGTGCGCATCTTCCTTGCTGCGCATCATGCGCGTCTCGCCGGTGTCGGGGTCGAACAGTACCGTGGCTTGCTCGATGCGACCGCCGTCTTCAAGGGTTTCGATCTGCCAGCGCACTTCGTAGTCGATGGCCTGCTGCAGAAAACGGAAGGAGTTAAGGTTCTTGATTTCGCGGCGGGTGCCGAATTCGGCTTGGCCCACCGGGCGCACGGAGACGTTGGCGTCGACACGGAAGCTGCCTTCCTGCATGTTGCCGTCGCAGATTCCGATCCAGGTCACCAGCGTGTGCAGCGCACGGGCGTAGGCAACGGCTTCGGCGCTGGAACGCATCTCCGGCTCGGAGACGATTTCCAGCAGCGGGGTGCCGGCGCGGTTGAGATCGATCCCGGTCACACCCTGGAAGTTCTCGTGCAGCGATTTTCCGGCGTCCTCTTCCAGGTGGGCACGGGTGAGATTGATGATTCTTTCTTCGCCGTCCACCAAGATTTTCAGCGCTCCGCCTTCGACGATGGGCTTGGCCAGCTGGCTGATCTGGTAGCCCTTGGGCAGGTCGGGATAGAAATAGTTTTTGCGGTCGAACACGTTGATTCGGTTCAGCGTTGCACCGATGGCCAGGGCAAACTTGATCGCGCATTCCACCGCGCCCTTATTCAGCACCGGCAGCACGCCGGGCAGTGCGATATCGACCGCGCTTGCCTGGGTGTTGGGTGATGCACCAAACGCGGTGCTGCTACCCGAAAAAATCTTGGATTGGGTGGCGAGCTGGGTGTGGACTTCCAGCCCGATAACGGTCTCCCACTTCATTTCAAACCCTCCGGCGCGCGCGCATGCCAATCGGTGACGCACTGGTATTGGTGGGCGACGTTGAGCATTTTCGCCTCGCTGAAATAATTGCCAACCAGCTGCAGGCCTATGGGCAGTCCCTGGCTGTCAAAGCCGCACGGCAGCGACATGCCGGGCAGGCCGGCGAGGTTGGCGGGAATCGTGTAGAGATCGTTCAGATACATTTCAACCGGATTGTCGGATTTTTCGCCCAGCTTGAACGCAGTGCCGGGCGCGGTGGGGCCGAGAATCACGTCGCAGGTCTTGAACGCTTCGGTGAAGTCGTTGGCGATCAAGCGGCGGATTTTTTGCGCCTGCAGGTAATAGGCGTCGTAATAACCGTGGGAGAGCACATAGGCGCCGATCAGAATGCGGCGCTTTACTTCCGCGCCAAAGCCTTGCGCGCGGGTTTTGCAATACATGTCGTCGAGGTTGGCGTATTCCGGTGCGCGGTAACCGTAGCGCACGCCGTCGAAACGCGACAGATTGCTCGAAGCTTCGGCCGGCGCCAGCACGTAATACACCGGGATCGCGAGTTTCGAATTGGCAAGTGAAATCTCGACCGTGGTCGCGCCGAGTTTTTTCAGTTCGGTGACGGCGGCTTCAACCGCGGTGGCGACTTCATTGTTCAAACCCTCGGCGAAGAATTCGCGCGGCAAGCCAACGCGCAGGCCGGTCAGCGGCTTGTCCAGGTCGCGCGCGTAATCTTCTTTTTCACGTTCCAGACTGGTCGAGTCGTTGGGATCGAAGCCGGTCATCACGTTGAGGAGCAGTGCGCAATCTTCGGCCGAAGGTGCCATCGGACCGGCCTGGTCGAGGCTGGAGGCGAACGCGATCATGCCGAAGCGAGACACCAGACCATAGGTGGGTTTGAGACCGGTGATACCGCACAGCGCAGCGGGCTGACGGATCGATCCACCGGTGTCGGTGCCGGTGGCGGCGGGTGCCATCCGTGCAGCGACACAGGCTGCCGCGCCGCCCGAGGAGCCGCCGGGTACATAGGCGGTGTTCCAGGGATTCTTCACGGCGCCGAAATAACTGGTCTCATTGGATGACCCCATGGCAAATTCGTCCATGTTGGTCTTGCCCAGGCTCGGCATGCCTGCGGCCTTGAAGCGCTGGATCACGTGGGCATCGTAGGGCGCAATGAAATTGTGCAACATTTTCGAGCCGCAGGTGGTGAGCCAGCCGTCAGTGCAGAAAATGTCCTTGTGCGCGATCGGCACGCCGGTAAGTGGGCCGGCTTTGCCTTTGGCAATCAGCGCATCCGCGGCGGCGGCTTCAGTCAGTGTTTTGTCGGCATCGACCGTGATGAAAGCGTTGAGGACGGGATTCAATGCCGTGATGCGGTCGAGATACTGCTGGGTAAGCTCCCGGCTGGACACCTGTTTGGCGGCGAGTTGCGCAGCGAGCGCGGAAAGGCTGGCGTCTGACATGGTTTATTCGATGACTTTGGGGACGAGATACAGACCATTTTCAACGGCAGGCGCGATGGCCTGAAACGCAGCGTGGTGGTCGGTTTCGGTGACGGAATCGGCACGCAGACGTTGATAGACTTCCTGCGCATGGGCCATCGGCGCGATGCCTTGGGTGTCCACAGCCTGCATGGTGGCAATGAGATCGAAGATGGAATTGAGCTGACTTTGCGAGGCCAGTGCTTGCGAATCGTCGATTTCGATGCGTGCAAGGCGCGCGATGCGCTTGACGTCGTCCGGAGAAAGGGACATGAAAACACCTGAATGGCTTACGGGAACGGAGCGCGTTAGGGTATCATAGGCACCTTGTTTTTTCTGCCCTTTCGCCCGCCTGATGCGGGTGTTGACGCCACCATGTTCAAGTTCCTGACCAGTTATTTCTCGACCGACCTTGCAATCGATCTCGGTACAGCCAACACGCTGATCTATGTGCGTGACCGTGGCATCGTGCTGGACGAGCCTTCGGTGGTGTCAATTCGCACTGATGCGTCGCAGGGCGGCAAGCGTACGGTGCAGGCAGTGGGCACCGAAGCCAAGCAGATGCTGGGGCGCACGCCAGGCAACTTGCAGGCGATCCGGCCGATGAAGGATGGGGTGATCGCCGACTTCACTGTCACCGAACAGATGCTCAAGTATTTCATCAAGAAAGTGCACGACACGCGGATGTTCCGCCCCAGTCCGCGCATCATCATCTGCGTACCCTGTGGCTCAACGCAAGTGGAGCGCCGCGCGATCCGTGAATCCGCAATTGGCGCCGGTGCGCGACAGGTCTATCTGATCGAAGAGCCAATGGCCGCAGCCATTGGTGCGGGCATGCCGGTGGCCGAAGCCACCGGTTCGATGGTGGTCGACATCGGCGGGGGCACCACAGAGGTCGGTGTGATTTCGTTGGGTGGTGTGGTCTACGCCAATTCGGTGCGGGTCGGTGGAGACCGCATGGACGAGGCCATTATCAACTACATCCGCCGCAACTACGGCATGTTGATTGGCGAGGCGACCGCAGAGCGCATCAAGAAACATATGGGTTCGGCTTTCCCCGGCGCAGAAGTGCTGGAAATGGAAGTCAAGGGCCGCAGCCTGGCGGAAGGGGTTCCGCGTAGCTTCAACGTGTCGAGCAATGAGGTGTTGGAGGCCCTGACCGAACCCCTGAATGCGATCGTGAGCGCAGTGAAACAGGCGCTGGAACAAACTCCACCCGAACTGGGCTCGGATATCGCTGAAAAAGGCATGGTGTTGACCGGCGGCGGCGCGCTGCTGCGTGACCTCGATCGCCTGCTCATGGAAGAAACCGGTTTGCCGGTCATTGTTGCTGATGATCCGTTGACCTGCGTGGTGCGAGGTTCGGGCATGGCGCTTGAGAATATGGACAAGCTGGCGACGGTATTCACCAACGAGTGATTAGCGTTGTGTGCGGCATCACGGAGAGTCACTGATGGCTGCGCCAGATCAACTCATGTTCGCCCGTCGGCTGGGTCCGACCGGTCGTCTTTTTATTTGGTTTCTGATCGGCGTGGCGTGTGTGGTCGCGGATGCCCGTTATCACGCCCTCGAAGGGTTGCGTAGCGGGTTTTCCGTGCTGATACAACCCCTGCGCGTGGCCATGCGTGCACCCAACGACATGGCTTCCGAGCTCAGCGGGTTCTTTGTGAGACATCGGCAATTGCAGCAGCAGCGTGATGCCTTGCTGGCTGAACGTGCACAGCAATCCTTAAGCGTCAACGTCGCACGAGAACTGGCACGCGAAAATGCCGAGCTTCGCGGGCTGCTTCAGTTGCAAACCCGACCGGGTCTTCAGGTAGCGCGTGCCGCTATGTTGTACAAGGGATATGACTGGTTTGCCCAGCGTATCACCCTGGATCAGGGTGCTGGGTCGGGCTTGCGCGGTGGCTTGCCAGTGATGGATGCTCGAGGGTTAATGGGGCAGGTGAGCCGGGTCTTTCCCGGGTCGAGTGAAGTTACTCTGGTCAGCAGTCCGCAACAGCTGACCCCCATCCTTGTGGAACGCACCGGTCAGCGTGGATTGGTTGCAGGCACCGGCCAAGGGCGCCTGGAGCTGCGTTACATGCCGGCACAAACGGACATTCGGCAAGGTGACCGCCTGCTGACATCAGGTATTGACCGGGTCTACCCAGCAGGCCTTCCGGTAGCAAGGGTGACCCGGGTTTCCCGTTCACAATCCAGCCCCTACCTGCGTGTGGAATGTTTGCCCCTGGCCGGCCTTGAGCATTCTCGCGCCGTGCTGGTACTGATAGCCGAGCCACAAATCATTCAACCACCAGCATCCAAGCCCGCCGCAAGCAAGCCTCAGGGGGGTAAGTCATGATCAATGCCGCGCAGAAAGCAGGAAACTGGCGCCGCGTGATGGGTACCTTGGCGGTGGCAGTTCTATTGGAACAGCTGCCTTGGGCAGGTTGGGTGATTGAATTGCTGCCCGATTTTGTGTTGGTTGGGGTGCTGTTCTGGGTACTCCATCAACCTGCCAAAGTAGGCTTTGGCCTGGCGTTCATGCTCGGACTGTTGGCCGATTTTCAGGATGGTGCGGTGTTTGGTCAACATGCCATTGCCTATGTGATCGGCGTGTATGTCGTGCTGTTCCTGCGCTTGCGGTTGCTGCAATTTGATCCGCTTCGGCAGGCGGCACAGCTCTTCCCCATTTTTCTGGCGGTGCAGTTGATCGTGTTGCTCGTCGGTTGGCTGGCTGTGACTCCGCCAGTGGGTCTGGGGATTCTGATGCCGGTGCTGGGAAGTACCGTACTGTGGTACCTGATCGCATTGTTTGTCCGGTTACTGCATGGTAAAGGGTTGCAGGACCACGCATGAGGCGCGCCACTCCGCTGAAGAATCTGAGTTTTGAACTGATGTGCTTTCAGCGGCGCCTGAAAATGGGTGGGTTCTTTATCTTGTTGTTAGCGCTGGGCCTGTTGTCGCGCAGTTTTTACCTGCAAATTGTGCAGCACGAATACTATATCCAGCGCGCCGAAAGCAATCGAACTTCACTGGTACCGACTGCGCCAAATCGCGGGCTGATCGTCGATCGTCAGGGGCGCACGCTGGCTGAAAACTACTCGGCTTACACTGTGGAAATCACCCGCGCAGAAATGGCCAGTTTGGAAAAAACACTGATCGAGCTGGGCAAACTGATTGAAGTGACGCCCGGGCAGTTGCGACGTTTTCGGCGTTTGCTCAGTGAATCTCACGAGTTTGAGACTGTTCCGCTAAAAAGCAAGTTGACCGATGAGGAAGTGGCGATTCTGGCGGCCAATCGCTATCGCCTGCCGGGCGTTGAGGTGAAGGCACGCTTGTTCCGCAACTATCAGGCTGGGCCGGGCATGGCGCACGTGGTTGGGTTTGTCGGGCGTATCAATGACCGAGACCTGAAGAGTCTGCGCGAGCAAGACCGCGAGCAGAACTACAAGGGCAGCGTTCATATTGGCAAGACCGGATTGGAGCAGAGTTACGAAACAACGCTGCATGGCCGCACCGGTTTTGATCAAATGGAGACCGACGCAAGCGGACGCGCTGTCCGTATGCTGTCGCGGATTCCGCCGGTGCCGGGAAAGGATTTGCGGTTGCATCTGGACGTGGAGTTGCAGGCCGTAGCCGAGCACGCATTTGGTGATTATCTGGGTGGCCTGGTGGCACTGGATCCCAATACTGGCGGAGTGTTGGCGCTGGTCAGTCGACCCGGATTTGACCCCAATCTGTTTGTCGATGGTATCGACCCTGAAACCTGGAAGTCGCTCAACGAGTCACCGGACCGTCCAATGGTCAACCGGGCGTTACGCGGAATTTACCCCCCAGGCTCAACTATCAAGCCGTTCATGGCGATGGCTGGGCTGGAACTCGGTCTGCGCAAACCGGGCGATTCGATTTCCGATCCTGGTTATTACAGCCTGCCCAATAGCCGTCATCAATTTCGGGACTGGAAAAAAGGCGGACATGGTGTGGTGGATTTGAAGCGTTCAATTGCGCAATCGTGTGATGTTTATTATTACAAGCTGGCCGTGGATATGGGCATCGACCGCATGCATGATTCGCTGGCGAAATTTGGTTTTGGTGAAAAAACCGGGATCGATCTGGAAGGGGAATCGGCGGGATTGCTCCCGTCTCGAGATTGGAAAAAACGTCGCTGGAACAAAGTCTGGTATCCGGGTGAAACGGTGATTGCCGGAATTGGCCAGGGTTATCACCTCAGTACCCCCTTACAGCTGGCCGTGGCGACAGCCATGCTCGCCAATGGCGGCATCCGCATCGAACCGCGGCTGGCTGAGGCTGTGCGTGATCCCGTTACGCACATTTGGCAACCTCTGGCCAAGGCGCCGCAGCGTATGGTTAATTTTGATCCGGCCAATATGACCGTGGTGCGTGAAGGCATGATGGATGTCATGCGGCCAGGAGGCACTGCGGCGGCTTCGGCGGCTGGTGCGAGTTACACACTCGCCGGGAAAACGGGCACCGCACAAGTGGTCGGTATCAAGCAGGGAGCCCGGTACGATTCCAGCCAGTTGTCCCGGAAAAATCGTGATCATGCACTGTTCATGGCTTTTGCCCCTGTCGAGAATCCCCGAATTGTGATTGCAGTGATAGTCGAGAATGGAGAGCATGGTAGCTCGACCGCAGCGCCTATTGCCCGCGCAGTCTTTGATTATTATTTGACCGGGAAACGACCGGGCACGATGAACCTGGAAGCACGCGATGCCACGGAATAGCCACTGGATACTGCGCCGTCTGCGTCATGTCGACGGGATTCTCCTGACGCTGGTTGTCATGCTGCTGGGCATCAGTCTGGCAGTGGTGGCGAGTGCTTCGGGGCAAAGCCCTGGACGCATCAGTGGTCATATGATCAACATGGGTTTGGCGTTGATGGTGATGGTGGTCGTCGCCAATATCCCGCCGCATTTGCTGTCAAAGTTTGGCCCCCCTCTTTATGTTGCCGGGATGGTGATGCTTGTCGGGGTGGCCCTGTTTGGCGAAATCCGCAATGGATCTCGGCGCTGGCTGAATCTGGGGGTGATGGCATTCCAGCCCTCTGAATTGTTGAAACTTGCACTCCCATTGTTGCTGGCCTGGTATTTTCAGCGAAACGAAACCGTGTTGCGTGCCAAGCATTACTTGTTTGGTGGCGTGCTGCTGCTGGTACCGTTCTTGATGATTTTGCGTCAACCTGACCTGGGAACGGCGATGATGATTGGCGCTTCGGGTTTTTACCTGCTGTTTTTTGCCGGCCTGCCGTGGAAGGTGATCCTGGGTGGCGGCGTGTTTGGCGGAGCCAGTTTGCCGCTGGTATGGGGGATGATGCACGACTACCAGCAGCGTCGTGTGCTGACCCTGCTCGACCCTTCGGCCGACCCGCTGGGCGCGGGTTATCACATCATCCAGTCGACTATTGCGATTGGCTCGGGTGGCTTGTTCGGCAAAGGCTGGATGGAGGGCACGCAAAGCCAGCTCGATTTCATTCCCGAGCGTACGACCGATTTTATCTTTGCGGTATTTGGCGAAGAGTTTGGCTATCTGGGCACGATCCTGCTGGTCGCTGTGTATCTGGCCATCGTGGTGCGAGGCCTTACCATTGCGGCGCATGCGCCCACTTTGTTTGGTCGCTTGATGGCGGCCACCCTGAGCTTGAATCTGTTCACTTATGTATTCGTCAACATGGGCATGGTGTCGGGCATTTTGCCCGTGGTTGGCGTGCCGCTTCCGCTCATGAGCTATGGCGGTACGGCACTGATTACCCTGCTGCTTGGAATGGGCATCCTGATGAGTGTGGCCACGCATCGTCAACTCAATAAATCGTGACGGGATAAAATGACGTGATGAAAACAATCCTGATTTTGGGGGTGGCTGCCGTCACCCTGGTACTGGCAGGATGCGGCAGTGGTCCATCGGCTCAAGCCAAAACTACCCCATCTGCGGCAGCCAAGAGCGGTGGCTATTATCTCGATGATGGTCCCGAAGCCAATCCTCCATCGAGGCTTGACAGCATTCCCGATGCCGTGCCGCGTGATGAACCCATGCACCGCTACGCCAACCGCACCTACGTTGTTCTGGGAAACACTTATAAACCGCAGACTGAACGCCGCGCCTATAGCCAAGAAGGTCTGGCATCGTGGTACGGCCGTCGTTTTCACGGCAAAAAAACGTCATCCGGTGAGCCTTATGATATGTACGCCATGACGGCAGCGCATCCTACGCTGCCGATTCCCAGCTATGCACGCGTTACGTCACTGGTGAATGGCCGGTCGGTGGTGGTGCGGATCAACGATCGCGGCCCGTTCCACAAAAACCGTCTGATCGATTTGTCGTATACCGCTGCACACAAGCTGGGCTATCTGGGAAAGGGCAGTGCACGGGTAAGGGTAGAAAGCATCGATCCTGCCGCTAATGGCATCCCGGACGAAGCGTCCGTCGATGGCTTGTTCCTGCAGGTCGGGGCATTTGGCCAGCCTGAGAATGCGCAAAAGTTGCTCAAGCGAATCAAACGCGAGTTGGGGGTGGATGACACCCGTATTCAGGTTGTCCTGATTGGTACGCTGCATCGCGTACAGATCGGCCCTTATGCGAACGAAGAGGATGCGCGTGCCGATCGTGCACAAGTACGGGAACGTCTTGATCTCAATGCAGTCATGGTCAGACGTGAAAGACTGGAGCAGTCATGAAAAGATTTTGGTATTTGGTTGTAATGCTGGCCGCCACTTCGGCGTGGGCCGAGCCCACTGGCATCACATCGCGTGCCTGGGTCGTGATCGACCAGGCCAGCGGACGCGAACTGGCCGCGCACCAGGCTGATCTGCCCTTGGCCCCCGCTTCGTTGACGCAGCTGATGACAGCTTATGTTCTGCTGGGGGATATCAAAAAAAATAAAATGAGTTTGGGCGAGATGGTCACCATCCCGGAAGCGGCCACGCAGACAGATGGCGCGCGTGTATTTCTCAAGGCGGGCGATCAGGTCAGTGTGGATACCCTGCTGCAGGCCATGTTATTGCAGTCGGCCAGCGACGCGACCTTGGCACTGGTAATGGCTTCGGATGGCAACGAGACTGCATTCGTCGGTCGCATGAATAGCATGGCCAAATGGCTGGGCATGAATAAAACCCATTTCATGAATGCCACCGGGCTGACCGAGCCAGGCCATGAATCCAGCGCGCGCGACATGGCTTTTCTGGGGCGTGCGTTGGTGCGCGACTTTCCCAGCCGCCAGGCATTTTTTAATCAAAAAGAGCTCGCCATTAAAGGCATCACCTACTACAACGGCAATCGTTTGTTGTGGCGTGACAGCACGGTCACTGGCCTGAAAGTGGGTCGCACTGTGCAGGCAGGGTATTGCATGGCGGCGGCGGGCCAGCGGGGCAATCAACGGCGGGTTGCAGTGGTGCTCGGTGCGCGTTCGGATGCGCTGCGTACTCAGGATGCCCTCAAGCTGCTGAACTATGGCTTCGAAAACTTCGACAGTGTGCGGCTATACAGGGCGCGTCAACCGGTCAAGATGGCCTCGCTGTATCGGGGTGCACGGGCTTCGGTGAGCATGGGATTCGAGCAGGATTTTTATTTGCTGACCCCGCGCGGCAGCTCCGGTCGGGTAAAGGCCCAAGTGATCACCAAGCAGCCCATCGTTGCCCCCATTAATCGAGGGCAACGCATGGGCACCCTACGGTTGACGCTGGATGGAAAGTCGCTGGGTGATTTCCCCCTGCTTGCCCTGCATGACGTCGGTGTGGCCGGTATCCTGGGACGTGGCTGGGACACCATTCGACTCTTCTTCGGACAGTGAGCATTTACCTCAACGGCGCTTTCATGCCCCTCGCCGAGGCCAAGATATCGGTGCTTGACCGGGGCTTTGTGTTTGGAGATGGCGTGTATGAAACGGTGCCGGTGTATTCAAGGCAGCCATTTCGATTGGATAGCCATCTGCGGCGCTTGCAAAGCAGTCTCGATGGCATCCGTCTGGCCAATCCGCTTGGGCTGGATGCGTGGAACGATCTGATCGCCCGATTGATCGCCGAGCAGGCGTTTTCTGATCAATCCATCTATATTCAGGTCACACGGGGTACGCCCGGAGTAGAGCAGCCGCCGCGTGACCAGGCTTTTCCTGCAGGGGTGCCGCCGACCGTTTTCATGTTTGCCCAGCCGTTGGGAACAGCCACCTCAGCGCAAAAGCAGGCAGGGGTGTGTGCGATTACCGCCGTTGACAATCGCTGGCAGCGTTGCAATATCAAAGCCATCTCGTTGTTGCCGAATATTTTGCTGCGGCAGCAGGCGGTAGATGTGGACTGTGCTGAAACGGTGATGTTGCGCGATGGCTTTTTAACCGAAGGCAGCGCGAGCAATATTTTCGTGGTGAAGAACGGTGTATTGCTAGCGCCCCCGCCCTCGAACCTGATGCTGACGGGGGTGACTTATGATTTGGTGCTGGAGCTCGCTGTAGCGCACGGCATTCCTCATGAGATTCGCATGATCACCGAAGCCGAAGTGCGCAACGCCGACGAGTTGTGGATGACTTCGTCGAGCAAGGAAGTTATGGCCATCGTGAAACTGGACGGCGTAGCGGTGGGTGCCGGCGTGCCGGGGCCGCTGGCGCAACAGATGGATACCTTGTATCAAACTTTCAAACATCAGGTGATGCGCGCATGAGCGAAGAAGAAACCCTGCTGAAATTCCCCACCGATTTTCCCGTCAAGATCATGGGTGAACGGCGCGATGATTTTGCGCAAACCATGGTGGAACTGGTGCAACGCCATGCGCCGGATTTTAAGGCGGAAACCATTGAATTGCGCGAATCGAGCGGGGGAAACTACCTGTCGGTAACCTGCGTCATACGCGCCACCTCTCGCTCCCAACTTGATGCGTTGTATCGAGAAATCACGGCCCACCCCTGGGTGAAGATGGCACTTTGAGCGCCGTGACACCCGCATGAGCAGTCCGATGGAAAGCGATTTTTCTCAGGCGGTCGTTCGCCACCTTGGGTTGGTTGAATATGAACCGACCTGGCGAGCGATGCAGGCCTTCACCGCTCAACGGTCGCCCGATACGCCGGACGAAATCTGGTTGCTGGAGCACCCGCCTGTTTATACCCAAGGCCAGGCGGGCAAGCCCGAACATCTAATCGCAGCGACGGACATTCCGGTTATTCCCATCGACCGTGGCGGCCAGATTACTTATCACGGGCCGGGGCAGGTGGTTGCCTATGTGCTGGTTGATCTGCGGCGTCGCGGTTACGGCATCCGCGAACTGGTGACGCGGATGGAGCAGGCGGTTATTGATCTATTGGCGGCGCAGGGCGTAACGGCCACGCGGCAAGCGGGCGCACCCGGCGTGTACGTCGAGGGTGCAAAAATCGCCGCACTTGGCTTGCGGGTCAAACATGGCTGCACTTATCACGGGCTGGCTTTGAATGTGGACATGGATCTGCGTCCTTTCGCAGCCATCAATCCCTGCGGCTATGCGGGAATGCGTGTCACGCAAGCCCGCGATCTGGGCATTCCGGAAACTCCGCAGGCACAGGGGCTGACGCTGGTAAGCCGGTTGCAGGAGTCGATCTATAGTTGACTAAATTAGTCAGATATTAGTATTCTTGCAACTTCTAATGGAGTAATTCATGAGCATAGACACCTTGCCGACCGACCCCAAGTTATTGATGCGTTCGATTATTCAGCGCATTGCCACCGGCCCCGACCTGTCGAAGAACATCAGCCGCACCGAGGCCCATCTGGGGACCAAGGCAATTATCGAAAACGCCATTGATCCGATCCAGGTCGGCATTTTCTTTATTGCCCTGCGCATGAAGCGTGAGACGCAGGATGAAAACCGCGGGGCGCTGGATGCCGTGCTCGAGACTACCCAGCGGGTCACGGCTGCGGTCGACGAAGTGGTCGATATCGGCGATCCCTATGATGGCTATACGCGTTGCCTGCCTGCGGCCCCTTTTCTGGGCCCGTTGCTGGCTGAGCTGGGTGTGCACGTGGTCAACCATGGCCTCGACAAGGTTGGCCCTAAATACGGGGTGACGGCGCGGCATGTGCTGGAAGCAGCCGGAGTGCCAGTGAATTTGACTCCCACCGAGGCGGCTGCGCGGTTGAGCGATCCGGCTTTGGGCTGGTCTTATGTCGATCAGGCGCAGTCCAACCCTGGCATGCACAAGCTGATTCCGCTGCGTTCGCAAATGATCAAACGCCAAGTGCTGACCACGGTGGAAGTGTTGTCCAAGCCGATCATGGGCAAACTGAAAACCCACTTCGTCACCGGATATGTGCACAAGCCCTATCCGCCGGTGTACGCCGATCTCGCGCGCGAAGCCGGATTTGATACCGCGTGTATCGTGCGCGGCGTCGAAGGGGGCGTGATTCCGTCGCTGCGTCAGACCGGCAAGTATTTCCAGTATCACGACAAGGGCGCTGAAATCGAGGCGACGGTGGATCCGGTCGCACTTGGTATTGATCAGCCGGTGCGTGCGGTGCCGCTGCCCGGTAGCGTGGCCGCCGAAGAAGGTGCGGATGAAATCGTTGCCGCAATTGACATCAACGCAACGGCTCGCGCTGCCGCAGAAGCCGGCATGCAGGCCTTGAAGGGTGACAAGAACGCCACCTATGACTCCCTGCTGCTGGCCGGCTCGATCATCCTGCATCACGTGGGGCGTGCTGCGAGCGTCGCTGAAGCGGCCACGCTGATCAGGGCCGCGTTGGATTCCGGCAAAGCCGCCGCACGGGTGCGTTGATATGAGCGAATTCGTAGCCATCGCCGCTGCCGACGAACTCAAGCCGGCCGAGATGAAGCGCGTCGTCATCGACGGCAAACGCCTGCTGCTGTGCAATGCCAGCGGTACGCACTATGTGGTCGATGAAATGTGCACCCATGAGGATTATTCGCTGTATCTGGGCTGCATCAAGGACAATAAGATCAAGTGCTCGCTGCACGGCAGTTACTTTGACCTGACCACCGGTCAGCCAACCTGCGACCCGGCCGACGAGCCGATCAAAACCTATCCGGTGAAAATAGAGGCCGGACAGGTTTGGGTTCAGGTCTGATTACGGTTTGAGCAAGGCCCGGATTGACCGGACCATATCGGGATGGTCGAACTCTCGGCCACCGATTGCGCCCGCCACCACGCGTCCTTTCTTGTCGACCAGATAGGTTGTTGGCAAACCGGAAATTTTCCAGGATTGCATGGATTGGCTACTTCGATCGAGCAAAATCGGGAAGCTCAAGTCAGCATCCAGCTGGCTGGTGAACAGCTCGATGTCATTGACGCTTTCACCCACATTGACGGCCAGCACGCTGAAGGCCTCGCCTTTCAGCTGTTGCGTCAAGCGTTCCATCGACGGCATTTCGCGCCGGCAAGGTGGACACCAGGTCGCCCAGAAGTTGATCAGCACCACGCGCCCCTTGAGTTGGGACAGGTCGTGTGCTGCGCCACGCATATCGTTCAGCTTTAGTGCCGGGGCAGGCTTCGGCGTGAGCTTTGTCAGGCTGTGAGACAGGGGCGGCAGCTCTGCGGCCACCCCTGCGGCAGGCAGGCCGAACAAGAGACCGAGTACGGCAACCTGTCCCGCCCAGCGCTTCAATTTATTCATGACTGCACCTCACATTTTCAATCAGGCCTGAATGGGTTTTTCCATCGGCGCGCCAGACGAATCGCAGGACGAAAGCGGTGTCGCGCGGTACGCTGTAAGTGGTCATCCCCTGATTCCAGTCGCCCGGCGCAAAGGTTTGCGTGGAGGGGATTTGCGCCCAGGTGAAGGCAATGCGCGCGGAGGCCTTCACGCCCAGTTTTTTCCAGATCCGTTCCCACTCGGTTTTACTGCGGATCGACTGGGGAGGCTGGTCGGATACCACATAGCGCCAGTCGGCCAAACGATGCTGGATCGGGGTTTCACCGACATTGCGTACCACGGTCATGAAGACGCACTCCGCGACGTAGCGTTCCGTTGCTGCAGCAGAAAAGCCGCGGGCGATATAAAAGGCGCGGGCCTGGTCGGGGCTGATCTGGGTCAGCCGTACCTGAATACCCGCTTGCTCGGTTTGCCAACTGCTCAGCCCGGTGTCGGTGTCCACGGTGAGCTCGGCAGCTTTGACAATGGGCCCCCACAAAGCCAGCAGGGTTAGGGATAGCAATCGCATAGGCTAAAATCCGGGTTCAATGTTGTTCCGAGTCCATTATGGCAGACCCCATCCAGCACAAGGGCGCAGCAAAAACTGCGCGTATTCCGATCAAGATCGTGCCGCAGCCGCGCATGCGCCTGCCGCCGTGGATCCGTGCCAAGTCGCCCAATGTGCCCAACGTGGCCCGGCTGAAAGGCATCCTGCGCGAAGCCAAGTTGCATACCGTGTGCGAGGAAGCATCGTGTCCCAATCTGGGTGAATGCTTTGGCCACGGCACCGCCACCTTCATGATTCTGGGCGACCTGTGTACGCGGCGCTGCCCGTTCTGCGATGTCGGCCACGGTACCCCGCTGCCACCCGATGAGGATGAGCCGCGCCATCTGGCCGAAACCATTGCACTGATGGGATTGAAATATGTGGTGATCACCAGTGTCGATCGTGATGACTTGCGCGACGGCGGCGCTGACCATTTCGCGTTGTGCATTGCTGCGGTGCGTGAGAAATCGCCCTCAACCCGGATCGAAATTCTCACCCCGGATTTTCGCGGGCGGCTGGACAAGGCGCTGGATCGCCTCGACCTCGCGCCGCCCGACGTGATGAATCACAATCTGGAAACCGTGCCGCGTCTCTACAAAGCAGCACGCCCCGGTGCCGATTACGCGCATTCGCTCAAAGTATTGCAGGATTTCAAGCTGCGCCACCCCGACATCCCCACCAAATCCGGGCTGATGCTCGGCCTGGGCGAAGACGACGACGAAATTCTGCAGGTGATGCGCGACCTGCGCGCGCACGACGTCGACATGCTGACGCTTGGACAATATCTACAGCCCTCGCAGCATCACCTGCCCGTGTTGCGCTTCGTGACACCCGAACGCTTTGTCCAGTTTGAACAGGAAGCGCTGGCAATGGGCTTTAAACACGCGGCCTGCGGTCCGATGGTGCGCTCCAGCTACCACGCGGATCAACAGGCGGCTGGGGTTTGACCCAGGGCAGCTAACCATCCTGTGTATATCTAATTTAATATGGTTTATCGTTAATGAATAAACTAACATAACTTCCATAAATATGGACCCACGGATTAATCCCTACGCGCCCGGGGCGGGTACGCAACCGCCGGAATTGGCGGGGCGCGACGAAATCATCGAGAGAGCGGCTATTGCGCTTGATCGGTTTCGCAATGGGTTGTCGGCGAGGAGTCTGCTGCTTGTCGGACTCAGGGGCGTGGGCAAGACAGTATTGCTGACACGCATCGCGCAGGAAACAGAGGCGCGGGGTTTTGTCGTGGTGTCGATTGAGTCGCCAGAGAAACGTTCGTTGCCAGCGCTGTTGATTCCCTCGTTGCGAATGGCTTTGCTAAAGCTGGATCGAATTGCAGCAATTGGCGATTTGGCAAAAAAAGCACTCAGAGCGCTCGGCGGATTCGTCGGGGCAATGAAACTTAAATACGAGGATATCGAGTTCGGGGTTGATCTCGGGAGTGAGCCTGGGATCGCCGATTCGGGCGACTTGGAACACGATCTTATTAGCCTCTTTGTTGCGCTGGGACATGCCGCAAAAGAGAAACATACCGCAGTTGTTTTCTTTATCGACGAGTTGCAATACGTTGATGAGGAAGAATTTGCAGCGCTTATTACCGCACTGCATAAATGCGCGCAATCCCAATTGCCAATAGCACTGATAGGCGCGGGTCTGCCTCAGCTAGTGGGACGTGCTGGGCGCGCCAAATCCTATGCGGAACGCTTATTCGAGTATCCCGAAATCGGTGCGCTTAAGGATGCAGAGGCGAGGAAAGCGCTGGTTGCCCCGGCCGAAAGGCTCGGCGTGCAGTATGAAGAAGGCGCTCTGGTTGAGATATTGTTGCAAACGAAAGCCTATCCCTATTTCCTGCAGGAATGGGGCAAGCACAGTTGGCATTGTGCGAGCGCTTCACCAATCACGCGAGAAAACGCGCGTTCAGCAACCGATCTCGCCATGTTGGAGCTAGACGCCAGTTTTTTCAGGGTGCGGTTTGATCGGCTTACGCCTGCGGAGAAGAAATATATACGCGCCATGGCAGAGCTAGGCGAGGGGCCGCACCGCTCGGGGGATATCGCACACTTGCTGAATAGGGATGTTCAGGCGGTTGCGCCGATTCGCGCGAACTTGATTAGTAAAGGAATGATTTATAGTCAGTCACACGGTGATAACAGCTTCACCGTGCCGCTATTCGATGAATACATGAAGCGCGTCATGCCAGAGTTGTTGTAATTGCAGAAGGGAATCTTCGTCTATTTCAATAGACGCCGCCGTGTCAGCGCCAGGGCAATGACGTAACCGAGGCTGCCGTAAACCAGCAACGCGGCGACGTGCAGCGCGATGTTGTCGGGCACGTTGCCGACCACCAGCGGACGCACCAGGTCGATGGCGTGGGTGAGCGGTAGCCAGGCCGAGACGCTCTGAACCACTTCCGGCAATTGCGTGACCGGGAAGAACACCCCGCACAGCAGCACCATCGGCGTGATCACCAGTGAGAAGTAATAGAGAAAAAAATCATAGCTGGGTGATACGGCATTCATGACCAGTCCCATGCCGCCAAAGCAGAAACCGACCATTGCGACCACGGGAATGATCCATAGCGTCATCCAGAAGTTGCCGAACAGGCCCAATCCCCAGATCACCGCCAGGATCGCCAGCCCGGAGAGCAGGCTTTTGGTAACGGCCCAGGTCAGCTCGCCCAGCATCACGTCATCGAGCGTCAGCGGCGCGTTCATGATGGCATCCCAGGTGCGCTGCACATGCATCCGCGAAAAGCTCGAATACAGCACTTCAAAAGTGGCGGCGTTCATCGTGCTGTAAGCGACCGTGCCGGCGGCGAGGAAGGTGAGGTAGGGCATGCCGCCGACATCCGGCAACAGGCTGCCGAGGCCGTAGCCGAGCCCGAGCATGTAGAGCATCGGGTCGGCGAGGTTGCCGAGGATGGCCGGACTGGCGAGCTTTTTCCACACCAGATAATTGCGGTGCCACACCGGGATAAAGCGCCATGACAGCTGGGGCAAGTGAAGAAGTTTAATCACGTAAATCACGCCCGGTGAGTTTGAGGAAAACGTCTTCGAGGCTGGACGGGCGATGCAGGTAACGCAATGTCGGGGCGTGTTTCAAGGCCTCGATCACCGTATCGGCGTTGCTGTTGTAGCAGAACAGGGTTTCGCCGACGGTCTCGAAGCGTTGGCACAAGCTTGCCGCGTGATTGCGCGTCCAGTCGGCCAGGCCTTCGCCGAAGACTTCGACCACGACCGGCTCAATGTGCGATTCAATCAATGCACGCGGCGCCCCTTCAGCGACAAGGCAGCCATGGTCGAGGATGGCAAGGCGATCGGTCAGCCGCTCGGCTTCGTCCATGAAATGCGTTGTCAGCACGATGGTTTTGCCGTCGGCGATCAGTTGACGCAGCCCTTGCCAGATGAGGTGACGCGCTTGTGGATCCAGCCCGGTGGTGGGCTCGTCGAGAAACAGGATGTCGGGGTCGTGTACCAGCGCGCGCGCCAGGGTGAGCCGCCGCTTCATCCCGCCCGACAATTGGGTGATCTTCGCATCGGCCTTGTGCGCCAATCCGGCAAATTCCAGTAAATGAGGAACACGCGCGGCGATGGCCGATTTCTCCATGCCGAAGTAACGGCCGTAGGCAAACAGGTTTTCGCGCACGCTGAAATCAGGGTCGAGGTTGTCCATCTGTGGCACTACGCCGACTTTCATCCGCGCCTCGCGCGCATGCTTGGGCACGGAAAAGCCGGCCAGTTCAATGCTGCCACTGTCGGGTTCGATCAAGCCCAGCAACAATCGCAGTGTGGTGGTTTTGCCGGCACCATTGGGACCCAATAAGCCAAAACACTCACCACGTCGGACTGTCAGGTCAAGACCGCGCAAGACTTCGGTGTCGCCATATTTTTTGGTGAGCCCGCGTACCTTCAGCATGGGCAGGCCTCCATGAAAGCCTGTTTAAGCTCTTTCAGCTTGCCGTGAAAAAAGTGTCCGGCCTGCGGAATGACTTTTTGCGTGAGGTGTTGCTGTTCAGCCCAAAGCTGGATGGCGCTGGGCGGGATCAATTCGTCGGCGTCGCCGTAAATGACGACGGTGTCGGCTGGCACCGGATCAAATTCGTACATGGTGACCGCTGGCGCAACCAGAATCAGCCGGCGCGCATCAAGTTGCTGGCGCAGCCGGTGTTGCACAAACGCACCGAATGAAAATCCGGCCAGCGCCCAAGGCAGCCCCGGGTAACTGGCCTCGACAAAGCGGGCAACCGCAAGCAAATCGTCGGTCTCGCCGATGCCGGCATCGAATGCGCCGTCGCTCATGCCGACGCCGCGAAAATTGGGGCGCACCGACACCCAGCCTGCTTCGTTGGCTGCTTTGGCCAGCGTGGTCACGACCTTGTTGTCCATGCTGCCGCCGTGTAGCGGGTGGGGGTGGGCGACCAGCAGCAGGCCGCGGCGATCGGATTCGGGGTCGTCGATCACCGTTTCCAGCTTGCCTGCCGGCACCGGGATGCGCAGTTTGAACCGCTTCATTCCGGCCGCGTCATTTCAGTCTCAAGCGTTCGACGATGTGCCCTTGCTTGAGGTGAACATCAAAGATTTCATCAATATCGGATTCATCCACATAGGTGTACCAGACGCCCTCGGGATAGACGACCAGAACCGGACCCTCATTGCAGCGATCCAGGCATCCGGCGCTGTTGATGCGGCACTTGCCTTTGCCGGCGAGGTTGGCGTGTTTGGATTTCTTCTTCAAATAGTCGCGCATCTGCTGGCCGCCAGAGGCACCGCAGCATTGGGCGCCGTCATCGCGTTGATTGGTACAGAAAAAAACATGGTGCTTGTAATAAGACTTAGTCATCTGAGCTGTTTTGATTAGGTAGGTTGACCGAAGACTTGAGCGCATTGCCGTACGCCTGGTCGACCGGGTATTTTCTCGCATTAATCACCAACTTGTCGGCAGCCGCTTCCAGGAGGTCGATTTCCAGTATATCGGCCAGCCGGGTCAGGTAAATCAGCACGTCGGCGATTTCCTGGCGGACTGCCTCATGTTGCTCGGCATTCAACTGGTGACTCTGTTCTGCCGTCAGCCATTGAAAGGGCTCCAGCAACTCAGAGACTTCCACGCTTAACGCCATCACCAGATTCTTCGGGGTGTGGTAGCGTTCCCAGGCGCGAGCCAAGGCAAACTCACGAATGTGCAGGCGCAGGGTATCGAGGCTGTCGATTGCGGTATTGATCATGGCGGCATAATACCTTGGCAGACGATGGCTTCATGACGCTTCTGTTGGCAGATCGTCGCACTGGTTTGATGAGATCGGGTAGATTCTTAATGGTAGAGGGATTCACGGGCATTGTTTGGACTGGCCTGTGAATTGCTTATGTATTCTTGTAATCAGGTTTGGTATTTAATCTGCTCTGGCATAATGTCTGCGGATTAATTGCAATTATATAAGGGAGGATGGACATGTTTACGATCAACAATCACATCGCACGCGCTAGCGTGGTGTTGGCAGTTGCTGCGCTGGCTGGATGCTCCAGTACGCCCGCTTATCCGCCCGCACCGACACAGACAGGTAATGTCGACTGGAACTATCTGGTCGGCCCGGGTGACTCGGTTCAGGTCTTTGTCTGGCGCAACCCCGAAGTGACGGGCACTTTCCCGGTGCGTCCGGATGGCAAGATGACGATGAATCTGATCGAAGATCTGCAGGCCTCGGGCAAAACGCCCACTCAGCTGGCGCGAGATATCGAAAAGACACTTTCCAAATATATTCAGGAACCCATCGTTACCGTGATCGTATCGGGCGGTGTAGGCCCGTTTGATCAGCAGATCCGTGTGGTGGGCGAAGCGGCCAAGCCGCAGGCGCTGAACTATCGCGAAAAAATGAGTTTGATTGACCTGATGATTTCGGTGGGCGGTTTGACCGACTTCGCGGCAGGTAACAAGGCTTATATTCTTCGTACAACCGAAGGTAAGCAGGCGCGTCTGGGGGTTCGGTTGGAAGACCTGCTCAAAGGCGGTGACGTTTCTGCCAACGTGGATATGCGTCCCGGCGATGTGTTGGTGGTCCCGGAAAGTCTGTTTTAAATTGACTTACGCCGTCCTCGGCTGCACTTTTTGATGGAACGAACATTCGCATAGCATATGGATCAGGTACTGCAACAAATTCTGGGGTATGCGAAAGCCACCTGGTATCGGCGCTGGTGGGGCGTGGCGATGGCCTGGCTGGTATGCATTGTCGGTTGGACCTGGGTGATGGTGCTGCCCGACCGTTATGAGGCGTCGGCACGTGTCTATGTTGATACGCAGACGTTGCTCAAGCCCTTGTTGGCCGGGTTGGCAGCCGAGCCCAACGTGGAGCAGCAGATCAAGCTGATGACGCGTCAGCTGGTGAGCCGGCCCACGCTGGAAAAAGTTGCGCGCATGACCGATCTGGATGTGCGGGCCAAAACGCCGGAGCAGACCGAATCCATGTTGGACGGCTTGGCTGGCAAGATTTCGATTGCCGATGCGGGTCGTGAAAACCTGTATACCATCAGTTATCAGGATGCCAATGGCGATCTAGCCAAAAAAGTGGTGCAGTCCTTGTTGACCATTTTTGTGGAAGGCAGTCTGGGTAAAACCCGCCAGGATATTTCTAGTTCAGCGCGTTTTATTGAAGAGCAGTTGCAGCAGTACCAGCAAAAGCTCAACGATGCCGAAGGCGCGCTTACGGAATTCAAGCAGAAACACATTGGCATGATGCCCGGACAGGGCGGTGACTATTACACCAAGCTGGCGGAAACCTCAGGCCAATTGCGGCAGGCGCAGTTGGACCAGCAGGAGGCTACCAATCGGCGTAATCAGCTCAAGCGTCAGTTGTCCGACGAAGAGCCGGAGCTCACCGCTGCTGCGGCTGCGGTGTCAACCCACAGCGAAGTGGATGGCCGAATTCAGGCGCTGCAGCAGCAGATGGATCAACTCCGCCTGCAATATACCGATCTGCACCCCGATATTCAGTCGACAAAACGGTTGATCGACAAGCTGGAAGCGCAGAAGAAAATTGACCTTGCCGACCGTAAAAAAGACCCTGCAGGCTCGAAAATACAGAACCCTGTCTATCAACAACTCACCATCGCAATTGCGGAAGCGGACGCCACGGTCTCCTCGCTGGGCGCGCGTGTGGCTGAATACCAGCGTCGTTATAGCGAATTACGTAATGCGTCCAACATGATCCCTCAGGTCGAGCAGGACTACACCCAGCTGATGCGCGACTATGACGTTTATCGTCAGAACTACGATGCTTTATTGAAGCGTCGTGAGTCGGTCACCATGTCGGGTGAGGTTGAAAGCAAGACCGACACCGTGGATTTCCGCGTGATTGATCCGCCGTTTGTGCCGAGTCAACCCGCGTGGCCGAACCGACCACTGCTACTGTCTTTGGTCACGCTAGGAGGCTTGGGTGCAGGCATTGCCGTTGCTTTCCTGCTGAGTCAGCTGCGCCGTACTGTGACCGACCGCAAGGCCTTGCGTGAATTGACCGGTTTGCCTCTGCTGGGTGCGGTTTCACGGGTGGAAACCACTGAAACCTTGCGCCGCAAGCGCAAAGGCCTGCTGACGTATATGGCTGCGCTGGGGAGCTTGATTGCTGCCTATGGGGCGGTGATGGTCGTGCAACTCGTGTTGTCGCGAGCGGGCTAGGAGAATTCATGAGCATTATTGAAAAAGCTGCTGGCAAAATCGGATCGGGTGTCCCACGTCCTTTGGCCCAGAGCAGCGAGACTGATCCTGTTAAGGAAACCAGCCTGATAGAAGAGGCGCTCAACAAACAGCGCAGCACTCAGGCGACGCCCTTTGTTGCGACCCCCGTGGATCCGGTGTTCAGCGAACCGGACGCCGAAGTGATGGAGGGCAACAGTCAGGTTCAGACAATTAACCTGGCGCGTCTGCATCGAATGGGTGTGGTGTCACCCGATGCGGAAAAAAGCCAGATCGCCGAAGAATTTCGCATCATCAAGCGGCCATTGATTGCCAACGCCTTTGGGCAAGGTACTGCACGGGTCAAGAATGGCAACCTCATCATGGTGACGAGTTCGTTGCCGGGTGAAGGCAAAAGCTTTTGCGCGCTCAATCTTGCCATTTCCATGGCAATGGAAATGGATCGCACCGTGCTGCTGATCGATGCCGACGTTGCAAAACCGCGCATCCCCGAATACCTGGGCATACATGCTGACAAGGGATTGCTGGATGTGTTGCAGGATAAAGACCTCAAGCTGTCCGATGTGATGATCCGGACGGATATCGCCAAGCTGACGGTTTTGCCGGCAGGCCGCACTTACAAACGCGCAACCGAATTGCTCGCCAGCGCCGCGATGACCCGATTGATTGAGGATATCGGGAACCGTTATCCAGACCGCATCATTCTGTTCGATTCTCCACCGTTGTTGGCCACCAGCGAATCGAGCGTGCTGGCCACACACATGGGACAGATCGTCATGGTGGTTGAGGCCGAAAAAACCTCGCAGGATGCCGTACGCGAAGCGCTCAGCCACATCCAGTCATGCGAAGTGGTCAGCATGTTGTTGAACAAAACCACCCCGACGCCAGGTGCAGATTACTACTATGGTTACTATGGCAGCTACGGTAAATAAGCTCGGCCCGCGTGAAATGAGTCGATCTGCGCTTCGGCAGGCGCCGTTCGCAGGCATTGTGTCTATCTTCATGGCGATGACTTGCGCGTTACCCGCATACGCCACCGACTGGCGCTTTGAACCCAGCGTAGGGGCGTCAGCCACCTACACCGATAATGTCAATCAGAGTGAAAACAATCCGGAAGATGCGCTGATATTGAGTGTGACGCCAGGTTTCAGTCTGCGCTCTCAGGGTTCTCGTCGCGTTCAGGCGTCCATGAATTACAGCCTGACGGGCGTATCGCGCTATAGCGAGGACAACAGCACCGACCTTTTCCATAATCTGGCTGCCGTGGGCAAGGCCGAACTGATCGAAGATTTCCTGTTCCTGGACGGCACAGCCAGCATTTCGCAGGCATTATTGTCGTTGACGGGGTCGCCCGCAGAGGCCACAACCAATAATTCGAACCGGGCTACTGTGGGAGTCTATTCTCTAAGCCCTTATATCCAGAAACGTTTCGGAACCTTTGCCACCGGGCAGGCCCGCTATTCGACTGGCGGCGCAATATTCGGTGACAATTCAGGCTCAGACTCGGTAAGCAATGCATTCACTGCGGGCTTGAGTAGTGGTCCCCAATTCAACGATTTGAGCTGGGGACTCAATTATTCGCTCCGCCAGCTGGATAGCAGTGCCACCGGCGGCAATTCAACCTTTGAACGCACGTCTGGCACCCTGGGTTACGCGCTTACCCGTAAGTTCCGCATTTTTGGAACCTATGGCCAAGAGCAAAATGACTATTTAAACGCGAGCGGTGCCGACGGTGTTTTTTACAGTGTCGGCTTTGGTTGGGCGCCCTCGCGACGCACCAGCATCGAAGCTTCGATAGGCGAACGGTATTTCGGACGGACCTACAGCTTTTCAGGGAATCATCGTACGCGTGCTTCGAACTGGCGATTGAGCTACTCAGAGGATGTTAGTGATATCACGGAGCGGCTTCTGGCGGATAGCGCACGAGCGATCTGGCGTTGCCCGAACGTTGTGGGGGGGCAGTATTATTTGACACCGGGCCTGACGCCCCCGTTTCCAACAGGATGCTCCGCTCCATTAACGGCCGCGACTGCGCGCGCGCTTGGCGCGACGGATGCGGACCTTGCGCCTCTGGGTTTGCTTGATGTCAGCCTTAATAGTGGCGTGTTTGTTATCAAGAGCCTGATTGCCGGCGTATCTTGGTCAAAGGGGCGCCTGGGTCTTGGATTATCGGCATTCGATACCAAGCGCATCTATCAAAGTGTTGCCGGGACGGAAGACCACACGCAGGGCGTGTCCGGTACCGCCAGTTACCGGCTGTCACCCCACACCAGCGCAAACGGAAGCGTTTCGCTCTCCCGCAACAGCACGGTGTCTCCGATCAATCCATCGCGTCAAGATGATCTGGCGACACTCAGTCTGGGAATGAACCATCGATTCGATAAGGACCTGTCGGGTGCGTTGACATACCGGTTCCAGCAACGGAATTCAGACGCACCCAATTCCGACTTCAACGAAAACAGTCTGACAGCTACCGCCAATATACGCTTCTGACCCGCCTGCCTGAATGGCACAGCCATTACTTCACATTCGGTGAGTATTGTCGCTGTGTCCCACCAAGATAACGGATCACTCATGTACGAAGACTATTACCGCTTTAGTGCCAAGCCGTTCCAGCTCAACCCCGACCCCCGTTTTTTCTATGGGTCCAAGGGGCACAAGCGGGCGATGGCCTATCTCGATTATGGTCTGTCACTCGGCGAAGGCTTTATTGTCATTACCGGCGAGGTGGGCGCGGGCAAGACCACCCTGATGCGCAATCTGTTTCGGCAGCTGGAAACCCACAACCTGATCGCCGCGCAACTGGTGTCGACTCAATTGGATGCCGAAGACACGCTACGGAGCGTGGCCGCCTCATTTGGCCTGGAGCACGAAGGGCTGGCCAAGTCTTCACTATTAAAGAACCTGGAAAACTTCCTGATTGCCGCAACCCGTCAGGGCAAGCGCGCATTACTGGTGGTGGATGAAGCGCAGAACCTGACACCGCGCGCGGTGGAAGAATTGCGTATGCTTTCCAACTTCCAGAACAACGAACGCTCCCTGATCCAGACCTTTTTGCTGGGGCAACCCGAGTTTCGCGGCATCCTGCAAAGTCCGGACATGCAGCAGTTGCGCCAGCGTGTGGTGGCGTCCTATCACCTGGGGCCGATCGATGCCGACGAAACCCGGGGCTATATCGAACATCGTCTTCGGACGGTCGGCTGGGATGGCACACCGGGGTTCAGCGACGAAGCGTTCTCCGCATTGCATCGCTTTACCGGTGGCATTCCGCGACGCCTCAACACCACGTGTGACCGTCTGTTGCTGTTTGGTTTTCTGGAAGAGAAGAACCACTTTGGCGAGGCTGAGGTTAACGAAGTCATCACCGATCTGAAAAGCGAAGTGGCCCATCAGGATTTCAATGGTTCGACTGGCGTCAACAATCATGTCCCTGCAGACGGCGTGATGCACAATGAAGATACGGTTCGCCTGACGCAACGTGTTGAACAAATGGAACGCTCGATCAATCGTATCTTGCCTATCGTGCGCAAGATTCTCTATACCGTGAGTGATCGCCAGTCTGAGGCGGGCGAAAATAACCCGTCGGAGCATAACGACGCGACGCATTAATGGCAGCCATGACCCAGATATTATGTGTCGCAGGGGCACGTCCCAATTTCATGAAAATCGCACCGGTGATGGCGGCACTGGCCGAAACCGGTATCGCCGCGCAGCTGCTGCACACCGGCCAGCATTACGATGCGGCAATGAGCGACAGCTTTTTCGCCGACCTCGGGATTCCGCGTCCTGATCATCACCTGGAAGTGGGTTCCGGCAGCCATGCCGTGCAAACGGCCGAAGTCATGAAACGTTTCGAACCGGTGCTCGACAGTGTGCAACCTCAGGCGGTGCTGGTGGTGGGCGATGTCAATTCCACCATTGCGTGCGCGCTGGTGGCGGCCAAACGTGGCGTGAAAGTCATCCACGTTGAAGCCGGTCTGCGCAGCTATGACCGCGGCATGCCGGAAGAAATCAACCGCGTGCTCACCGACCAGATATCCGACTTGCTGTTTATTACCGAGAAGAGTGCGCTCGCCAACCTGCAGCGCGAGGGGATCGACCCTGCACGTGTCGAGTTCGTCGGCAACGTGATGATCGATACCTTGTACCGCAACCTTGAGCATGCGGTGTCGGCCAGCCAAACGTTGGGTACATCGCTTGCCAAATACGCGGTGCTGACTTTGCATCGCCCGTCCAATGTTGACGATCCCGCTACGCTTGCTGCACTGCTCGATGTGGTGGGCGAAATCAACCGCAGATTGCCCGTGGTGATTCCCATGCATCCGCGTACACGGGGAAATATCGAGAAGTTTGGATTGACCGCAAAACTTGATGGTCTGCTTATCCTGCCGCCCTTGGGTTATCTGGAAATGCTGGGTCTGATGCGTGATGCAAAACTGGTGCTCACCGATTCAGGCGGCATACAGGAAGAAACGACGGCGCTGGGTGTGCCCTGTTTGACGTTGCGTGAAAACACCGAACGCCCGATCACGATCGTCGAAGGGACCAACACGCTGGTTGGCCCGAACCCCGACGCGATCCGGGCAGCCTTTAATGAGGTGATGGATCATGGCGGCAAGGCCGGTCGCATTCCCGAATACTGGGATGGCCGCGCTGCTATGCGCATCGCGCATACGCTGAAGGGCTGGTTGCCGCCGCACAAGGGCACACGCATCGAGCCTTTAATCACGCCCAACAGCAATTTTAAGGCGGCGTGAATGAGAGGGATCAAGAATGCCATGTCGATCGATGTCGAAGACTATTTTCAGGTCTCGGCATTTGCGCCGCATATCCGGCGTGAAGACTGGGACACTTTACCCTGCCGGGTCGAACGCAACGTCGATGTGATACTCGGTCTGCTGGATGAGGCGGATGCCAAGGCGACCTTTTTCACCCTCGGGTGGATTGCCGAACGCTATCCTCAAGTGGTGCGTCGTATTGTGGATAACGGCCATGAACTCGCCAGTCATGGCTACGGCCACCAGCGCGCCAGTGATCTCACCCCTGAACAGTTTCGCGAAGACATTACGCGTGCCAAACAGATTCTGGAAGCGCTTGGGGGCGTTGCGGTTCGCGGCTACCGTGCACCGAGTTTTTCCATTAACGAGAAAAACTGGTGGGCGGTCGAAGAACTGGAAAAGGCGGGGTATGAGTACAGCTCCAGTATTTATCCGGTGCGCCACGATCATTACGGCATGCCCGATGCACCGCGTTTCGCCCATCGCCCCAATGGCGAGAACGGCATTCTGGAACTGCCGCCAACAACCGTCATGCTGATGGGCCGCAATTTGCCCGCGGCGGGAGGGGGCTGGTTCCGCCTGCTGCCTTATGCGTTATCGCGCTGGATGCTGCGCCGCGTCAATTCACAGGACCAAGCACCGTGCATGTTCTACTTTCACCCTTGGGAGATCGACGCCGAACAACCGCGGCAGTCCGGTTTATCCGCCAAAACGCACTTTCGTCATTATGTGAACCTGCACCGTATGCCGGGAAGGTTGCGTCATCTGCTCAACGACTTTGAATGGGACCGCATCGACCGCGTGTTCCTCGCTGCCAATTGAATGTCCGATCAGAACTGCCTGATGCGCCCATGCCGTTCGGTGTGAGCGCAGCAGAAGCGGCGGACATCACGGTTCAGCCGTTGGGTCAACACGACGTATCCCGATGGGATGCGTATGTGCTGGCGCATCCGGAAGCGACATTTTTTCATCGCGCGGGTTGGCAGCGGGTGATCAAGGATGCCTTTGGCCACCGCACGCATTTTTTGCTGGCACTGCGCGGTGAGCGCATCGTGGGCGTGCTGCCCTTGGCAGAAATCAACAGCCGCTTGTTTGGCCACAGTCTGGGGTCACTGCCGTTTTGTGCCTACGGCGGCATTCTGGCCGACGATGAGGCTGTTGCCCAAGCACTCGACGAAGCGGCGCAGACGCTGGCGATTCAACGCAAGGTGGGTGCCTATGAATGCCGCAACCAGGTTGCCCGACATGCGGACTGGCCCACCAAGGATCTGTACGTCACGTTCAAGAAGGCCATCGATCCCGAACTTGAGGCCAATATGACGGCTATCCCGCGCAAGCAGCGGGCGATGGTGAGAAAAGGCATCAAGGCAGGGTTGGTGAGCGAGATCGACACCGACACCACGCGCTTCTTTCAGGCCTATTCAGCCAGTGTGCATCGTTTGGGAACGCCCGTTTTCTCGCGCAAGTTTTTTCGGCTGCTGAAAGACGAGTTTGCCGACGATTGTGAAGTGTTGACCATCACGCTGGATGGAAATGTGATTTCCAGCGTGCTTTCATTCTATTTTCGCGATGAAGTGCTGCCGTATTACGGTGGTGGGGTGGATGCTGCGCGTGCCGTGGCAGGAAACGATTTCATGTATTGGGAGTTGATGCGGCGCGGCTGCGAGCGCGGACTGAAAGTGTTCGATTTTGGTCGCAGCAAACGCGGGACCGGTTCGTTCGATTTCAAGAAGAACTGGGGCTTTGAAGCCACGCTGCTGTATTACGAGTATTTCCTGGTGACGGACAAAACCGTACCCGAGATCAACCCGCTCAATCCAAAATACCGGCTCTTCATCCAGGCCTGGAAAAAGATGCCGCTGGCAATCGCCAATATCGTTGGGCCCTATATCGTCAAGAATTTAGGCTGATCGATGGACGGACTGCTGTTTCTGGCCCATCGCATTCCGTTTCCGCCCAATAAAGGCGACAAGATTCGCTCGTTTCATTTGTTGCGTCATCTCAGTACCCGTTACGCCATTCACCTGGGTGCTTTTGTGGATGACCCTGACGATTGGCAATATCAGGACGCGTTGAAACCCTATTGTGCGTCGATCAAACTGCTGCCGCTGAACCCACGTCGGGCCAAACTGGGCAGTCTGCGCGGTTTGTTTTCAGGTGAGGCCCTCACCCTGCCGTATTACCGGAACACGGAACTCCAGCATTGGGCGGCCGGCTTGGCTGATACCGGAAAAGTGTCGCGCGGCTTGGCCTTTTCTTCGGCGATGGCGCAGTTCATGCCAGACACGCTCGAGCGGCGCGTGCTGGATATGGTTGATGTGGATTCTGACAAATGGACGCAATATGCGCCAACTCAACGCTGGCCGATTGCCTGGGTATATCGCCGCGAGGGGCAGAAGCTGGCCGAATGGGAGGGTAAGGTGGCACAGGATTTCGATGCCACTCTCCTGGTGTCGCAGGCCGAAGCGGCCCTGCTGCAACAACGTGCACCGCATGCACAACATAAAATCAGTGCCTTCGAGAACGGCGTGGATGCCGCGTACTTTTCACCCGACCGTGATTACCCCAACCCCTATGCTCAAACGGTTCAAAGCATTGTGTTCACCGGGGCGATGGATTACTGGCCGAATGTCGATGCGGTTACCTGGTTTGCCGAGCATATCTTTCCGCGGGTTCGTGAAGTGATTCCCGGTGCGCAGTTTACCATTGTGGGCAGCCGACCTAGCGAAGCCGTGCTGGCGCTGGCATCTCATCCCGGCGTCGTTGTCACCGGCGGTGTTCCCGATGTGCGGCCTTACCTGGCCCATGCGGCCTGTGCAGTCGCGCCGCTGCGAATCGCACGTGGGGTACAAAACAAAGTGCTGGAGGCCATGGCGATGGCGCGTCCGGTTATTGCCAGTGCCCAGGCTGCGGAAGGCCTGCGCGCTGAGGCGGGGCGTGACTTCACGCTGGCCCAGGGTGAGGCCGAGTTCGCTCGGGCCGTCGTAGACAAATTACAGCACCCGGAATCTGCAGCTTTAGCCCGTGAAAGCGTGTTGGCGCATTACGACTGGGCCCGTAATCTGGCTGTGATTGACACTTTATTTGAAAAACCGCTGGTTCCCTCTTCTGTATCGGAGATACACATCCAATGAGTGACTTGATCAAACACCAGTTCGCCACACTAAAAGGAAGATGGCTATATTCGGGCGCGTTGACCCTCGGTGCACTGTCGATTCTGTTTGTCCTGTTCTGGTCGACGTTTTACTCGATGGCCGAAGTTTGGGAGCGTTCTGAAACGTTCGCTCATGGCTATCTCATCTTTCCGATCACAATCTGGTTGATCTGGCGGAAACGGCATACGCTGGCAAATATTCCGCCGCATCCCGATTTGCGTGGCCTGGTGTTGATGGGACTGGCGGGTGCTGGCTGGTTGTTGGCGAATGCAGGCAGCGTCAATGTAATCGAACAGTACGCCTTCATCACCTTGCTAATCGCAGCCGTGTGGACACTGTTGGGTTTGCCCTTTTTTCGCGCGGTATTCTTTCCCCTCATGTTCCTGTTTTTTGCGGTTCCCGTCGGTGAATTTCTGATTGAGCCCTTGATGGGGGTGACCGCAGATTTCACGGTGGCACTGTTACAGGCCACGGGTATTCCGGTATTTCGGGAAGGTACCTTTTTCAGCATTCCGAGTGGCGACTGGTCGGTGGTGGAGGGATGCTCCGGTCTGCGTTATCTGATTGCTTCGGTGACACTCGGCGTTTTGTACGCTTATCTCACCTATCGCTCGTGGAAGCGGCGCCTGTTGTTTTCCATCGCGGCCATTATTGTGCCCATCTTGGCGAACAGTGGGCGTGCCTACATGATCGTGATGATCGCGCATCTGTCCGACATGAAGCTGGCATTGGGTATTGATCATTACATCTACGGCTGGGTGTTTTTTGGATTGGTCATGATGTTGCTGTTCTGGATAGGCGGATTCTGGCGGGAGGATGACTTGCCTGAGCCGGCGGATTCGGTTTCAACCCTGCAAGCCAGTGATATCGGAGCGCGTAGGCCGATTTTGCCAATGGCTGTTGGTGCTCTGCTGATTGCAGGGCTGTGGCCAGCTTACGCAGCGTGGTTGAATGCACGTCCATTACCCTATATGCCAGTATTACAGGTAGAAACGCAGGGCGGATGGCAGCCCGGTACGATCTTTACGACCTGGACACCCCATTGGGTAGGCGCGGATCGCCAGCTACGTCGCGCGTATGTGCAGGCTGGGCGCCAAGTGATGCTGGATCTTAATTACTACGGCACGCAGCGACAGGATGCCGAGCTCATCAACTCGCAGAACTTCATGATCAAGCAGAAGGACCCGGTATGGTCGAATATCGGCGAAACCGTGATTTCGGTGCAAATAGCAGGGCAAGCGCAGCAAGTGCGTCAGGCCAAGATGCGCAGCATCAACGGACAGCGTTTGCTGGTGTGGCAGTGGAACCGGGTCAATCAGCATTTAACCGTCAACGACTACACCGCAAAATTGATACTGGCCATGGATCGGGTTCGATTGGCACGTGATGATGGCCTGTCGGTATTGATCGCAACCCCATACGATGACGTCGGGATCAAGGTTGCAAGCAATACCCTGGCAACTTTCGCGACAGACATGAAGCCTGCAATTGGGCGTGCGCTGGATCGGGTAGACGGAAAGTGATTCCCCATATCGTACATATCGTCCACCGCTTTGATACCGGCGGTATGGAAAACGGTATGGTGAACCTGCTCAATACGCTCCCCCCGGATCGCTTTCGCCATAGCATCATCGCACTCACGGATTACAGTGATTTCAGTCAGCGAATCAACGCACAGCCAGTAGATTTTTATGCGCTACACCGCGCGCCAGGACACGGGTTGGTCTGGATGGTGCGGCTATGGAAACTGTTGCGGCGACTCAAGCCGGATTTGGTTCACACGCGTAATCTGGCTGCACTCGAAGCGCAGTTTGTTGCTGCGTTGATCGGCGTGCGTGCAACCATACACGGTGAACATGGACGAGATGTGTTCGACCTGTATGGGCAGAACTGGAAATACAACCTGTTACGGCGTGTCGCCCAGCCTTTTGTGTCGAATTACATTGCCGTAAGCCAGGACATTGAAACCTGGTTGCATTTGGCCATACGCGTGCCGCCGCGCAAGCTGCATCAGATCTACAGCGGGGTGGATAGCATCAAGTTTCATCCGCGCGAGGACGGGAAGCCCGACCTGCTTCCCCCTGGCTTTTCTGACGCGGGCTGTATTGTGTTTGGCTCAGTGGGACGCATGGTTGAGGTCAAGGACTATCCAACTCTCACACGTGCCTTTATTCAGTTATTGCAACAGCAACCGGCGCGTGCTGCACATGCCCGGCTGGTTATCGTGGGGGAAGGTCCTGCGCGTGTGGAATGCATTGACATGTTGCAGGCTGCGGGTCTGGCGCATCTCGCCTGGCTACCGGGTGAGCGTCACGATATTGCAGCAGTGATGCAGACGTTCGACGTGTTTGTGCTGCCTTCCAAAAATGAAGGTATTTCCAATACCATTCTGGAAGCGATGGCGAGCGGTGTGCCTGTCATCGCCACTGCAGTCGGGGGCAACGTCGAACTGGTGGAGCCGGACATTAACGGATTGCTGGTTCAACCGGGCGATGTGGCCAACCTGGCACAGGCCTTGCTCTCATATCTGGATACGCCAGCGCGCATCGCTGAGCACGCCGGCCAGGCAAGACGCTATGCCGAGCAGCGCTTTGGTATTCCTGCCATGGCCGAAGCCTATGCCACGGTTTACGATCAAACCTTGGGCCGGTGGCGCTGAAGTGCCATCAAGCAGCCCGAGAACTCGACAGCTATAGGGATAAATAACAATCATGTGCGGCATTACCGGCATCTTCGACACCCTCGACAAGAGCGAAATTTCGCGTGAGTTGTTGCATCGCATGAACGAAACCCAGCTTCACCGGGGGCCTGACGAAGGCGGGTTGCATCTGGAGCCAGGTATTGGCCTGGGCCACCGGCGACTTTCGATTATTGACTTGTCCTCCGGGCAGCAGCCGCTGTTCAACGAAGACAACTCGGTTGTCGTTGTATTCAACGGCGAAATCTACAATTTTCAGGAGCTGGTGCCTGAGCTCGAAGCGCTCGGACATACCTTCCGCACCCATTCCGACACTGAGGTGATCGTTCATGCTTGGGAAGCTTGGGGCGAAGCCTGCGTCGCCCGTTTTCGGGGCATGTTTGCATTTGCGCTGTGGGACCGCAACCAGGAAACGCTGTTTGTCGTGCGCGACCGATTTGGCGTCAAGCCGTTGTATTACGCCTTTTTAGATACCGGTGAGTTCATTTTTGGCTCTGAGCTGAAGTCGCTGATGAAGCACCCCTGTCTGACGCGCGACATTGACCCCATGGCGGTTGAAGAGTATTTCGCCTACGGCTATGTGCCCGAACCACGCACCATTTTCAAGCGCGCGTACAAGCTTCCCCCCGGATTTACCCTGACGCTCAAACGTGGCCAGCCGCGTGCGCTGCCCAAACAATATTGGGACATGCCTTTCACCCCGGTGGCAGTGAAGGACGAAGACAGTGCCATGGATGAGTTGGTCGAGCGAATGAAGGAATCGATACGCCTGCGCATGATTGCTGATGTGCCACTGGGTGCCTTCTTATCGGGCGGCGTGGATTCCAGTGCGGTGGTGGCGATGATGGCCACGCAGTCTTCCACGCCGGTGAATACGTGTTCGATTGGTTTTGACGACCCGGCCTTCAATGAAATTGAATATGCGCAACAGGTTGCCGACCGTTATCGCACGCACCATCACGTTGAAACCGTTGCCTCCAATGACTTCGGCCTGGTAGACAAACTGGCCAAGGTCTACGACGAACCCTTTGCCGATTCGTCGGCGCTGCCCACCTACCGGGTTTGCGAACTGGCACGCAAACACGTGAAAGTGGCCTTGTCGGGCGACGGCGGCGACGAACATTTCGCGGGCTACCGGCGCTATCGCTGGTTTCGCTACGAAGAGCGGATGCGCTCGGTCATGCCGCTGATGTTGCGCCGCCCGCTGTTCGGCGCGCTGGGAAAACTGTATCCCAAGGCCGACTGGGCGCCCAAAGTGTTTCGTGCCAAGACGACTTTCGAGGCCTTGTCGCGCGACACGGTTGAAGGCTATTTTCATGGCGTGTCACTGCTGTCCGACGAACAGCGCAAGCAACTGTTTTCGCCCTCATTCAAACGGGAGTTACAGGGCTACGAGGCGGTGGAGGTGTTGCGTCGTCACGCAGCCGTCTCCCCCACCGATGATCCGTTGTCGCTGGTGCAGTATCTCGACATGAAAACCTATCTGGTCGGCGACATCCTCACCAAAGTGGATCGCGCCAGCATGGCTCATGGGCTCGAAGTGCGCGAACCGCTGCTCGACCATGAATTGATGGGCTGGGTCTCCGGGCTCCCCATCGACTTGAAGTTACGCGGCACCGAAGGCAAATACTTGCTGAAGAAATCGATGGAGCCCTATCTTCCACATGGGGTTCTTTACCGCAAAAAAATGGGCTTTTCTGTTCCGCTGGCGGCCTGGTTCAGGGGGCCGTTGGCGGTCACAATCCGCAATGTGGTGCTGGGTGAGCGACTGGCATCAACCGACTTGTTCAATCAGGACTATCTGCGTGCCGTGGTGGAAGCGCATCAATCCGGTCGTCGTGACTACTCGGTGATCCTGTGGACGGTGCTGATGTTCGATGCTTTTCTGGGGCAGGTGTTGGGAATCGATGAAAAAGAGCGGGCAGCCGCATGAAAATCCTCCACGTGTTCGACCATACGCTGCCGCTGCACTCGGGTTACACCTTCCGTAGCGCAGCGATCTTGCGCAATCAAAAAAAACTGGGCTGGGAGACGTACCACCTGTCCGGGCCCAAACAGTTGAATTGCAGCGTGAACGAAGAGGTGGCCGATGGCCTGCATTTTTATCGCACGCCGAAACCGAAAGGCTGGTTAAGCAAATTGCCGGGTGCTGATCCGTTTGCGGTGATGGGCGCCATAGAAAAGCGCTTGCTGCAATTAACGCGTGAACTGGGTCCGGACGTGATCCATGCCCATTCGCCCGTGTTGGATGCGGTGCCAGCGATACGGGTGGGGAGAAAACTGGGCATCCCTGTCGTCTATGAAATCCGTGCCTTCTGGGAGGATGCCGCCGTCGATCATGGCAGCACGCAAGAAGGCAGCCTGCGCTATCGGCTCACGCGCGCGCTTGAAACCTGGGCAGTCAAGAAAGCCGACGCAGTCACGGTCATTTGCGAAGGGCTACGCAAGGATTTGATCGCGCGCGGCATTGAATCGAGCAAGATCACCGTGATTCCAAATGCGGTTGATGTCGAACAGTTTTCAGTTGGTGGCAAGCCTGATGATGAATTGAAAATGAAACTCGGACTCGGTGGAAGCCGGGTGCTGGGGTTTATTGGTTCGTTCTACGCATACGAAGGGCTGGATCTGCTGATTACCGCGTTGCCTGTCATCCTTAAAAACATGCCCGATGTGAAGGTCTTGCTGGTCGGGGGCGGACCCCAGGATCGCGATTTGAAGCAGCAGGTTATGGCGCTGGATTTAAAGGACCGCGTCGTTTTCACTGGACGTGTGCCGCATGATGAAGTGAACCGCTACTATGATCTGGTCGACGTGCTGGTATATCCCCGTCATCCCATGCGACTGACCGAACTGGTTACGCCGCTGAAGCCGCTGGAAGCCATGGCACAGGGCCGGCTGATGGTGGCCTCGGACGTCGGTGGGCACAAGGAGCTGATTCAGGACGGCAAGACCGGCGTGCTTTTCCACGCGGGCAATTCGGGCGATCTCGCCAGAAAAGTGGTGTCGCTGCTGCAGGATACGCAGAGCTGGGACAGCATGAAAAAAAATGGGCGCCAGTTTGTCGAAACCGAGCGCAATTGGGTCGCCAGCGTCGCGCGTTATCGCGGCGTGTATGACGGGTTGCTGAAGCCGGGGGCTGACATTGGCTGAGCTGGTTGTTTTCAGCGCGCTGTTTCCGAGTGCAGCCCGTCCAGGTGCGGGCCTGTTTATCCGCGAGCGCATGTTCAGGGTAGCGCAGCATCGCTCCCTGGTGGTGGTCTCGCCGCAGCCCTGGTTCCCAGGTCAGTCGTTAATCAGCTGGTTTCGTCCCGGCTATCGCCCGCATGCCCCCGCAATGGAGGTCCAGCAGGGCATCCGGGTGTATCACCCGCGTTTTCTGTCCGTACCCGGCATGCTGCGTCAGTTCGATGGCTGGTCGATGGCGTTGTGCAGTTTTCTGTTGCTCAAACGGCTTAAAACCGAAGGTGCACGCCTTATCGATGCACATTTTACTTTCCCCGACGGTGAAGCCGCCACACGCCTGGGGCGTTGGCTAGGTCTGCCCGTGACGATCACGCTGCGTGGCACTGAAGTGCCGCACAGCAAGAATCCTGCGCTGCGCCCACGTCTGTCGCGTGCGCTTAAAGCCGCCGCTTATGTTTTTTCGGTTTCCGGTTCCTTGCGACGACTCGCGCTAGAACTGGGTGCAACACCTGATAAAACCGAAGTGGTTGGAAATGGCGTCGACACAACGCGCTTCCATCCCGTTGAACGCATGGAAGCACGGCGCCGATACGGCCTGCCGGATAGCGCACAAATTCTGATTTCAGTTGGCGGACTGGTCGAGCGCAAGGGCATGCATCGCGTCATCGACTGTTTGCCGGCACTGGTCGGCCCAATGCCCAATCTGCATTACCTTATTGTTGGGGGCGGGAGCCCGGAAGGCGATATGCGTGCTGAACTCGACGCGCAGGTATCCCGGCTCGGGCTTGCTGATTGCGTGCATTTTCTCGGCCCGTTGCCGCCAGATGATTTGAAATGGCCACTGTCGGCTTCCGATGTCTTTGTGCTCTCTACACGCAATGAAGGTTGGGCCAATGTGTTTCTCGAAGCGATGGCGTGTGGCGTGCCGGTTGTGAGTACCGATGTCGGGGGCAATGCAGAAGTGGTGTGTCGGGAAGCATTGGGCAGCATCGTGCCATTTGGTGATGCGATTGCCTTGCAGGCGGCGTTGAGTGCCGCACTTAGCAAGAACTGGGATCGTAAGGCCATCATCGAATATGCCCAGGACAACCAGTGGGATAAACGCGTTGAACAATTGTTACGGGTATTCGGACAATTGCTGGAATCTTCTCCGCAGGATGATACCGCTTCAGTGAGGCCTGTAGAACAATGAATAACGCAAAACCCGCCACTGGCCATGATGCGCGTAGCTTGACTACACGCCTACGTCATGCTGCCTGGCGTCGGGGAAAATCATGGTTCCAGCGGTTGCTTCCGCGGCCACTTGAGCGGCATGTGTTTGTTGCCGGGATGCAGCGATCCGGTACCAATCTGTTGATGGATGTTCTGGATGCCAGTGCTGTGACCCAGGTGTTTCACGAGACCGATCCACGTGCTTTCGATCATTATGAAATGCGTGATGTAACCGTGATCAAACAACTCGTCGAAAAGTGCCCGGCACCGGTATTTGTCATCAAGGCGCTTTGCGAACTCGACCGCATCAACTTGTTAATGGATACATTTCAGCCCGCACAAACCTTGTGGGTCGTGCGCGATTGGCGCGACAGTGCCAATTCTGCAATCAAGTCATTCGGAAACTTTGTACCGCAATGGGCGCGCTTGATGAAGGGTGACGCCAGTGATTGGCGAGGGCGCGGGATGTCGTCAGCAACCCGTACGCAACTGGCCGAATTGTATCGTCCGGATGCGAGCGAAGCCGAGGGCGCAGCCATCATGTGGTACTACCGCAATATCCTCTTTTTCGAGCAGTTGGCAGACGATCCTCGCGTGCGTGTCGTGTTTTATGAAGCGCTCGTGCAGCACCCCATGCGCGAAGTTGCTGCCGTCTATACTTTTCTTGAATTACCCGGATTCAATACGAGTATTGCCAACCGGATATATTCGCGTTCAGTCAGACATCGCAGCCCACCCGATATCCGTCCAGAGGTGGGTGCGCTATGCGACACCTTGTTGGCGCGTTTCAAAGCCTTGCCAAGTCAGGGACAACGATGAGCGTACCTGCCTGGTTTGCCCGAACGGTTTTTCGCGCACAGGAAGCGGCGATGCAACGTCCCACTTTCTGCATGTTGGCAGAGCTCGAGCGCAGCCAGTGGATGTCGACAGACGCGATGCGCGCATTACAGACCCACCGGTTGAACGGCCTGCTGCAAGGTGCCTGGGCGCATAGCCCTTGGCATGCTGCGCGTTTGAATGATGCCGGGCTGGCCGACGCTGTTCACGCGGGCACGGTTTCATTGGATGATTTGTCGCGGTTGCCGACAATGAACAAACGCGATGCGCGCGATAACGTTGAGCAACTGGTTTGGCGGGAGGTTCCGGGCGGCGTGTTCAAATACACCACTGGGGGTTCCAGTGGCGAGCCGCTGATTTTTTACTTTGGTCGTTCGCGGCAGGCTGCTGATGCGGCATGCCGGCTGCGTGCACGGCGCTGGTGGGGACTGAATCCGGGCGAGCGTGAGGTGTATCTCTGGGGGGCGCCGGTTGAGTTGTCCAAAACTGATCGAATCAAAACCGTGCGCGACCGCCTGGTCAATCAGTTGCTTTTGAACGCATTCGAGATGTCACCTGCGCGCATGGACGACTACCTTAGCGCGATCCAGGCCTGGAATCCCAAAGCGATTTACGGTTATGCGAGCAGCCTGGCGCTGATCGCGGCGCACGCCGAGTCGAATGGCGTTATACCCAAGTTGCCTGCACTGCGGGTGGTGAATGCCACCGGCGAACCGCTGTTTCCACATCAACGTGAACTCATCGAGCGCGTGTTCGGGGTGTCGGTCGCCATCGAATATGGCGCGCGTGATGCCGGACTCATGGCATTGCAGTCGCCTGATGGCACGCTGCTGACGATGGATGAAACGCACCTGATCGAGATACTGGACAACGCTGGAAACCCGGTTGAGCCGGATGAAGAAGGCGAAGCGGTAGTGACCAGTCTGGTGTCCGAGGCGCAGCCCTTTATTCGCTACCGCACGGGCGATGTCGTTCGACGTTCCGGTCAGGTTGACCCCGGCAAACGGGGACTCACCGTGTTGGATGCTGTGGTGGGGCGGCAAACCGATTTTATCGTCGCTGCCGATGGTCGCATCATGCATGCGCTGGCGGTGATTTATGTGCTGCGTGCGATTCCTGGGGTCGGACAATTCAAACTGATCCAGCATACGGTTGATCGGATGGAAGTGCTGGTCGTACCGGATACGCGATGGAATGAGGCGGCGCGCCTTGGTGTCATTCAAGGTCTGCAGGCTAGACTGGGTGCGGGACTTCAAGTGGATTTGAAATTACAGGATGTCATTGCCCCGGAGGCTTCAGGGAAGCATCGCTACGTGGTCAGTCATGTTCCGCTACAGCAAGGGCTGGCACAGGCCAGTGCAGGATAGTCATGATGAAACCCTCCGCATGGTTTGATGCGTTGCTACCTTACAAGCCTTGGCGCTCGGGGCAGCTACGCTGGATGATGCTGGATCTGGCCGGAACCGCGCGCCAGCCCGAGCAGGATCCGCGCACGCATTTGCGCGCATCGCTTGAGTGGCTGTGTCGTGCACAGGATGCATGCCCGACGGAACCAGGTTGTGGGTGCGTGTCTGCGGGCTGGTCATTCGAATCGGGCTGGTTACCGGGCAGCATCGACACCACGGGATGGCTGGTTGAGACTTACCTGCCCGCCGCCGATTATCTGGTTTGGCCGTTACTTGAAAATCGTGCACGGGCCATGCTCAATGTTTTGCTGGCCCAACCCGATGGGACATCGCTGGGTCGGATACATGGATTGATTGCCGGGCATGTCCAACTGGGGCATGCCGATTGTCTGGAACGTGCGGTGCGCAGTGCGCATACCTTGCTCGACGCACCCCTGGTGTCCGTAGTGCATCTTGCCAAGGTGGCACATACCCTGGCGGCACTGGGCATCCTCGCAGAGGACGCCGTGCTTAGCCAGGCAGCGCAGAAATATCTGGATGCGGTACTCACACGGCAAACCCCGTGTGGGTGGTTTGCCGACGGATCAGCCCCCATCGCCACCCCGCTGAGCGTACTGGCTTGCACGCTACGCAGCCTGATTGAACTCGCCGTGATCCTGGATGATCAGCGTGCACTCCAGTCGGCACACCGTATCGCACATGCCTTGCGTGACAACCTGAGTGGTGACGGCTTGCTGGCGGGTGCCTATGACGATGGCTGGATGCCAGCAGCAAACCATGTTTGCATGTCGGGCCTAGCGCAATTGACGACCTGCTGGGTTCGCTTGTCACAATTGGAACCGGGTGCAATATGGAACGACGCGATCTGGCGTGCGCTGGCCTGGATCAAGCGCAACCAACGCACCGAGGGCGAAGATCTTGCCACCCGAGACGCCTTGCCCAACACCGTGCCTATTTGGCGAGGTCCGGGCGCATTCGGTTTTGATTCCATGAATGCCAAATATTTTGCCGATGCCCTGATGATGGATAGGGTGGGCATCACAATACCGTCTGCTGCACGAAAGAAAAATCAATGAGAGACTTGCTTGTAACCGCTATTGTCTTTGGCATCCTTCCCTTTGTTTTTAAACGTCCATGGGTTGGCATTCTGCTGTGGTCGTGGCTAGGCTATATGAATCCCCACAAGCAAGCTTGGGGGTTTGCCCAAAATTTTCCATTCGCCCTGGTCGTGGGCATCGTCATCATCGTGGCATTTTTCTTCTCTCGAGAGAAGAAGGAAATGCTATGGACGCGCGAAACTGTGTTGCTGCTAATGTTTGTGGGCTGGATGTTATTGACAACCTTTTTCGCTTTTTATTCTGATCCGGCCTGGGAACAATGGGACAAGGTCTGGAAAATTCAGTTGATGGTTTTTCTCACCGTGCTCATCATCAAAGAGCGTCAGCATTTGCATTGGCTGATATGGGTGATTGCGCTGTCGCTAGGTTATTACGGTGTCAAAGGTGGCATATTCACAATTGCCAATGGCGGGGTGTACCGGGTACAAGGCCCTGAAAATACCTTTATCGGCGGCAACAACGAAATCGCGTTGGCACTGGTGATGGTTATTCCCCTCATACGCTATCTGCACCTTCAGGCAACGCAGCAATGGGTCCGTTTGGGCTTGGCAAGCGCAATGGTGTTGAGCGGCGTGGCCGCAGTCGGCAGTCAGTCTAGAGGCGGCCTCGTTGCCATGCTGGCAATGGGCTTTTTTCTCTGGACCAAAAGCCGGAACAAGTTGATTACCGGAGTCTATATGGTGCTGGCCGTGGCCATTATCGGAATGGTCATGCCACAAGCCTGGTATGACCGCATGAATACGATCCAGAATTATCAGCAGGACGACTCGGCGCTTGGACGGATCAATGCCTGGCACACTGCTTTTAACGTTGCCTCAGACCGAATAACTGGCGGTGGCTTTGAGACATTCCTGCCCCCTACCTTTCAGCAATATGCTCCGAATCCATTTATGGTGCACGATGTGCATAGCATCTATTTTGAGATCATGGGAGAGCAGGGGTTTATTGGTTTCGCCATGTTCATGTTGTTGGGCGTGTTTGCCTGGCTGCGGGCCCGACAGATCATCCGTGCCTGCAAAAATGATCCCAGCCGAAAATGGGCATCGGATATGGCAGCCATGTTGCAGGTGAGTTTGATTGGCTATGCGGCGGGAGGGGCGTTCCTGGGATTGGGCTATTTCGATTTGCCTTATCACCTGATGATGCTTATCTTGCTGGCGGCGAAGTTTTCGGGTGTGTTGGACAAAGATTCCCAGAACAGGGCTCTCGGAGGGGAGAAGCGTCTCCCGCATCCCTCCAGCAGTCTGGTCAGGAATATTTCCGGACAAAAAAATTGAAGCTCGTTTTCTGCAACCTCGATAAGGCCTGAAGCCATGCTCGATGTATTTTTCACCGTGGATATCGAGATTTGGTGTGATGGCTGGCAGAACATTGACGAAAAGTTTCCAGATGCTTTCCGCAAGTACATATATGGTCCCACAGCGAAAGGCGATTTCGGATTACCTTACCAGCTGCGGGTGTTGAATGAGCATGGCCTGAAAGGAGTGTTTTTCATAGAGCCGCTTTTTTCGTCGCGTTTTGGCAAGCAGCCTCTGGCTGAGATCGTGGGGCTTGTTGGTGAAAATGGTCACGAGGTGCAGCTTCACTTGCACCCCGAATGGGTCGATGAGTCAAAAATCCCCTTGCTTGCAGGTATCCACAGCAAGCGGAATCATCTTCGAAATTTTTCGACCGCGGAACAAACAACCTTGATCGGTGCAGGGGCCAAGCTGCTGGAGCAAGCGGGTGCAAGTAATATCAATGCATTTCGCGCAGGGGGATTCGCCTTTAATAAAGATACGCTGAGTGCG
This sequence comes from Thiobacillus sp., assembly GCA_030679915.1. Classification (GTDB taxonomy): domain Bacteria; phylum Pseudomonadota; class Gammaproteobacteria; order Burkholderiales; family Thiobacillaceae; genus Thiobacillus. Next base: position 105,460 of record JAUXRY010000042.1, read on the forward strand.
CTTTCGGCCAACGGCATCCTGTTCGACAGCAGCTACAACGCAAGCCTTTTTGGGCCGGACAGTGGGGTGATGCCGGGTGTTGCGGTCGTAGAGCCGATTGAATGCGCCAGTGTTTTTGAATATCCCATGACTGTGTTCAACGATGGTACTCAATCACTGCGTCACGCTCAGCTGACCTCCTGTTCATATCAGGAAATGGAGGGGCTGTTATGGCAGGCACTGGAAGCTGAACGTAGCGCGTTCGTCATCCTGTCGCATGGTTCGGAACTTCTTAATCTAGCCAAAAACCGGCCCGATGAAGTCGTGGTCAAACGGTTTCATAAATTATGTTCGTTTTTGGACCGGAATCGGGATTCCTTCTGTGTGCGGGGATTTCAGGGGTTGAAGCCGCGGGCTGTGCTGCAGCAACCGCTTCCTCTTGTCTCCCCTGTTTGGAAAACAGGCGCCAGAATGCTCGAGCAAGCCTACCGCAGAAAATATCAGTGACTGTCGGGCCTGGTTCTTGACCGAACTGAAAGGGTGGCGCTAACCGTGTCCCCGTCTACAGGTTCCATACCGTCAATTCGGTTTTAATAGCCATCTGCTTCAATGTTCATTGGCTTGCAGCCACTGCTCCAACATCATCATTACCCAGATCATGACCCCGTAGTAGCTTGCATGGGGACCGCGATGCATGGTTAGCATATGGTCGAGATAGTCAGGCTGGACCCAGCCGCGCTGCTTGAACGCCGACAGGCTGTCGCCAACTAGATCACCGAGCGGCGCGTATTGGTTACTCCACACACCGAATGGCAGGCCGAAACCATGCTTGCTTTTGTTGATGATTTTTTCCGGGAGAAGGTCGTCCAGCGCTTGCTTGAAAAACCAGCGCAGTTTCTGGCCACGCACCTTGTAATCTACCGGAAGTGCATTGGCGAAGGCCACCAGGCGGTCGTCTAGTAGCGGATAGTGCACCTCAATACCTGCCGCTTCAGTCATGGTCCCCACTTTGCGTAAATCGTTGTCAGCCAGGGTGAACTTCATGTCCAGATGCATCAGGCGGTTAAGATATTGGTCAGTAGTCGAGCGCTCATAGACTTCGGTGAGCGCAGCATCGGGCGATGTGGGATCAATGGTCGAGATGAAGTCACCGGTGAAGATCTGTTCAAGCGGCGTGCGGTGCAGAAAGTTATAGCTTTCAAGGCGTAGTGGCAGCCCGATTTTGGCTTGATCAATGTAGCTTTTCAGCTTGCTGAGCGGGAATCGGCTGGACAGGCCAGGCAGGTGAGTGATGGGTTCAATGATTCCGCATCTCACCACGGCGGGCAAGTGCGCATAAATTTCGAACAGGTGCTGTTTGGCGTAACGCGCATTGCCGCCAAATATTTCATCGCCACCATCACCGGCAAGCATGCGTTTAAACCCGGCCTCATGTGCGGTCCTGGCGCAGAAATAGGTGGGCACTGCCGACGCATTACCCAGCGGTTCGTCGTATTCACGCGCGATGACGGGAATCGCACTCACGATATCGTCAGGCTTCAGGTAATACTCGTGGGGGCGGCTGCCATAACGCTCGACGGCACACCGGGCGTACTCCATTTCATCGAAGCCTTCAGCATCAAAGCCAATGGAAAAGGTGTCGACCGGGGCACCACGCGCTGCGGTCAGCGCGCCCACAATGGTTGAACTGTCGGTACCGCCGGATAGAAAAGCAGCAGTTCCGGGGGCGTCAGCATCGCGCACGGCCCGGTCAAGCACGCTGCGGAATTGGCTGCGCTGGGCGTCAAAGCCTGCCGGAACCGGGGTGTAATCGGCTTGCCAATAGAAGTTGGCATGCATCTGGCCGTCTTTCAACGTCAAGATTTGCCCTGGCATCAATTTCTGGACGCCTTGGTAGATGCTGCGCGGCGCAGGGATGGCGTGGAAGTACAGATAATCGTATATGGCCTGTGGGTCGATGACACGTCCCACAGCAGGGTGCGCGGCCACGCTCTGTACGCTGGTCCCGAATACCATCTGGCCATTTCGTCTGGCATAACATAAGCGCTCCGAACCCACGCGATCGAGCACCAGACAGGCGCGCTTTTTCAAGGGTTCGAGCACGGCGAAAGCAAAATTACCGCGCATCAGGGTGGGCAGCTTTTCGCCAAAGCGTATCCAGCCATGCGCCACCGCGACCGCAGGATTCTGGTCGCGGGCCACAAAAGCCAGTTCATCGTCGATAAAATGAGGTCGACCGGTCAGCGTGGCGGCCAAGCCACTTTCCACGTGGATGTGTGCTTTTTCGAAACGTGAACACGCCGCCACGCCCAGTATCTGGCTGCTATGGGCATGCAACAGCCCTTCCGGAGAGAAGCGAGCTGCTTGCCGCATTTGCTTGATTACATCCTGATGCGCGCCGTGCTCGCCCAGCCAGCCAAAAATTCCGTCCATGGTGTGTAGTGTCAGCGTGATGCAGGATAATGTCCGTCAATATAAACGAGCGGAGCGATTGACACGAGCTCTGTAGATTGTGTGGTGGTCCACCATGACCCGAAACCAGCAACAAAAGAAGGCAAAACGTTTGAATGATTTTTTGAACAAGGTTGGAAAAACGCTGGCGTTCCATGCCCGTCAGTTGCAGCGCCGTCTGCGCGGCGTGCAATGGGGCCGATCTCCCCGGCCCGCTTACCGTCCCATTATCGTAGTGGGCTGTTCGCGTGCGGGCACTACCCTGGTTTATAAAACCCTGTCCGAATCAAAAGAAATAGGCAGTCTGCAACGTGAAACGCATGATTACTGGACCGACCTGCACCCCCCTCAGACCAAGAACTGGGATACCCATGCGCTGGATGCTGGAGACGCCAGTGCCGCGGATCGCGATACCGTCAGCCGCTATTTCTACAGCTGGACTGGCCAGCATCGCTGGGTCGACAAAAATAACCAGAATGGCCTTTGCATACCCTATCTCGCGTCACTGTTTCCCGATGCCGTGTTTGTCTATATCAAGCGCAGCGCAGGGGATAACCTCAACTCGCTGATTGAAGGCTGGAGAAAGCCTGACGAATTCGCCACCTGGTCGACCAATCTGCCCGCGAAGGTATCAGTTGAAGGTGGAAAGTTGAGTCAATGGTGCTTTTTCCTGGCGGAGGGCTGGCGTGACTATGTGAATGCCTCGGTTGAGGAGGTCGCTGCATTCCAGTACGTGGCCATCAATCAGGCCATTCTGCAGGCCAAGGCCAGCGTGCCTGCCGGGCAATGGGTTGAAGTGTTTTACGAAGATTTTCTGCGCGACCCCGTCGTGACATTTCGTCAGGTGTTCGAAGGGTGTGGGTTGAATTTCGACACCCGCCTGCAAACCCATTGCGCAGGGGTGCTTGATATTCCCTATAACGCATTTTCGGAAATCAGACTGGACAAATGGAAGGACGGCCGCAATCGTGAAAAGATTGACCGCGTGCTGCCCAAGGTGGAAGACGTTGCCAAACGGATGGGATATTGATGGCTGTGTTAGCGCTCGCACTCGCGGCGATACTGATGTTGTGGGTGGCTGTGTTGCTCGCGTTTGCGGGCCCTTTGTCCGCCCGCTGGCGAGAACCAGTGTTGCGACACCCCGTGCTGATTATCGAAAGCGATGACTGGGGTGCCGGGCCGCTGACACAGGCCGACGCACTGAGTCGGCTCTCTGCCTTGTTGCAGCGGGTGCGTGACAGTAGCGGCCGTCCAGCCGTGATGACGCTGGGTGTAGTGCTGGAAGTGCCGGACGGCCCTCGCATTGCGGCAACCCGGTGTTTGGAATATCACGCACTGTCGCTCGCAGATTCACGCTTTGATGCCGTGCGTGCAGCGATGCAGAGTGGAATGGATGCGGAGGTGTTCGCTCCGCAACTGCACGGCCAATGCCATTACTGGCCTGCTGCAGTAATGGCCGCTGCGAAATTGGATAGTCGTGTGCATGACTGGTTGACCGCGTCCGAACCCGCTGCCACGGAAGACTTGCCGTCTGTTTTGCAAAGTCGTTGGGTCGACGCGTCGATATTGCCTTCGCGCACGCTGTCGCCCGAAGCCGTCCAGCAGGCCGTCGCTGCTGAGGCGGCGTCTTATCAGGCCGTGTTGGGTCGTGCGCCGGAGGTGGCGATTGCCACCACCTTTGTCTGGAGCAGCCCGGTTGAGGCTGCATGGAGGCGGGCCGGCATCGAAGTTATCATCACCCCTGGACATCGCGCCACGTGTCGAAATGCTGCGGGTCAGCCAGGCTGTGAGGATGCATCCATGTTGGCAGGTGAGCGTTCGCTTTCAGGGCAAACCTATCTGGTACGTGATGTGTATTTTGAACCGGCACTTGGACATACCCCGCAGCGTCTGGTAGAAAGTTTGCAGACGCGAACCCGGCAGGGGCGAGCCAGTCTGATTGAAACCCATCGATTCAATTTCCTGCAGGCGCAGGATGCCAGTCTTGCTACCCTTGAATCAGGCCTGAACGCGGCGCTGGCCGCATGCCCTAATCTACATTTTATGACACCACTTGAATTGGCTCGTGTAATGAATGACCTTGACCCAAACTGGATTGAGTCCGGGCTGATGGCACGCTGGGCTGCATGGAGCGCCCGCCTGGATGAAGTTCCGCGGTTTCGCCGGGTGGCTCGCTTAACAGGCCTGGCGTTGCCTTTGGCCTGGTTGGAGCATGCAGCATGACTCCTCGCTTCTCGATCATTATTCCAGCGTTTAATTCTGCAACCACTCTGTCGCGCGCGATCGAATCGGTGCGCGTACAAAGCTGGCCCGCGTACGAAATCATAGTTGTGGACGACGGTTCGACTGATGCGACTGCCGAGATTGCACGTCAATACGGCGATACCGTGCGGCTGATCCAGCAAGAGAATAGCGGCGTCTCGGTCGCGCGCAATGCGGGAGCCGCGGTTGCCACGGGCAATTGGCTGGCGTTTCTGGATGCCGACGATTGGTATGCCGTTGACCGGATCAAACTGCATGCCGAACGGATTGCGCAGGATGCCGCGCTGAGCTTTTTGACCGGCGATTACGAGTACCGTGATGAAGAGGACAGCTTGCTCGGCACGTCGATGGCGCAGCACGAGTCAGGCCGCATGTTGCTAGCCAAAGCCAAGGGTGAAACCTACGTGGTGATGGATAGTTCTATTGAGATTTCTGCATTTGTTGCCGACCATTTCGGCGATACCCATACCTTGTCGTTGCCACGAGCCCGGTTTGTCGAACTGGGGGGTTATCCCACCGGCTTCAAAGTATGTGAAGACGTGCATTTCTTGACACGGCTGGTGGCAAAAAGCCAGCGCATTGGCGTGGTCTGTCAAAGTCTTGGCGTGTATGTGATTCATGGCGGAAGTGCCACACGCAGGCATCCGATCGCTGCTCAGCGTGAAAACGTGCGCACGCTGAAAGACCTGGAGCGGCTTGCAGAAAACTTTCCGTTTCCGGTTAGAGAAGGCGTGGCTTTGCGCATGCAAGGCGCCCGCTACAACCTCGGTTGTGCGTTGAGCAAAACCGGCCAACGTGTGGCGGCCATCAATGCTGTTTTGCCCAGTCTGGCTGTACGTCCAGGTTGGCAGAGTTTGCGCAACGTCCTGTCGATGCTGAAAGGATAAGCGCTTGATCAGATTGTTGGTGCTGACCGAATTGTTTTTGCCCACCAAGGGCGGTACCGCTGTGTGGGCAGCCGAAGTGTATAAACGGCTTGGGGGCAAAGGAATTCATATTGTTACCGCTGACGTGCCGGGAGCGGAAACGGTCGATGCGACACATCCCAATACAATCCACCGGATCAGTCTCAAGCGCGTGGCGTGGCTGCGCCCCGAATCTCTGGCGATGTATGCGCGTTTCTTCTTCAAGTCGTTGTGGCTGGGGGTGACGCATCGCTTTGATGCCATTCATGCCTTTCGTGCACTGCCAGAAGGTCTGGTCGCCTGGGCTGTGGCGCGGCTCACTTTCCGGACGGTAGTGATCTACGCGCATGGTGAGGAACTCACCACTTGGGGGCGTGGGCGAAAATATCAGGTAATGTGTTTTGTCTTGCGACGCGCAGACAGGATTATTGCGAACAGTGAGCACACGCGCGATACGTTGCTGGCAATGAATGTTCGCCCCGAACGCATCGGAATCATTTATCCCGGTGTGGATTTGGCTGTTTTCCGGCCAGAACTGGATATCACGGGGCTGCGAGAAAGCTACGGCATACATCGCGATGAAAAGCTGGTTTTTTCAGTCGGTCGACTCTCGCGTCGCAAGGGGTTCGATCAGGTGATCTGCGCTATCGCGGCGTTGCGAGCAGAAAGTCTTCCGCTGCGCTATGTCATCGCGGGCATCGGCGAAGATGCGGATTATCTGGATGATCTGATACGGGAACATACGCTGGAGAATGTTGCCCATCGCATTGGGGTCGTTAGCGAGGCCGATTTGCCGCGCTGGCTCAATGCCTGTGACGTGTTTGCCATGCCCAACCGCGATATTGCGGGTGATAGCGAAGGTTTTGGTATGGTTTTCATTGAGGCGGCTGCGTGTGGCAAGCCGGTTCTGGCAGGGGATGCGGGGGGCACTGGATCGGCAGTTCTGCACGAAGTGACCGGCCTGCGCGTAAATGGTGAGGATTTGGCGTCAGTGGTGGGTGGCTTGCGGCGCCTGATTGCGGATCACGACTGGGCGTTGCAACTGGGTCAGTCCGGACTGAAGCGGGTGCGTGAGCGTTTTGCCTGGGAGCAAGTCACACAGGCAACACATGAAATGATGAGAAGGGATTGAAATGATTGCTCGATTGATTGTGGTTAGTATGCTGGCGTGTGGCGTAACAGCAAAAGCCTATGCAGTGGATGAAAGTTATTACAACGCGTCGGACATTCCCAGAATGCAACCGTATTGCAAAGCCAGGCTCGTCCCTGGCGGTATGCCGGAAGGATGGGAATATTGGATAGCCCAAATCGGCGAAAACTTTAAGGACCTGCACCACTATTGCGCTGCGCTCAACTATATGAACCGTTACTGGAGTGTGCGTAATGCCAAAGACCGTGGTTATTTGCTGAGCATCGCCATGAATAACCTGAATTACATGGTCAAGGCAGAAAAGCCGGACTTTGTCCTGCGTGGCGAACTGTATTCAAACCGGGGTGAGGTGTTCAGATTGCAGGGTAAGCTTGGGCAAGCAGTGGGGGACTTCCGCCACGCCATTGAACTCAACCCGAAATTGACGCGACCTTATCTCCAGTTGATAAGTTACTACGAAGGCTACAAGAAACGGGGTGAAGCGCTGGAAATAGCAAAGACTGGGCTGCGTCACCGACCTGATTCCAAGGCCTTGCAACGGCACTATCTGGAACTGGGCGGCAAGAAACCGTTCCCGGAACCCATTGCCGCTCCAGTTGCCGAGCCGGTGTCTCCACAGACGGCTGATGCTGCACCCGCGCCCACACCTGAAACCGGGGTCACGCCTTCACCCGCCAACACCGATACCAATCAAACAGTACCGGAAGCCGTGATAGCGCCCCCACCTATCGGAACGCCTTCAAACCCCTTTTGCCGTTTTTGTCCGTAGTCAGGCTGAAGGATCAGGCGCGGACGTAACTCAATAGCAATTTTTCGAATTCCCTGACGGGTTGGGTCGTGAATTGCTGTTCTACCAGAGTGCGTCCCGCTTGCCCCATACGCGCGCGTAGGGAAGGGTCAGCGATCAAGGTGGCAACCCGGGTGGCCAGCATGTCAATATCGCATGGCTCAACCAGATAGCCATTCACCCCCTCTTCGATGACTTCCGGGATGCCGCCGACCCGGGTGGCCACAACGGGTTTGTGGCATGCACCGGCCTCCAGATTGATCAGTCCCAACGGCTCCTGCCAGCGTGAAGGCACCACCACTATGTCGGCGGTGTGATAAATGTTTTCCACTTCTCGCACATAACCGATGTAGCGGATGCGCGTATCGCCTCCCGATAAATTTTCGAGATCAGCCGGGCTATAACTTCCCGGATATTGAGCCGGGTCGCGGCATTCTCCTGCGATCAAGAAATGCGCGTGGGGTGCATCAATGGCACGCGCCATGGCGATAAAGTCTGATACGCCCTTGATCTCGCGAATTTGTCCGAGGAATGCAATCACCACATCCGATTCTGCCAGGCCCAGTTCCCCACGGAGGCTGTGGCCGTTGTCAAAGCGCGCAAGATTGACCGGGTTATAGATGACCGGCTTGGCTAGTCTCGGTGGGCCGGACTGCTCGGCGGTGTAGCGAGATACCGCAATTGCTGCGCGGCACCATTTCATTGCCGGTGCGGGTTCGTGGTTAATGACATGGTAATGCGCGAGGATGGGAATGCCACTGAGCTTGGCGGCAAGCAGTTCCGCCGGCCGCCAGAAATTGGCCCCGTTGACGTGAATAACCTCAACCTTTTCCCGGCGAAAAAATCGCCACGCCTTCCAGAATGCGCGCAGATAGGCGAGAGCCGATCCCGGTTCGGTAAAGGGTGACCACACTTCGTAGCGGAATCCGCGGGCATCGAGTTCGGGCTCGATTGGCCCGTGACACGGCAGGACCAAAATGGGGTCAAGGGCGTTTGTGTCAAGCTGCCACAGATTCGTGTAGAGCACGCGGCTCGCCCCCCCCCAGTCACCACAGCTGGTAGTAAAAAAACATATTTTGGGTTTATGCATGTGGGCGTATGCAATGCATGCGTGTCAATGGAGTTTCCCTTGTGTAAGGCAAGTCATGAATCAGGTACGGGTTCGCTTAGCCCGATCCAGTTGCGCAATGCGGGCCACAATTCGGCAGCAATATCGGCATGCTGATCGATCAGGTTTAGCTTGCACGATGGATCGGCTTCGACGTCAAAAAGTTGGAGAAGATAGCCATTTATGAGCGGCTGATAGGTCAGCTTCCAGTTACCGCGACGAATCATGCGATCCTTGGCCGCCATGATGCGGTCGTTGTATTCGGGCCTGATTCCCAGGGTGCCGGTCGCACTGTTTGGCACCTCCATCAGTTCCAGCAAGTCGGGGTAGCGCAAGTGTGCTTCGGGCAGGCCGGGAATGTCGGCGATCCAGATTCCGGTTTCGTTGAACGCGTCGAGTTGCGGACAATCGCCCTCTGCGCTCAGACAGTTCGCAAGCGACACGCCGTCCATACCAGGGACAGCGGGCGCGCCAGCCAACTCGAGCAGCGTAGGTGCCAAATCGATCGAGCGTACTACCTGATCAACAATGCCTCGTGCGGGTCGGCGCGGGTCGCGGATCACTAGCGGAATTCGCGGGCTGGCTTCGCCAACCGCGGAGTTTCCTTGCCCCCAGCTGTCGTGTTCGAAAAATTCCATTCCGTGATCAGAGTAGACAACGACTATGGTGTTGTCGGTCAGGCCGCAGGTTTGCAGATGTGCGAGCATTTTGCCCACTTCGTCATCGAATTCCGCCACACAGCCGTCGTACAGGTCGATGATCTGGTCGAGGTCGAACTCTTCCTTGGGCGCGCCCTGGCGGCGAATAATTTCGAATGGGTCGGTGAGCCGCGACATCGCAAACTTGGATGGACCCTTATAGCCCGGATCGGCAAAGCGCGTGTACCAGGGCCATTCCGAAGCAAAGGGCGGATGCGTCGTGGAATAGAATAGGTTAAGAAAAAATGGTTCAGCATTTTCTGCCAGACGTGAAACCAGTCGTCGTGCGCGTTTACCCAACGGTTGTGTCAGTGGCACGCCGCCCAGGTAATATAGTTCGGGAAGCAGCAAGCGTCCGAGTCGGTTATGGACAAAAAGGGATAAATACAGGCGTAAATCCTTGGGCCCCTGGCGGATCAGGTATTTCAGATTCCACTGATCTTGTGGAAAGTCGGTGTAGTCAAAGCCAAACGAATACTTTCCCATGTCCGAACCGCACCAGTCCGAAATCGCGGCAGTGCGATAGCCGGATTTTTTCAGCAGCGTGGGCAAGGCCTCCACTTTTAACCGCGTATTGTCATCTCCAGTAAAGTTGTCGCGGACACCGTGCGTGTGTGGCCAGGTCCCTGTCAACATGGAAATCAAGCTGGGTGCAGTGCGCGCGCAAGGAACATAACAATGGGTGAAGAGCGTGCCTGATGCTCCCAGTTCGTCAATTCGCGGGGTCAGGGCGCGATGATAGCCCAGCGCGCCCAAGCGGTCCGCACGTAGCGTGTCCGAGCCTATCATCAGGATGTTGGGTGGCGTGTCGGGTGCGCGGGCTGGAAAATTGCGTGGCGCACGTGGTTGCGGTTGCCACTCCGCCCAAAGGATTGTGCCCGCAACAAACAAGGTAGCACCCCATAGTGCGATGAGGTCACCAATATGGTTGTCTATAGCCAATTGCCAGGAAGCGGCTGCGAACAACACCCCGATCATCCCCAATCCCAACCAAAGCATGATGCGCAGGCGGATGGGGGTGACCCAGTTCCACAAGCCATACAACCGGCTCATGCGGTAATGCATCGAGGCCACCAGCAGGCCTGGGTTCCAATGCAGCTTGCGGACAAACTGCAGCGAGAAGGCACCGAGGATTCCCACAACGGCCGCAAAGAATGCCAGACCCAGCGTCCACGGTATCCCTAACACCTTACTGAGCATGAAGGTCAGCAACACCCCTGCGCTACCGGTAAACAACATCAAGGCAAATGCCCAGGCCGTCAGTCGAGCCAGTGCAAACAGGGTATAGCGCTGGTAATGCGTGAGCACTTCTTCGCGAATGCGCGGCCCGGTTTGCGTAAAACTCCGGAGCGATTTGGCCAGCAGGGCAACCGAACCGATGAAAGCGGCCAACATGGCAGGGAGCAGGCCGGCCCAATGCCCCCCGCCACTGGCAAACCATGCGACCAGACCACTGGCGGTTGTGAAAAGGGCCAATGCCTCAATGCGCAACATGCCTTGGTCGGGCGGTAATTGAAGCCGGTTCCTGTGATTCGTACCGGCAGGATCAGACGGATCCAGATCAGCCACGGAGGCAACGCCCATATAGTTGAGTTGCCAGGTGATATAGGCGGGATTCGAATAGCGGTCCCAGCGACCGCGGAGAAAGCCGTACAGATTGGTTATCCGAACAAACTCCATGACCCCTAGAACACGGATCCGCATCTGCCAGCTTTTTTCGGCGGTTGCGCTACTCGCCTGTGGCCACAAGTTGCGGTAAAAATGCCATCCGGCCACCACCAATGCTGCACTCAAAAAAGGGAGAAACCACAGGCTTGCAATCAACGACACGATCAATACGGCATGCACTTTGAGATTGGTCAGATAGCCTTCTGTGCCGATTCCTACGCGTGAATTGCCACGCGAAAAGTTGATCCGTTGTCTGGCCAGCGCCTGCCAGGTTTCTCGCGGGCGCCAACGCACGATGGCGTCTCGACAAAATACAAAGCGTAAACCCAGTTGACGCATGCGGATGTTAAACAGGGTGTCTTCCGCGGCATACAGCCATTCCGGATAGCCGCCAGCTTGTTCCCAGGCCGCCTTGGTAAAAGCAACCGAACGGCTAGATGGGTAGTAACGTGCCGTTTCGGTATGGTCACGATTGGGCTGAAAGGTCGCGAGAACCACGGCCTCTTCAAATGGCGTTTGTGTCTCAAAGCGAAAGTTTCCAGCAACCACATCGGGATGGCAGTCCGATTCAAAACACCGCTCGATATGCGCTAGCCAGTCTGGCTCCACCTGGCATCCCGCATCGGTGACCGCAAGGTGGGTGCCTTGCGCGGCAGTGATGCCCAGATTGCGCCCTTCGGCGATATTGCAGGGTTGTGAAATAACACGCAACAGGCCGCGCGAAGCATAGTCTTCGAGAATTTCAAGGGTGCCGTCATTGCTTTCGCCGTCGACGATCAGAATTTCATCAGGCTTGCGCGTCTGCTCCAGTAACGAGTCCACGAATCCGTGGATGGTGCCGGCTTCGTTGCGGACAGTGGCGATGAGCGTGAATTTCACGCGTTTGTGACCCGCTTGGAATTGTTCAGAATGGCCCGCAGCATGTCTTCGTAATCTGATGTTGGAATATTGAGGTTGGACTGAATGCACAGCGTGATCTTGTCTGCCGGCAGTGAACGATTATTGAGTACATCCAATCTGATTGTATCGAATGAAGCACGATCCCACGCAATCAGGTCGAATCCATGGTCGCGTACCGTCAGGTTGTCGGGCTTCAATACTTCGTCAACAAATACACCATAAAGCGTGTACTCGGAAATATTGAAATCCGCCGCGAGCAATGCCTTCTGCCAGGGCCTGCCCTTGAGTTTCTCGATATGTTTCTGCATCTGGTTCAACCAGTCCGGGTGCCAGATGGCTGGGTAGGCCATGTAGGTGGTATCGGTGGGACCTTCAGGCAGTTCAAAAAACTGCCGTGAGTGGGTTATATGGTGCCGGTGTTTTCCGCTCTCGGATTCCGGAAGAATGCGAACCAGAACGCGCTTTCCGTCGTGCAAGCCAAGATCTTCTTCAAGCGAAAAGCGGCGATAGAAGAAAATATCCGAATCGAGAAAAATAATCGGCTCGTTTTCGATCAGGCGGTTGCTGGAAAGCTTGACGATCTGCTGAATGATCCAACCTGGCTTCCCCGCATGCTTGTCTAGGCGCCACACTTGTCCCGGCGCTATCTTTTTTGTCAGCTTATATAAGTTGTCTGGATAAAATCCGGAGTCGACCAGTTCTTCTTGGCAAATGAGCTCAATCTCTTTTGAGTGGCCCAAAGCATTTTGAAACGCGCGCAAGTCATGCTTGGGGACGGCAATGATATGACGTGTTGGCGTATCGAGAAATGCCTCAATTGAGCGCCGTAGCCAGACCACGCGCGCCAGATCACCGATATAGGAAGGTGTGAAGAACGTGCCCGTTGTCATGCTGTGTTTCCCCCTGATACTCGGTTTCATTATCTTGTGGAGCAATTCAATCGATTTTGACCGAACCTTTTTTGCATTGGGGCCATTTTGGCTTTTACATCTTGTTCTTCTTGCGGGCTTACCGCTTCAGCAGTCCGCGTATCAAACCCAGCGCATGGGTGGCGTTCATTCCCTGCCGCAGGTAGCCGGGTCGCGCCACAACAGCCATCGATAGCGCTCTTATGCTTTGGCGCAAAGCCTGGACGATCAAAAAAGGCGGAACGCCAAAAAGCTTGTTCGGATAATCCGGATATTCGTGGAGCCCTTTGCGTACGCCTGCCAGATAGTGCAGGCGTAAAAAATAGCGTTTACTCAGGCGCCAGGGTTCGACGCCATGGTCAACCGCCATATCCGGGCGGTAACGTATTTTTGCACTCAGAGCCAGCAGTCGTCGCAGCATCACGACATCTTCGCCGCCCCCCGAGCCGCTCGCACTTGCCCCTTCCCGGTTGTAGCGGGTGTCAAATTGCAAGCCATGTACGCGCAGAAACGACATGCGATATGCGATGTTGCTCGTCCATATGGGTGTGTCCTCACCCTGGATCCAGAAAGCCTGTGCGCCATGATTGATTGCAGCGAGAAAGCCCAGCAAATCTTCGCCGAGCCATGCCGGTCGTCCATGCGGCGCGAAATCAATGGCCACACTGCCTCCCACACAATCCGCCGCTTCGTTTTCCAAGGCGTCATATGCGGCGTTGAGCAATCCCGGATGAGGTAATTCATCATCGTCGATAAAAACCAGGAACTCACTGGCTTGCGCTTCTGCCAGGACACGGTTGCGGGCGGGCACAATGCCGGGCGCGTTTTCGGTGATGATCCGGATGGGTGCACCCGGTTTGCGTTGCAGGCTTTCCAGCACCTCCAGCGTATCGTCGCGGCTGTTGTTGTTGACCACCAGAATCTCGAATGGAACAGGGCAAGCCTGCGCGCGCATCGCTGCAACAAGTTTTTCCAGTCGATCCGCACGGTTGAACGTACAGAAGGCAAAAGTCAGCTTCATGGCCGGTCCGGTGTTCTGCTTGATGCTGGAGGTTGATTATTGCCTAGCAACCCCAGCAAAAATTGATGGACGCGCAGAGGGAGCAGCGATGGCAACATATAGAGCCAGTCCCTGACCCCGCCAAAGCCCGCCTGCATGACACGTCGGAAGATCACGCGTGCCGTCGGGAGGTCACGTTTCCAGTATGCCGCATACCCTTTTTGCATGAGTGGTTCATACAGGATTACGCGGCGTGCGTTTCCGAGTTGCGTACCAAATTCAGGGTGCCGATCAAGATAAGCCTGTTGCGCTGCAAGCAGTTGCAGCGCGGCACGGGCCTGGTTATCTGAAGCCTGGCCTGTGCCGTGGAAGTGATAATACGCAAGGACGTCAGGTACACGAACAATCGGTTGTGTGCCTGCGATCTCGAGCCAGAGTGCGTAATCTTCTGCATTCTTCAGGCGCGGATCAAATCCCCCCGCAGACAGGATTGCCTCGCGCCGTGTCAACGCGGCATGAATGGGCCAACGGCAGCCAGCAAACAAGGTTGTACGTTTATTTGGCGCTTCGTAATCGGGGGGTACGAAAGGCTGGCTCCGGTCACCCGGAAGCCCCACATTTTGCCAACCGCAATAAGCCAACATTGCGTCAGGATTGAGTTGCAGTGCGGCCACCATTTTGTCCAGGAAGCGTGCATCCCACGTGTCATCCGCATCCAGAAAGGCCACATAAAGGCCACTTGCTGCGGCAAGCCCGGCGTTGCGTGCTGCACTGACCCCCTGATTGGGCTGGGCGTGGACACGAAGGCGTGGATCGGTTTGTGCCCGCAGCCATTTGAGCGTGTGGTCAGTGGAGCCGTCATCGATGGCAATCAATTCCCAGTCGCTGAATGTCTGCGCCATGACGCTCCCCACGCTGGACGGCAAATGCGCTGACGCGTTATGGCAAGGCATGATGATCGTAGCGATCGGCGTCATGTCGTTCGATCTTTCCGGAAGCGCCGCAAGCCGCTACCGGCAATATCCTGCCAGCGCACATCATGGCTGCCGAGATAGAGTTTTCGCGCCAGCATGCTGGCCGTATCGGTATTGAAAACGGTTAATCGCCGTACCTGAAAGGGGTCGTTGTCGCGCAGCGCCCATCCTGTTTGGGTGGTGCAGGCCGAGGTATAGCCGGCTTGTTTTACCGCCATGGCGCAGCGTGTATCCGATGTGCCATAGGGGTAGGCAAAACTGTTGACTGCGTTGCCGAGAATGGCTTCCAGTGCCGCTTTGGAATCCGTGAGTTCTTGCATCATGCGCGTATCGTCGACGTCGGTCAGACGGACGTGATTGACAGTATGGGAACCGATTTCCATACCCGCCGCCTGCATTTCGCATAGCTCACTCGCGTTGAGCATCCGTCCTGCGGGTCGGCCATCATCTGGCCATTGAGGTGTCTTGCCGACCGCACTGGATACGATATACCAGGTGGCGCGCATTCCGCGCAGCTGCAATTCGGAACAGGCATCGATGTTGTCGACATATCCGTCGTCAAAGCTGATGAAAGCTGTCCGTTCTGGCCAGGGCTGGGTGCGGGTCAGCAGTTCGCTGATTGTCGGTGTAACGTAGCCCTCGGCAGCCAGGACATCCAGCTGCTCGGCAAACTGGTTTTTTGAAACGGCCCATGGCCAGTCAGGGTTTCTGCGGCCAGGTTGTACCGAGTGATACATGAGCCCCACAGGCCCATGGGGTTGTGCGCTATGGCGCAGAATGAACCGGGTCAAGCGCGCCGGCATCAGGCTTCTCCCACTGCATTCTGGTAAACCTGATCATGCACTGCTGCCATCTCGTTCCATGACGAGGCTTCTGCACGCAGCCGCGCATTCACTGCCATCTGGGCAAGGGGTGCATGCGTTGCTTCTAAGATTGCGCGAGTCAGGTCACCCGGTTTCGCGGGGTCGAACAGTATGCCGCTGTCGCTTCCCACATACTCCGGCAAGGTGGCAATGGCCGGGACGATGACCGGGCAGCCATAACTCAAGGCAAGCATCAAAGAACCGCTGGTCTGGGTTTGGCGAAACGGGAACACCACCACATTCGCGGCGCGGAAGAAATACTGAATCTCATCATCGCTAATGTAGGCCAGATGCGTGCGGATGCGCGAGTCGGTAGCTGCAAGCGTTTCCACATCATGTTTGATCGCATCATCGAGTGGCTTGCCCACGATGTACAGCACCGCATTTTTGTCAGGCAGCTGGCCAAATGCCCGGATTAAATCTTCAACCCCTTTGTAAGGCTTGATGTAGCCGAAATAGAGAAATACTTGAGCATCTTCTGGCAGATCGAGCTTGCGCCGCGCCTGTTCACGCGTCACCTCGTCCTTGTACCAGCCAATGTAAGAAGAATGACGCGCAACATGAATGGGGCGGCGATAGCCGTATTGTTCAATCAGTACGCTACGAGTGTGCTCGCCGTGCACGATCAGGCAGCAACTTAATTTCATCACAACAGAACGAAGCCATGCATCCCTTCGGGGGTGAAGCGATTCATAAGCATCCAGTTCGTGCACTGTCCAGACCACATTATTTTTCAGAAGGCGGTATGCAGCGAGGGTAATCAGTACATGCAAGAATTGCAGCGGGGTCTTGTAGGTTCCATGTGGCCAATGCACGTGCAGCACATCCAGACCGTCACGGCCGACCAGCAGGCGTAGCAGGCTCAAAGATGGATTGCCGATGACGCGCATCCCCAATTTATTCAACTCCTGCTTAAGCAAAACCTGGTAGGGGTTAGCGGGCCACCAGGGCAGAAAGCCAACCGTTATTTTCCCCATCATCCGCGCACTTTCAAACAACGAACTTCATCTGGACAGTCGCCGAACCTGCGCAGCAGATAATCACGGAACCCAAGGTATCGTGCTCTTCCTGTCACGTCATCCCCATCACGCCGCAGGCGCCGCCAAACTGAAAGACAACCCCAAACCCAGCGCTTGAGCAGGGGGCCGTCCTCGATGGGTGACATGCTGAATCGAATCGAATTTCTTAATGTCTTGCGGAAAAGGGACCAATAGGCAGCACGAGGTAAATACCGTTCAGCCCACAGCAGGATATTTCGTGAATAGAAATATATTTGAAGTGGAGATTCCACCCCGCCAAATGACGCCGACACCTTGTGCCAGAGTTTGGCGCCAGGTACAAACAGACACTTGAAATCTGCTGCACGCGCCCGGTAGCACCAATCAGATTCCTCATAAGTCAGGAAGAACTTCGGGTCCATCAGGCCAATTTTATTGATGACTTCAGCTCGAATAAACAACGCACACCCGCTGGCGTAATCGGTTTCAACCACGTCTTCATAGCGTTTTCTGTCGTCAATTTCTCCGATTCCGACATGCTGAAAATGCTGTTCGTCTGCCAGCCATTTAGCGCCTGCATACCAAAGCTTATCGGGCTCGGCGTGATAAAAGATCTTTGCGGAGAACACCCCGCCTTCAGGATGTAATTTTGCAGCATCCACGAATGCACTCACAAGATATGGATCGACCACAGTATCGTTATTCAGCAACAACACGGCGTCCGCGCCAGTTTCGAGTGCGGCGCGGACGCCCACATTGTTCCCCTCGGCAAAACCAAGGTTGGCACCCGTTTCGATAAGCGTCAGCGGATAAGGCGCCCTATAAGGGCGCAGAAGGGCAAGAGAATCATCGGACGAACCATTGTCCACCACGATCACATTGAAGTTGGGATGCGTAAGCGAGGTGAGCGAATCCAGGCAGGCGAGCGTGTCATTTGCCCCGTTCCAGTTGAGGATGATGATGGCAATAGGCGGTATTGTCATTGAGGCAGGCGCCAGGCTATATGTCGCATATAAAACTGTTGGAAGGGGGCCATTAACCGCTTTGTCATGGGAATTTTTCGAGGTGGCAAATCGACTAGATTCTCCAGACTTGAGTCGAGCAAACGCGCCACCGCTGGGACAGAGTAATGCTTGTCGATAAAATCGTAACCGCACTTCGCAATGCTCGAATGCAGTACGGCATCGTCCAACAGGACGATCACTTGCGACGCAAAAGTTTCAGCTGTGTCGCCAACTAGCAAGTCCTTGCCGGGCTGGAGGCCAAAGCCTTCAGCGCCGAACGTGGTCGTGACAACCGGCAGCCCATATGACATGGCTTCGCCAACCTTGCCTTTCATGCCGCCACCGTAACGGAGGGGTGCTACAGAAATATAGGAATTTTTGAGATACGGACCGGTTTCCAGCACGTAGCCCAGAACTTCCACATGATCGCTTGCCAATGCAAGTATTGATTGCGGCGGATTACTCCCAATGATTTTCAGCCGTGCTTGTGGATGTGCGACACGGATACGCGGCATGACTTCGCTGCAGAAATAGAGCATGGCGTCCACATTGGGGTCATGTCTGAAGCCACCGACAAAAATCAATTCGCCGTATTGACGTGCTGACGGGTCGGTGAAAGAGGGTATGACATGAACGTTGGGAACGACCTCAATGGACATATCCGGCAACGCCTGTCGGATCAGCTGCCGATCGTCTTCGCTTACCGCTATGATCATGTCGGCACTGCCATAAGCGGCCAGCTCGCGTGCCTTCATCTGGCTTGCAGCTAATTCATCTTCTGGAATTTTGGTCAGCCGGGCCTTGGTTTCAAGCCGGTTGAAATGGACATCGACCGAGTCCACCACAATTTTTGCCTGGGGGCAGTAGCGCGCGAGCAGACTCAGATAGTCCTGGCGGGCCTGATAATGGAATTCAAACCAGACTATGTCGGGCGTGAATTGCTTAAGCACATGTTGCAGATTAATTTCACCCAACGTTATGCCGGCCTGCTCAAGTCGAGCACCGGCCTCATTACGAGGGATAGCTGTGGCGTTGTTATCCAAACCACAGAAAATCAGCTTGTGCTTGCGCGCCAGAAGCGAGAGCAACGTAAAAAAGCGAAGATCGCCTGAAGCCTGGTCTGGGTGCGGATAAGTCGCAGAAATTACAAGAAGATTACGCATTGTTATTGCGATTTTGCTCATTTGGGGGGAACCCGATTCTTCAGGTGCCACAGCATGGCCGCAATAGTCACGCGCATTGCAGTAATTAAATGGGTGGCGCGCCAATAAATTTCTTTAATCTGAGTTGGCTTAGGGCTATTTTTTGACTGGACGGCAGCTTCATCCGTGTCAAGTTGTGCAGTAAGTGCATCACGCGTAGCTTCCAGATAGGCTAATCCCCATTTCTCATCTGGCTCAAGATGGCAGCCTTCTGCCCATTCATTCCAGGCATTGATGAATACAATGCCGTCATCGCCTTCATACCGTAGCCGTGTTCGCGCAATGATTTCTTTAAGCCACTGCTTGAATAGTACTGGAGTTGAGCCAATAAAAATATTGGCATTGACGCTACGCCGGGCACTGTTGTCCCACATCGGTGAGACACAACGAAACCAGGGGTAATCTGGTTCGGGTTTGGATAACATCCCCTGCACGGTGGCCGAATACGAATATACCTGATTGTGACGAAAGACGGCAGGCAACAGGTTGAGTTTACCTAACAGCGTGGACATGTAGTCACGGAACAATGCTTTCCCCGCTTTGGATGCATCAGGAGCAAATTCAATCGCAGCGTCGAATCCAATGGTTCGAGGATCAACCGCTCTAACAAAGTTCTCGACACGTGCAAGATAAAGCCCAGGCAACCCGGCTCTCTTTACCTCTTCTTGCCAGAGGGCGGCTGTTTTTGCAGGATCGGGGAGTCGTTCAGTTCGATACACCAGAAATAACGGCTTACCATCGATGCGGATATAGCGGGAATCCTTGAATGCTGGTATCAGGCTACGGATATGCGCCAGATCATCTTCTGGGCTGTATTGCTGACCTAGCAGAACATCACGTTCACCGCCATCCCATACACGTGTCCAGTTCTCATTTGCCCAGCAGAGGCAAAAAGGAAAGTCAGGCTTGCCAGTTTCCAGTATCTCGTTAAAGGGGCGTTCCAGGATACGGCGTCCATTAAACCAGTAATGGTAATAACAGAAACCATGTATGCCATGCTGGTGCGCCAGTTTTGCTTGTGCTTCGCGTACTTCGGGTAGCCTAAGATCGTAAAATCCAAGATCGGAAGGCGAGTGAGGTTGGTAATGGCCTTGGAATAGCGGTTTGGCCTTGATGACATTACGCCATTCGGTAAAACCATTACCCCACCATTCGTCGTTTTCAGGTATGGGGTGGTATTGGGGTAGGTAAAAGGCGATCGCCCTTATGTTTGCATTCATAAAGGTTTTCTGCTTACGAACACTTCGAGAAACTCACCGGCAAGTCCCATTTTTCGGTCTTGTGTTAGGAAGGCTGTCGTTATGAGTCCACTATACTTGAAGATGTACTCGGGCAAATCCCTGCCCCATTCTGTGACAACGAGCACCCCTTCTTCATTGATGGGATCGCCGTGATAGTCTTTTTTAGCATTATATTGAATGCTTCCCCTAACCTCGGCCGCACGGATGAACGTAGCCATAGGTGCATACCATGGCACGGTAAACACATGTGCGCCTCCCGGCTTTAATGTGCGTGCAATTTCAGAAAAGGCCAGGTCAGGATTCATTACATGTTCCATAACATCTTGAGTGATCACCAAGTCAAAGGTGGCATCTGCAAAATTGAGGGCCTCAAGATTCTCGCATCGAACTCCATTTCTTAAAGTCCCAGGGGCCGTATCCGGCCAGAAATACGTTGGTAGATACCCTTTGCATTCCTTACGTAATTTGTTGTAGCTGGGGCCAGAAGGGGACGACTCATGGATTGACCACTCTCGATAACGTGGGAAATATTTATCAAGGATGTGAATAATGTGCCGTACACGGGGGATTGATTCGCATTTGATACACAAATAGTTATCACGCAACCATGCGGATTTTTCAATAAAAATCGTGTTTTTCTCGCAGACTGGGCAAAACCCTAAATTGGCCCTCCCCATCAAGCAATAGCGTGCAACCTCACTCGTGTTTGTTATTGCCCTACGCAAATTCTTCATTGCGCGATTGCCAAATGGGTCCTGGCGTATTGCCCAATAGAAGCGCTTTGTGGATTGTATGATTTTCTGCCAACCCTTTATATGCATGCCGTTCTCCTCATCGGGAGTCAGTAAGAAAGTGGTGGTTTGAATAAACCCCTATAGGCCATGAACCCGGAAAGGGTCAATTGATCTTTTTGAGTTTGTTTTGCAACTTTGAAAGTAGGGGCGTTAACGGCCCAAAGCGGTTACTTTCCAACCACGATATCTGTGAATTCAAATGCATATTTTGCATCTTTAGTTCACCGACTCTGGCTTCGAGTTGTTGGATAACATCCAAGGATTCAAGCTGTTGAAATGAAGGGGCCATAAGTTCATCCTTGACCGGCGTGGCTTTGATAATGAATTGATAAGTATTTGCCTCAGGGTTCTGTTGGGCGATCCAGTCCATCATTAATTGGTCTTGTGAGGAGCCATAGTGAACGCGAAATTCAGTCTCTTGCGGAGTTTTTATTACTCTTTCCCAGGAAACGATTCGGTAGCCAGCCTCTTCAAACAATCGCGCTACATTTTTTTTGGTGAAGAAGCGTATGTGGGTGTTGTCTAGCAGACCATATTTTTGGTAGTCGAATCTCCCGTGAGCGAGTTCCCAGCAGATTGCTGCATGTGCGATATTTGGGATAGAGGCAATTAAATGACCTCCCTCCTTAAGGAAGGGGCGTACTTTTTTAAGAGCGACTACAGGGAAATAAAGATGCTCAAGTACATCGGCAAAGGTAATGGCATCGAAGCGTTCATCCCCTATGGCCTGATCTAGATTGATGTTTTCAATATTGCCAATGATGAGTTGGTCACAATAAGGGCGAGCATCTTCGGCGGCCTGAGGATCAATCTCGATGCCTGTCACGCGGCAACCGAGTTGTTCTTTGAAATATCGTGTCTGAACCCCGCTGGCGCAGCCAACCTCAAGAACGGATTGGCCACCATCAATCCACGCACTGATTTTGGCAGCCGGATGATTTTGGTCATCAGTAATACTATAAAGGTATTTTTTGGTGGCTGGCATGGTTTTCCCTTTCATGGATCTTTAAGCTCTTCGAGCATGACCAGTCGCCTGAAAGAGAAACCAAACCTTCATTCCAAGCCCTGTTTTCTACGTCGTCTGAAGCTACTTGCAGATGAAGTAAATTTTCAGCGTAAAAAATCGTCCGGGCAGCACTGCCCTCTGACACACCCGCGCGAATGGAGTAAACCCCAGGCATGAAAGGGAACGCCGGTATATTGAAACTGAGTAAGTGTCTGCCAATGTCGAGGCGATCCAAATTCAGTTGTTTGATGCTGTGCTGCGTCGCTAAATAGATGAAATCTGTCGTATGAATGCCAATTCCAAAAATGGGCGTACGAATTTCTCTTGTTACCTCGTATTCGATCTGGATTTTTACGGCTTGCTCATGTTTTAGGATATGGATCGGGTTTCCATGTGCATCCAATATTTCAATGCCATGCATCAAGATCTCACCAGATGCCCATTCATTCGAATTGGCGGAGCCTAGGTTGGTTGCGTTGACAGTGCTGATTTGAGTGTCGCTTTCCTCATAGAATTGGGTGCATACCTTAGAAGCTTTCCCATCGCTGATGATGCGCCCTCTGTTTAGCAAAAGCACCCGATCACATAATCGTTCGACTTGCCGAATATTGTGGCTGACAAGCAGTACTGTTTTCCCCTGGCGCTTGATCATGTCCTCCATTCGGTCGAAGCACTTGCGCTGGAACGCGAGATCGCCGACCGCCAGTACCTCGTCGACGATCAGGATTTCGGCCTCGATGCTGGTCGCGACGGCAAACGCGAGCTTGACCTGCATCCCTGAGCTGTAGCGCTTGACCGGGGTGTCGATGAATTCGGCCATTTCGGCGAAGTCGACGATCTCGTCGAACTTCTTGTCGATTTCCTGGCGCGACATTCCGAGGATTGCGGCGTTGAGGTAGACGTTCTCGCGGCCGGTGAAGTCGGGGACAAATCCCGCGCCGACTTCG
>JAUXRY010000040.1 GCA_030679915.1 Thiobacillus sp.
TGGTGTCATTCTTGACCGGCAGGCGAATCAGCACGTCGTGGCTGGTGCCGAAGTTCTGCACCGAGACTTCGGGCAAACCGGTCTTTTCCAGCGCGTCGCGAATCGCAGGCAGATTGGCTGGCTGGCTGGTGCGCACTTCCAAGACCGTGCCGCCGGTAAAATCGACGCCCAGATTCAGGCCTTGGTGCCACAGTGACCAGATCGCAAAGATAAAGGTGAGCAGCGAAATCGCGGTCGTCACCTTTCCCCAACTCATGAAGGGGATGGTTCTTTTGAAGGGAAAAAATTCCAGCATGACGTGCCCTTAAATCGAGACTTTGGCTAGCCGCGCCTGGCGGCCATAGGTGAGGTTGACCATGGCGCGCGACACGGTGACGGCGCTGAACATGGAAGTGAGGATGCCCAGACACAGCACCACGGCAAAGCCGCGCACCGGGCCCGACCCCAGCCAGAACAGCGCAATGCCGGCGATCAGGGAGGTGAGGTTGGAGTCGAGAATGGTGGCCCAGGCGCGTTCATAACCGGCGTGGATGGCCGCCTGCGGGGTGGCGCCGCTGCGCAGTTCTTCGCGGATGCGTTCGTTGATCAGCACGTTGGCGTCGATCGCCATGCCGAGCGTGAGCGCGATCGCCGCCATGCCGGGCAGGGTGAGCGTGGCCTGCAGCATCGATAGCAAGGCAATCAGGAAAAAGCCGTTGATGGCGAGCGCGATCGACGAGAACAGCCCGAACACGCGATAGTAGATCGCCATGAACAGCGTGACGGCGAGGAAGCCCCAGAGGTTGGAGTGGAAGCCTTTTTCGATGTTTTCCGCGCCCATGCTGGGCCCCACGGTGCGTTCCTCGACGATCTGCATCGGCGCCGCCAGCGCGCCGGCGCGCAGCAGCAGTGAGACGTCGGAGGCCTCCTGGGCGGATTCCATGCCGGTGATCTGCACCCGGCCACCGCCGATTTCCTCGCGGATCACCGGTGAGGTGATGGCCTCGGCGCGTCCCTTCTCGATCAGCAGGATCGCCATGCGCTTGCCGACGTTTTCGCGCGTCACATCCTTGAAGATGCGTGCGCCCTTGCCGTCCAGGTTGATGTGCACGGCGGCCTGGCCGCTGGAATTGTCAAAGCCGGGCGAGGCATCGGTAATCGAGTCGCCGGTCAGCACCACGTCCTTTTTTACCGCGATGCTGCCGCCTTCACGGCTGGCCACGATTTCGTCGCCGAACGGCACCTGGCCCTGGCTGACGGCAAGCGGGTCTGCCTGCTCGTCGACCATGCGGATTTCCAGGGTGGCGGTGCGGCCCAGAATGTCCTTGGCCTTGGCCGTGTCCTGCACGCCGGCCAGTTGCACCACGATGCGGCTGGCGCCCTGTTGCTGGATGACGGGTTCGGTTACGCCGAGTTCGTTGACGCGGTTTCTGAGCGTGGTGATGTTTTGCTGCAGGGCAAATGCCTGTACCTTGGTTTCCTCCTCTGGTTTGAGGTGAGCGGCCAGGGTAAAACCATCGGCCTGATCTTCCGGGATGAACGTCAGTTCGCTGAACACGGTGCCGAGTTTGTTGATACCGGCATCGCGTTGGTCACGGGTGGAGAAATGTACAGTGACCACTTTGCCTTCGCGGCTGATACGGCCATAACGAATTTTGTCGCTACGCAGCTCGGTGCGGAAATCGTTCTGATAACGGATGGCCGATTTTTCCAGCGCCGCCTTCATGTCGACTTCGAGCAGAAAGTGCACGCCGCCGCGCAAATCCAGGCCGAGGTACATCGGCAGCGCACGAATGGAGGTCAGCCAGGACGGCGAAGCTGAAACCAGGTTGAGCGCGACCGAGTAGCGCTCGCCCAGGCTGGTTTGCAGCACATCCTTGGCCTTAATTTGCAGGTCGGTGTTGGCAAGGCGCACCTTGATGCTGTTCCCTGTCATCTCCATTCCGCTGTAAGCCACATTGGCCGTCTTGAGCGCGGACTCAACCTGCCCTAGCAGCGCCGTGTCAACCTTTTCAGAGGCGCGTAGCGGCAAGAGTTGCACTGCCGGCACTTCACCAAAAAAGTTGGGGAGGGTGTAGAGGAAGGAGATCACCAGCGTGAAGCCGATGAGCACATATTTCCAGAGCGGGAAGCGGTTCATGATTTAGCTGAGCGGAGAAGAGTGAGGAACAGGCAGCAGGTAGATTACCCGCCACCCCTGACAGTAATCTTACAGTCCTTTGATCGTACCTTTGGGCAGCAACGTCTGCACGGACTGTTTTTGTACGTGGGTGATGACGCCATCGGCAATTTCCAGTGACACATACTGATCGCCAATCTTGCTGATTTTTCCGACCTGGCCGCTGGAGGTGACGACTTCATCCCCCTTGGTCAGTTCGGCCAGCATTTTCTTCTGTTCCTTGGCTCGCTTCATCTGGGGGCGGATGAGCATGAACCAGAACAGGATGCCAATGATGATCAGTGGCAGGAAGTCGGTAATGCCGGGGGTTGCAGCGGCAGCGGATTGCGCGTGGGCAAATGAGATCATGGTAGTGGGCTTGAAGTTAAAAAACCTCCGGATTTTAGCACGGCAGGGGCCAGGCTTCAGGTGCAGCGGTGGGAGGCAAGGAAAGGTTTGATCCGTTGATGGGTGCCGGGATGGCTATCGAGCAGCGTGGTGGAGTCTGTCGAGTCCTTGTCTAGGCGACCCAGAATGTCGGCAAAGTGTCTGGGCGGGATGCAAGCGGTGTTGAGCCAGGCCAGGGCGTAGGCATCGGCTTCGCGCTCCATGTCTCGCGAATAGCCGTTTTGCAGCAACAGGCTGGGCAGTCCGGCAGCGAGATCGCTGACGCTACCGATATCGCCCGTGATGGCCACCAGAATGACGCCCGCTCCGATGCTTTGCAGCGCCAGCCGCAGGCTGTGGCGGTGGGCCACATGGCCCAGCTCGTGGGCAATCACCGCGATCAATTCAGTATCGGTGTGCGCCAGGTCAATCAGGGCATCCGTCACCACGATCGTGCCGCCGGGCAGCGCCATGGCATTGGCGCCAAATAGTTTGCTGTTGCGAAACAGCAGGGTGTAGGGCGGGCAGGTTTGCTTGCCGCATTGTGCGGCCAGCTGTTGGGTGAGTGACTGCTGGCGTGCGAGGGGCAGCCGGCTGGGCGACAGGCTGAATTTATCCATCAGCGTTAAGGATTCTTCGCCGATGTTGCGCTCCAGCCCCGCGGGCAGGGTGTGGGCGGCAAGCTGGGCCGCGGCAGGGACGCCCCAGCGCAGCCCGGCAAACATGACCAGTACGGAGACGACCAGCGCGATGAGCGCATAGCCCAGCCGGCTTTCCAGATGCCGTGCCCAGCGTTCGGGACGGTTGGTGGCAGTGGCCTGGGACAAAGCGGCCAGGGCGGCGAGGTCGGTGCTGTGCAGTTCCTGGCCTTCGGGCAGATGAACCACCCCGCGCGCTGCGCCCACGGGCGGTGCGACATCGATCTGGCTGAGTGGATAAACCAGCGCGATGTCTTCTCCCGTGATGTGCAACTGCCCCGCATCGAGCGTGGCGTTGACCGGGTGCGCCTGCGAACTGCGTCCGTCGAACAGGTCACCGGAAAAAGCCGTCACGTCAGGCCGATGTTGAGATCGAACAGGTCAGCCATTTCGGCACCCGTGGCGGTGCTGCTCTGTTGTTGGCCCGCGGTGAATTCGCTCAGGTTTTCTGGTCCAGTGAGCGTCAGATGGCCTGCTCGATAACGCGCCAGCCGGACCTTGGCCCAGGGAATGAAGATGCCAATAGTGAGGGCGATCAGAACAAGGTTCGAAAAATACAACCAGATCAGATCACGCGCGCGCTGGTTGGACTGAAAACCAATGGGCCCGATGGTGGTGGCGTTGTAAAACAGGTTGGCCGTCCGTGCCATGATCATAGCGCCGGCGACCAGGGTCATCAGGTAGAACAGCGCTGCGCCTGCGAAGATGCTGGTGCCCACAGCGGCCATTGCGACTTCCGGTGGCATGCCTGCGGTTTTCATTTGTGCGACTTGGTAGAGGCCAAGGGCAATGACGCCAATTGGCAGCAGCATCAGCACCAGGGCAAACAGATACACCCCCCAGAATGGTTTGGACGTGCCCTGGTAGCGGGAAGCCGTCTGGCCGTATGTCGTGTTGTCGGCGATGAACTTGATCTGACGGTAGGCCAGATAAGGCAGGATCAGACCGAGCGTGGGAATGACAAGGAGCGACAAGCCAATATAGATCCGGGCTGCTTCACCCACCGACCCGGTGAAATCGAAGCGCAGGCCGCGATAGGCGCTCATGCGCGCGTGAAAGCGCAGGCTGCTGACCACGATCCAGGGCATGGCAATCAAAAGAATGATCATCAGCGCGACGGCCAGCATGGGCGAGTAAAACGACGCGGCGTAATAAGCAACCAAGGCAGCGAGGGCAATCAGCCGGCCCTTGAGTATCTGCATGGGTGTGGCGAGGTATGTAAAGGTCTGGTTGTCGAGCAGGGTATGGCCGTAGAACCAGCGCATGGTGCGGACTTTGGCCCAGGCTGAGTAGATGCCCAGCGTGAGCAGCGTGAGTGCGATGTTGACGATCCAGATGACGAAGTATTCGCCGCCACGGCCGGTGAACTGCATTGGATATTGCTTGGTATTAGTCATGGTCTCCCCTTGGTGTTTGTGCGCGTTTTTATTGTGTGATTGAGACTCCGCGGTTCCGATTTTACACAGTCAAGGGGATTGTTAGTGCGTCACCATCCCAGCGCCTGCGTCGCGTGGAATTCGGCGGTGAAATCGTTGAAACGTTTCGCCTCGATTGCAGCGCGCATGCCGGCCATCAAGCGATGGTAGTAATGCAGGTTATGAATCGTGGCCAGTCGTGCGCCAAGAATTTCGTTGGCACGAATCAGATGATGCACATAGGCGCGGCTGAAGTGGGTGCAGGTGTGGCAGGTGCATTCCTCATCAATCGGTGCTGTGTCCGTTTTCCAGCGTGCATTGCGGATGCGGATGTCGCCGCGCCGGGTGTAGAGGATGCCGTGGCGCGCGTTGCGGGTGGGCAGCACGCAGTCGAACTGGTCGATGCCCTGGCTCACAGCAAACACCAGGTCGGCCGGGGTGCCCACGCCCATCAGGTAGCGTGGCTTGTTGGCCGGCAGCTGCGGCGCGGTGTGCTTGAGGATGCGCGCCATGTCTTCCTTGGGCTCACCGACGGAAAGACCGCCAATGGCATAGCCGTTGAAATCCATTGCATTCAGGTCGCGCACCGATTCGTCGCGCAGCGTCTCGAACATGCCGCCCTGCACGATGCCATACAGCGCATTGGGGTTGCCGGCGTGCGCGGCTTTCGAGCGTTCGGCCCAGCGCAGGCTCATGCGCATCGAGTCGGCGGCTTCGCGTTCGGTGGCGGGGTAGGGCGTGCACTCGTCGAAAATCATCACGATGTCGGAATTCAGCGTGCGTTGGATCTGCATCGAGATTTCGGGGGTGAGAAACAGCTTGTCGCCGTTAAGCGGCGAAGAAAACTTCACGCCCTCTTCGGTGATCTTGCGCAGCTTGCCGAGGCTGAACACCTGGAAGCCACCTGAGTCGGTGAGAATGGGCTTGTCCCAGCCCATGAAACGATGCAGCCCGCCAAACTTTTCGATCACTTCCAGCCCCGGCCGCAGCCACAGGTGGAAGGTGTTGGACAGCACCATCTCGAAGCCGATCTCGGTGAGTTCGGCTGGCGACATGGCTTTGACCGTGCCGTACGTGCCCACTGGCATGAAAGCCGGCGTCTGGATAGTGCCGTGGGCCAGGGTGAGCTGGCCGCGTCGAGCGCCGCCGTCGGTGGTGAGGAGTTCGAATTTCATTCGGTTGGACGCTTCTCTAATAGCATTGCATCGCCATAGCTGAAGAAACGATAGCGTCCGGCAATGGCGTGCGCATACGCCGCGCGGATGGCGTCCATGCCGGAAAAGGCGGAGACCAGCATCAGCAGCGTGGATTTGGGTAAATGAAAGTTGGTGATCAACACATCCACCACATTAAAGGAATAACCGGGGGTAATGAAGATATCGGTTTCGTTCGCCCCCGCGGCAAGCGGGCCCGAGCGTGCCGCCGCTTCCAGCGTGCGCAGGCTGGTGGTGCCCACCGCCACGACGCGGCCGCCGCGCGCACGGGTTTCACTGATGGCGTCGACAGTTGCCTGCAGAATCGTGTAGCGCTCGCTGTGCATCTTGTGGTCGTCAGTGTCATCCGTGCGCACCGGCTGAAAGGTGCCGGCGCCCACATGCAACGTCACCTGAGCGGTGCGCACGCCTTGCTGGCGTAGCGTATCCAGCATTGCGTCATCAAAATGCAGCCCGGCGGTGGGGGCGGCAACCGAGCCAGGTTCGTTCGCATAAACCGTCTGGTAACGCGCCTCGTCGTCGGCCGTGGGCGTGTGCTCAATATAGGGCGGCAGGGGCAACTGCCCGAACTGGTCCAGCACATCGAGCACGGGGCGGGGAAATCGCAACTGCGTCATGTCGTCCTGGCGGGCCACCACGTCGACCATCGTGTCGTCGGCCAGGCGTATCTGCGAACCCGGCTTGGGCGCATGGCTGGCACGGATGAACGCCAGCGCCTCGCAATCGTCGGTCACCCGCTCAATCAGCAATTCGAGCTTGCCACCCGAATCCTTGTGGCCAAACAGGCGCGCCTTGATCACGCGGGTATCGTTCATCACCAGCAGATCATCGGGGCGCAACAGCGTCGGCAGATCGCGAAACCAGCGGTCGTCGAGTGTGCCTTGGGCGTCTACATGCAGCAGCCGGCTGCCGCCGCGCACGGGGGGCGGCAGCTGCGCAATCAGCTCATCCGGTAGATCAAAATCAAAATCAGCAACTTTCATGGGGCGCGATTATAGCGTTCACCTTGCAGGGAGGCGCCTGATTCGGTGATAATGCGCGCCTCTGTCGCTGGGCGCGTTCGCGTTCGGCACCCTTGCCGGGATGGCGGAATCGGTAGACGCAGCGGATTCAAAATCCGCCGCTGGTAACAGTGTGGGGGTTCGAGTCCCCCTCCCGGCACCAAATTCCGCAAAAGGCCGGCTCCATTCGGGAGCCGGCCTTTTTGTTTTCCAGATGTAGGATTGGCGCTAAATTCTAGTGCCATCGTTGTTAAACGACCGAAGTGCAAGGATGGGTGGGGTGGCATTTAGCGCCTATTCGGCCAAATCAGCTGACCCAGCTAGCTAAAGAATTTGATCTTCTTGTTACTGAGGATTTCGGCTTTGACAGAATAGTCGTGAACTTTTCACAAATTTTGGGCGAGCGCGTGCCCCGGCTGGAAGTGACGCTTCTCACGTACCTCAGCCGCTAGTTCAGCTAACGGAGTTGGAATGCGTTTACTTGCGCTTACGAAATTTCTTGAGGAGCTCGGCGAGCTTCAGAACCTCAGTGATGAATTTGATCACTGTGTTCAGATGCTCGAGGATCATCCAGAAGTCGTCGTGGTTCACATAAACTCCAATTAACGGACGAAAAAAAGCCGCTCTTCTGAGCGGCTTACTTTTGCTGGGCGCAACTTCCCCAACAGTTAGAGTTTTACCAGTTTCGTTCGGCTTTGTGTTCCCCCTCGCCAATCAAATGAAGTAGAGGCTTCCAGCGGGCTATCAGGTCACTTATACAGTGGTCAGACTCCGTGGGGGATGTCGTAGTCCTTCCGGGGCTGTGACGCACAAAGATGAGGGAACCAATCGCTATACATAGAACAGTAGGAGGAAGACAAGGCTTCTGGCCTCAATGACTGTCTGTTGAGGCTGAGAAACGGTTGACGAGTGGTTCCGGACAATCCATTTTGGTTGCCTGAATACTTGGCCTCGCATTATCAATACGCAAACCCGCGCGCATTGCACTAATTCAGTGCGCCACAGTCCGACCGGCGACCTTGAACCGTGTGGTGCCGCGAACTTAACGCAAGCTTCATCGCACTGACATCTGTATCTCCAGCGAGATTTCCTATAGTTCAAGCTTGATGTGCGCAATGCCCGGGCGGGTGGCACAGGCGTTGCTTAATACCTGTTAATGACCATTCCAGCGGCATCAGGACCAAGGAGGAATGATGGCTTTAGCTGTGCAGCCTTATACAAACGAGATGGACGATCACGATCCATTGCATCGGCCGGTGTGTCGATTGCTGCAGGCGCATCAGGCCGAAATGGCGTCGGTGCACATGCGCGACCTGTTTGTCGCCGAGCCTGAGCGGTTCGAGCGTTTTTCGTTGCAAGTGGGTGAGATTCTGCTGGATTACTCCAAGAACCGCATCACTGACGAAACCATGCGTTTGTTGATGCAACTGGCTGAAGAAGCCGAGGTGCCGGACTGGCGCGAGCGCATGTTCAACGGCGACAAGATCAACCACACTGAAAACCGCGCTGTGCTGCATGTGGCCTTGCGTAACCGCAGCAATAATCCGGTGGTGGTCGATGGTGAGGATGTGATGCCAAAGGTGAATGCCGTCATTGAGCGCATGGGTGCGTTTGCCGAGCGGGTTCGCAGCGGACAATGGCGTGGTTATACCGATGAGCGCATCACGGATGTGGTGAATATCGGGATTGGCGGTTCGGATCTGGGGCCGCAAATGGTGGTGCAGGCCTTGAGGCCTTATCGTCATCCGCGCCTCAAGCTGCATTTCATTTCCAACGTCGACGGTGCGCATGTGAAGGAGACACTGGAGTCGCTGAACCCCGAGACCACGCTGTTCATCGTGTCGTCCAAGACCTTTACCACCCAGGAAACCATGACCAATGCACACTATGCGCGGGACTGGTTCATGGCGCAGTCGCAGGCGGTCAAGCATGTGGCCAAGCATTTCGTGGCGGTATCTACCAACCGCGATGCGGTGACGCAATTTGGCATCGATCCGGACAACATGTTTGAGTTCTGGGACTGGGTCGGCGGCCGTTATTCGCTGTGGTCGGCCATCGGGTTGTCGATCGTGCTGGCGGTGGGGGCGGAGCGCTTTAGCGAACTGCTGGAGGGCGCACACGAAATGGACGAGCACTTTCGGCATGCCCCGCTGGCGCAGAACATGCCGGTGATCCTTGCCATGCTGGGGGTGTGGTACAACAATTTCTTTGGCGCTGAGTCGCAGGCCATCCTGCCGTATGATCATTATTTACGTAACCTGCCAGCCTATCTTGAGCAGGCGGACATGGAAAGCAATGGCAAATCGGTGGACCGTGAAGGCCATGTGGTGGATTATGCGACGGGCGCTATTGTCTGGGGCGCGACCGGTATCAATGGACAACATGCGTTTTATCAAATGCTGCATCAAGGCACCAAGTTGATACCGGCTGATTTTATTGTGTCGATTGAGCCACCCACCGAACTGGAAGGGCACCACGATATTTTGATGGCAAATTTTCTGGCACAGACCGAAGCCTTGATGCGTGGCCGCACCCGCGAGGAGACTCAACTTGAATCGGGCGCAGTCCAGGCTGGCCAATTTATTCAGCACAAGGTTTTTGACGGCAATCACCCGAGTAATGCCATCCTGCTGCAAAAGCTCACGCCGCATGCGCTGGGGATGCTGGTCGCCCTGTATGAACACAAAATATTTGTGCAGGGCGTGATCTGGAATCTCAATTCGTACGACCAGTGGGGAGTGGAACTGGGCAAGCAACTGGCCAGCCGGATTTTGCCTGAACTGCATGCCGATGTGCAGGTGGGTAGCCACGATGCGTCGACCAATGCGCTGATCAATCATTACCGCCGCATGAGTCATCCGCGCGCGGGCCTGTAGACCGCTGTATGGAGTTGATAGCGGGCGATATAGGCGGGACAAAAAGCTGGCTGGCCTGGGTTGCTTTGACAGCTGAAGGGAAAGTGAAATTGCGCTTTGAAAAAGTCTATGTCAGTGC
Organism: Thiobacillus sp.; assembly: GCA_030679915.1. Classification (GTDB taxonomy): domain Bacteria; phylum Pseudomonadota; class Gammaproteobacteria; order Burkholderiales; family Thiobacillaceae; genus Thiobacillus. The sequence goes on from JAUXRY010000040.1 coordinate 9,847, forward strand.
TGACTTTGTGTCAGCCGATGCTTTGTTAAAGCAGTACATCACGGATGCCCAGGTTGAACTCGAGCCTGATGCGTTGTGGCTGGCATTGCCTGGTGCCCTGAACGAACAGCGCACGACCCTGACCAACCTTGAGTGGACGCTTGACGCTGCTGAACTGCAGCGGTCGACAGGACTGTCAACTGTCCGTTTCATCAATGACTTTCAGGCCGCAGCAGCCGGCGTGGCGACGCTCACCATACAAGACATGATTGTGCTTAATCCACAAGCTGCCGAGTTGGGCGGCGTGCGTGCGATTACGGGTGCAGGAACCGGACTGGGGTTGGCATTCATGATGGCCGATGCCACTGGACGTTATCAAAGCTACCCTACAGAGGGCGGGCATATCGATTTTGCGCCGGGCAATGCACAGCAGCAGCGTTTGTTGGAATACCTGGGTGCAAGGTATGCCCATGTGTCGTGGGAACGTGCCGTGTCGGGTTCGGCGATGAATGATTTGTATCGTTTTTGCTGTATTGAACAGGGTCAGGCATTACCCGATGTCGCGGTCGAGGGCGCAGCGCTGGTGGCATTGGCCGAAGCAGGAAACAAAACGGCAGAAGCAACGCTTGATCTGTTCATCGATTTGTACGGTGCGTGGGTGGGCAATGTGGCGTTGCTGTATCAACCGCGTGGCGGATTGTTTATCGCGGGCGGCGTGGCCGGGCATTTACAGGCGCGCATGCAGTCGCCGCGTTTTATGGCTGCGGCAACCGATAAGGGCAGGATGCGCAGTGTGGTCGAACGCACACCGATATTTTTGATTACCTGCAACCGAATGGGCGTGCAGGGTGTCATTGCCAGTGCACGTACAAGCCAAACGTAATTTTACCGTATTGCATGAATCCAAAAACAGTAGAAACCAGGAGTAGGCATGACGATTTCCAAGGATGAGCAGGCACGACTGTATCGTTATTACACTGAACCAAAATCTGCGACCGAATTGACCCGCAAAACGCTGGCACTGGTGCTGGCAGGAGGCGAAGGATCACGCTTGAAGGATTTGACCTTATGGCGCGCCAAGCCGGCGGTACCGATTGGAGGCAAATATCGCATCATCGATTTTCCGCTGTCCAATTGTGTCAACTCGGGCATCCGTCGTATCGGTGTGCTCACCCAATACAAATCGCATTCGTTGATACGTCACCTGCAGCGTGCGTGGGGATTCATGCGCGCCGAGATTGGTGAGTTTGTGGAAATTCTGCCAGCACAGCAGCGCACCAACAAAAAAGAGTGGTATCAGGGTACGGCCGATGCGCTGTTCCAGAACATCGATATCATGCAACGCCATCATCCCGAATACGTGCTGGTGCTGGGTGGTGATCATGTCTACACCATGGATTACTCGGAGATGCTGTTGCACCACGTTGAAACCGGTGCCGATTTCACGGTAGGCAGCATTGAAGTACCGGAAGAAGAAGCCCGTTCTTTCGGGGTGATGACAGTAGACGCTGACATGCGCATTACCCAATTTACCGAAAAGCCGGATAAACCGGATTGCATCCCGGGCAAGCCGGGCATTGCGCTGGTTTCAACAGGGATCTATGTTTTTTCAAAGGACTTCCTCTACCAGACCCTGATCGAGGATGCAGGGAAAACCGGGTCGAGCCACGACTTCGGCAAGGACATCATTCCTTCCAAGATCGGCCATTCGCGCGCGATAGCCTTTCCTTTCCGCAACCGGGATGGGCAGCCCTCCTACTGGCGCGATGTTGGGACGCTGGATTCCTACTGGAAAACCAATATGGAACTGTGTTCGGTTGAGCCCGAGCTCAACCTGTACAACCGCAACTGGCCGATCTGGACTTATCAGCCGCAATACCCGCCCGCCAAATTCATTTTTGACGATGAAGGCCGGCGCGGCGAGGCAATCGATTCGTTGATCGCGGGTGGATGCATCCTGTCGGGCGCGCGGGTCAAACGTTCGGTTCTGTTTTTCGCTACCACGGTGGAAAGCTACAGCCACGTCAAGGACAGTGTCATCCTTCCCAAGGTCAGCATCGGCAGAAACTGTCGCATCAACCGCACGATTATCGACAAGGGGACGGTTATTCCGGACGGCACAGTGATCGGTGAAAACAGGGAGGACGACGCCAAACGTTTTCATGTCACCCCAGAAGGCATTGTGCTGGTGACCCCAGCCATGCTCGGCCAAAATCTTTACGCGAGGCCACAGAATGATTACAACGGCTAAACCGCTCAACGTGGTGCTGTGCTGGCACATGCATCAGCCGTATTACCGCGAAGGACTCAAGGGCGCGTATCACCTGCCCTGGGTCTATTTGCACGGCATCAAGGATTACAGTGACATGGCCGCGCACCTGGAACGCTATCCGGACATGCATGCGGTGGTGAATTTTGCGCCGGTGTTGCTCGAGCAGCTGGATGATTATGCAAAACAGCTCGATGTGCTGTTGAAGCATGGCAAGCCGACCCAGGATCACATGCTGAACCTGCTTTCCGGGATCGAACGCATTCCCTCGGATATCGCCAGTCGCCAGCGCATCGTGCAGGATTGTCAGCGCTGTAACGCACCCCGCATGATTCATGTTCATCCGCCATTCCACCGGCTGGTGCGCATGGTTGAGTCGGATCAGATCGAAGCGGAAGATCCCCCTGCCTTGCAGACGCATTTAGGGTATTTGTCCGAACAGTATTTTCTGGATCTGCTGACCTGGTATCACCTGGCCTGGATAGGGCATTCACTGAAGAGTCTGCCGCTGGTCAAACGCTTGATGGCACAGGGTAAAGAGTATTCCGCGGCCGACCGGCACGAGTTGCTGCATCTGATTCAGCATAGTCTGGTCGGATTGATTCCACGCTACCGTGCGCTGGCTGAACGTGGGCAGATCGAGCTGTCGATGACGCCTTACGGCCATCCCATCGTGCCGCTGCTGAACGATTTTGAAAATCTGCGTGATGCGATGCCTGACGTGCCGGTTCCCGAGGCTCAAACCTATCCGGGGGGTGCCGAGCGTTCACGCTGGCATCTTCAGCACGGCGTTGAAGTCTTCGAACATTATTTCGGCAAGAAGCCGGTCGGCGTCTGGTTGTCAGAAGGCGGCGTGAGTGAGGATGCGCTGGCCCAACTGGATGAAATGGAATTTGCCTGGACGGCTACTGGAGAGGGTGTGTGGCGCAACAGTTGCCGCAAATCGGGCAGCGGAGATGACGCGGTCGAAAACAAACCCGCGCTGTTTTCTCCCGCACTGGTCGATGGTTTCAAGACGCGGGTGTTTTTCCGGGACGACGGACTGTCTGACCTGATTGGTTTCAAATACAGCGACTGGCATTCCGCTGATGCCGTGGGCGATTTTGTTCAGCACCTGGAAAACATTGCACGCCTGTTCAGCAAGGATGCAACGCAGCATGTTGTTTCGGTCATTCTCGATGGCGAAAATGCCTGGGAGTATTACCCTGACAATGGACACTATTTTCTGGATGCCTTGTATGCAGCGCTGTCGAGCCATCCGACCATCAAGGTCAGCACCTTTGCCGAACAAACCGTGCAGGCACCCACCATTGCCATGAAACGGCTGGCGGCCGGCAGCTGGGTGTATGGCAGCTTTTCAACCTGGATCGGGTCGGAAGACAAAAACGAGGGCTGGGATTATTTGGTTGCCGCAAAAGAGGCCTATGACAGCGTGGTTAAATCCGGAAAGTTGACTTCGGAACACTTGATGCAGGCGACTCGTCAACTTGCCGTATGTGAGGGGTCAGACTGGTTCTGGTGGTTTGGCGACTACAACCCATCTGGCAGCGTCAGTGATTTTGAACAGTTGTTTCGAACCCAGTTACGCGAGTTGTATCGCATGCTGGGCGTGGCGCCGCCCGCGCTTCTCGATGTGCCACTGTCGAGCGGCGGTAACTGGGCTGAGAACGCAGGCACCATGCGCAGGAATACTGGATGAATTTCGACACGCATCGTGCGGGTCTGTTACTGCATCCAACCTCATTGCCATCCGGAACGCTGGCCGATGCCGAGCGCTGGCTGGATTTCCTGCAGGCATCAGGGATGCAGATCTGGCAGATGCTGCCGCTGGGCCTGCCACTTGGCGGGCTGTCACCTTACCAATGCGCATCAGCATTTGCCGTCAATCCCGCCTTGTTTCCACAGGGACAAGCCACCCGGCCGCGACCGGATATGCGTCGTTTTGCAAGCTGGCATAACTCCCAGCGCCATTGGCTCGACGATTACGCCCGTTTCATCATCATCAAGCAGGAACAGGGGGGGGCGGAGTGGACGGATTGGCCCATTCCGCTTCGCGATCGCGAAGCGCACGCCCTGGCCGAATTCGATGCCGTTCATGCGGTTGCACTCAAGGAAGTGATGGCCGTGCAGTATCGCGCGACGGTGTATTGGCAGGGCTTGCATGCCGAGGCGACGACGCGAGGGATCCAGTTGTTTGGTGACATGCCGATATTTGTTGCGCATGACAGTGCCGACGTATGGGCGCGACGTGATTTGTTCTTGCTGGACGAGAGCGGACACCCCACCGTTGTGGCGGGTGTGCCACCCGATTACTTTTCCGAAACGGGTCAACGTTGGGGCAACCCTCACTACAATTGGGCGGCCATGCAACAGGATGGTTTTGCCTGGTGGCGTGCGCGCTTGCGTGCGCACTTCGAATGGTTTGACCTGGTGCGCATTGACCACTTTCGCGGTTTGGCGGCAGCCTGGACGATCCCGGCCCAAGAGCCCACGGCGATCCATGGCGAATGGGTCACAACCCCCGGCGCGGCATTGTTGCAAGCGATTGCCGACGAAATGGGTGCGTTGCCATTGGTGGCGGAGGACCTGGGCGTCATTACGCCTGATGTCACAGCATTACGCCACCAGTTTGAATTGCCTGGCATGGCGGTGCTGCAATTTGCCTTTGACGACCACGCCGACAATCCACACAAACCCGAGAACGTGCACCCTGATACCGTGTATTACGTTGGCACGCATGACAACGACACCGCACTGGGATGGTGGCGCACGCTGCCTGACCATGCGCAGCATCAAGTGATGCAGCGATTGGGCGGGGTGGATGCCGATGCGGTGCCGGATGCGATGTTGGACACCGTGCTGCACAGCCCCGCCGCACTGGCGGTGTTGACGATGCAGGACGTGCTTCATCTGGGTTCGGAGGCGCGCATGAATACGCCTGGCACAGACAACGGAAACTGGCGCTGGCGATTTGAATGGGAGGCACTGCCGTCCGACTTGGCGCCCCGTTTGCGTGATCAATTACAGAAAGCCCATCGATGCGAGAGATAAGCTCACCCATGAATGCGCCTTTGAAAAAGCCTGTCAGCAGCAATCTGCCCGTCATCAGCGCGCCGATTCAACGCGTGCAAAGTGGCACGCACCATGACCCCTTCGAAGTGCTGGGGCCGCATGCGCAGCCCGATGGCAGCACCCTGATCCGGGCCTTCCTGCCCGCGGCCGAAGCCGTCGAGGTGGCAGGTGGGCGGATGACCCGTTTAGCGGAAACCGACTGTTTTGAGCGGCGGCTGCCGCCGGGAAGCGTTGTTGAAGCCCATCCCACTTTGCGTTGGCAGGACAAGGGCGCGGGCGACTGGCACCTCACTCAATGCCCCTACAGCTTTGCCCCGCAACTGGGCGAAATGGATTTGCATTTACTGGGTGAAGGCCGTCACTTCGAAGCCTGGAAGGTGCTGGGTGCACGGCTTAAAACCATCGATGGGATTGAAGGCTGTTTGTTCGCCGTGTGGGCACCCGCCGTGCAGCGGGTCAGTGTGATCGGCGATTTCAACGGCTGGGATGGCCGCCGTCATCCGATGCGCTGTCGCGGCACATCGGGCATCTGGGAACTGTTCATTCCCGGTCTCGATGCGGGCCATGCCTACAAATACGAAATTCTCGGCAGCCACGGCCAGCTGGTGAAAAAGACCGACCCTTATGCGCGGCAGATGTTCTTGCGGCCCGAGACCACCAGTCGTATTGCCGATAACGCTTGCTATGACTGGGGGGATGGCGACTGGATCGCGGCGCGTGCCCACTTTGACTGGCAGCACCAACCCGTCAGTATTTACGAGATGCATCCGGGCTCCTGGCGCAAGCATGCGAATGGGCGGTTTTATGACTGGGCCGATCTCACAGCAGAATTGATTCCTTATGTAACAGATCTGGGCTACACCCACATTCAATTGATGCCGGTGGCCGAGCATCCACTCGATGCCTCATGGGGCTATCAGGTGTCGGGTTATTACGCACCGTCTGCGCGCTTCGGAACGCCCGATGGTTTTCGCGCGTTTGTCGATGCCTGTCATCAGGCCGGTATCGGTGTCCTGCTTGACTGGGTGCCGGGGCATTTCCCCAAGGATGATTTCGCGCTGGCGCGCTTCACTGGCGAGCCGGTATACGAACACGCCGACCCTCGCCGTGGCGAGCATCAGGACTGGGGCACGCTGGTTTTCGATTTCGGCCGTAACGAGGTGCGCAATTTTCTGGTCGCCAACGCTCTGTTCTGGCTGGACGAATTTCACATCGACGGGCTGCGTGTCGATGCAGTCGCATCGATGTTGTATCTGGATTATTCGCGCAAGCATGGCGAATGGCTGCCGAACCAGTACGGCGGGCGCGAGAACATCGAGGCCATCCATTTCCTCCGCGAAATGAATACCGAAGTGCATGGTCGTTTCCCGGGTGTGCTGACCATCGCCGAGGAGTCGACTGCATGGCCGGCAGTGTCACGCCCAGTTGAATTGGGTGGACTGGGCTTCTCGATGAAATGGAACATGGGCTGGATGAACGACAGCCTGGCCTACATCGAAAAGGAGCCGATTTTCCGAAAGTTTCAGCACAATCAACTGACCTTCAGCCAGATGTATGCATGGACTGAAAACTTCGTCTTGCCGCTGTCGCATGACGAAGTCGTGCACATGAAAAAAAGCATGCTCGACAAGATGCCGGGTGACGCCTGGCAGCGTTTTGCCAATCTGCGGCTGTTCTATGCCTGGCAGTATGCACATCCCGGAAAAAAGCTGCTGTTCATGGGCGGCGAATTTGGCCAGTGGAACGAATGGAGCGAAGTCGATCAGCTCGACTGGGCGCTGCTAGAGTTCCCCGCCCACGACAGTATTCGTACGTTATTGCGTGACCTAAACAAGTTGTATCGCACTGATCCTGCATTGCATGCATACGACTTTGAACCACGCGGATTTCGCTGGATTAATTGTCACGATGCTGACCAGTCGGTGCTCAGTTTCATTCGTCAGGGCGGTGATGACACCGAACCCATGGTGATGTTGTTTAATTTCACCCCTGTGCCGCGCCGCGCTTACCGAATTGGTGTGCCATTGGGGGCCGCCTGGTGCGAAGTGCTGAATACTGACTCGACGTTTTACGGTGGCAGCAATCTGGGCAACGGCAGGCCGCTGCATCCACAGAACCTGTTATGGATGGGATTCGATCACTCGGTTGAGGTGACGATCCCACCTCTGGGCGCCATTTTCCTCAAGCCCTGTCAATAAATGATTCAACGAATAAAAAAAACGGACAAAATAATGAATTGCGGAGCAAAAGAATAAATGAATAGCGGAGCAAAAAAAATCCTGTTTGTTGCCAGCGAAGCCTATCCGCTGGTTAAAACCGGCGGGCTGGGGGATGTGCTTTACAGCCTGCCACACGCCTTGTATGCACGGGGTGCAGACGTTCGTCTGCTGCTGCCGGGTTATCGTGCATTGTTACGCCAGTTGGATCAGGTTCACATACTGGGCTGGCTCGATGTGCGCGGTGCCGAGGGCATTGTGAGTGTGCGCATTCTGGAAACCCGGCATCCTGAATATGCTTTCCCCCTGTGGGTGGTGGATTGCCCGAGTCTGTTCGATCGTCCTGGTAATCCTTATGTGGGTGCCAGCGGCCACGACTGGCCGGATAATGCTGAGCGCTTTGCCGTGTTTGCGCGGGTGGCAGCACTTTTGGCACTGGATGCCCTGGATAGGGGATGGCAGCCAGAAGTGGTTCACTCGCACGACTGGCAGGCCGGTCTGGTGGCCGCATTTCTGGCCGATCAGCCAGCACGGCCGAAAACCGTGTTCACGATCCATAATCTGGCTTACGGCGGCTATTTTTCACACGGCGATTTTGTGCGGCTTCAGTTGCCGAGCCACTGGTGGTCACCCGAGAGCCTGGAATTCCACGGCGGGTTTTCCATGCTGAAGGCGGGTATTGTCTATGCCGATGCCGTGACCACGGTGAGCCCTACCTACGCTGCCGAAATCTGCACCCCGGAATTCGGCTATGGGCTCGACGGTCTCCTGCTTTCCTTAGAGCACAAACTGCATGGCATTCTCAATGGAATCGATACCAAAATCTGGAATCCCTCCACGGATGAACACTTGCCTGCGCGATATTCATCGAGTCGTATTCTTCCGGGGAAGCGGCGTAACAAACAATCCCTGATTGAGCGTTTTTTGCCGCAGGCAGACGATGCCGCCATGCAGGCGCCATTGTTGGGCCAGGTGGGACGGCTGGTCGAACAGAAGGGCATCGACTGGGTGCTCGCCGTGATCCCCATTTTGCTGGCTGAAACCGATGCCCGTTTTGTGCTGCTGGGAAGCGGCCAAACCATCTACGAGCATAAGCTCATGCGCCTGGCCAAGCTGCATCCGGAGCGGGTATTCGTTGAGATTGGGTATGACGAGTCGCTGGCACATCAGATCGAAGCCGGCGCGGACATGTTCATGATGCCGTCGCGCTTCGAACCCTGTGGCTTGAATCAGATGTACAGCCTGAATTACGGTACCCCCCCTATCGTGTTCAAGACAGGCGGGTTGGCCGACACCGTGGTCGATGCAGACAGGACCACATTGAAAGATGCCACCGCCAATGGTTTCGTGTTCGACACGCCGGATGTGGCGTCATTCCTGAACACGATTCGCCGCGCCCTTGCGCTGTATCAGAAGCCTGCCCAGTGGCGGAAGTTGCAGCAAACCGGGATGCGCCAGTCATTCGACTGGGCGGATAGCGCCGGCCATTACCTGGCTTTGTATTCCACTTCAATTAGCGAGGATAGCCATGCCATCCATACCCATTAATTCTCAGTGCCCTGTTTCATTTTCAATGGACTCTCTGCCGAATAGCGCCGATGAAATCGGCGAGGATATAGAGCGTTATCGGTTCTACCACATGGGCCGCTTGCAGGCGTGCCCACCGGTCTATACCTATCAGGCACTGGCCTGGACCCTGCGTGATCGCCTCATGTCGGACTGGATGAATTCCTATGCGGCACGCGATCAGCCGGGCAAGCGACGTGCGTACTATTTGTCACTCGAGTTCCTGATCGGCCGTGCGCTGTCCAACCATGTATTGAACCTCGGACTGGACGAACCTGTGCACGACGCGTTGCAGCGATTCGGCCATGATCTGGAAAGCCTTGCCGAAGAAGAGCTCGATGCCGGGCTGGGCAATGGCGGTCTGGGTCGGCTGGCAGCGTGTTTCATGGACAGTTGTGCCACGCTCAATTTGCCGGTGATGGGCTATGGCCTGCATTACGAGTATGGGATGTTTCGCCAGCGCATCGAAAATGGTTACCAAATGGAAGACACGGATCACTGGCTGCGTGACGGCAACCCGTGGGAAGTCGAACGCCCCGAATTCACCTGCAGGGTGCCTTTCGGCGGCCACACCGAGCACTTCCGCGACAAAGAAGGAATCGGGCGTGCACGCTGGTCCGGCACCAATGATGTGCTGGCGATTCCGTTCGATATGCCGATATCGGGTTATCGCAACCACGCAGTGAATACGTTGCGACTATGGAAAGCTGCAGCGACAGACGAATTCAACCTGGATGAATTCAACGCAGGTAGCTACACCGAGGCGGTGCAGGAAAAGAATCACGCCGAACACATTTCGATGGTGTTGTATCCCAACGACAGCAGTGAAAGCGGCAAAGTGCTCCGACTACGCCAGCAGTATTTTTTGGCCTCGGCCAGTTTGCAGGATGCGATGCGGCAATGGCGCTCAGCCGGCAATACCGATCTGCTTCTGTTTGCCGAACAAAATGTATTCCAGATGAATGACACCCACCCCACCATCGCGGTGGCTGAGCTGATGCGACTCCTGCTCGATGAGGAAAGGCTGGTTTGGGACCAGGCCTGGGCGATTACTACACGCTGCATGGCTTATACCAATCACACGCTTTTGCCCGAAGCATTGGAACGCTGGCCGGTTGCACTTTTCGAGCGTCTGTTGCCACGTCCCCTGGAAATCATTTACGAGATCAACGCACGATTCCTGCGTGAGGTGTCGATGAAATGGCCCGGCGATATGGGTCGCCAGCGTCGCATGTCGATCATCGAAGAGGATGGGGAGCGTCAGGTGCGCATGGCGTGGCTGGCTATCGTCGGCAGCTTCTCAGTCAATGGCGTAGCCGCATTGCATTCCCGCTTGCTGAAGGAAGGGCTGTTCCGCGATTTTGTCGATTTGTGGCCGGGAAAATTCAACAACAAGACCAACGGCGTTACCCCCCGTCGCTGGGTGGCGCATGCCAATCCTGGCATGAGTGCTCTGATTACCAGCAAAATAGGGGATGCCTGGATTGCTGATCTGAGCCAACTGGAGAATCTCAAGCCGCTGGCCGAACTGGAACATACCGCATTCCATGCACAGTGGAACGCGTCTAAACGGGATAACAAAGTCAGACTTGCTGAGCTGGTCAGAGACAGGTGCAGCGTTGAATTCAATCCGGACGCCTTGTTTGATGTTCAGGTTAAGCGCATCCACGAATACAAGCGCCAACTGCTGAATGTGCTGCACGTAATCCATCTCTACAATCGCATCAAGAATGGACAATTGGAAGGCTGGGCAGACCGTTGTGTGCTGATTGGCGGCAAGGCTGCACCGGGTTATGTAATTGCCAAGCGCATCATCAAGCTGATTAATAGCGTAGCCGATGTCATCAATAATGACCCAGCGGTCAATGGTCGCTTGAAGGTGGCTTTTTTGCCCAACTACCGTGTGACGAGCATGGAAATCATCGCACCCGCAACGGACTTGTCGGAGCAGATATCGACTGCCGGAAAAGAAGCCTCAGGCACCGGAAATATGAAATTCATGATGAATGGCGCTATCACGATAGGGACCTATGATGGTGCCAACATTGAAATTCTCGATGCAGTGGGGGCGGATAACTTCTACCTGTTTGGACTTCGGGCTGAAGAGGTCGAGGCATTGCGTCCGAACTATCAGCCGCTGTCTTACGTGGAAAACGACCCGTCGTTGCGCGAAGTGATCGAGCTCCTGTCTTCTGGGCACTTTAATTCGTGTGAGCCGGGGATCTTCGACATGATTCTTGATGCGCTCATGAGCCCGCATGACCCGTGGATGGTTCTGGCCGATTTTGGCAGCTACGTCGAGGCGCAGGAAAAAGTAGCGCAGGCCTGGCTAGACAAAGAAAATTGGACGCGCATGAGCATACTCAACACCGCATCGAGCGGATTTTTTTCCACCGACCGCACCATGCGGGAATACAACGCCGAAATCTGGAAGTTGACCTAGGCTGGTTTGCCTGACAGTTACGCGGAAATGGGGTTTTGGATCGCAGTGTGGGGTCGGCACGGATGCGTTGCGTGATATTAATGCGCAGTTTATTGAGAATGCCCCCATTAATCCTGGCATCCAGGCACTTCGCCATCTAAGACCCGCTGACATGCTTTCGGCCTATATTCCTACGTGGATATACAAGCTCCGCTGACTGTAACGTACCGGCCCCTTCCCCACAATTCATACTATAGGCTCAGTCATTGACTGACTACCTGTCACGGCGGGCATCCGCTTGGCGTGTACGTACAGATAGGGGAATAAAAATGAAATCCAGCACATCACATCCCGATATCCAGGGCGAGGATGATTATGTTTCTGCAGAAAAATATAACCAGAAATATAACCAGAAAATGCGTGCTTTCGATGATTCGGGCAAGGTCGAAGAGGCGGCCAATGATCCAACTTCGAGTAACGCATACGAGGACGCCGCCTTACGTATGGATGAAGCCAAATTACGTGCTCACGCCAAAGCAATGAGGGGCAGAATGGAAATTTGCCTGGACGCGACAAGCCGACCAATTCAGGTAACGATTACGAGGGCGCCGCCATGCAAATGGACGAAGCCAAAGTCCGTGACCACGCCAATGCACTGAGGTCAGAATGGCACTGAGGAAAAAATGGAAATTTGCCTGAGTTCACCCATTTTCCACGGACACGTTTGAAACCAGACTACCCCTGGGTTTGTATTGGGCGGCGGGTTTACGCTGCCTGCACTGGAATCTCGTGGCGTGTGTCGAGGATGCAGTTGCCTTCGCCTATGTAAACCAGTTCCGGGGCATAGCGCGCCAGTTCCAGTTCGTTGTAGACGGCGTAGGTGGCGATGATCACGAGGTCGCCCGGGTTCGCTTTATGCGCGGCCGCGCCGTTGACCGAAATTACGCCCGATCCGCGGGTTGCACGGATGGCATAGGTGGTGAAGCGCTCACCGTTGGTGACGTTGTAAATCTGGATCTGCTCGTATTCGTGGATATTTGCAGCGTCCAGCAGAACTTCATCGATGGCACACGAGCCTTCGTAGTGCAGCTCGGAATGGGTGACGGTTGCCCGATGAAGCTTGGACTTGAGCATCGTTCTTTGCATGACGGTGCCCTCACGAAAAATGGACTCCCATTATACCCAAAGGGCACAAGTAAAACTTCAGGGCAAATTACCTAACAGGGAAAAGTCGATGTTGTCGATCAGCCGGGTTGTGCCCAGCCAGGCTGCGCCCAGGACGACCAGCCGGGTGCTGCCGGAGGTAGGCGCCTGCAGGGTGGGGGCGTCGCGCAGCGCAACATAATCGACGCGCCAACCCGCCATTTTCAGCTGACGGCTGGCGGTGGTGCACAAAGCCTGAAAATCACGTTCACCCGCCTGAATAGCGGCAACGATGGCAGCAAGCTGGCTCTGCAACTGGGCGGCCTGGAGCCGTTCGGACTCGTTGAGATACCCATTGCGTGAACTCATTGCCAGTCCGCTGGCCTCGCGCAGGGTGTCGCCCGCCAGAATTTCGATTGGGAGGTTGAAATGCCGAACCAGTTCGCGGATGACCTGCAACTGCTGGAAGTCCTTTTTACCGAACACGGCGGTTTTGGGTTGAACCAGATTGAACAGTTTCAACACCACGGTCGCCACGCCGGTGAAATGGCCCGGGCGGAAGGCGCCGCACAAATCCTGTGTCAGGCTGTCAGGCGGGCGGGCGGTGAAGGTCTGCGGCACGGGGTAGACCTCGGCGACATCGGGCGCGAACACCATGTCGCAGCCTGCTGCCTCCAGCTGCGCACAGTCGGCATCCAGCGTGTGCGGATAACGCTCAAAGTCCTCTCCAGCGCCAAACTGCAGCGGGTTGACAAAGATGCTGGAGACGACAGGATGGCCGTGCTGTTTTGCCAGTTCAACCAGCGAGATGTGGCCCGCATGGAGGTTGCCCATGGTGGGGACAAACGCGATGTTCTCTTGTCCGGAGAGGGCGGCACGTAACTCGGCTACGGTGTGATAAAGCTGCATCAGAATGCGTGATCGGCGGTCGGGAAATGTCCGTTTTTAACGGCGGCGACGTAAGCGCGTGTCGCCGCTTCGATGCTATCGCTGCCGGCGAGAAAGTTTTTCGAGAACTTGGGCGCGTGGGGGTATATCCCGAGCATGTCATACAGCACCAGCACCTGGCCGGAACAGGCCGCGCCTGCGCCAATACCGATGGTGGGGATGGTCAACGCGTCGGTGACGGCTTTTGCCACGGCTGCGGGCACCATTTCCAGCACGATCAGCCCGGCACCGGCGGATTCCAGCGCACGGGCGTCAGCCACTAACTGCGTGGCGGCAGCATCTTCACGGCCCTGCACCTTGTAGCCGCCCAGCTGGTTGACCGATTGCGGCAGCAGACCGATATGCGCGCACACCGGGATGCCGCGCTGGGTGAGGAAGGCCACTGTGTCGACCATGACCGCGCCGCCTTCGAGCTTGACCATGTGTGCGCCTGCCGCCATCAAGCGTGCCGCGGACGTGTAGGCGCGCTCGGGCGAAGGCTGGTAGCTGCCAAAGGGCAGGTCGGCGACGATGAACGCACGTTCGATACCGGCCGCCACGCAACGCGTGTGATAGGTCATTTCGGCCAACTTGACCGGCAGTGTCGAGCTGTGGCCCTGGATCACCATGCCGAGCGAGTCGCCGACCAGCAGCACATCGACTTCGGCCGCATCGAGTACACGGGCGAAGCTGGCGTCATAGCAGGTGAGCACGGCGATTTTCTCGTCGCGCTCGCGCATAGCCTTGAGTGTGGAAAGCGTAATGGCCATCGTGATGAAAGCGCGCTTAGGCCGCGCGGCTGAAAAATTCGCGCGGGCCGCGCATTTTGGTCATGCGTTCCAGCAGCAGTTCGAAATCTTCATCGCTTTCGGCGAAGTTGAGATTGCTGGTATTGATGATCAATAGTGGCGACGCATCGTAGCGGTGGAAAAACTCACTATAGCTGTTGGCCAGGCGTTGCAAATAGCCCGCGTCCATGCCGCGCTCGAACTCCACCCCACGCCGGTTGACGCGTTCCTGCAGCGCGTCGATGGGCGCTTGCAGATAAATCACCAGGTCGGGCGTGGGGGCTTGTACGGTCAGGTCGGCATATACTTTTTGGTACAACTCGAATTCGTCGTCGTCCAGATTCAGGCGCGCGAACAGCATGTCCTTGTCGATCAGGAAGTCGGAAACGGTGCCGCCACGAAACAAGTCCCCTTGCGCCAGCTCGCGTATTTGCCGTGAACGCTCGAACAGGAAATGCAGCTGCGTGGGCAGAGCATAGCGTTTGGGTTCCTGATAAAAACGCGGCAGGAACGGGGTATCGCTGGCGTTTTCCAGCAGCGTGTCGGCACTCAGATGCTCGGCCAGCTTGTGCGTAAGGCTGGTTTTCCCCGCGCCAATCGGACCTTCGACGACGACGTAACGGTAACGGTCAAGACTCATGCGTGGGCGGCCGCAGCAGGCGGTGGGAGGAGCGTAATGGGTTGGTCGGCACAAGCGGCAAGCCAGTCGGCGGCCGGGCCGCGTCCCGGAATAACGGTGTCGGGCGCAATCTCAAGCAAAGGCAGCAGCACAAAGCCGCGCTCACACATGCGTGGGTGTGGCAGCGTGAGAGCCTCTTCATGAAAATGCGCGTGTCCGTACAGCAGCAGGTCAAGGTCCAGGGTGCGCGGGGCATTGCGAAAGCTGCGCTCGCGGCCATGTCGATGTTCGATGTCGAGCAATGCGTCCAGCAGGGCGCGCGGCGCGAGGGTGGTTTCCACCTGGGCGACGGCGTTGATGAAGTCGGGCTGGTCCACGTAACCCACGGGTGCCGAGGCATACAACGAGGAATGTGCGGTCAAACGGGTGCCGGGCAGACGGTCGAGCTCGGCCAGCGCATATTCAACCTGCGCGGCAGGGTCGTTAAGATTGGCCCCCAGCCCGATGGTCGCAATGACGCTCATGTGGGTTCGTTTTCACCCGTGGTCGGGCCTGTTGAGTCACCGAGATTTTTGCGTTTACGGCGCCGGCGCGGCTTGGGGGCGCTGTCTGTCTTCAGCATCGATTCGCGGGCGTTATCATCGACCTCCTGGAAACGCGTCCACCATTCGCCCATCTCGATATCGATCTCGCCGGACTCCGCGCGCAGCAGCAAAAAGTCGTAGGCGGCACGGAAGCGCGGATGTTCGAGCAGGCGATACGGACGTTGACCGCCGCGTTGTTCAAAGCGCGGTTGCAGCGCCCAGATTTCTTTCATCATGCCATCGTAACGGCGCGGAATGGCGAGCTGGCCGCGTTGCGCGTCGAGCACTTCATCCATCGCCATGAACAGGGCAGGTTGCGGTTTTTCGCCGCCCGCTTCCAGCGCCTGCCAGCGCTGCAACACCTGTGGCCACAACAGCGTACCAAACAGAAAGGCCGGCGAGGCGGGCTTGTCCTGGGCGATGCGCGCATCGGTGGTTTTCAGCGCAGCGTTGATAAAGCGGGTGCCGGTGGGGTCGTCGAGGATCGTGTCGAGCAGCGGCAGCATGCCGTGGTGCAGGCCTTCGGCGCGCAGCTGGTGAACCCCGCGCAGGGCGTGACCGGACATCAACAGTTTCAGTGCCTCGTCGAAGATGCGGGCACGCGGAATGTTGGAAAGAAGGGGGGCCAGAGTGGCGACTGGCTTGCGCGTTTCGGGGTCGATATGGAAGTCGAGCTTGGCGGCAAACCGCGCGGCACGAAGCATGCGTACCGGGTCTTCGCGGAAGCGCGTTTCGGGGTCGCCGATGATGCGCAGCACCCGTTTTTTACAGTCGGCCACGCCGTCGAAGTAGTCGTGCACTTCCTCGCGCGAGGGGTCGTAATAGAGGGCGTTGATGGTGAAGTCGCGGCGTGCGGCGTCATCGGCCATGCTGCCGAATACGTTGTCCGACAACAGGCGGCCATGTTCGTCGGTGGGCCGTTCGTCGACTTCGTCTGTTTCTTTTTGCTCGTTAGAGCGGAAGGTGGTGACTTCGATGGTCACGCGGCCACACATGACGTGGACGATCTGGAAGCGCCGACCAATGATGCGCGAACGGCGGAACAGGCGCCGCACTTCCTCAGGGGTGGCATCAGTTGCCACATCGAAATCCTTGGGCGTTTTGCCCAGCAGCAGATCGCGCACCGCGCCGCCCACCAGATAACCCTTGTAGCCGGCGTTCGCCAGTGTTTCGCAGGTTTTCAGCGCACAGTCGTCGAGCTGGTCGCGGCGGATCCCGTGCGCGGTGTGCGCCAGAACCTGGGCGCCGGAAGCTGAGCGGGTTTTGCGGCCGAATATTTTATTGAAAATGCGACGGATCATGAGGTGCGCGAAGGCGTGTGAATGCGGAATAGACTGCGATTATACAGTCTGCCCCCAGCCTATCTGTTGCCATAGCGCAGCTGTACCAGGACCGTATAGCGCTTCGAGCGCATTGGGCGTCAGCAGATCGGCCGGCACGCCCAGCTGCCAGCGCCCGTCGCCATGCAGAAAAAGTAGGCGATCACAGTGTCCGGCAGCCCAGTTGGGGTCGTGCAACGTCATCGCCACTGTGCGACCAGCATCAGCCTCGCTTCGCGCCCAGGCCAGCAATCGGGCCTGATGAGCCGGGTCGAGGTGGGTCAACGGCTCGTCCAGCAGGGCAATGCGGGCTTGCTGAACTGCCAGCTGCGCCAGCCGCGCACGCTGGCGTTCGCCACCGGAGAGCGTGTCGAACGCGCGCTGGGCCAGTTCGGTCAGTTCCCAAGTCAGCAGTTGCATCGCAACGTCGTCGGGCGCATGGCCGACGGGTTTGCCCTGAGTATCGTCGAAAGGATAGCGCCCAAGCGCGACGAAATTGACCACGCTGCCGAAAAACACGCCCTCGTCACCCTGCGGCAAAAGGCCGATATGCTGCGCGCGAGTGAGCGGCGGCAGCGCGCTGAGCGCGTGGCCATCGAGCGTCACCTGGCCTTGTGTCGGCGCGGCGAGTCCCGCCAGCACCGCCAGCAGCGTCGATTTGCCAGCACCGTTCGCGCCGAGGATGCCCAGCACTTCACCGGACTCAAGCGTGAGATCGAGCGAATCGACCAGCGTGCGGGTGCCGGTTTGCAGCGTTAACTGAAACGCGGTCAGGCTGGGAACAGTGGATTCCATGAAACGAAGGTGGCCAGTAATGCATCCGAGCATAGCAGCACAGCGGTCTGGGCGGCAGTGTGTGGCGGGGCTGGGTAATGTCGGTGAAGGTAAGCGGGATTTGTGGAATTTCCGCTATCGACCCAAACTAGACAAAAAAATAAATAAACAATGGCCTGCTTTACCAGCATTAGCTGACATCTGCCATACCGAATGGTTAATCATTTCTATTGAGGCAGAGTTGTTTGGCTTGGTTCGCTATATTCGAGAATGCTCCAGAAATCACCGCCTTTATCACTATCAGTGGCACACACACTCGCGGAATTGTGGGAGAAGGAATATCTTCTCACCCAACCACCCCACCAACGGTAGTGTGTATATGACGCTACGAGACGTCCATTCTTCAGGTCTTTTATATATGCGAAATCCTTATCAAGTTTCGTGTTGGGCAGAAATGTTGGTGGTCGGTCTTCGCTAAAAAGCCATGTAAATGACATGTTGCCCTTTGATACTTCATATCTACTCTCGGGTTTATTAAGAAGCGTGTATGCCACACATTTTCCTGCTGGCACTCCCGTTTCGTACCATATTGAATAGCGCGTAAGATCTTTAGGGTCCTTTGCACATCTACCAGAATCTTCATCTGCCAGGTAGAAGTGATGAATGCCATATTTCTTGGTGTTGTAAACAGGTTCCCGAACATTTTGTTCATAGAATTTGAAGCTAAGCTTGGTGAGTGCAGAAATACACTTGTAATCGCAACCTTGAAAACTATCAGCATCTAAGTAGCCCTCGCCGAGTACTACTTTTTCTAAAATATGCGCCCCCCCATCCTGATTACATTTGTATCGCACATAGAACTGCCCAAGAATTTCATCGAAAAACATTATCAATAAGATAAAGACTAACAATCCTAGAGTTGTTATGAGGACTCGAAGTCGGCGCCCCTTATTCTTGGGTAGAGCTAGTCTACTAAGGCCAGCAAAAGCAAAAATAAAGAGAATGAGTAGAAGTACGAGCTCCATTGATCAAAGGGTATCTAATAAAGTTAGTTAGTATGAAATTTAAAACCAAAGGAGAAGCAAAAGGACCGGCTCAATTTGGTTCCAATGGAATACTACTGCATGTATTCGAGCCAAAAAGAATATGTCTTTTGGCACACTCGAATAACTGCTTCCCGGCTAAGACCGGACATCTAAGTTAGACACCCTTTCGGTCCACTTTTGGCCGGTTGTTGCCTGACAACATAACTCGAGACTGCACCTGCGGCCGGCAAAAAGTTTGTTAGGCCATCATCTGTCTGTGCGTCTTCGGCCTGACCCAGCTATTCATACATTGGGCGCCGATCCGGCTTCTCCACTTCCAATCAGGCAGCATTCCGGTCTGAACGCTGCCAGCTTCATCTGGCAAACAGCGGGTAAACTTCGTCTATTGCGTCCCCGTTTACCTCATGCCTTTCCCTTCTTTTACCGAAGCCGATGTCCTGCGCTGGTTTGGCGCGCGCGAACTGACCAAGGCGAAAACCTATGTTGGCTCGGTCACCCGACTGAGCGCCAAACCGCCTGAGCTGTCTGCATTTGTGCTGGGTAGCGCACCCCGGCCTTATCAGGTCAAGATCCGTTTCAGCACCAATCTCGCCGGCAGTGTCGTGATATCCCCGCAATGCACCTGCCCGGTTCAATGGCATTGCAAACACACCGCGGCGACCCTGCTGGCCTGGCTGCAGCAAAACAAACCGCCGACCAAAATCAATCCCGATGTGCTGACCTGGCTGGAGGGGTTTCGCCGCACGCTGGCCGAGACCCGCCCGGCGAAACCCGCCAAAGCCCCACCCAAGCGCGACACGCTGCTCTATTGCCTGACGCCGCGCGCGGATGGCAGCCTGCGCGTGACCTTCTTCAAGGCGCGGCTGGACGATCACGGGCGGCCGTTGAAGCTGGCCGACTGGAATAACGTCGAGCGCGCCATCACCAACCCGCCGTCGTTTGTGACGGAAGACGATCTGACCATCCTGCCGCTGCTGTGGGGACAGCGCGACCGCCATGCCTTTATCGACAGCTTTCCGCTGCTGGGCGACAAGGGCGAGATCGTATTGCAGCGCATGCTGGCAAGCGGCCGGCTGTTTTATGCGGGTGAAGATTTGAAGCTGCTCTCCGCTGCGCCCACGCGCCCGGCCATCCTGCAATGGCCCGCCGACAGCCATCACCTTATCCGTGCCGAGCTGATCGCGAATCCGCCGGCCGATCGGGTGCTGACGCTCAAACAAACCTGGTATGTCGATGGCGCGCGCGGCGAGTTGGGGCTGCTCGAGGTGCCGTATTCAGCTGAGCTGATTGCGCATCTGTTTGCGCTGCCGCCGTTGTCTGCTCTGGATGTGCCGCTGGTGTCGGGTGCGCTGGCCGAACTTGCGCCCGAGCTGCCGCGACCGCAAACAACGTCCAGTCTGCGCGTGATCAATACCGCGCCGCAGCCCTGGCTGACGCTGGGCACGCTGACAAGCTACGGGATGAACCGCTACCGCGATTACAGCCACAGTTATTTCACGGTGCAGTTTGATTTTGCCACGCTGAAATTTCAGTACGACACGTTCAGTTTCATGGCGGACGATCCCACGGAGTTTGTCACTACGCTTACCGGCGAAGCGGTGCGGGTCAGGCGGGACACGGTGCGCGAGGCTGCCTGCCTCAAGCAGCTTGATACCCTGGGTTTCAAACCAGTGCCGCTGAAGGCGTTGGACAAAACCCCCAAGCATCTGCTCGGGCTGGAGAGCGAAGCAGCTTGGCCAGGATTGATCGCGACCGGTTTGGCCGCGCTGCGCGCCGATGGCTGGACCATCGAGGTGCCGCGCAACTTCCGCCATACCCTGCTGGAGGTCGATGCCTGGGAGGCGGACTTTCAGGACGATGGCAATGGCTGGCTGTCGCTCAATCTGGGCGTGGTGCTGGAGGGTCAGCGCCTGCCGCTGGCGCCGCTGCTGTACGACCTGTTTCAGCACGATGCACGCTGGCTGGATGCGGCCAAGCTTGAACACATTCGCGATGCCGAACGCATCACGCTGCACACCCCAGAGGGTGTGCGCTTCACTGCCCCGGCGGGGCGGCTGAAACCGTTGGCGCACACCCTCATCGACCTGTTCGACACGCGCCCGCAAGGAGCAATCAAAGTGTCGCGGCTGGATGCGCCGCGTCTGGCCGAGCTTGCCGACAGCCCGCAATGGAACAACACCGGCGGCGATGCGGTGGTCCAGTTCGCCCGCCAGTTGCAGCACCAGGGTGGCATCAAGACAGTCAAACCGCCCAAGGGATTGGGGCTGGCGCTGCGTCCCTATCAGCGCGAAGGACTGGCCTGGCTCCAATACCTGCGCGAGCAAAATCTGGCTGGCATCCTGGCCGACGACATGGGGCTGGGCAAAACCGCGCAGGCACTGGCGCACCTGCTGCTGGAAAAGCAGGCCGGGCGGCTGGATCGCCCGGCGCTGGTGGTGTTGCCCACCTCGCTTATTTTCAACTGGAAGCGCGAAGCCGAACGCTTCGCACCTGCCTTGAAAGTGTTATCGCTGCACGGCAAGGACCGCGCCGAACGCTTTGGCGAGATTGCGCAACACGATATTGCGCTCACCACCTATCCGCTGCTGTGGCGCGACCACGACACGCTGGGCAAAATCGACTGGCATCTGCTGATTCTGGACGAAGCGCAAACGGTGAAGAACGCCGGCAGCCGTGCCGCCAAGATCGTGCGGGATCTCAAGGCGCGGCATCGCCTGTGCCTCACCGGCACGCCGCTGGAAAACCACTTGGGCGAGCTATGGGCGCAGTTCGATTTTCTGCTGCCGGGATTTCTGGGCGACAGCAAACAGTTCACCCGCGCTTTTCGCACTCCGATCGAAAAACATGGCGATGCGATTCGTGCCGGGATTTTATCCAGGCGCATCGCTCCGTTTATTTTGCGGCGGCGCAAGGAAGATGTGGCGAAGGAATTGCCGCCCAAAACCATCATCGTGCGCACTGCCGAAATCGTCGGCGGCCAGCGCGACTTGTACGAAACCGTACGCAGCGCGATGGACGCCAAAGTGCAGGAAGCCATCGCGCAGAAAGGCTTCGCCCGCAGCCAGATCGTGATTCTGGATGCGCTGCTGAAGCTGCGTCAGGTGTGCTGCGACCCGCGCCTGCTGAAAAGCGCGGGCGCACAGAAGGTCAAGGAACGCGCCAAGCTCGACCTGCTGATGGACATGCTGCCCGAACTGCTCGACGAGGGGCGCCGCGTGCTGCTGTTCTCGCAGTTCACCTCGATGCTCGCTCTGATCGAGCTGGAGCTGGCCGCACGAAAAATTGAATACGCCCTCCTCACCGGCGACACCCAGGATCGCGAAACCGTCATCCGCAACTTTCAGGAAGGCAGCGTACCGGTGTTTCTCATCAGCCTGAAAGCGGGCGGCGTCGGCCTCAACCTCACCGCCGCTGACACCATCATTCACTACGATCCTTGGTGGAACCCCGCGGTGGAAAATCAGGCCACCGACCGCGCCCACCGCATCGGCCAAACCAAACACGTGTTCGTTTACAAGCTGGTGGTGGCGGGCAGTATCGAAGAAAAAATTCTTGCCCTGCAGGAGAAAAAAGCCGAGCTCGCCGCCAGCGTGCTGTCGGAAGACAGCACCGCGCTCGCCAAATTTGGCGAGGCTGATATTCGTGCCTTGCTGGCGCCGCTTCCCAGCGCTGATCGCGCCTCATCATGAAACCACCCTTTTGGTGGGGAAGGCGAAGCGGGGTCGGCTAAATCCCGTCCTCCAGCCAAGCCTTTACTGGCTATCGGAATATCGAGTTGAACTCGCATGGTGCGTGACTCCCTGCTTCAAGCCGGTTCCAGCCACTGCCGTATTTACGGCCGCCGTAATAGCCACAGCATGAGCGGCACGCCGAGCAATGCGGTCAGCACCCCCACCGGCAGTTCGCGCGGCGCGATGATGGTACGTGCCAGCGCGTCGGCCAACACCAGCAGGCTGCCGCCAGCCAGCGCGCAGGCGGGGAGCAGGGCGCGGTGGCCGGAGTATCCAAGTTTTCTCAACGCATGCGGTACCATCAGGCCGACAAAGCCGATGCTGCCCGCCTGCGCGACGACCAGCGAGGTGCAGGCACCGGCCAGGATAAACAGCATCCAGCGGGTGGGCGCGACGGCGACGCCGAGAGAGGCGGCTTTCAACGGGGCGAGTTGCAGCACGTCGAGGCGTCCTGCCAACGCTAGCGCGGCGGCGGTTGCCAGTAACAATGCGACCCACAGCAAGGCGGGCTGGGCGGTCCATGCCAGATCGCCCATCAAGAAGAACAGCATGCCCGGCAGGCGCTCGGCGGGTGTCACACTCAACACCAGCGCGATCAAGGCACCGAAGCCGGCTGCCAACATGACGCCGGCCAGCAATAATGGCGTGTGGTCGCGCGCCAGCAGCCGCCCACCCAGCGCAGCGGCCAGCGACAGCGCCAACAGGCTGCCGGCAAAGGCGAGTGCGGATATCCAGGGCCACGCCAACCCTGCGGCCATGCCAAGCAGGGCCAACAGGCCTGCGCCGCCGGAAACACCCAGCAGATAAGGTTCAGCCAGCGGATTGCGGAACAGCGTTTGCATCAGTGCGCCCGCCAGCGCCAGCAGGCCCCCGCAGGCAAACGCCGCCGCCACGCGCGGGCCGCGCAGTTGGGTGAGAATCTGCAACGCCAGTTCGCGATCGTCGGGCAGCGCGCCGGCCATCAGCCCAATCGCAATGGCCAGTGGCGCGGCCAGCCCGAGTAGCAGCAGTTTGGTGCTAGGTTTCAGATCGCGCTTTACAGCTTGGGGCCTTCGACAGGCTCAGGCCGAACGGTGCTGGGGTCTGAGGGCAGGGGCTGAGGCAAAAGGGTGACGCGTTTCATCACAATCGGTTCGACGGGCACATCGCCGTGCGGGCCGCGATTGCCGCGTGGCACGGAAACGATGGCGTCGACCACGTCCATGCCGTCGATCACCTGGCCGAATACGGCATAGCCCCAGCCTTCAAAGCTTTTGCCGCGATGGTTGAGAAAGGCGTTGTCCGCCACGTTGATGAAGAATTGCGAACTGGCCGAATGCGGTTCGCCGGTACGCGCCATCGCCAGGGTGCCACGCAGGTTTTTCAGGCCGTTGTCGGCTTCGTTCTGAATCGGCGCGTTCTTGGGTTTTTCTGCCATGTCCGGCGTCATGCCGCCGGTCTGGATCATGAAACCGGGGATGACACGATGGAATGCCAGGCCGTCGTAAAAGCCGGTCTTCACATAATTGATGAAATTTCCCGCCGATTGCGGTGCCTGGCCGGGGAAGACTTCAACCGTGATGTTGCCTTTGCTGGTTTCGATCAGCACGCGCGGATTGGCAGGCTGGCCGGCAGCCGGGGCGGTGGAAGCAGTTTGCTTGCCGGGCTCGCTGGCTCCGCAACCGGGTATACCGATCATGAGAACGCCAATTAACAGCGGGGTGGAAAACAGGGAAAAACGGGTCATGGGGAAAGCTCCGGATTTGAAGGTGGAAAGAGTGTAATGGTGGGCGTCAGTGGCTCAAAGGATATGCAGCCGAGCTGAGGTGTCAGGATTCTTTTTCCAGGGCTTGGTCGATCGCATTGCGGACGGTTTCCAGCGGGAGACAGCCGTTGCTGATGGGGTGTAATTGCATATCCCGTTGAATGATCAAGGTGGGGAATCCTTTGACCCCTGCTTTTCGTGCCTGCTGGAAATGCGCCTGCGTTTTGGCACGTGCCGCGTCACTATTAAACAGCTCCAGAAAAGCGGTGTCATCTACACCGAGTTCGGTCGCAAGTTCGGTTAGAACCGCAGCCTGTGTCACATCACGTCCCTGCGCATAAAACGCGTGTTGAATTGCCTGGAACAGCGGAAAAATCAGGGTTGGCTCTATGGAGCTTACCGCGACTACGGCACGGCTGGCCGGCTCCGTGTCGTATACAAAACCATCAGGCAATGCCTCTTCAAATTGGAAGGGTTGCGCTGTGCGGGTGTGCACGTCGTGCCAGTGATGCAGGATATCTTCGCGCGCCGCAGGGGTCATGGGCGTGATTTCGCCCGGTCTCAAGCCGCCGAGCACCAGTGCGATTTTCATCCGCTTCCGGTATGCATCGCGCAGCACGTCGATGGCGGGCGAAAAGCCCCAGCACCACGAACACATGGGATCGGCAAAGTACCAGAGAATGGGCGTGCTCATGTTGCAGCTCCTGTGGCTGTCAGCCAGAAATAACAGGATACGCGAACGCCGCTATTTGGCCTCTTCATGCTTTGAGTTGTTAGCGGACTTGGGCGGCGTGTCGTCGTCCATGAGGATACTGTGTGCCGGGCCTTCGAGATCGTCGAATTGACCATTCCTGGCGGCCCACAGCATGACCCAGGCAATGACGCCGACGAGGACGAGGCTTAACGGAATGAGCAGTAACAGGATATCCACGGCTAGCGATTTGATGCGAGAACGGCGCGTATTTCGGTTGATACGGTGCCGCTGCCTGGTTTGAAGTCGGACAGCCGCAGCGCGTTCAGCACCACCAGCAGCGAACTGGATGACATGCCGATGCCGGCGATCCACGGTGTCACAAAACCCATTGCGGCGGCGGGGATGGCGATGAGGTTGTAGCCGAGCGCCCAGCCCAGATTCTGCCGAATGATCTTCTGGGTTTTGCGGGCGAGCGCGATGCCGTCTGCAAGCGTGGCGAGGCGACCACCGAGCATCACCATGTCGGCGGCCGCCTGCGCCACATCCGCGCCTTCGCCCATGGCAATCGACACTTGCGCGCCGGCTAGTACGGGCGCGTCGTTGATGCCATCGCCCACCATGGCGACGATACGACCTTCGGCCTGGAGTGCCTTGACATAGGCGAGCTTGTCTTCCGGTAGTGCGCCGGCACGCCAGTCGGCCATGCCAAGTTGCTGTGCAGTGGTTTTGACGGCTGCCTCGCCGTCGCCGGATAAAAGATGCAGGCGGAGTCCCAGTGCGCGCAGGGCGATGAGGGAAGCGGCAGCATCAGGTCGCGGCGTGTCGGCCAGCGCAAACCAGGCGATCAATCCGGATTCGTCGGCCAGCGCAACCCAACTCGATCCGCCTTCCTGTTCCGGCGGCGCGGGGGGCGACTCGCTGCGCGAAGCATAACGCGGCGAACCGATGCGGTAGGTGTGGCCCTCGATCATGGCTTCAACGCCGCGCCCAGGCGTATTTCGAATCTGGCTGGCGCTGAATGTCGCGTCGCCAGTCACTCTTAGGGCACGTGCAATCGGATGCTCGGAGCCGACCTCGAGTGCAGACGCCAATGCGCTGACTTCGGATTCGCTGCGTCCCCCCAGCGGTATCACGCGGCGCACGCTCAGCTGCCCGTGGGTGAGGGTGCCGGTTTTGTCGAACACCAGGTCGGTTGCGCGCGCCAGCGTTTCCAGCGCGTGGCCACGGGTGGTCAGCAAGCCCAGGCGGGTCAGTCGGCCGGTGGCGGTGGTGAGTGCGGCGGGGGTGGCGAGCCCCAGCGCACAGGGGCAGGTGACAACCAGAATAGACACCACGATCCATAGCACTTTCGACGGATCGATGACATACCAAACCAGACCCACTATTACGGTGATCACCAGCAGCAGGCCGACGAACCATGCAGCAGCGCGATCGGCCAGTTGGGCGAGTCGCGGTTTTTCGGATTGCGCGCGGTCAAGCAGGCGCACGATGGAAGCCAGACGCGTATCGGCACCGAGTTTTTCCACTTGCACCACCAGCGGGCTGGCCTGGTTGAGGCTGCCACCGACCACGCGTGAATGCACAGTTTTGGACACCGGCAGCGATTCGCCGGTCAGCATGGCTTCGTTCACCGCGCTGTCGCCCTCGATCACCACCCCGTCGGCAGGCAAGGTTTCGCCGGGGCGCACGAGCACATGGTCGCCCACCGCCAATCGCGCTACGGGAACCTGTTCTTCTTCACGGTTTGGCCAGTTGGCCAGCCGCGTGGTGGCTGCAGGGATGAGTTTGACCAATTCTTCTACCGCTGCACCGGCGCGGCGGCGTGCATTCATTTCGAGAAAACGTCCGGTCAGCAGCAAAAAGACAAACATGGTGACCGAGTCGTAATACACCTCGCCGTGTCCGGTGAAGGTGCTGTATACGCTGGCGAGGAAGGCGGTTCCAATACCGAGCGCGACAGGGACATCCATCCCCAGCATGCGGCGTTTCAGATCGCGCCAGGCGCCGATGAAGAACGGCCACGCCGAATACAGCACCACGGGAATCGTGAGCACGAGGCTTGCCCAGCTCATCAGCAGCCGGATCTCGTCGGTCATGTCGGTGGCGGTATAGGTCGGCAGCGCATACATCATCACCTGCATCATGCCGAGGCCGGCGATGGCCAGGCGCTTGATCGCGGTGTTGCGCTCGCGTTTGTAGATATCGTCGGAGCGGCCGGGGTCGAACGGGTGGGCGATGTAGCCGATGTCGGACACCGCTTTCAAAATCGCCGACAACTGAATGCGGCTGTTGTCCCAGCGCACCCGCGCGCGTCGGGTGGCGTAGTTGATTTCCACCGACAACACGCCGGGCAGGCCGGAGATATGACGCTCGTTGAGCCAAATGCACGCCGCACAGACGATGTTCTCCAGAATTAGCGCAGCTTCGCGGATGTGCTCCGCTTCTACTCTGACAAAGCTTTCCTGAATTTCAGGCAGGTCGTACAGCCCCAGTTTGGCGAGTTCGGTTTCAGCTTGTTGTGGCGTCGCGGGGAGGGCGGTTCGGTGGGTGTAATACGCACCCTGGCCGCTATCAATAATTGTTTGTGCCACGGCCTGGCAGCCACGACAGCAGGTCTGCTGGGTCTGGTTTTCGAACTGAATGGGATAGTGTGCGCCGTCAGGAACGGGCAGGCCGCAGTGAAAGCAACCCGAAAAAAGAGGGGCGTTCACGAGTCCAGGAGAGTGGCTCATAGAACGCCCCAAAAGAGGACGATATTGCGCGGCAAATTCGGGAGAGAGGTCGAACGTGCCGCAGTCCTCAGGGGAAACGTGTGATCAGAAGCGGAAGCCGTAACCAATGCCCCAGACAACCGGATTGATATCCAGATTGGTGACCGTGGCGCCCGTAGCCGAATCCTTGACTGTAGTGTCGATCCAGATTTTCTTGACGTCGAGGTTGAGATAGCCATTTTTGGTTACTGCGATGTCGACGCCTGCCTGTAAGGCGCCGCCGATGCTGTTGTTGTCGACCTTGAAACCGGGCAAGTCGACATTATAGAAGCGAGTGTAGTTTACGCCCGCACCTACATAAGGTTTGATCTTCGGTGTGGGGTTGAAGTGGTACTGAAGAGTCACCGTGGGAGGCAGGTGATTCAGCTTGCCGAGGCTTGTGCCGTTCAATGTAACTTCATGGCGTGCGGTAGCCAGAATCAGCTCCACGCCGATGTTCGGCGTCACAAAATAGGTGAAATCGACTTCCGGTACCCATTCGCTGGACACATCAAGACCTGCCAGGCTCGAACTGGCATCCGGTTTGATATCAATGGCGCGTACACGCATCATCCAGTCTTCAGCCAAAGCAGTAGCAGGCAAAGTGGCAATCAGGGCGGCGGTAATCAATGTGCGTTTCATGGCTGCGGATCCTATCGGTATTGAAGATATGTTTATCGTAATATAAAGCATTAATAGCCGCAATGGTTTGTTGCTTCCGCTACCATGGTTGCATGCGCGAACGTCTCGAAAACGCCACATTCTTTCCGCCGGTTGAAACCGCGCTCACGGACCCCAATGGCCTGCTGGCGATGGGAGGTGATTTGTCGCTTGAGCGTTTGCTGGACGCCTACCGGCACGGCATTTACCCCTGGTTCAACCCGGGCGAGACCATTCTGTGGTGGAGCCCAGACCCCCGTATGGTGTTGGTCCCGGATCAAGTTCGTGTGACGCGCTCACTGGCAAAACGCATCCGTAACGGGGGATTCGAGGTTCGGGTTGATACCGTCTTTGCCGACGTGATGCGTGCCTGTGCTGCTCCGCGAGTCGATGCCACCGGCACCTGGATTTCGCCGGACATGGTGACGGCCTATTCCCGGTTGCATCTGGCGGGTTATGCGCATTCGGTGGAAACCTGGCACAACGGCGAACTGGTGGGAGGCCTGTATGGCGTGGCGATGGGCCGCATGTTTTATGGCGAATCGATGTTCAGCCGCGTGCCCGATGCTTCCAAGGTGGCGTTGGTGCGGCTGGCGCAACAGTTGCAGCAGTGGGGGTTTGGATTGATCGACTGCCAGATGGAAACCGAACACCTGGCC
The DNA here is from genome assembly GCA_030679915.1 of Thiobacillus sp. GTDB lineage: Bacteria > Pseudomonadota > Gammaproteobacteria > Burkholderiales > Thiobacillaceae > Thiobacillus. The sequence goes on from JAUXRY010000040.1 coordinate 38,809, forward strand.
AGCATGGGCGCGCGCACCGTGCCACGTAGTGTGTTTACAGCGCGGCTGGCGGACTTGGTAAACTTACCCCATCGATCCGGCCCCTGGACTTTTGATGCACCCGACTGAACCCCCGCTTCAGCGCATACAGTTTTACCTGACCGCGCCCTATGACTGCAGCTATCTGCCGGGTCAACAGGCGCGCTCGCAAGTGGCCACGCCGACGCATCTGATCGACGGCGGTGCCTATAGCGCGCTGATTCGCGCCGGATTTCGTCGCAGTGGGCAGTTCACTTACCGTCCGCACTGCGAAGCATGTCAAGCCTGTGTACCGGTTCGCGTCGAGGTAGACAAGTTCGTGCCTAACCGCACCCAGCGTCGCTGTCTCAAGCGTAACCATCATCTTGCGGCGCGTTTTTTCCCGCTGGATTTCAAGGAAGAGCATTACGCGCTTTATCGCGCCTATCTGGGCAGCCGCCATTCCGGCGGTGGCATGGATAAAGACGGCCCCGATCAATACACACAGTTTCTACTGTCGTCCAACGTAGACACGGTGATGGTCGAGTTCCGCGATGGCGAGACGCTGGTCATGGTCGCGGTGATCGATCAGGTCGAGAACGGCTTGTCAGCGGTTTACACTTTTTTTGATCCCGCGCGCGAGCAGGACAGCCTCGGCGTGTATGGCGTGCTGTGGCAGATCGAACTGGCAAAGCGGCTGGAAATTTCCCATCTCTACCTCGGCTACTGGATCGGTGAAAGCCGCAAGATGGCCTACAAGAAACAATATGGTCCACTCGAAGGCCTGGTCGATGGACGCTGGCAGGAGCTCGACGCATGAGGCGGTGGGGCTTGCTCATTTTGGTGGCACTGCTGCAGGGTTGTGCACTCACTGTAAGCAACCCGCGTGCACTGCTGCCGATCGACAGCTTTGTTCCGTTGGCCAGTGATGCACGGGTTTGGGTTGAGCCGGGTTATGAAGATTACGGCGAGCGTGTAGCAAGCGCACTGCCTGCTGCCATCGCCCGGGTCGAGTCAGCGCATTACCGCGCTTTTGCCAGTACGCCGCGGGTTTATGTATGCGGCAGCGCTGAATGTTTCAGTCGCTACGTCATGACCCCCCGGCTCTCTGCTGCCGTGGTTCCGGACAATCGACTCATCCTTTCGCCCAACCTCAATGGCCGTGAAAGCCATCGCCTGCCTTTGCTGCTTACCCACGAGCTGGCGCATCTGCATTTGGGGCAGCGTATCGGCCACTACAACAACAGCCTGCCGGTCTGGTTCCACGAAGGCTGGGCTTCGCTGGCAGCGGATGGCGGGGGAGCCGAATTCACCTCTGACGAAAAAGCCTACGCAGCGATTCGCGAAGGGCGTCGGGTTAATCTCACTGTGCGAGACACGTACGATAAACGCCATCGCGCGTCCGCATCCGGGCTCAGCATTCATGAGTTCTATCGTCAGTCCATGCTGCTGGTGGGCTGGCTTAAATCGCAGGATGAAGCCCGCTTCCGTGATCTGGTGCTCGCCATTCAGGACAACGCCGATTTCGATATCGCCTTCTGGAATATCTATGGCCGTGCGCCCGACACCCAGCTTGCTGGATTTTTTTCGGGCGTTCAGCGCGCAACTGTATTAAACGATAATGACTCGACCCTAGCCTCACCCGCACAACCTTAAGCCACCTCAGCCATGAAACCCTACCTTGATTTGATGCGCCACGTGCTCGACCACGGCACCCAAAAAAATGACCGCACCGGCACCGGCACCTTGTCCGTATTTGGTTGGCAAATGCGTTACAACCTCGCCGAAGGTTTTCCGCTCGTCACCACCAAAAAGTGTCACCTGCGTTCCATCCTCCACGAATTGCTGTGGTTTTTGCAGGGCGACACTAACACCAAATACCTGAAGGAAAACGGCGTCTCGATCTGGGACGAATGGGCCGATAAAAACGGCAACCTCGGCCCGGTCTACGGCCACCAGTGGCGTAGCTGGCCCAAGCCAGACGGCGGCACCATCGACCAGATCAGCGAAGTGGTGAACACCCTCAAGACCAACCCCGATTCGCGCCGCATCATCGTCTCAGCCTGGAACGTCGCCGACCTCGACAAAATGGCACTGGCACCGTGCCACGCCTTCTTCCAGTTCTACGTCGCCGACGGCAAGTTGAGCTGCCAGCTGTATCAGCGCAGCGCCGACATCTTCCTCGGTGTGCCCTTCAACATCGCCAGCTATGCACTGCTCACGCTGATGATGGCGCAGGTGACAGGATTACAACCCGGCGATTTCGTCCACACCCTCGGCGACGCGCACCTGTATTCCAATCACCTCGACCAGACGCGCGAGCAATTGAGCCGTGAGCCGCGCCCGTTGCCGACGATGACGTTGAACCCCGATGTGAAAGACATCTTCGCATTTCGCTTTGAGGATTTCACGCTGAGTGGATACGATCCGCACCCGGCAATCAAGGCGCCGGTCGCGGTATGAGTGCGCTTAAAAGGCCCCGCATCAGCGTCATTGCCGCGCTCGCCAAAAACCGCGTTATCGGCATCGAGAATCGCCTGCCGTGGCGGTTGCCGGAAGACCTCGCCCACTTCAAAGCGCTCACCCTCGGCCACCCCATTCTCATGGGCCGCAAGACCTTTGAATCGCTCGGCCGCCCACTGCCCGGCCGCACCAACATCGTCATCACGCGTAATCGCGACTACTGCAAAGACGGCTGCCTGGTCGCCGACTCCATTCCCGCTGCGCTGGCCTTGTGTGCGGACGTTGAGGAAGTCTTCTTCATCGGTGGCGCTGAACTCTACGCCCAGGTCATTCCGTTGGCGGACCGGCTGTACCTGACCGAAGTAGATATCGAAGCCGAGGGTGATGCCTGGTTCCCCGACTACGACCGCAGCGTATTCAGGGAAGTCTCGCGCGAGTCGCACACCGGCGAGAAGGGCGATGCACTGGGGTTTGATTTTGTGGTGCATGAGAGAGGGTAAAGAAATGGGTAGTCCTTGGGCGCCTGATTTTTAGGCGATTTAATCATGCCCAGATACGCATTAGTTTTTGGTAATGGCCTCGGGATGGCGATGGACGATCAGTATTTTTCCCTTGGTTCTGGGCTTAAGTCCGTATGGAATGGTTCTGAGAATTTTGGGCCAGAGCAAAAACGGCTGATGGTTTCAGCGATAAATGGATTATCAGTTAATGATTTTCCGAAATCTGAGGAGCAGCTCGACCAATTACAGGTTGCTATAGTCGCCTCTGAGTTTCTACGGAACTTTGAATCCGATGAAGTGAAGTGGTTAAGTGATATGTCACGGGGATTTCCTGAAGCATTCAGGCGCTTTGTTCATGAGGTCGCATCGTATTTTCATGACTCTGGAAAAATGCTACCCGACGCATTCGTGATGCCACTTTCAGCCTTTATAAAAGAAACAAAATCGCATGTTGCCGTATTGAATTATGACAATCTACTGTATGACGCCTTCAATAACACTGATGTGCTTTCTGGATACCGTGGAGCATTAATCGATGGATTTCTTCGAGCGGGTTTTGATAAGGAAAATCTGGACCGTTATAACCCAAAAAAGCTCGGGTGGTATCTACATCTCCACGGCTCACCATTGTTCATCGGTAATAGAAAGCTAATGGGTGATGAACGGTTGTTTTTGAGACCAGATGAAAAGTCTCACATTGTGCTAACCCATGTTGAGCATAAACCCCTCGTTATTGCTTCATCATTGATCCTCAGTGAATATTGGTCTCGCCTACCAAAGGCTCTTAAAGAGGCGGACAAAATTATCATTTTTGGCTATTCTGGATGTGATACGCATCTTAACGAGATAGTCACTACTAGCTGCCCTGACAAAGATATCTACATTATTGAGTGGGAAGGCTCGGGAGATATTGATGAACGTTCCAACTATTGGAGCGACAGATTGTCTGGTTGCCGCAACATTCAAATTCGGCACATTGGCAATCTGCTAGATTTCAATGATTGGTTTAACCTTGAGTGAACCGAAGAAATAATCGGAAATAGGCCGCGATCCATGTGGGCCTTTAAGTGATGCAAAATCACAAGGGAGGGTCAGGTTTCGACTCTTGTCGGCTTCTGGCGACGTAACTAAATGGATCAGCATCGAGTTGTGATGTAAGAATTCCAACCCGCGATGTCACTTCGCGCATAAATAAAAACGGGGCCGCAGCCCCGTTTTTATTTTCAGCCAGCGTAGGTTGGGCTGAATGCAATGAAGCCCAACACAACCCCTGCATGACATGCACTATCGACGAGCGCTAATTCCAGGCGGCACCTATTTTTTCACCGTAGCGCTGGCGGACCGCAAAAGCGCGCTGTTGGTCGAACAGGCGGACGCGCTGCGTGAAGCCATCCGCGTCGTCAAGCTCCGTCACCCGTTCGAGATTGTGGCCATGGTGGTGTTGCCGGATCATCTTTATGCGGTCTGGCGATTGCCGCAGGGGGATGCGGACTATCCGACGCGCTGGTCGCTGATCAAGGCGGGATTCTCACGCAGTATTCCAAAGGATGAGCGCATTCGTCCGAGCCGCATCGCGAAACGGGAACGTGGGATTTGGCAACGCCGCTATTGGGAGCACCTGATACGGGACGATCAGGATTTGCAAACGCACGTTGATTACATCCACCACAATCCGGTCAAGCATGGATATGTGGCGCAGGCGTCAGCGTGGCCACATTCGAGTATTCATCGATACATTCGAATGGGGTGGGTGAAGGAAGACTGGAGCGGCGGAATCGAGACGGGCGAGGGGTATGGCGAGTGAGGCGGGGGTGTTGGGCTTGGCAGCCCAACCTACGGGGCTGAAGGTGAAAGGGTCGTCATCGGTGGTGAAGGTAGGCACCAAGGTGAAGAACATCCGCCTGGTCGAAGGTGATCACGACATCGACTGCAAAGTGGATGGTATTGGCACCATGCAGTTGAAGTCGGAGTTTGTGAAGAAGGTGTAGTCAGGAAACAAGAAAAAGGCGCAGCTTCTGCTGCGCCATTTTTACTGATTGAACGCGTTTGACCCAGTGCGGGTGTGTTGCGCTTATCGCTGTTTGGTTTCTTTCAATTCATCGGCAACCAGGATTTTCAATTGTTCTGGGCCGAAGCTCGGCAGGGGTTTGCCATTGACGAAGAACTCCGGCGTCTTGTCGACCTTGAGGGTTTCACCGTCGGCAAGGTCCTGTGCGATCAGGTTGGCGATTTCCGGGGCATGCATGTCGATCCGCATTTTCTCGATATCCAGCCCAAGGCCTTCGAGGTGCGGCCAGACCAGTTCAACTTGCGGCGTGTGGTGCGGTGACCAGTCGGCCTGCGTAGCGAGCAGTGCCTCCAGCGCCGGCCAGAATTTTCCCTGTTTGCGGGCCGCTTCCAGCACGGCCACTACCTTGTCCGAGCCGTTGTGGAAAGGGGCATAGCGCAGTACGAGACGGACCTGATCTGGGTTTGCTGCCAGGATGTCCTTGACCAGCGGATAGAAGGCGCTGCAGGTCTCGCATGCGGGGTCAAAAAACTCGACGATCACGACTGGTGCATCAGGCTTGCCGAGGGTGGGGGAGTGCATACGGATGAGTACATCACGATTCGTATCGACCAAGGCCGTGGATTGTTCTTTTTTCTGGGTGGTGTAGAGCAGTGCGCCGACGATAAAAACCAGTAGCAGGACTGCTGCGGCAGTGATAAACAGTGTTCTTTTGTTCATTTTGAACCTTTGAAATGGGCCGAAAATAGCAAGCCGATGATGGAGGAAAAAGCCAGTACTGAGAGCAACGGGATGCTGACGAAACCGAACCAGACGACCTGTAACTCTGAGCATGGCACGCCCTTTTGACAGGGGGTGATGCTTTCCGGGATGAGCCCGACGACCAACGCCATCTGAAAGATCGCCAGCAGCCAGCCGACAAGCGCCAGCGGCAGGGCGTAGCGAATGACTTTGGGATCAAATGGAAAAAGTCCGGCCGCAAGCACGAAGACCAGCGGAAACATGGCTATCCGCTGATACCAGCAGAACTGGCAGGGGGTGTATCCCATGATTTCGCCGAGAAACAGGGCGCCGAGCGTCGAGACGGTGGCAAGCACCCAGGCAATAAAAACCAGGGTCCACGCGGTGTTGGATGAATGATCAAGGCTAGGCATGGGGCATCACGGTGATGATGTAGGCTGGGTCGAAAGAGATGGAAAGCAGGTTTTGACTGTAGTTCCTGTCTCGTTAAAAATCGCCCACGTAGGGTACCAGTTTTGATCCTGCCCCATCTCTTGGCGGGCTGAATCAACGCAATGCTTCAGTTCAGATGTTTTGGCTCAGGCCTCATTATTGGGAATGTTTGCTTCGTCGTTATTGTTGGCGTGTCCGGAATGCGTGCATGGCGGGCCCAATTTTTAGCCTGAAAGCACGGGTGAATCAGTTGAAATCGGGGCTGGGGGCAGGGTTCAAGGCGGGTTGCCAAGGCCGCCCGCATAGGCATGTTGTATCCTTCAGCATACCGAGTGTAAATCTCCAAATACTCCAGGCGATAGGGTTAATCTGCATGAACCCGAATCGATTGCGCACCCTATGAAATCCGCAAACAGAGGAAATGTCTGTCGAATGGAGTTGAACAACCAATTGTCAGAGCATGAAGTGGCCGATTCCATGTTGGGTCGAAAGCCCGCTATTGCCTGGCTGACGCTTCTGATTATGCTGACGCTGACTGCGTTGGCCTGGCATCTGGTGAACAAGGGTGTAGAGGCGACCGCCCAGGCCGATTTCAAAAATTATGTCGACCGCACGCATGATGCGGTTAAACAGCGCATGCTGGCTTATGAGCAGGTATTGCGTGGTGGGATTGCCCTGTTCAACGCATCTGACTCTGTCACCCGTCAGGATTGGCACGCTTATGTCGGCAGCCTGAAAATTGATAAAAACTTTCCGGGCATTCAGGGAGTCGGGTTTTCCCGGCGTATTGCACCCAGTGAATTGGACGATCACATCCAGGCAATACGTGCAGAAGGCTTTCCGGAATTCACCGTCAAACCGGCCGGGAAACGGGATGAATACACCTCCATCGTTTATCTTGAGCCGTTCGATGCGCGTAACCAGCGTGCCTTTGGTTTTGACATGTTTTCGGAGCCAACCCGCCATGTGGCGATGGTGCAGGCACGTGATACAGGGCGTCCGGCAACCACTGGCAAGGTCATTCTCAAACAGGAAACGTCAACCGACGTGCAGGCCGGTTTCCTGATGTACCTCCCGCTTTATGCCAAAGGCGCTGCTCTCGATAGCGTGGCCCAACGTGAAAAGGCTTTAATTGGCTATGTGTACAGCCCTTTCCGGATGAAGGATATGATGCGCGGCATTCTGGGGCAGGAAGGACGGGACGCTGAAATCGACCTGGAAATTTATGACGGCGATGAGGTTTCAGACGGCACCCTGATGTTTGACAACGATGGCGTAATCCATGGGAGAAATACAGAGAATCTCAGACTGTTCAGCAATGTGGGAAAGATCGATATGCAGGGGCATGGATGGACCCTGGTCATCACCTCCACACCGGCCTTTGAAGCCCGGATTGACCGCGCCAAGCCCACGATTGTTGCCCTCGCCGGCATCGTTATCAGCTTTTTGTTTTTTGCCGTAGTGTTGTCTCTGGCAACCCACCGTTCACGCGCCCTGAAGCTGGCGGGACAAATGACCGATGCCTTACGGCGCAGCGAAGAGCGATTTGAGCTGGCCATCAGAGGCGCCAATGATGGCTTGTGGGACTGGGATATTCAGACCGATATCGTTTACTTTTCACCACGCTGGAAAGCCATGCTCGGTTATGCCGAGGATGAGGTAGGCAACACGATCGAGGAGTGGAACAAACGCATCGATCCGGACGACCTGGGTCGCGTGGAAAATGAGGTCAAGGCCTATCTTGATGGGAACAAGGCGCACTACCAGAGTGAATACCGTGTGCGCCATAAAGAGGGTCATTATGTCTGGATACTGGATCGCGGTATCGCTCAGCGCGATGCCAATGGCACGCCCTACCGGATGGTTGGAATTTATACCGATATCAGCCAGCAGAAAAAGATGGATCGCCTGAAAAGCGAGTTTGTGTCCACGGTCAGCCATGAGCTGAGAACCCCTTTGACCTCGATTCGGGGTTCGCTGGGTTTGGTTGCAGGCGGGGTGGCAGGCGAATTGCCGGCGCAGGCCAAAGCGCTCATTGATATCGCCTACAGCAATACAGAGCGCTTGCTGACGCTGATCAACGACATCCTCGATATTGAGAAAATACAGTCCGGAAAAATTGACTTCGATTTCAAGCCGCAGCCGTTATTGCCGCTTGTCGAGCAAGCGATTTCGGCTAACAAGGGGTATGCCGAGCGTCACAATGTGACGTTCACGCTTGTCGAAGGCTTGCCCGGGGTGAGGGTCAATGTGGATGGCGAACGGCTGATGCAGGTCATGTCCAATCTGTTGTCCAACGCGGCCAAGTTTTCCCATACTGATGGAAAAGTCGAGATCAGTGTTAGCCTGGAGAATCAACGGGTTCGCATTGCCGTGATTGATCATGGCGTGGGCGTTCCGGACAATTTTCGCGGGCACATTTTTGACAAATTTACCCAGGCCGATTCCTCGGACACCCGCCACAAAGGTGGAACGGGACTCGGTCTGAGTATCACCAAGTCGATCGTCGAAATGATGCAGGGTGAGATAGGTTTTGACAGCAAACCTGGTGTGGGCACGACGTTCTATTTCACCTTGCCGCTGTGGTGCGACGCGAATAAAACCTGATGGATCCGGTGTGACGAATTGACTGCGATTATTGTGATCGCAGAAACGCTTCCAGCTCTGCCGCTGGAAGCGGTCGGCTGAATAAATAGCCCTGCAGGATGTCGCAGCCCAGGGTGCCCAGGAAGTCTCGCTGGGCATGGGTTTCCACGCCCTCTGCCACCACGCTCAAAGACAGGCTGTGCGCCATGGCAATGGTTGCCGAGCAGATCGCGGCATCGTTCGGGTCGTGTTCAATGTCCCGGACAAAGGAGCGGTCGAGCTTGAGCCGATGGATGGGCAGAAGCTTGAGATAGGACAGCGACGAGTACCCCGTGCCAAAGTCGTCGATGGCCAGTTCGATGCCCATCGCACGCAGTCGGCCCAGAATCTCGGTGGTGACCTGCGGGTTCTGCATGGCCGCACTTTCGGTGATTTCCAGTTCCAGATCGGGTGGGGTCAACTGATGCTGAATCAGCAGATCGCCAATGGTTTCTGGCAATGTGCGCATGCGTAACTGATGCACCGACAGGTTGATGCCCATGCGCACGGTGGTCGCAATGCCTCCCGCACGCCATAACGCGAGTTGGCGGAGTGCTTCATTCAGCACCCATACGCCCAGCGGCTCGATAAAACCAGTTTCCTCGGCGATCGGAATGAATTTATCGGGAGGGATGAGGCCTTTTTCGGGATGCTGCCAGCGCACCAGCGCCTCCAGGCTGATGATGTTGCCAGTGGCGAAATCGACCAGGGGCTGGTAGTGAAGTATGAATTGGCGCTGTTCCAGTGCATGGTTCATGGCGTGGCCCAGCTCGATGCGTTCCATGGACGCCTGGGTGATGCTGCGATTGAAGAACTGCACATTATTGCGCCCCGCGCCCTTGGCGTGATACATGGCAGCGTCGGCATGCTTCATCAGGCTGTTGATGTCGTCGCCGTCTTCGGGCGAGAGGGCGACGCCAATACTGGCTGAGACGTTGAGTTTGTGGTTTTCGATATGGTAGGTTTTGTCCAGACTCACCAGCATCTTGTCGGTCCACATCTCCACCGCGGCGGGGTCGATATCCGTCAGGATCACCACAAACTCGTCCCCGCCCAGTCGCGCCACGATATCCGTTTCACGCACCCTGACTTTCAGCCGATTGGCCACCTCGATCAGCAAACGGTCGCCCGTATGGTGCCCGAGACTGTCGTTGATGTCCTTGAACCGGTCGAGATCGATGAACAGCACGGCGATGTTTTTCTTGTCACGCTTTGCCAAGGCCAGCGCCTGTTCCAGTCGACCCTGCAGGCTCAAGCGGTTGGCCAGGCCGGTCAAGGGATCATGGTGGGCAAGGTGATGAATCTGCTCGGTGGCCGCCTGGTGTTCACTGATGTCGGTGAAGCTGCCGATATAGTTTTCTATCGCATTGCCTTCACCCTGGACGGTCGAGATGGACAGTCGAATTGGATGTAGGGAACCATCCTTGCGCGCGCTCCAGATTTCACCCTGCCAGAAATTGTCTGTGAGGATGGATTGCCACATGGCCTGATATTCCTCGGGCGTGGTTCGGCCGGAGGCAAGCATGCTCGGGTTCTGCTCTAGGGCATCTTCAAGGGTGTAGCCCGTCATGTCGGTGAACGAATGGTTGACCTCGATGATGCGATTCTCGGCATCGGTAATCATGATGGCTTCAGCGCTGTGTTCGAATACCTTGGCCAGCAATTGCAATCTGGCGCCCTGCCGAGCCAGGCTTGCGTTGGCCTGCGCTTCGCGTCGTTCAGTGTGGCGTAGCCGCATCAGCAGCCAGGTCAGAAAAGCCAGAAGAACGAGTCCGATCGCCAGAACAGCGAAAGTTCTCTGGTACCAACTTGCACGGACTTCCTGGCTGGCCAAGGCGATTTGCACATAAAAAGGATAGTGCTCAAGTTTGCGGAAACTCCAGATCCGCGGAATTGCATCCGAAACAGCAACATATTCTTTTGTCCCCGCGCTTTCGCCTGCAAGGATGGCCTGGACGACTGGATGTTGTTGAGGGAGCGGCTTGTTGATGTCGTCCTCCTTCACGGGTTGACGCAACACCAAGGAAAAATTATCACTGCGCCGGATGTTGATGAGTCCTTGATGGCCCACATCGATGGATCGCAGCAGGTCCTGAAAAACATCCAGGTCCAGTACGCCGCTGATAATGCCGAGAAAATCCCCATTGGCATCCCGAACAGGGCGCGTCATCACCAGGACCTTGCGGCCACTGACGCGCGATACGATGACCTCGGAAAAAGTGGTGGTTGTACTCGCGTTTGCTCGCGACTGTTTGAAGTAAGGACGGTCTTTGATGTTGATGCGCGGTGAAGTTGCGCTTGCCGTTGTGTAGAGCAGGTCGCCTGCTGCATCGTAGAACCGTAGCCCTGAGAGTTCTGGAAAGTGTCTTAGCTGGGCATCAAGCTCAGGCTCGATGAGGGGGGCATAGTGCGGCACGGCTTGCTTGCGGGCAGCTTCTCGGGGAATCGTGTCTGCGGTGACTTCGACCACGGTTTCGATGCGGCGCAGTGTGGTATCGAGTCGAGATTCGAGCATCCATACCAGGTTGCGGCTGTTTGTGTTGGCAGCATGCAAGGCCTCGGTATAGCCAGACCACAGCAGGTAGCTCAGCAGCATCCCGACAATAGTGACAGCGAGCCCTGTGACGGCAACCAGCGGCCGAAAGGTGTGATGCGTGGAGAGGAACGATGGGTGCATGGCTGGAAGTTTGCGCGCTGATGATTATCTGGACAAGCAAGCAACCCGTCGCTACAGGACCATCAGGTACATTCCGTCACACTGGTTTTCATTATCTGTTCGTTCAACAGAACATTGTCAGTCGCGTGCGCCCATCGCAAGCGCGCGATTTTTGGCGACCTGACGGGCCTGTTCAGCGGCATCGCGATCCAGGGTGTCGCTGACCCAGCCACCCAGGTTTTCCAGTGCGATCTGGCCCAGTGCATCGATCCACTGCGGGTGTTCGTTGAGTGCGGGGATGTAGTTGAACTCTTTGCCGCCAGCAGCGAGAAAACTGGCGCGACCTTCCATGGCCAGTTCTTCCAGCGTTTCCAGACAGTCGGCGACAAAGCCGGGCGCGACGATATCCACCCGCTTCACGCCTTCGCGGCCGAGTGCTTCCAGCGTTTTGTCGGTGTAGGGTTGCAGCCACTCGGCACGGCCGAAGCGTGACTGGAAGGTGAGTCGGAACTGGCTCGGTTCCAGCCCAAGTGCTTCGGTCAATAGGCGGCCGGTTTTCTGGCATTCGCAGTGGTAGGGGTCGCCTTTTTCGAGGGTGTAGCGGGGCACGCCGTGAAAGCTCATCACGAGCAGGTCGGGGCGGCCGTGCATTTGCCAGTAGTCTCGAATGTTGGCAGCCAGCGCCTGAATGTAGGCGGGGTGATCGTGGTAATGCTTGAGCGTGCGTACTGCGGGTTGATTGCGACTGCGCTGGAGCCAGGCAAACACCGCGTCAAATGCGGTGGCGGTGCTGGAGGCGGCATATTGCGGGTAGGCCGGCAGGACCAGGATGCGGTCGCAGCCCGCGGCTTTCATGCGCGCCAGCGTGTCAGGCACCGATGGGTTGCCGTAACGCATGGCGTATTCGACCATGAAGGGCGAGGCGATTTTTTCGCCCAGCCAGCCTTTTAACAGCTTGGCCTGCTTTTCGGTGTGGACCTTGAGCGGTGAGCCATCCGCGGTCCAGATCGCAGCGTACTTCGCGGCCGATTTCTTGGGCCGGGTATTGAGGATGATGCCGTTGAGTATCAGCCACCACACGGCACGCGGAATTTCGACCACGCGCGGATCGGACAAAAACTCCTTCAAGTAAGGTCGCAGCGCTTGCGCCGTTGGCGCCTCGGGGGTGCCGAGGTTGACCAGCAGAATGCCGGTGCGGGCAGGCTGGCCGTGGGTGTGTTCGGGTTCTTTGAGGTAGCTCATCAAGGGGTAACGCGTCCTAATGGTGGGAGAGTGCACTCGATAACAATTTGGCCGTGATGTCGACTATCGGCACCACTCGTTCGTAGGCCATGCGGGTGGGGCCGACGACACCGAGGGTGCCCACAACCTGGCCGTCGACTGAATACGGTGCGGTGACCAGGCTGCATTCGTCGAGCGACATCAGTTCGGAATCGCCGCCTATAAAAATCTGCACACCTGCGGCAGAACGCGACTGATCGAGCAATTGCAGCAACCCGGTTTTTTGCTCGAAGGCATCGAACAGGCGGCGCAGGTTGCCCATGTTGCTGGAGAGTTCTTCCACGTCGAGCAGTTTGCGGCTGCCCGATACCACCACGTTATCCTGGCTGGCATCGTGTGCCTGGCTGCCGGCATCGACTGCAGCCGACATCAACCGGGTGATGTCGTCGCGCACGCTGCCCAGTTCGTCACGCAGTTTGCTGCGGACCTGATCGAAGCTGTGGCCGGCAAAGTTCTGGTTGAAGTAATTGGCCGCCTCGGTCAGTTTGGAGGGGCTGTAGGGTTTGTCGGTGAGGATGACACGGTTTTCGACTTCGCCTTCCATGGTCACGATGATGAGCAGGATGCGCTTTTCCGACAGACTGAGAAATTCGACCTGACGAAATGCCGGGCTGCGGCGCGGCGTCAGCACCAACCCGGCAAACTGGCTGAGGTCGGACAATAGGGTAGACGCTGCAGTCATCAGGCGCTGCGGATCGGACGGCGTCAGGCTGAGTGCCAGCCTGTTGACTTCGACCTGCGCCAGCGGACGCACGGTCAGCAGCGTGTCGACAAACAACCGGTAGCCACGCGGTGTCGGGACGCGTCCCGACGAGGTGTGAGGACTGGCGACAAAGCCCATGTCTTCAAGGTCGGCCACGATGTTGCGGATGGTGGCGGGCGATAAATCCAGCCCGGCATATTGCGACAAGGTGCGTGAACCCACCGGCTCACCGTCGGCGATATATCGTTCTACCAGGGTCTTCAGCAGGATGCGCGCGCGATCATTGAGCATGGGGGAATTATATTGGGCTGAAGGCGGGAGGGGGAAAGCGGTTCATGATTTTTGATAAAAACCTGACCGAGAGGTTCACTGTGACCCGAATACTCAATGCGCAGCCCTTATAATCGTCAGTCATGCAAACACCTTTCCACACTGTCGGCCTGGTTGGCAAATATGATAATCAGGGCATGGGCGCCTCGGTGCGCGCGCTGGGCGAGTTTCTGCGGGGGCGCGGCCATGACGTGCTGCTTGCCAGCCAGACAGCTGAAAACCTGAGCATCGCGGATTTCCCTACGCGTAACTTGCATGAGCTGGCGATTGAATGCGGCGCCGTGGTGGTGCTGGGTGGCGATGGCACCATGTTGTCGATTGCGCGTGAACTGGCACCGCATGGCGTTCCGCTGATCGGCATCAACCAGGGCCGGCTGGGTTTTCTCACCGACATCACCGTCGGTGACATGTTTGGCGCCGTGGCCGAAATTCTCAGCGGACAATATGTGGCCGAAGAGCGCATCCTGCTGAATGGAAAAGTGCGGCGGGGCAGCGAGCAGGTGTTTGAAGCCAGCGCTTTCAATGACGTGGTGGTGGGCAAAGGGGGGTCGGGCCGTTTGATCGACCTGGAAATCTCCATCAACAGCGAGTTTGTCTACAGCCAGCGCGCCGATGGTCTGGTAGTCACCACCCCAACCGGAACCACGGCGTATGCCCTCTCAGCCGGCGGCCCCATCGTGCATCCGACACTGGAAGCGGTAGCACTGGTGCCGATCTGCCCGCACACCCTGTCGGCGCGACCGATTGTGGTCAGCAGTCATTCGCGGATCGAGCTGCATCTGACTTACGCTGATGATGCGCGGGTTCACTTTGATGGCCAGCATCATTTCGACCTGATCAGCGGCGATCATGTGTGGATCACCCGTGCCAGCCGTACGATCACGCTACTGCATCCGCATTCCTATAGTTACTACGACACCCTGCGGCAAAAACTGCACTGGGGCAAACAGCTTTAACGCACAGCCGGTTCATGCTGTCGCATCTTTCTATCCGCAATTATCTTCTGGTCGAATCGGTTGAACTCGATTTCGCTCCGGGCCTGACTGTGCTCACCGGCGAAACCGGGGCTGGAAAATCCATTCTGATTGACGCGCTGGCACTGGCATTGGGTGACCGCGCCGAAGGTGGCGTGGTGCGCAAGGATGCCTCACGTGCCGAAATCACCGCCGAGTTTGCAATCGATGGCTTGCCTGCGCTTGCGGCCTGGCTCGATGAGGCGGGTTATGCGACTGATGACGAGTCGGTGATCCTGCGCCGCGTGATCGAAGCCGGCGGCCGCTCGCGCGCGTTTATCAATGGCAGTGCCGCGCCGCTGATGCAATTGAAGGACGCGGCCGAATTTCTGCTTGATATTCACGGCCAGCATGCGCATCACGCCTTGTTGCGTCCGCAGGCGCAGCGCGAAGTCATTGATGCGTATGCCGGTGCACAGCAGCAAGCTGCGGCGGTGAGTGCGGCCTGGCATGCCTGGCAACACGCCCGGCAACTACGGCTGGCGTGCGAGTCGCACGGTCAGGCGCGGCAGATCGAGCGCGAAGGCCTGACGCTGGCAGTGGAAGAGCTGCGCGCACTGGGCGACGACCTGCCGCGCTGGGACGACATTCAAATTGAGCACGCACGGCTGGCCCACGTCACGGCCTTGATCGAAGGCAGTCAGGCGCTGATTCAGGGACTGGACGATGGCGATGCGGCGGTCTCCAGCCAGCTGGGTGAAATGAGTGCGCGACTCGACACCATGCAGGCGATGGACGACAGCCTGACCGAGATCGGCACTTTGTTGAATTCAGCCAGTGCCAACCTCGCAGAAGCGGTGCATGCGCTGCGCCGCTACGCTGACAACCTTAACCTCGATCCCGAACGATTGACTGTACTCGACCGCTTGCTCAGCGACATGCATCTGTTGGCACGCAAGCACCGGGTTCAACCCGATGCGCTGGCCGGTCTGCTTGAACAGTTTCAGACCCGGTTGGCTGAACTGGTCGCCAGTGATGATCTCGAAGCGCTGCAGGCAAGTGAAGACGCTACCTGGGCGCAATACAAAAAAGGAGCCGAGCGATTGACCACGCAGCGCCGCAAGGCCGCTGCTGCGTTATCGAAGCAAGTAACCGACGCAATGCACGAACTTGCGCTGGCAGGCGGTCAACTCGAGATTCAACTGCTGCCGGTGAGCGAGCCGCGTGCGCACGGGCTGGAGGACGTAAGCTTTCTCGTCGCCAGCCATCCGGGCCTGCCGCCGGGGCCGCTGGCCAAGGTGGCGTCGGGCGGCGAATTGTCGCGCATCAGCCTGGCCATACAGACTGCGCTGTCTGGTGTGGCGGGCGTGCCGACACTGATATTCGACGAAGTGGATGTCGGCATCGGCGGCAGCGTGGCCGAAGCGGTCGGGCGGCGGCTGGCGAAACTGGGCGAAACCCGGCAGGTGTTGGTCATTACCCATTTGCCTCAGGTGGCCGCACGCGGCACCCAGCACTTGCGGGTGAGCAAACAGGCCAATGGTGGCTTTGTTTCATCCAATATCGAAACGCTGGATGCGGACACCCGGGTGGAAGAAATCGCGCGCATGCTGGGCGGGCTCAAAATCACGACGACGACACGGCAACACGCGGCGGAAATGCTGGCTGGGTGAAACACGGGCTGCTGGTGGGCTTGTTCGTAGCGGCATGGGCGTTTGCCCTGCCGGCACTTGCGGAGACCTTGCGCGGCGTCGTGATCGTGGTGATCGATGGTGATACGGTGTTGTTTAAGCCTGATCACTATGGCGCCCAATCGCGCGCCTTCCTGAAAATCCGTCTGGCGGATATCGATGCCCCCGAGAAAGGCCAAGCCTATGGCGACGTGGCAACGCACACCTTGAAGGCACTGGTGCTGAATCAGCCAGTGGAAATCAACACGGTGGCAACCGACGCCTATGGACGCAGAATCGCGCACCTCCAAAAAGGAGCGTTGCGGATCAATACCGAGATGGTGCGTTTAGGCTTAGCCTGGTCATCTTCGCGCTATCAGCGCAATGCGGAAGGGGTGACGGCGCAGGATGAAGCGCGCCGTGCACTTCGCGGACTTTGGTTGGATGCTGCGCCGACGCCGCCTTGGGTATGGCGGCGGGCGCAAAGGGCATCCGATTAATTAATCGCTTCGTGGCGTGCCGTCGGGCAGGGCGGCGTGGCATTCGCGGAATACGCGTGCCGTGCAGGTGCGACAGATTTCAGTGTCCATTCGAGCGTAAATCGCTTTAATGGCGTCGCCTTTATGGCTGAAAATATGGTCTTCGCCCACGGTGTCAACCTGGCCGCTGCGCTTCATCATTTCACACAGGTCGGGTTGTACGCCGACGATGTACAGGCCGCCGCCCATTTTGCGACGCCGGATGGCTTCCTTGGCGAACAGTTCGGCACCCGACAGATCGATGAAGCCAATGGCGCGGGCCGCCAGCAAGAGGTGTTTCTTGTTCGGGTCGGCTTCGTCCACATTGCGGAAATGTTGCTGGACGTGTTCGACCGCGCCAAAAAAGATGGATCCTTCAACACGCAGGATGGCCATTTGCGGACAGGCCGGGGCGTCCGAGTCGACTGCCACAAGCTTGCGCTGCGGGTTGAGGCGATTGGAGAATGACGGCACCAGTTCGCGTATGGACGGTTGCGAGGTGCGGTACAGATAAAACATCAGCGACGCCAGAATGCCGAGAAAAATGCCTTTTTCCAGATCGACCAAGGTGCCGATGAAGGTGATGGCAAGAATGATGCGCTCGCGATTGTGGCGCTTGAGGATTTCTCCAATGTGATGGAAGTCGATCAGACTCCACGCCACGATGAACAGAATGGCCGCCATCGAGGCAACCGGCAGATAGGCGGCGAGCGGCGCTACCAGCAGCACGATCAACAGTAAAAACACGGCCGACATTGCCGCAGCCAACGGCGTTTTTGCGCCCGAGGCGTAATTCACGCCGCTACGATTGAACGAGCCGCTGGAGGCATAGCTGGAGAAAAAGCTGCCCGCAATATTCGACAAGCCCTGCCCGACAAATTCCTGGTTGCTGTCGATCCGCTGGTCTGACTTGGCGGCTACCGAGCGTGCAATGGCGACCGCTTCGGTCAAAGCCAGAATCGCAATGATGGTGGCGGGAAACAGGGTTTGCTTGATGGCCGTGAGGGAAAAGTCCGGCAGCGATAGGGGTGGGAACGAGGCGACCAGTGCGCCAACAGTGTGGATGCCGGTTTGCTCTGCACCCATCTCGTAGTTCAGAAAAGCCGCGACCACGCTGCCAGCCACCATGGCGACAATCATGTAAGGCAGTTTGGTCAGATAGCGTTTGGCGAGGATGCCCGACACCAGCGTGACCATGCCTACCGTGAGTACCCAGGGCTGGGTGTCGACGATATGGGTGCCGAACTGGATGAATACCTCATGAAAGTGCGCGCCGCGGGAAATATCCAGGCCAAAGAAGTTCTTGATCTGGCTGGTTGCGATGAGAATCGCTGCCCCTGCGGTGAAACCAATGATGACCGTGTGAGAGATGAAATTGACCAGCGCCCCCAGTCGCGCGAGCCCCATTGCCAACTGGATCAGCCCGGCCAATAAGGTCAGCGTGAGCACCATGCCAATAAATTGCGCGCTACCGGGCTCGGCCAGCGGACTGATTGACGCAAAAACCACAATCGAGATGGCGGTCGTGGGTCCCGATACCAGATGCCAGCTTGAGCCCCACATGGCACCGACGATGGCGGGCACCATGGCCGCATACAAACCATATTCGGGGGGCAGGCCGGCGATGGTGGCAAAGGCTACTGCCTGCGGCAGGACAATCATCGCGCCGGTTAGCGCGGCCAGGGCGTCGCTCTTGAATGTTTGCTGGGTGACGTTGGGCCACCAGCGTAAAAAGGGGAGCAGGCGATAAAGCCAGAGTGGGCAGGCCTTGAAATCGATCACGAAAACTCCAGAAGAATATTACCGAATAATACTATATCCACTTGCCATAAAAGGATTTATGGCAGTCAACAGGCATGTTGAGAAGGGTATACGGTTTTATAATGGACATTAAATCCTGCGACAGACAGGATCCTGATGACAACTCAACCAGAGAGAGCGAGGAAGATGAAAACCACCACGATTGCGCTGTGCGCGTCCGTGCTGTTGGTGTTGGCCATGCCGGTACAGGCAGCGGGCGACCCCAAGGCCGGGCAACTGAAAACATCAATGTGTGCCGGTTGCCACGGTATTCCAGGCTGGCGTACTGCGTACCCCAGTGTCTATAGCGTACCCAAGCTGGGCGGACAGCACGCAGACTACATCGTGGCGGCACTCAAGGCTTATAAAAGCGGCGAGCGCAGCCATCCAAGCATGAAGGGCATCGCAGCCAGTTTGACCGAGCAGGACATGGAAGATCTCGCCGCCTATTACGCTTCTTCCTACAGCGGCCCTGCCAACTAAACGAGGACGACACCATGAAAACAACATTGTTTATCCTCGCTACGGTTGCGTTGGGTTTTTCGCTGCAAGTGCAGGCCAAGGGCAACTATGAAGCAGGCAAGGCCAAGTCCACCACGTGTGCCGGGTGCCATGGCGCAGACGGCGTGAGCACCGTCTCGTCTTTCCCCACGCTAGCGGGCCAGCAACGTGATTATCTGTATCACTCGCTCAAGGACTACAAGTCTGGCAAGCGCAACAACCCCATCATGGCCGGTCAGGTGCAAACCCTGTCAGATGCAGACATGCTGGATCTGGCACTGTTTTTCTCCAAGCAGAACGGTCTCAAGCTGAAGTATTGAGATAGCTGCGTCAAACTGAAAACGGGCGTTGCCATGGATTAAATGGCAGCGCCCGTTTTTTTTAGACTATGTCTTTTGCAGGGTCAAGCGTTGCTGGCACACACCTGGTTACGTCCGTCCTTCTTGGCTTGATAGAGCGCCTTGTCTGCCGCACTGACCAGCGCATCGATGTCAGTGGTGCCCACTTCATGTACCGCGACACCGATGCTGGCCGTTACGGTTTTCTCAGTGTGTCCGATCAGAATCTGTTTGGTTTCCAGGCAAGCGCGCAAACGTTCGGCAGACAGCATGGCAGCCTTGAGGTCAGTGCCCGGGCAGATAACCAGAAACTCCTCGCCGCCGATACGGCATACGCTGTCTTCCCGGCGAGCTGATGCGCGCAGCGAATGCGCGGCTTCGCGTAGCACAATGTCTCCGCTAGCATGACCAAAAGTGTCATTGACCTGTTTGAAATGGTCAATGTCGATCACCATTACCGACAGGGGCAAGCCGGAGCGGGTCGCCGCGCTCCATGCCTGTGCGAGCAGGTCTATGGCCGAGCGACGATTGGGTAGCCCGGTTAACAAATCGGTGAGGGCCGCATTTGCCAGCCGGCGATTGGCAACAGCCAGCTCTGCCGCAGTCTGGCGAAGTTGGGCGCGGTCTTTAGACCATGCGTTTTGCAGTTGCACCAGGCGCTGTGCTGGATGGAGTCGAGCGCGCAGTCCGATGGCACTGATTGTGCTGGGTGCGTAGGAATCGGCCCCTACTTCGTATGCATCCGTCCGATGGGATTCCTCGTTGTCGTCCGCCATCAGCACGATGTGCATGCGCTGGCCTTCGTCGGTCGCGCGCAAGGCCTGGCACAAATCAGAACCATTCAGACGCGGTAAATTGATGTGGGCGATGATGACATGGGGAAGCACCTCCATGGCCAATGCCAGCGCGGTATTTCCATTGTCGGCCGGGTAAACGAAATGCCCGCCTTCCTCAACCAGCAAACTCATAATCCGATGGCGGGTCAGGGCGTTAGCATCTGCAACCAGAATGCGTAATGACGATTCTTGGTTCGATGAGGGATTTTTACGTTGCGTGAGCTCGGTGAAGGGGGGCAAGGATGCGGTAGGGATGTGAAGCAGTGCGCCCCAGTCACGCCAGCTTGCAATGACCTCGTCAATGAAGATGCCGGAGGCCTCAAGCGGGATATCGAGTTCGGTGGCCAGGGATATCCATTCCTTGGCTAATCTGGGACGTTGGTCTGCTTCGGCCAGTCCCAGGTCAGCCAGGCGATGCGACAAACGCAACATCAACGTGAAGCTGGTTGAGCGTGAGTCATGCGGGTAACTGGGCGGAATTTCATCCTCATACTGGGCGATGGGATTGGTAAAAGCCTTGGGAATACCCCAGTCGCTCATGAGCACGTTGCCCAGTTCGGTGTGGTCGGTTTCAAGGTGGATGCGTTCATGGGCGCCGAGGGTTTGAATTCCCTCTGCACGATAGTCGGTCAGAACCGTGTTGTACTCATCTGGATATGCGGTTGCCAGCGCCAATTGGCCCACCTGTGCCAGCAAGCCACAAATGAACATTTCGTCGGCAGCAGCAACTCTTACGCGCTCGCCCAGCGCCTGCATGGTCAGTCCCATCAGGAGCGAGTGCGACCAGTAAAATTGATAATCAAATGCCACGCAGGCACCAGAGCGATATTGGTCCAACAGGGAAAACCCCAATGCAAGCTGTCGCACTGTGGTCATGCCTTGGCGCACGACAGCCTCTTGCACCGATACCACAGGGCGCGCAATGCGCGTAGCGGTGTTGGCGAGTTTGATCAGACGTCCAGACAAGGCCGGGTCGGTTTGGACGACACGGGCAATTTCACCCAGGGTCACATTTTCGCGTTGAGACAACTCGAGTACGGCCAAGGCGACCCCTTTGGGGCTGGGTAATTGCGTGCTGATTTCGAGTTGTTCTACCTGGGTCATACGTGGTCCTGATTTAGCACGGCGATACACATAGCGCGGGATCAGGGTCGGCCTGGCGCGGCGCGCACCCGGCTACGACAGATAACAATCCTGAACGGAACGATTCCTTTGCCATGCTGATGTTGAGATTTTTACGATTGCACAGCCACCGTTACCAGGATTATCGACAGGATTACAGCAAAATGAAGACTTGGACGTGTCAATTGTTGGACACAATAAACTATTCAGTTTTTATTAAGTTGTTGGTCCAGACAACGCAAATAGGCAGCTGAATCGAAAGCGGTCTGGTGGCGTTGCACCTGCCAGATCATTTCCCCCAGGCATTCCATGATCGCGTGCTGGGCGTCCATCTCGTCACCCTGCAGCGTGATCAACTGCTGGTATCGCTCACGTATGCCCGGCGGCTGGTCAACCGACAACTGCTCGGCAATCGCCAGATGCATGGATAAATGCAGAAAAGGATTGGTTTCACCCGCCTCGGGCAAGTAATCCCGTTCCTGATAACGCTCGGGTTGATCGAGGATGCCATGGTATTCAGGGTGCGCCAGCACCGCATCGAGTGCGGGTTGTTCCGCGCCCGCCAGGGGCTGTCCGGCGCGGTATTTCGCCCACACCTCGAAGAAGAACTGGCGAACCTGGTCGCGGCTGGGGTTAAACACTTTTTCCCTTGTATTCGCACAGGTCGGCAATGATGCACTCGCCGCATTTTGGCTTGCGGGCCTGGCATATATAGCGCCCGTGCAGGATCAGCCAGTGGTGAGCGTCGACGCGAAATTCGGCGGGAATGGTTTTAACCAGTTTTTTTTCCACCTCCAGCACCGTTTTACCGGGCGCGAGGCCGATACGGTTGGCGACGCGAAAAATGTGGGTGTCGACCGCCATGGTCGGCTGGCCGAAAGCGGTGTTCAGAATCACGTTTGCGGTCTTGCGTCCCACGCCGGGCAGCGCTTCGAGCGCAGCACGGTCGGCCGGAACCGCGCTGCCGTGCAGGCCGATCAGCATCTTGCAGGCGGCGATCAGGTGGCGGGCCTTGCTTCTATATAAACCAATCGTCTTGATGAAATAGGCCAGCTCGGCTTCACCCAGCGCAACAATGGCCTCGGGCGTATTGGCCACCGGAAACAGCCGGCGCGTGGCCAGATTGACGCCCTTGTCGGTGGATTGCGCCGACAGCACCACCGCAACCAGCAACTCGAAGGGAGTGCTGTATTCAAGTTCGGTGGTGGGATGCGGGTTGGCCGCACGCAGACGGCTGAATATTGCGTGTCGCTTGGCTGGATTCATGGTGTTGGCGGTACGCGGTGCGTCACTGCGTATCGAGCGATTTTATCAAGGCTTGTTTTTCAGCTTGTCGTTTGGCGCCTGCAGATTGTTCATGCTCGCCCGCTTTGCGTTGAAGCGCCAGCGGAACATACGGATTGCGCGGCTTGGGCACGCGCTTTTTCAGTGGCGGCTTCATGCCGGAACCGGTAAGGCCGCGTGGGCGCGCTGCTCGGCGCGCGCTTTTTTCCAGTTGTTGGCGGCGATCAGCAGCCCCAGCGCGATGAAGGCGCCGGGTGGCAGAATCGCCAGCAAAAATCCCTGATAGTTGGGTAGCACATGCAGCACCCAGCCTTTGGCGGCCTCGCCGAACACCAGATCGATGCCAGAGAGCAACGTACCCTGGCCGGCGAGTTCCCGAATGGCACCCAGCACCACCAGCACCAGCGTCAGTCCCAGTCCCATGGCAATGCCGTCGACTATGCTGTGCAGCGGGTGATTCTTGGCGGCGAAGGCGTCGGCGCGCGCCAGCACGATGCAGTTAGTGGTGATGAGCGGAATGAAAATCCCCAGCACCAGATACAGCGGATGCACAAACGCGTTCATCACCAGATCGATCACGGTGACCAGCGCGGCAATGATGAGGACAAACACCGGGATGCGAATTTCGTTCGGCACGAAATTGCGCACACCCGACACCGCGCCACTCGATGCCGCCATCACCAGCGTCGTGGCGATCCCAAGCGACAGCGCGTTGATGACGTTGTTGCTGATCGCCAGCAGCGGGCACAGGCCGAGCAGCTGCACCAGGCCGGTGTTTTGCTTGACGAGGCCGTTGTGAAACAGACCGCGGAATTCATTCAGCGTCATCATGGGCTTTCTCCTGGGCGACTGGCGGCGCAACAAGTGTCGCGCGGTGCCGTGCAAAAAAATCGAGCGCGTTCCTGACCGCCTTGACCACCGCGCGCGGAGTGATGGTGGCGCCGGCGCGCGCGTCGAATGCGCCGCCGTCCTTGGTGACCTTCCATTGTGGCAGCGGCGGCGCGGTCAGCGACTTGCCTTCAAACTGGCGGATCCATGCGCTCTTGGCCAACTCGATGTAATCGCCCAGGCCGGGTGTTTCGCGGTGGGCCGTGACACGCACGCCGGTCACATTGCCGTCAATGTCGATGCCGATCAGCAAGGCGATCTCGCCGCTGTAACCGTCTGGTGCGATGGCTTCCAGTACTAGGCCGCTGACTTGATCGCCGCGGCGGGCAATCCACAAGGCGGAGGGCTGGCGCGTGCCCAGCAACGCGTCCGGCGGCACGCTTTGCTGGCTGGACAGGAGATCGTTGTCGTACAGCGTGGCGGGCAGAACCTGGCTCAGCAGCGCGCGTTTTGCGGCCAGCTGGCCACGGGTAATGGTCGGCTCGGTGCGGTCATGGGTAAATGCCAGCATGGCGGTGCCGACGACCGCGAACACGAACAGGATCACGCCGGTACGCAGCGCGTTGCGGCTGGCTGCGGTGATCACGCGCGCGGCTCCTTGCCTGCGCCGCCGTAGATGCGCGGCTGGGTGTACTGGTCGATCAGCGGCACGCACAGATTCATCAGCAGAATGGCGAACGCCACCCCGTCGGGGAAGCCGCCCCAGGTGCGGATGACGATGGTGAGCAGGCCCGCGCCGAAACCGAAAATCAGCTTGCCGCGCGGGGTGGTCGCACCCGACACCGGATCGGTGGCGATGAAGAAGGCGCCGAGCATCACCGACGGCGCAAACAGGTGGAACCACGGCGCGCCGAAGCGCCCGGCGTCAAAAAAATGCAGAAAGCCGGCGGCCAGCCAGATGCCGGCGAGAAAGGCCAGTGGTACCTGCCAGCTAATGATACGCAGCGCCCACAGCAACAGTCCGCCGATCAGAAACGCGGCCGCCAGCCATTCGAACCCGGTTCCACCGTAATGGCCAAAAATGGATTTCGGCATAATCTCATCGATGGTCAATTGCTGCAGCAAGCCGGTTCGCAACGTGTCCAGCGGGGTGGCCATGGTGACGGCGTCGAGCACAGCTTTGGGGAATTCACCGCCAAAAATCACCGTTGCGCTTTGGGCAAAGCTCAGTGAGGAAGGAGTGAGTTCGACCGGACCCGACCACTGGGTCATCTGCACCGGGAAGGACACGATGAGAACGGCGTAACCGACCATCGCCGGGTTGAAAATATTTTGTCCCAGCCCGCCATACAAATGTTTGGCGACGACGATGGCAAAAACTGTGCCCGTGATGATGAGCCACCAGGGTGCCAGTGACGGCAGCGACAGTGCCAGCAGCCAGGCGGTCACGATGGCAGAAAGGTCGGTGAGGAATGGCTTGGCCGGATAGCCGCGAGCCTTGAGCATGGCTGCTTCCGCAGCCAATGCCGTCACGGTGGCGAGCGACAATGTGACCAGGATACCCGGCCCGAACACCCACACATATGCGGCGACACCGGGCAGCAATGCGGCCAGCACCCAGGCCATGACCTGGGTGACGCTGCTGCGGTCGAGTATGAATGGGGCGGGCATTATTTTGGTTTCTCTTCAGTTTCCAGCGGCTGGTGCGCCAGTTCGCGGATTTTAGCCCGGCGTACCTCGATTTCCTCGATCTCACGTTGGGTTTCGGCCGACAGGCTATCGGTATTCTTGGGCGTGGCTTCGACTTTCTTGGCTTGGGCCCGCGCAAGCGCAGCGGCGATGAGCGCTTTCTTTGCATCCGCTTCACTGGCAACAGCGCCACCGGCGGGTGCCGTGGTGAGTTCAGCGCGTTTAGCCTGCGTTTTGGCCGCAAGTTTTTCGGCTTTCTCTTTTTTCTCGCGTTCAAGCCGAAATTGACGGAATTCGTGACGTTCGCGTGCCAGATCGGCGGCGCGCTTTTCTTTCTCGTTTGCCCAGATTTCACTCTTGGCGTAGCGATAAAAATCGACCAGCGGAATATGGCTGGGGCAGACATAGCTGCAGCAGCCGCACTCGATGCAATCGAACAGGTGATATTCCTGGGCACGGCCAAAGTCTCCGGCTTTGGCAAAACGGAACAGTTCCTGGGGTTGCAGTTCGGCCGGGCATACATCCGCGCAGCGTGTACAGCGTATGCAGGGCAGCGCCTTGGGAAGCGCTGGAAACAGTTCGCGGGACTTCACCAATATGCAGTTGGTGGCCTTGACCACCGGCACTTTCAGATCCGGCATCGGCATACCCATCATGGGGCCCCCCATCAACACGCCCGTGGTGCCATGGCGGTCACCGGCATGCGTGATCAGGGTGTGCATCGGGGTGCCGATCAGCACCTCGAAATTCTGTGGCCGCAACACATGGCCGGTCACCGTGACCAGCCGCGAGATCAGAGGTTCGCCGTGATGGACCGCACGCGCCAGGGCGTAGGCCGTGCCCACGTTGAATACCTGGATCCCGATGTCGGTGGACAGCTTTCCGGACGGGACTTCCTGCCCGGTGAGGGTTTGGATCAGTTGCTTTGCACCGCCTCCAGGGTAAATCGCCGGCACGGCGACGATTTCAACCTTGAAATCGAGCTTGGCTGCAGCGGCTTGCATGGCGGCAAGGGCTTCAGGCTTGTTGTCTTCGATGCCCACCAGCACTTCGGTGCTGTCGAGCAAGTGCCGCATCACCGCCACTCCCTGAAGGATATCGTCAGCGCGTTCGCGCATCAGCATCTCGTCGCAGGTGATCCAGGGTTCGCATTCGCCGCCATTGATGATCAGGGTGGGGCAGGTGTGCGCCGCACCCGGGTCGAGCTTGACCGCGCTGGGAAATACCGCGCCGCCCAGCCCGGCCAGGCCCATGTCGCGCAACTGCATGCGCAGCGCAGCGGGGGGCAGGGCCAGGTAATCGATAGGGCCGTGATCGATCCATTGCTCAAGGCCGTCGGTCACGAGCGTGATGCATAGATCCGGGAGGCCAGACACATGTGGAACCGCCTGCAGGTTAATGTCCGAAATGACTCCCGAGGTGGGGGCGTGAACCGCGGCCGAGATATAGCCGTCGGCCGCCGCAATCATCTGGCCTTTCAATACGGATTGGCCCACATGCACCAGCGGCTTGGCCGGATTGCCGATGTGCTGACGAACGGGGATGACCAGGAAGTTGGGAATCGGTGCAACAGCAATCGGACGCGTATTCGATTCCGACTTGTGTTCCGGCGGATGCACGCCGCCCTTGAACTTGAACAGTTCGCGGCTCATGCGACGCGCTTCAGATTAATGACCGGATGTTTCCATTTCCAGTGTGGCAAATCCTCGACGATGGGTTCCATCGTAATGCAGTCGACCGGGCAGGGTGGCAGACAGAGCTCACAGCCGGTGCATTCGGCGGCGATGATGGTATGCATCTGTTTGGCCGCGCCGGCGATCGCGTCGACCGGACAGGCCTGAATACACAAAGTGCAACCAATGCAGATTTGTTCGTCGATGAAGGCGACGGACTTGGGTTTGGGGGTGCCGTGGGTTTCGTCGAGCGGCTTGGCTTCCACGCCGAGAAGCTCGGCCAGTTTCTTGACGCCGTCTTCGCCACCCGGCGGACATTGGTTAATGTCGGCTTCGCCCTTGGCGATGGCATTGGCATAAGGCTTGCAACCCGGGAAGCCGCATTGTCCGCACTGGGTTTGCGGCAGGATGGCATCGATTTTTTCGGCGAGCGGGTTGCCTTCCACCTTGAGTTTGATCGCTGACCAGCCGAGTGCCAGTCCGATCACCACGGCGATGCTGACCATCACCAGAATGGCAGTAAGCATTATTTCACCAGCCCGGAAAAGCCCATGAAGGCGAGCGACATCAGCCCCGCGGTAATCATCGCAATGCTGGTGCCCTTGAACGGGGTGGGAACATCACAGGTGTCGAGCCGTTCGCGGATTCCGGCAAACAGGATCAGTACCAGGGTGAAGCCGAGCGCGCCGCCGGCGCCGAAAAACAGCGATTCGACAAAATTGTGCTGCGCCTGCGCGTTGAGCAACGGAATCCCCAGCACCGCGCAGTTGGTGGTGATGAGCGGTAGATAGATGCCCAGCACCTGATACAGCACCGGGCTGGTCTTGTTGATGAACATTTCGGTGAATTGCACAATCCCGGCAATCACCACGATGAACGACAGCGTACGCAGATAGATCAGTTCGGTGCCGAGCAGGTATTCGTTGACGAGATAACTGGCGCCGGACGCCAGCGTCAGCACGAAGGCCGTCGCCAGCCCCATGCCGATGGCGGCTTCCAGTTTTCTCGATACGCCCATGAACGGGCATAGACCGAGAATCTTGGCCATCACGATGTTGTTCACAAACACGGTGGAAATGAGGATGAGGATGTAGGTTTCCAAAGCAGGCAGCCCGACGCAATGCCGCATTATCCGCTGTGGAGGGCCTGTGCTTCAACCCTGTACGCGGGAGAGGCTTTCAGAAAGACGGATTGCCGAGGCTAATTGATCGCCGATCAGCCTGGGCAGAGTTCGACAGCCGGGTTGTCGGGCGCCCAGAAATCGTAGCCTTTGCTGAGGAATTCGTCCCACGGCAGGTAGTGTGATCCATCGCACGAGAAGGTCAGCCCGACCATGCCGTTGAAAATGTTGAGTGATCCCGCACGCAAATAAAACGTCTCGTCCATGAAGCGTAATGCGCGTAGGCCATCGAATACCTGTTCGATCTTGTCCTTGGGGATGAGCGCGTCAGCGGGGTAAGGACAATGAGGATAGATCAGACAGGTATCAGGGTCCTTGAGCGCGTCGAAATCGAGCAGGCGGTAACGAAAAGGATCTTCGATCAGCCAGATGGTGGCGCGGCTGCTGGAAAAATGCAGTTTGCCGTGGAAAACCCCGCGATCCGCCATTAATTCCACCATGACGCCGAGCACGGTATCAATGTTCAGATCCAGCTGGCTTTCGGTACGCGACTGCTGGAAAACCGAGCTTCGAATGGAAGGGTCGCCCTTGATTTGCCGCCAGTAGGTGGGCTCGTCGTAGAGTTTTCCGGTGATCGGCAGGTCGCGCAGGTCGAAGTCCGCGCCGACGAAACCCAGTACTTGGCCATCGTCATCGCGCACGATCTGGATCGCGGTGAGTGACGGCCGTTTGACGCGCAGACTGATGTAGGCCTGCGACAGCAAGAAGCCCTGGTTCGGTACCGCTTCGCGCATATAGGGGCGGTCAGCGCGGTCGCGTCCGTAGTCGGTATCGATCAGCCCTTCATGGCTGATGTTGTCGGAGAGTTGTACCGCGTGGGTGTCCAGTGCATACAGATACTTGCACGCGGGTACGGTTGTCAGCGCCTGGATTAATTCTGAGTTGAGCCCGGCGCGACTGGGCCACACCCGGCTGCATGCCTGGGCGGCCAATGCAAGGGGCTCGCGCAACAGATTGGCCAGGGCATCACGCTGATGGGTGACGCATTCCTGCAGGGTGGTATGAGCGGTGGAGGCGGGTGTCAGATGATGTTGAATGTCAGGTTGCTTCATGTCGTGGACGTGCGCGGAATAAGGGTCATGATCACCCGTGGTTGCGCTAACGGTAACGGGCTTTTAGTGGTAGATCAAGTCGCATGGAGTGTGACAGACTTTTGTGACAAATCATGCGCATCCAGCTTGCCTTTATGGAACATGGTCGACCATAAAAAAGCCCGGCTTGCGCCGGGCTGAATGTGGAGCTTGTAAGCTTGTTTTATTACAGGGCCGGACAGGTTGCTGCCGAAGCGCCTTTGATCGGTTGAATCATTTTGAAGTCGTAGCCGGGCGGATTGATGGTCGGCAGACGCTTCACGGTGAGGCGGTGAATCGGCAGGTTGGCTGCAGTCACTGTTCCACCCAGGTTCTCGCGCAGGTACTTGACCACGGCTTCGGAGACATCCATCACGTCCAGACTGTTGGGCGTGACATTGGTGCCCGGGCCTGCGACCTGAACGATGCTGCCATCCGTCTTCACGACCTGGACCGTGCGACCCCGGCACGGGTTACAGTTGTTGATGGTGGTCTTGTCGTCCGCATACCAGTAGCCGGTGACCGTGTAGCCATCGTGGGGCGTGTCAGGCAAAGTGCCAAGTGGTAACTGTGTACGATCAGGAGCCAGGCACTTCTGGAAGGTCGGGTTGGCCACACCGCCGATGGTGGCGCGGTTGTCGTAAATATCGAGGTCGTCCATGGGAGCGGGATTACCGTTAGCATCCTTGACCTTGACGTTGGTGCCGCGGGCGGTGCTCCAGGGACGGTAGCGATTGGCAAAGGTCAGCGGTGCCGGGTTCACCGGGGTGGTGCCCATGAAGCCGTTGCAAGCATCCACATCCATGTTCAGGCCGCTGTAGCCGAACATCCAGCCACCGGTCCACAGGGCGGGATCGGGATGGAAGGTGCCACCGATCGATTGCTCTATCGCGAACTTCAGGTCGGCGCCGCAGGCCTTGTTGGTGCGACCCAGCTTGGAGGCGATGGGGATGTAGTGGTAGATGTCCTCCATGGTGATGGGCCAGCCTGCCGGGACGTGGGTGCCATAGCGGAAGCCGCGGACCGACGCCGATTGGGCCTGGCCAATGGCAGCCATGGCATCGGCGATCAGGTTATGCGAGGTTCCCTCGACCACGCCGGGCATATCCTCATCCACGAAGTTGGAACGGTGCAGGTCCACCTCGGTGAAGGCGATGGTCTCGTCCACCGGGCGCATCAGCATGGTGGTGTTGCCCCCCACCGTCACCGTCTGGCCAGGCACGAAGGTTCCCGCCACAAAGGGTGCGCGGGCCTTGGCAACCTTGGAGGCAATCGTCTTGTCCTCCGGGATTCCTTCGGCCACAACAAACTGCTTGAAGCTCCAGCTAGCGACCTTGCCGTTCTTGACCGATAGCTTGAGATTGCCAACCACCGTGCCGTCCTGGCCTTCTTCCACGATCAGCGTCTGACGGCCATCGGCGTGGTTGAAGACGATCGGCTTGGTGGTGCGCTCATGCATGTCGGCGTTGAGGATGACATCCGGGGCGGGAGAGAGCGTCTCGGCGATCTGGACGTCGCGGGACGTTTCCATCTCGGAGATCATGACCACCACATCGACCTTGTCCACGGTGCGCAGCTTGTTGACGAAGCAGGGCACTTCGGTTTTGCCGTCGGTGAACTGGTAGTTCTGGGTCACGCTGGTACCGACTGCGGCAATGGCCCGCGCCGTGGTCATGCCCAGGATGCCGACCTTCACCTTGCCAACCTGCTTGATGATGTGGGTGGGCAGCACGCGTTTCAGCGGACGCTGAACGGTGGTTGTGACGCCAGTAACAGGATCAGTGGAGGTATACGCTCCGGTTACGCCGCATACGGCGGTGTCGTCAAACTGGTTGGTGTAATAGAGATTGGAACCGAGCGCATTCCAGTTGGCTAGCGGTGTAACAGCCGGGGTCGTCGCAGTCGCCGGGGTGCCCTTGAAGGTTTCTTCGAAGCGGGCTGTACCGTACAGGAAATCCCAGTTGCCGGGGGCGTGGGCGACAAAACCAAAGTTGTTCAACACATCGATCATGGCCTGGCCGCGGCTGAACAGGGCTTCGCCCGACCCCTGCAGGGTGTCGCCGGTATTGAGCAGGAGTGAACGGTTCACCCCGTCTTTCGTTGCCAGGGCGCGGAGGGCCTTGATGGCGGTGTACATGCGTGCCATGCCGCCTTCCATGCTGACGCTTTTGTAGCCCAGAGCATCGCTGCGCAAATTAGGCCGCGGCACCAGGTGACCGTGGATGTCGCCGACATGGATCAGGGTGACCTCGCCAGACCCGCCAGTTGTAGTAGTCGTTGTGGTCTGGGCAAGTGCTGCCGCAGAAATCAGGCTTGTTGCGGCAATCCCCATCACCGCACACAGCGCTTTGATGCGGGTGCTGTGGGCACTGGATTGCTTGACCAGCCCCTCCCTTGCATGTTGCTTCTTCATTTGATTCTCCTCCGTTACGGTTATCGAACCCTCAGCTGGGGCTCGTACCAAAGGAGACGAACGATAAATACGGTTTATTCCCTCATGTTGAAATATTGGTACGAATTGACTATTCAGAAACGGAGGGTCCGCAAACCGATACTTGGGTGGTTGGTCTCCGGGACCACAGGGCGTACATTACGCTCCGCAAAGTGACATGACCGGCCAGCCTTTTGCCAGTGCGTGGGCGTGCAGCGTCGGGTCGGGATCGACCGCGATGGGGTGCTGGACTTTTTCCAGCAGCGGCAGGTCGTTGTGCGAGTCGCTGTAGAACCAGCTGTTGTCGAGGCGATCGAGGCGGGTGCAGTGAGCTTCAAGAAAGTGCTGAAGGCGGGTGACCTTGCCTTCGCGGAAGCAGGGGGTGCCGGCGACTTCACCGGTGAAATGGCCGTCGATTTCTTCGGGGTCGGTGGCGATCAGATGGGAGATGCCGAATTCACGGGCAATCGGGCCGGTGACGAAGCTGTTGGTGGCGGTGATGACCGCGACCAGATCGGCATCGTCCAGGCGCTGGTTGACCAGATCGCGCGCGGCCTGGGTGATCATCGGCTTGATGCGCGTCTCCATGTATTCGGCATGCCAGGCGTCGAGCTGCGTGCGCGAGTGGGTGGCCAGCGGGCGCAGGGCAAACGCGAGGAAGGCGTAGATGTCGAGCCGCCCGGCCTTGTAATCTTCGTAGAAGGCCTTGTTCTTGGCTTCGTAATGCGCGCCGTCGACCGCACCTTTGGCGATGAGGAACTGACCCCATTCGTAGTCGGAGTCGCCGGCAAGCAGCGTATTGTCGAGATCGAACAGGACGAGGTTCATAGCGGACGCGGCTTACAAGGTTCAGGTTACAAATAGCTTATTGACGGGGGGCCTGGCCGCGGTCGCGCCAGAATTCGCACAGCTCATAGCAGCTCCAGATGGCCAATGCGACGTAGTCCTCGCGACTGGTCTGCTGCTCTTCATCTGTCCATTCTTCGGGCGGGGTCATCAGCACATAAAACGGATCCAGCAATTCATCGGCAAAGGCTTCGTCCTTGCTGTCGGGTGGCAGCGTCCAGTCGTCTTCCCAGTGTTCCACCACCTGTAGAAATCCGGCTGCCCAGATGCTGGCGTAAAGCGGCACCCCTTCGGCTTCGACTGCGGCCGCTTCCTGCATCGGCATATCGTTGAGCATACCCTCCCAGTCCATGATGAGCGGAGAGAGGGCGTGGGGATCGGTCAGGCTATCGATTGGGGCAGAGAGCGCACGCGCAATTTCTTTCCAGCGTCGAGTGAACAGCGCTTGAAAGCGCTGGTATTCGGCCGCGTTGGCAAACAGTGCGGCCGGATCGGGCTGGCCGAACAGCACGGGAAAATAGTCTGCTTCCGCGATGGGGCGCGGCGCACATTGCAGCGCGGTGATAAAGCCATCCAGCCCTTCAAGCGACAGCGGCTCTTCGGTGCGCGTAGCGGCTTCGTCGATGAGATCGGCCAGGGTGGCGATGTCGTTTTCATTCAGCGTGGGGTTCGGGTTCTTGGGCGGCATGGTGGAGACTCGTTACAGGTCACGGCAGCGTGCAGGGGCATCGCGTAAAATCCGTAGATGAATTTTACCGCGCTTGCCCGCCAACGAACATCTCCTCGGTTCGATGGGTTGGACAACGCTAACCGACCAGCTGTGCTGGAAACATTTAATGATCGTTCCCCCCCTTAAAACAACTCCCGCAGCGAGCGACAACGTACCGGTCCAGCCTGGCCTGCCGGACAGGATAAATTATCCTGATCTGCCCGTCAGTGCGCGACGCGACGATATTCTTGCCGCGCTGAAAGAATATCGCGTGGTGATCCTGTGCGGTGAAACCGGCTCGGGCAAGACCACGCAGATTCCCAAGATGTGTCTGGAGCTGGGCGTGAAGCCGGGCAAGCTGATCGGTTGCACCCAGCCGCGCCGCATCGCTGCGCGCTCGGTGGCGACCCGCATCGCGTATGAACTGGGGGGTGAACTGGGCGGTCTCGTCGGCTACAAGGTGCGCTTTACCGACAAGGTGCGCCACGACACCAGGATCAAGATCATGACCGACGGCATCCTGCTGGCCGAAAGCCAGAGCGATCCGTTGCTCTCGCGCTACGACACGATCATCATCGACGAGGCGCACGAGCGCAGCCTCAACATCGATTTCCTGCTGGGCTATCTGCAAACCCTGGTGCAGAAGCGCAATGACCTGCGCGTGGTGATCACCTCGGCCACCATCGATGCCGAGCGTTTTTCCAAACACTTCAATAACGCACCCGTGATCGAAGTCTCGGGGCGCACCTATCCGGAGGAGATCCGCTGGCGGCCCATTGAACGCAGCGAGCGTGAAGAGCCTGATGCCCCGGTGGCTTCCGGTAAACCCAACCGCGACAAAAAAGATAAAGATGCGCCGGATATCGTTGCGGCGATTCTTGAGGCCACCGACGAACTGGCGCGCCTCGGCTCTGGCGACATCCTGGTTTTCCTACCGGGAGAGCGCGAAATCCGCGATGCCGCCGAGGCGCTGCGCAAGCATCATCCGCCGGGGACCGAAATCCTGCCGCTGTTTTCCCGCCTGTCGGTCGCCGAACAGGATGCGATCTTCAAGCCGACCAACGCCCTGCGACGCATCGTGCTGGCGACCAACGTGGCGGAAACCTCGCTCACCGTGCCGGGCATCCGTTATGTGATCGATCCTGGCAGTGCACGGGTGAAACGTTATTCGGCGCGCAACAAGGTTGAACAGCTGCTGATCGAGAAAATTTCGCAAGCCTCGGCCAACCAGCGCGCCGGCCGCTGCGGGCGGGTGGCGGACGGCGTGTGCATCCGTTTGTACGATGAAGCCGATTTCGCCAACCGGCCCCGCTTTACCGATCCCGAACTGCTGCGTTCCTCGTTGGCCGGTGTCATCCTGCGCATGAAATCGCTCGGCCTCGGCGATGTGGTGGGGTTTCCCTTCATCGACGCGCCAAGCACGCGACTGGTGACCGATGGTTATCAGTTGCTGGCCGAACTGCACGCGCTCGACGAGCAGGGGCAGCTCACCGACATCGGCAAGAAACTTTCGAAATTGCCACTCGACCCGCGCATTGCACGCATGCTGCAGGCGGCGGAAAAACAGCGTTGCGTACGTGAAGTGCTGATCATCGCGAGCGCGTTGTCGGTGCAGGATCCGCGCGACCGTCCGATGGAACGCGCACAGGCCGCCGATGAGAAGCACAAGCTGTTTGCCGACGAACGCTCCGACTTCATGGGCTGGCTGAAACTGTGGAGCTGGTACGAAGAACAGGTGCAGCATAAGAAAACCAACCGTCAGCTGCAGACGCTGCTGCAGGATCACTTTCTGTCGCCACGGCGAATGCGCGAATGGCGGGACATCCACAGTCAGTTGCACTCGCAGGCGAGCGAATTGGGCCTGCGTGAAAATGAAAAAGACGCTGGTTACGACACGATCCACCAGGCGATGCTGACCGGCCTGCTGGGCAATATCGGATTCAAGTCGGACGATGGCCGAACCAGTACAGGCGGTGGCCGTCCCAAACCGAGTGAAGGCAATTACCAGGGTGCGCGCGGCATCAAGCTGTCGATCCATCCTGGCTCGGCGCTGGCAAAAAAAGGCCCGAAGTGGATCATGGCGGCCGAGCTGACCGACACCGGCCGGCTGCTCGCGCGGACCGTGGCCGAAGTGCGTCCGGAGTGGATCGAGGCAGCGGGCCAGCATTTGCTGACGCGCATGTATATCGAGCCGCACTGGGAGAAGGACAGCGCGCGCGTGGTGGCGTTCGAGCGCGTGAGCCTGTACGGCATCACGTTGGCGCCGCGACGCAAGATTCATTACGGCAGCATCGATCCGGAGCTGTCGCGCGAGCTGTTCATTCGCGGAGCGCTGGTCGCAGGCGATTACGATACCCAGGCACCTTGGTTTATTCACAACCGTGCGCTCATCAAGGAAATCGAGGACCTTGAACACAAGGCGCGCAAGTCAGGCGTGTGGCTGGACGAGGAGCGCATTTTTCGGGTGTTCGATGCGCGTATTCCGGCAGGCCTGCATAACGGTGCATCGTTCGAAACATGGCGTGCGGAAGTCGAATCGACGAATCCGATGGCGCTGTTTTTACAGCGCGATGACATTCTGGGCGAAGGCCTCGGCGCCGATCACACCCTGTTTCCGGAAACGCTGTTGGTCGATGGGGTAACGTGCAAATTCACCTATCGCTTCGAGCCCGGCCATGTGCTCGATGGTGTAACGCTCACCCTGCCGCTGTATCTGCTTAACCGTGTCGAATTGGCCGTGATCGACTGGCTGGTGCCGGGCCTGATCCGCGAGAAACTCATCCTGCTGCTGAAGTCCCTGCCCAAAGACAAGCGTCGCCCTCTGATCCCGCTGCCCGATGCGGTGACTGCATTTTTGAGTGTGGCCAAGCCCGGTGAGCAGACCTTGACCGATGCGCTGGCCGCTTTTATTCGCAAAAAAACCGGTGCGGATATCCGCCACGAAGACTGGACCCGTGAATTGCCCCTGCATCTGCAGATGAATTTGCGGGTGGTGGACGACAGCGGGCAGGAACTCGCCAGCAGCCGTGATCTGGTGGCACTGCGTCAGCAACTCGGTGGGGCGGCGAGTATCACCTACGGCAGCCAGAGCGATGCAGGCGGGTTCGAGCAGACCGGTCTGACCGGGTGGACGTTTGGCGACTTGCCCGAGCAGGTGAAGTTCTCGCGCGGTGGGCGCGAGCTGATCGGTTTTCCGGCGCTGGTCGATACCGGCGAGGCGGTTGACCTGAGGCTGCTCGACACCGCAGAAACCGCCGAGCAGGCAACCCGCCGTGGCGTGGTGCGCTTGCTCAGACTGGCGCTGGCTGTGCAGTTCAAACAGCTCGACAAGGATCTGGCACGCGACACCGCGCTGGCAATGAAGTACCGGAACTTTGGCAGCGCCGATGTGCTGCGGACGGAATTGACCGATGCCATTGCCACCCGTGCGCTGCTGGGCGAGGATGATCTTCCCCGCAACGAGAAAGCCTTCAACAAGCAAAAAGAGCGCGCCAAGCCGCGTATTTCAGTGGTCAAACAGGCACTGCTGCGCGACGTGGCCGAGATCCTCGATTTGCATG
Organism: Thiobacillus sp.; assembly: GCA_030679915.1. Lineage (GTDB taxonomy): Bacteria > Pseudomonadota > Gammaproteobacteria > Burkholderiales > Thiobacillaceae > Thiobacillus. Next base: position 75,553 of record JAUXRY010000040.1, read on the forward strand.
CCCAGGTGGCAACCCGACTCAACACCAAGCCGCAGTTTGTGGCAGCCATGCGCGACGAGTCGGCCCATCTGATGGCCTTGGTTGCAGCGGGATTCATCACGGCCACGCCATGGCCGAATTTAAAAAGCATGCCCCGGTACTTGCGCGGCATACTCAAGCGGCTGGAAAAGTTGCCCGCCGCCGAACAACGCGACTCGCGCGGCATGGCCAATGTGCTGACGCTGCAGAACAAGTATCTGGCGCGCCGAGCGCAGGTCATGGGGGAGGCACCTGCGGCGCTGGACGATTTCCGCTGGCAGCTGGAAGAATTGCGCATCTCGCTGTTTGCACAGGAACTGAAAACGCCTTACCCCGTGTCAGCCAAGCGACTCGACAAATTGTGGGACGAACTTGCCAGACAACCGGTTAATTGACTAAGGTTCGCTCATGCGTGAGCGCGTTCTCAATCTGCCGAACATCATTACCCTGCTGCGGCTGGCTGCGGTGCCGGTGATTGCCTGGCTGATCCTGCAGCAACGTTGGGAAGCCGCGTGCTGGCTGTTTCTGGCCGCAGCCGTGTCGGATGGCATCGACGGCTTGCTGGCCCGCTGGCTTAATCAGGTGACCCAATTGGGCGCCGCGCTCGATACCGTGGCCGACAAGGCGCTGGGGGTGGTGACGTTGGTGATGCTGACGCAGGCGGGGGCGATCCCGCTGTGGGTGGCACTGACGATACTGGTGCGCGACAGCATCATTGTGCTGGGCGCGCTGAGTTATCGCGGGCTGGCCGGGCATCTGGAAATTCACCCGACCTGGCTGGGCAAGACCCATGTGTTTGCCGAGTTTGCCCTGCTGGCGCTGGTATTGGCCGATCTTGGGAAACTATGGGAGGCTGAAACCTGGCTGCCCATGCTTTTTGCCACCGTGTTTGTTATCGCCGTGATTTCAGGTGTGCAATATGTATGGATATGGAGCGCGAAGGCGCGACGTGCACGCGCTGAAATACCATTCAAAATTCATTGAAGGGAAAGCGAGCCTGTAAATCCGATTCACTGCCGGATTTGACCCGGTACATTGCCGCGTCTGCGGCGCGAATCAGGGCATCCTCGTCTTCGCCGTCATCGGGGTACAGCGCTTGACCGATACTGGCTGCGATTTCCAGTTCCAGACCGTAAAAATGAGTGCCCGTATTCAGCTCCTGCTCAATTTTGTGTGTGGCTGCAAGTAAATCTCCACGCCCTTGCACTCCTTCGAGCAGCACGACAAATTCGTCGCCCCCCAGCCGTGCGACGGAGTCGGAGTCACGGATGCTGGAGGTAAGCCGTTTGGCTACCTCGGTCAGCACGGCGTCCCCTACATGGTGGCCGTGCTGATCGTTGATCGCTTTGAAGCGATCCAGGTCCACGTAAAGGATGCCTACCTTGCCTCCGTACCGAAGCGCGTGGCGGATGGCTTGTTGCAACCGGTCATAAAACAGTCGCCGGTTGGCGAGCCCAGTGAGGGGGTCATGCGTGGCTTCCTGGCGGAGTGCCGCACGCGAGTCTTCTAGCGCAACGACATGTTCATGAATCTGTTGCGAATTCAGGCTGACTTTTTTCAGCGTGCGCCAGGCAACGAGTAATGCCAACGCCGTTGCAGCGATGCCGAAAATGAGTGTGAGAAGAAAGGCGCGTTGGTAGGTTTGCTGCGCCTGTTGTTGTGCAATCAGGTTGGCCTGATGATACAGATTGCGCATGTCAGCCATTTGCAGGTTGAAGGCTTTCTGGATTGGAATAGCAATTTTCACAAATAGCTGGTGCGCTTCTGCTGCTTTTCCCGCCTGAAGTAAATCGACTACCCGATCCTGTGTCGACTCAATATGCGTAACCAGACGGGTTTGGTCATTAAACACGCGCGCTTCTTCAGGCGTAAAACCCATCTGGCGCAAGGCATTTCGTCCACTCCCTACCAAAAATCCGGCGCGGTTGTATTCAAGGAAAAGTGCATCACGCTCGAAGGGGTCGTCTGCCAGCACCATGCGAAACAAACTGTCAGTACGAAGATGAGATGCGACTTGGGTCTGGGTGATGAGATCGATTTTACGGTTGTGGTATTCGACTACGGTATGGATCTGGGTGCCGAGCGTTTGTAGTTGTAGCAGGCTATTGAATGCCAATCCAAAAATCAGGGCAATCAGCGCGATGAAAGCCGCGCCGGTGGTTAGGGAAATTCCACGTTGTAGAAGCATAGGAGGTGTGATCAGGACATGGGGCTAACCAAAAACCGGAGCACTGGGCGACTCATGGTTTTGTGTGCTGCTGCAAGGCGAGTAAAACACGTGCTACATCCTGCGCGTGACTTGCCGGATTGACCTTGTCAAAGTGGGCGGCAATGTGTCCGTCTGGCGTGATGATAAAAGTGTGACGCCGGGCGAACCGGATCAGCCCCAAATTCAACAGACTCCCGTAGGCCTCGGCCGTCTGGCCATCCGGGTCGGACAGCAATGGAAACGGCAACAGGTATTTTTTGGAAAAGTCAGCGTGCGACTGCACATCATCGGTGCTTACACCCACGATGGCTGCCTTGAGATTGCCCAGCACGCCGATGTCATCGCGAAAGCGGCAGGCCTCCTGTGTGCAGCCTGGCGTGTCATCCTTGGGATAAAAATAGAGTACAAGCCAGCGCCCGTTATAGTCATGCAGTCTATGGGTTTGACCGCTTTGATCCAGCAGAGAGAATTCGGGAGCCGCACTGCCTTCCAATCGATGCGATCCTGGACGCAGCATCCATAGAAGCGCGCTCGCAAGCACCAGCAATGCCGCCAAACCGCCTAACATTATTTTAATCATGGGTTCTCCTGAATTGCATCATAGACGTGTTGTGCAAGAATTGGGATGTCCGGAACCGTTCGGCAATCCACGTGTGATTCGGTAGAATGCGCGCCACGCCCCGGTAGCTCAGTGGATAGAGCAACCCCCTCCTAAGGGGTAGGTCGGACGTTCGATTCGTCTTCGGGGCGCCAGGACACAAAATGCATTTCGCGTGCAAGCGTAAAGCAAGCGCGAGCGCACTGCATCTGCATCTGCATCTGGTCAATTAAATATTTGAATTTGAGTATCGCAGCCCAGAAAGGGCAGGATATTAAGCTTCTTACCATAAGGTAAGGTGGCGTCCCCACGGGGATTCGAACCCCGGTTACCGCCGTGAAAGGGCGATGTCCTAGGCCTCTAGACGATGGGGACCCGGACGACGGTGTGACCCGTCAACTTCTACTACTCAGGCTTGCGCCTTTACTGCTTGTTTGAAAGCTGGGTCAACGTTACGCCGATAAATAATCCGACGAACCCCAATGGTATCAGCGAGATCCAGACTTCGGCGTTCTCACTGCCATTCAGCATCTTTCCAAACCCTACTGCCAGTCCTACGGTGCTCAATATCAACCCCAGCAGAGTGGTGATGACGCCTAGCTTGTGCATCGTGCTTCCTGTTTGTTGGTGGAGGTAAGCGGGATCGAACCGCTGACCTCTTGCATGCCATGCAAGCGCTCTCCCAGCTGAGCTATACCCCCAACGAAGCCGCGCATTCTATACATGCCTTGGAATCTTGTAAAGCCTTCTTACGTATTTCAATCAGGAAACAGCTTGCCTGGATTCAGCAGCTGATGCGGATCGAACTGCTGTTTAATGCTCCGCATGACGGCCATTGTATCGGAATCGATTTCCTGTGCGACAAAACGGCGTTTTTCGGTGCCGATACCGTGTTCGCCCGAGAGGGTTCCGCCCAGTTCGAGAACCCTCCGCATGATCGCATCAAGCGCAGTATGCGCACGTACCATTTCGTCGCGGTCGTCGGGATGCACCATCAGGTTGACATGTAAATTACCGTTTCCAGCGTGACCGAATGACACCACTGCGAGTTGATGTTCGTGTGCGGTTTCGTCGATAAAATCGACGAAATCAGCGAGCTGCGAAATCGGCACCACAATGTCTTCGTTTATCTTGAGTGGCGCAATGCGTTTAACCGCTTGCGAAAGCGATTTACGCGCAGCCCAAAGCAGCTTGATGTCATCGTGGGTGAAGCCGCTTTTAATGGCGAGCAGACCTTGGCCTGCAAGTGCTTTTTGCAGAATGGCAAGCTGGCGCGGAACGTCTTCCTTGGCGCCGTCAGCCTCAACCATGAGCAGCGCTCGCGTGCCGGATGGCAGATCGTCAGCGGCGCCAGTTGGGCGGATAGCATCGATGGCGCGATGGTCCATGAATTCCAGTGCGCAGGGGATGACGGACTGCCGCATGATTCGGCTGACGGCATCAAGCGCGTCGCGGTTGCTGGCGTAGCATACGCGCAGGGTGGCAACCGTTTCCGGTGCGGGAAGCAACTTCAGGGTGGCTTCGGTGATGAGCGCAAGTGTGCCTTCTGAGCCGACCAGCAGGCGGGTAAGGTCATAACCGGTGACTCCTTTGGTGGTGCGGCAGCCGGTGCGGATTTCCTGCCCGCTACCGGTGACGGCGCGAAGGCCCAATACAAAATCGCGGGTGACGCCGTATTTGACGGCACGTGGCCCGGCGGCATTCATGGCCAGGTTGCCGCCGATGCGGCAATAGGCACTGCTGCCGGGGTCGGGTGGATAAAACAAGCCAGCACTGCGTGCGATGCGGTCGATTTCTTCGGTGACCACGCCGGATTCGACCACGATGAGCCGGTTGTCAGGATCGAATTCGAGCACGCGTTTCATGCATTCAAAGCTTACAACGACACTGCCAGGTGCCGGCAGCGCCCCCCCAACGTTGCCGGAACCCGCGCCGCGTGGTGTGAGCGCAATGTGATGTTCAAAGGCGATCCGTGCCAAGGCTGCCACGTCATCGTGTGAGGACGGGAACAGTACGGCATCGGGTTCGACATGACGTGGCGTTTCGTCCTGGGCATACAGCGTGCATAGGGCCGGATCGGTAAACACACGATCTGTTCCCAGGGCAGAACGGAAAGCAATGAGCGCAGGTTCGGACAGCATTGAAAGTGGTATCTGGAATCAGACCGGAAGTTCTGGAGGGAGTTGAGCTAGCAGTTGTGCTGTCATGTCCGCATCGAAGTCCAGGCCGATGTCCCAGCCGGGGTTGAGTGCAATGGGCACGCCGCCACCGATGCGACGCAATATCCAGGACAACTCGGTCAAAATGCCGCCCGCAAATTCCGGGTAATGTTCGACAAAGGGTTTGGCCCGCTCTGGGCTGGTGAACAGCACCAGAATCTTCTCGCCCTCTTCGTCTTCTATGATTAATGGTTCTGCCTGGGTTGAACGCTGGAATCCCTGGATTGGGTTTTTTTCGTCACGCACCGGCATGAAGAGTTGTTGGTCGAGAAGGCGAAGCACAAAAGTTTCCGCTTCAAGTGAGCCGGCGTGGACCGCAGCGAGTTGTTCTTCGAGCACGTTATGGGGAATGAAATTCATGGTTTTGAGCCCTTGCAAGGTGTCCCTCAGTGTAACCGATGGTGTGTGTGGCATGGATAGGTGGATTGTTCGACTCGTGACAGAGGAATGAAAGGTCAAGCAGGGTTAGAATGTTTGTCAATAATAAAATAATGGGGGTGGCTTCACCATGGGGCGCAGCACGGGTTATGCCGGGCTTCACGATTACAACCGGGCGATTCGCGATATCGCGACCAGTGCAGACTGGCAGTCCGGGAAATTGTCGCGTCAGTTGGAGCGGGTAGTCCAGGTGGCGGCGCGCTATATGGGTGTGGGTCAGGTGAGTATCTGGTGCATGAATCAGGGGCAGAATAGTCTGGATTGTGTGTGCCAGTTCGATAGCCGTGTTGGGGTGACCCGGCCTGTGAAATCGCTCAGCCGAGATCAATACCCCACCTATTTTTCCGAGCTCGCCAATAACCGCGTGATGGCGGTGGCTGATGCCTTGAATGACGCCATGACAGTCGAGCTCATTGATGGGTATATCAAACCACACAAAATTGCGTCTTTGCTTGATGCGCCGATCTGGTTCGATGGTGAAATAGTGGGTGTCGTGTGCCATGAGCATTCGGGTACCCCGCGCGTTTGGCGAGATGAAGATGTTGCTTTTGCAGGATCGATGAGTGACTTTGCCGCCATGGCTCTGTCGCAGAACCGCTACCAACAAGTGGAGTCGGCGCGTGAGCGGCTCACACGCATTATTGAAGCCACGCCAGATGTGGTTGCAATCATGGCGATCAATGGGTATTTGATCCAGATGAATCCGGCGGGTCGACAGTTACTGGGCTTGTCTGCGCGGGCGGATGTGACGCGCTTTCGTAGCCGCGATTTTTTAGGCGAACACACGACTTATTTGCTTGAAACGGAGATATTGCCCGCCTTGCAGCGAAGCGGTCGCTGGACGGGTGAGGCTTTATTGCGAGAAGACTCGCCTCAGGCATTGCCGGTGTCGGTGGTTGCGCTGGCCCATCACGATGTTGCGGGGCAGCTGGAATATTATTCGGTTACCTTGCGGGATCTGACGGCACAAAAAGCGATTCAGCGCGAGATCGAAGCGCTGAACAATGAACTCGAAGCACGCGTCCATATGCGTACCCAGGAACTCGAGTTTGCCAATCGTAATCTTGAGTCGTTTGCCTATTCAGTGTCCCACGATCTCAAAGCGCCATTGCGCGGGATAGAAGGCTACAGCCGGCTGCTGGCAAGTGAATATCGTGACAGCCTTCCCGAGGAGGCGCGTGATTACATCGATTTGATTGGGGCCTCGAGTTTGAGGATGGATCGAATGATCGAGGATGTTCTGGCGTATTCTCGTGCACAGATCCGGCAGCTGAAACTGTTGCGTACTCATGTCGATCAACTGATTCAACAGGTCATCAGTGAGTTCGACCAACACTTTAGGGATGGCGTTGTTCTGACGCTTGATATTGAGCCCGCGGTATTGGAATGTGATCGCGAAGGAATGATGCAGATAATGCGTAACTTTCTGTCCAATTCCCTGAAATACTCTCGTGAGAGTAGTCCGCCGCGCATCCGGGTTGAGGGCTATGCAAAAGAGAAGGGTTATCGTTTTTCCGTTAGTGATAATGGGGTGGGATTCGATATGCGTTATCACGACCGAATCTTTGAAATATTCCATCGCTTGTCGAATGCGGCGGATCAGGACGGAACGGGTATCGGACTTGCATTGGCGGCGCGTTCTGCAGAGCGTATGGGCGGGCGGGTGTGGGCCGAGAGTGCACCAGGCCAGGGCGCCACTTTTTTCTTTGAAATGGATAGCGAGACGCACGCATGAAGCTGCTTTATGTTGAAGACAACCCATTCGATCGTGACCTCACGCGGCGGGCGCTGTTAAAACAAATTCCCCGTCTGGAATGGGATGCCGCGGCAGGGGTGAGTGAAGCGGTCGTGAAGCTGGATAGCCAGAAATACGATGTCGTTCTGCTCGACATGTGGTTGCAGGATGGCTGTGGCATGGATGTCTTGCTGCATGTTCGGCGGCAAAATCTTGAACTGGCCGTGGTCATCGTTGCCGGATCGGGTGACGAGGGCAGCGTGATCCAATACCTGAAAGCCGGCGCGCAGGATTACGTCCCCAAGCGCGGCATGTATCTGGAGCAGTTGGGCGGCCATCTGACGCGGGCACAGGAAAGATTGCGCGATAATATCCGGCCGAACTCCGTACTGACCGTCCTGTTTGTGGAGTCAAGTCTGGATGATGTTGAGTTGACCCGACGTCATTTTGATCGTCGTGCCCCCCATATCCGTTTAGAGGTGCAGCCGGATGGCGCAGCTGCACTGGCTTGGCTGGCACAGCCGGGTCACAACGCGGATGTTGCGCTTCTGGATCTGCGCCTGCCCGGCATGACAGGTCTGGAGTTACTGGAGAACCTGAAAAATCAGTATAACTTTCCCTGCATTCTTATCACTGGGCGGGGTGATGAATCGGCAGCTGCAAAAGCCATGAGCCTGGGGGCGGTGGATTACATCATCAAGGAGCACGGATATGTGGCGGCGCTGCCTTGCGTGATCGAATACGCCCATTTATTGGCGGCCTATTCTGCATTGCGTCTGACTTATGCGCGCATACAGGATGGCATTACGCAAGCTTGAATACGCGCAAGGGTTGTGTACTTTCCTTCATGTGTTGAAGGAAAATTCCCTAGGGCTTCCACCGTTCGGGGTGTGCCCAATATCGGGCGTTCAGCCAATCCGGCACTGGTTTGTAGGTGGCGAGATCATAGTCATAGACACTCAGGTTTTCGGTATCGTCGTAAAAGCATAGCGAAAAACCGAGTGCACGAAATGCCTCCGCATTGAGTGCACATTCTGCGCCTTCCACCAACAGCAGTCGCGGGGCAATATAAATGCGTGTGTTGCTGATCAACTGCTGAGCTCGGTTGACGCTCAGCCCTTTCAGTGCATTGACGCCTACCGCAAGTGTACAGGGTGGGGTTGGTGCCTCTGCCGGCGTGCTGACAGGTGTTTTTGGCAGGATGCGGGTAACCAGTTGTAAAGCACTTTCTTCAAAGGCATGGATACTGGCAGGCTGCATTTCCAATAAACGGCTTTGAACGTAATCGAGCCAGTTCATTTTTCACGCTTGGTTGGCACACGTATCAGGCGGGTGCCCGCAAGCCGGTCATGAAAAAATTGTTTGTCACGGTCGAAGAATGCCCACCAGAAACCGATCCCAGCCAGCATCAAACCCAGTAAAGACAGGACGAAACGCAGCATGGCCTGCTTGAAAGTCAGGGTGTCGCCATTTTCTTGAACCAGGCGGATGCGCCAGGTTTTCATTGCCAGGGTTTGCCCGCTACGCAGCCAGAACGCGCTGAAGTAGGCGAACAGAACACCCAAAATATAGATCTGAAAAAGATGTCGCTGCCACGGTGTGTGCATGTCCCCAATTACGGGCATGATGATGAAAGACGCAACGAACACTACGGCAGTAACCAAAAGCAATTCGTAGACCATTGCTGCGAAGCGTGACAGTAGGGGGGCAGGAGTAAGGGCTATTGCGTTGTATTGCATGGTGGCTCTATATTGCAGTTTGGCGCGGCAATATGCCACAGCACGCGCTGACATAATCAAAATCAAGGAGGCAGCTCGATGCATATCATAAAGCAACTCATGTCCATACCCGGCGTTATCGCTGCGGGTGAATATGCTTACCGTGGCGACCGCTTCTCGTATGAGGGCGCGCTGACCGACGAGTTTGCGCGCATGGCATCCATTTTGTGCCGGGGCAATACCTTGTCGGTCAACATGCAATCCGAGATTTTCGACTCCTTCGCCGAAAACTGTGGCTGCCGCCCGGTGCAGGGCTGGATCGTACGAGGTGATCAGATCACGGTGTGCACAGTCGGCAATTATTTTTCCTTCATTGAAAATCGTGACGAATTGCTGAACGATGTCATGACCATCATGCGGGCCAAGGTGGGCGATGTGCAGGATGACTTGCTTGTTAACCTGTACGCCAAGCTGGGCGGTGATACCAAAGAAGCCTTGTACTGAAACCGAATACAGAAGAAGGGGAGAAAGCATGAATTTTGACAAAATGATGGATTTACCGGGTGCGCTGGCTGCGTTTACCTATTCCGACAAAGGCGAGCTGCAATCGCACGTGCTGCGCGAGGGAACGGAATTGACGCCTCAGGTGCTCGATTTGTTGGCCCGCTCTTGCGTCGCCAATCAGGCGATAGCCAGCATGGAAGCCATCGGCTGGGAGGCGGTGACCGGTCAGACCGGTTTTCAACCGCTCAAGGGATTTTCAGTGGTGGGCCTTGAGTGGTCGGTGGTCGTTAATGGCAATTGCGGCGTTGTCGTTCGCAATCGCGATATTGACTATGAAGCGTCGTTCAAAGCCGTGCAGGCAGGTTAAGGAGCGCGTATGTCATTAAAAAAAATACTCGTGCTCGATGGCGTCACTGCAGTATGCCGGTTTCGTGATGACGGCGTGGTCATGGAGGCCGAGGGTGTACTGCCTCAGGAGCTCATGGAACGTCTGGCAAAGTTTGCCCAGTGGTATCGCCGAATGGTATCCAGTAATACTGACCTCTTGTCATTGTTTTCACAGATGCGTGGCTGGTCGCCGTCACAGGGTTGGATTGTGCAGGGCGAAGCCATGACGGTATGCAGTGTGGGCAATATGGTTTGTTTGGTAGAAAATTCGCAGGGGTCGCTGAATCATCTAATGAAGGCGCTCGGCGAAGCCGCACACGAGTAGGGTCTCGCCGGGTTGAAAAAAAGGCCGGAAGCGTTTGCGTGCCCACGGCTCTCATGCACTTCGGCGATCCGGACCCGCACCCTCAGACCATGAACAAAACCGGGTCTTGCCGTCAATCCAGGGCATCTCGCATGATGGCTGTTTCAGCATTGAGACGCGCAAAGCACGCGGTGTTCCCCCGGTAAACAGCTTGTCTTTCAAAAAACCCTTCCGCTAGCAGAAGGGTTTTTTGTTGGTTTAAAGCAGGCCAAACTAGCTAAATAGGCCATTTCAATAGGTTTTCTTGACCGAAACAGGGCAAACCGATTACCCTCACGGGTTCACCAACGAATTGATTTATTACCTGTTTATGGAAGCCACGGGCGCCGAGATTGTTGTACGTTGTTTAGCCGAAGAGGGAGTCGAGTTTGTGTTCGGCTATCCCGGCGGAGCCGTGCTCACGATCTACGACGAAATCTTCAAGCAGGATAAATTCAAGCATGTGCTGGTGCGTCACGAGCAGGCGGCGGTGCATGCTGCGGATGCCTACGCGCGTTCCACCGGTCGTGTCGGCGTGGCGCTGGTGACCTCGGGTCCGGGCGTGACCAACGCCGTGACCGGTATTGCCACAGCATATATGGACTCTGTTCCGATCGTGGTGGTCACCGGCCAGGTGCCGACCCCGGCGATTGGGCTGGATGCATTCCAGGAAGTCGATACCGTGGGCATTACCCGTCCCTGCGTGAAACACAATTTCCTGGTCAAGGATGTGAAAGACCTGGCAGCGACGATGAAAAAAGCGTTCATCATTGCGTCGACCGGGCGCCCTGGTCCCGTCGTGGTCGATGTGCCCAAGGACATTACGTTCCAGACCACTGACTTCGTGTATCCCGCCACCATAGAAATGCGCTCATACAACCCCGTGGTCAAAGGCCATAGCGGGCAAATGAAACGCGCAGTGCAAATGTTGCTCGAAGCCAAACGTCCAATGATTTACGCCGGTGGCGGCGTGGTGCTGGGCGATGCGTCTGAACAACTGATTGAACTGACCCGTTTGCTGGGGTTTCCCATCACCAACACCCTGATGGGATTGGGCGGGCACCCGGCTACCGACAAGCAGAATCTGGGTATGCTGGGGATGCACGGCACCTACGAAGCCAACATGGCGATGCAGCATTGCGATGTACTGCTGGCCGTAGGGGCGCGTTTTGATGACCGCGTGATTGGCAATCCCGAGCACTTTGCACGTGAGCAGCGCAACATTATTCATATCGATGTCGATCCCTCTTCCATTTCCAAACGTGTTCGGGTCGATGTGCCCATCGTTGGCGATGTGAAGAGCGTGCTGACCGACATGCTCGCGCTGTTGAAGCTGGCCAAGGAAAAACCCGAGGCCTCTGCGTTGAATTCATGGTGGACGCAGATCGAGTTGTGGCGCTCAAAAAATTGCCTCAAATACAACCAGCAGGGCAGCATCATTAAGCCGCAATACGTCGTTGAAAAGCTGTGGGAAGTGACCAAGGGCGATGCCTTTGTGACCTCCGATGTGGGTCAGCACCAGATGTGGGCGGCGCAGTATTACAAATTCGACAAGCCACGGCGCTGGATCAACTCGGGTGGTCTCGGCACCATGGGCGTCGGCTTGCCGTATGCCATGGGCGTGCAGCTGGCGCACCCCGACGCGCAGGTCGCATGCATCACCGGCGAGTCGAGCATCCAGATGTGTATCCAGGAGCTCTCCACCTGCAAGCAGTACCGGATTCCGATCAAGGTTGTCACGCTCAACAATCGTTATATGGGCATGGTGCGTCAGTGGCAGCAGTTTTTCTACGGCAGCCGCTACTCCGAATCGTATATGGAATCCCTGCCTGACTTCGTAAAATTGGCCGAGGCTTATGGCCATATCGGCATGCGGATCGACAAGCCTGAAGACGTTGAAGGTGCATTGAAGGAAGCCTTTTCGCCGGCGTTGAAAGACCGTCTGGTTTTCATGGATTTCCAGACCGACCAGACCGAAAACGTGTTCCCCATGGTGGAAGGTGGCAAAGGCTTGTCCGAAATGATCCTGGCGGAGGAGCTTTAACATGCGCCACATCATTTCATTGTTGATGGAAAACGAAGCCGGTGCGCTGTCGCGCGTTGCGGGACTGTTCTCCGCACGGGCCTATAACATCGAGTCACTCACCGTTGCGCCGACCGAAGATGCCACCTTGTCGCGCATGACCATCGTGACGATCGGCTCGGAAGAAATCATTGAGCAGATCACCAAGCAGTTGAACAAGCTGATCGACGTGATCAAGGTGATGGATCTGACCGAAGGCAGCCACATTGAGCGTGAGCTGATGCTGGTCAAGGTCAAGGCAGTGGGTGCGGGGCGTGACGAAATGAAGCGCACGTCCGATATTTTCCGCGGCCGCATCATCGACGTCACTGACTCGACCTACACTATTGAGTTGACTGGCGCCGGTTCAAAACTCGACGCATTTCTGGAGGCGATCGATGCTGCCTCCATTATCGAAACTGTACGCACGGGCGCGTCTGGCATCGGACGCGGCGACCGCAGTCTCAAAATCTGATTTTTTTGCCACTTTTTTATTTGTTTGGGAATTCACCATGAAAGTTTATTACGACAAGGACGCCGACCTTTCTCTGATCAAGAAGCGCAAGGTCGCCATCATCGGCTACGGATCGCAGGGTCATGCACACGCCAACAATCTGAAGGAATCCGGCGTCAAGGTTGTCGTTGGCCTGCGCAAAGGCGGCGCGTCATGGGATAAAGCCAAAAAGGCCAAGCTGGATGTAAAAGAAATCGGTGATGCGGTTAAAGGCGCTGACTTCGTGATGATCCTGGTGCCGGACGAATTGATGGCAGCGGTTTACCACGAAGAAATCGAGCCCAACCTGAAAAAGGGCGCGACGCTGGCCTTCGCGCACGGTTTCAACGTTCACTACAATCAGATCACCCCGCGTGCCGACCTCGACGTCGTCATGATCGCCCCCAAGGGCCCCGGCCACCTGGTGCGTTCGACCTACACTCAGGGCGGCGGCGTACCCTCATTGATCGCGGTGTATCAGGACAAGTCCGGCAAGGCACGTGACCTGGCGCTGTCCTACTCCTGCGCCAACGGCGGCACCAAGGGTGGCGTGATCGAAACCTCGTTCCGCGAAGAAACCGAAACCGACTTGTTCGGCGAGCAGGCAGTGCTGTGCGGCGGTTGTGTTGATCTGGTGAAAGCCGGATTCGAAACCCTGACCGAAGCCGGTTACGCGCCGGAAATGGCTTACTTCGAGTGTTTGCACGAACTGAAGCTGATTGTTGACCTGATGTACGAAGGCGGCATTGCCAACATGAACTATTCGATCTCAAACAACGCAGAATATGGCGAGTATGTGACCGGCCAAAAAATCATCAATGCGCAATCCAAGGCCGCGATGAAAGAGTGTTTGGACAACATCCAGAACGGCAACTACGCCAAGCAGTTCATCCTCGAAGGCCGCACCAACTACCCCGAGATGACCGCCCGCCGCCGTCTGAATGCCGAACATCCCATCGAAGTGGTCGGTGCAAAGCTGCGCGCGATGATGCCCTGGATCAGCAAGAACAAGCTGGTCGATCAATCCAAGAACTGATGTTCTAATGGATGAGGGGTGAGGCGTGTCGGGATAACCTGTCGCGCCTCACCCCTTTTTTCTCACCCCACTTAAAATATATGACACATCCCCTCATCGCCCGAGAAGGTTGGCTGGTTTTGCTGGCTGCGTTTGCTGCCGCGTTGGTCGCGACCTGGCTCTTCGGCTACTGGTCGATTCCGTTCTGGATTTGGGCGGTTTTCGCGCTTCAGTTTTTCCGCGATCCCACGCGTGTTCCTCCCACCGATGTTGACGCAGTGATTTCGCCAGCGGACGGACGTATTGTTGCCGTTGAGAAAGTCTACGATCCCTACCTCGAACGCGAGGCATTGAAGATCAGCGTGTTTATGAACGTGTTCAATGTTCACTCCAACAAGAGTCCGGTCGACGGCGAGATCAAAGGTAGCTGGTATACCGCCGGCAGCTTTGTGAATGCTGATCTCGACAAGGCGTCTACTGAAAATGAACGCAATGCGTTGTGGATCCAGACTCCGCATGGCGACATCACCTCAGTGCAAATTGCCGGGCTGATTGCGCGGCGCATCCTGTGTTACGTACGCACGGGTGACAAACTGGTTCGGGGGCAGCGCTATGGCTTCATCCGGTTCGGCTCGCGTGTAGACGTTTATCTGCCAACGACAGCGCGCGCGGAAGTCTCGATCGGGCAAAAAGTCACCGGCGGGCGTACCATACTGGCTCGTTGGTAGCCGTAAAACACCATGCTCGAATTCAACCATCGCAAAAAAGAAATCAAGCGCCCCCGGATGCGGGATCGCGGCATTTATCTGCTGCCGAACCTGCTGACTACCGGTGCGTTGTTTGCTGGATTTTATGCCGTGGTGCAAGCCATGAATGGCCGCTTCGAGCACGCTGCAGTGGCCATCTTTATTGCCATGGTGCTCGATGGTCTTGATGGCCGCGTCGCGCGCATGACGCATACACAAAGTGCATTTGGCGCCGAATATGACAGCCTGTCCGACATGGTGTCGTTTGGCGTGGCGCCTGCGCTGGTGATTTACGAGTTCGCCTTGCAGGGCATGGGAAAACTGGGCTGGATCGCTGCGTTTGTCTATTGCTCCAGTGCGGCTTTACGTCTGGCGCGCTTCAATACCCAGCACGAAACCGTAACGGACAAACGCTATTTTCAGGGCTTGCCGAGTCCGGCGGCGGCAGCATTGATCGCGGGCTTTGTTTGGGTGATGGTCGAATATGGCGTTGAAGGTCAGGATGTACGCTGGCTGGCAGCGGCGATCGCATTACTGGGCGGACTGACCATGGTCAGTAACTTCCGCTATTACAGCGGCAAGGAAATCAATCTGCGCAAGAGCGTGCCCTTTTTCGCGATACTGTTGATCGTGCTGGCTTTCGTGCTGGTGTCGACCAGCCCGCCCGAAGTGCTGTTTGGCGCATTTCTGCTCTATGGTTTGTCGGGATACGCCGATGCCGTGTGGAAATTCATGCATCGCAACAAAAATGAAAAAACGGCAGCCCCCTTGCAGAGTGACGAAAAATAGATAGAATTTGAAACATGTTTGATCAGTCCCACCCATCCTTGCTTCTCCTCTGCCTGTCGAACGTCCTGTTCGACGGCCTGCTGCTGCGCTCTGCGCACACACATTAAACCTCCTCCCTGTAGTACCCTGCGCCGCCAGTTTCACGCGGTAACGCCTTTATAATGCGTCGGCCCGAGACGATATCGAAATCGGCCTTGACCTTCCATGGAGTCAGCCATGAACGACCGTTTGTTTATATTTGATACGACCTTGCGCGACGGCGAGCAAAGCCCCGGCGCGTCGATGAGCAAAGACGAGAAATTACGCATCGCCCGCCAGCTTGAAAAGCTCGGCGTCGATGTGATCGAAGCCGGTTTTGCCGCAGCCAGTCCCGGTGACGCGGATGCCATCAAAGCCATTGCCGAAACCATTCAGGGATCGACCATCTGTTCGCTGGCGCGCGCCAATGAGCGGGACATCCATGCTGCGGGTGGCGCAATCACACCGGCCGCCCGTGGCAATGGCGCGGGCGGGCGTATCCACACCTTCATCGCGACCAGCCCGATCCACATGGAAAAAAAGCTGCGGATGCAGCCGGATCAAGTGGTCGAAGCCGCGGTTAAAGCCGTCAAGCTCGCGCTGGAGTACACCGACGACGTTGAATTTTCGGCCGAGGATGCCGTGCGCTCGGACATGGATTTCCTGGTGCGGATCTTTGATGAAGTCATCAAGGCCGGTGCCACAACCCTCAATGTGCCCGACACTGTCGGCTACAGCATTCCTGCCTTGTGGGGCGAGCGGATGAAACAGTTGATAGCGCAGGTGCCGAATGCCAACCAGGTTGTGTGGTCAACCCATTGCCACAACGACCTTGGCATGGCTGTTGCCAACTCGCTTGCCGCCGTGATGAATGGCGCGCGACAGGTCGAGTGCACCATCAATGGCTTGGGCGAACGTGCGGGCAATGCTTCGCTGGAAGAAATCGTCATGGCGGTGCGCACCCGCAAGGACATATTCACTTGCGATACGCGAATCGATGCGACGCAGATTGTTCCGGCGTCCAAGTTGGTGTCCACCATCACCGGTTATCCGGTGCAGCCCAACAAGGCCATCGTCGGCGCCAATGCGTTTGCACACGAATCGGGCATCCATCAGGACGGCGTGCTCAAGCACCGCGAGACCTACGAAATCATGCGTGCTGAAGATGTAGGTTGGCATGCCAATCGGCTTACGCTGGGCAAGTTGTCGGGACGCAATGCGTTCAAGACCAAGTTGGCGGAACTGGGCATCGTGCTGGAAAGTGATGATGCCTTCAATTCGGCATTTGCCAGTTTCAAGGAACTGGCTGACAAGAAGCGTGAAATCTTCGACGAAGACTTGCAGGCATTGGTCTCGGGTGAAGGTTACGCTGCTGAACATGAACGCTTTAAATTGGTGATGTTAAAAGTGTGTTCTGAAACGGGCGTTGTCCCACAGGCGCAGTTGGTATTCAGCGATGAAGGCGCTGAGAAACAGGCCAGCGGCCAAGGCTCGGGTCCGGTCGATGCTGCATTCAAGGCGCTGGAGTCGGTGGTCAACAGTGGGGCGGAGTTGTTGTTGTATTCGGTCAATAACATCACCAGCGGGACCGATGCGCAGGGCGAAGTGACAGTCAGACTGACGCATGAAGGACGTGTTGTAAATGGGCAGGGCGCCGACACCGATATTGTGGTGGCGTCGGCCAAGGCTTACCTGCACGCATTGAACAAATTGCACAACAAGAGCGAACGGGCGCATCCGCAAGTGTGAGCCCTGGAAAACGCCCCATCGGGGCGTTTTTTTTGGCAACCGCCCGAGCCTGTGCGACTCCCGGAAACAACGGACATTCAGGATGAACTCGCACTAGCGCGTCTATACTTTCAATATCGATACATGATGAATTCGACGAGGGCGGGATGACTATGAGCTCAATGAATGAATCGACCCCGCAAAGACGTGTGTTTACACGTATCCCTTTCGCGGCGAATGTCGAACTCGACTTTCTTCCGGACAAGTACGCATGCAGTCTGATGGACATCTCGCTGAAGGGTGCGCTGGTCGAACAGCCTCAACACTGGGGTGCGGTCATGGGTGCCCCATGCAGCTTATCCATCGAGCTTGCAGAAGATGGAGCCGCCGTCCACATGACAGGCGAAGTCGCCCATATAGAAGGCGGTCGGCTTGGGATGCGCTGTACTGAAATTGATCTGGAGAGCATGACCAACCTGCGGCGTCTGGTTGAACTGAATCTTGGGGATGAAGCCGCGTTGAACCGGGAAATTCACGCCATGGTGAGCGCTGAAAGTGTCAGCAATGATTGACGCTTGCTGCGCTATTGCGCGAGCCGTGACGGTGCACTGAGTTTGGCGTAAAAAATGACGGTGAAGAAAAACACCACCGACAGCACCACTTCGCCGCCGGCCAGCCACGCCGACAATCCTTGATCCGACCACGCGCGCGCCACGCCTTCGGTGAAGTAGGCCAGTATCAGCATCGACGCCCACTGATAAGTGTAGCGGCGGCCTTTGAGTATCCCCATCAGCGGTAGCAACAGCGGCAGCACTTTCAGCACCAGCCACGAGCCACCCGGCCGGATCGGCGCGAGCCACAATTCCCACGCCACGCAGAGAAAAATCAGCGCAATCAGGCAGACACTGGAGACCATTTGCAATGTTTTCATGCGGCGAGCTTGCGTGCGGTTTCGGCCAGGCGTTTGCCGAGCGCAATGCACAGCGTGCGCTCTTCGTCGGTTAGCGGTTTATCATCGTTGGCACCGGCCCAGTGGGTGGCACCATAGGGTGAGCCCCCGCTTGTGGTGTGGGTGACTTCGGGCAGCGTGTAGGGCAGGCCGACTATCAGCATGCCGTGGTGCAGCAACGGCAGCATCATGCTGGTGAGCGTGGTTTCCTGGCCGCCGTGCAGGCTGGCGGTGGAGGTGAACACCGCGGCCGGTTTGTTGGCTAATGCGCCTTTGGCCCACAGCGCGCCGGTGGTGTCGAGAAAATACTTTAGCGGGGCGGCCATGTTGCCGAAACGGGTGGGCGAGCCCAGCACCAGACCGGCGCATTGTTCCAAATCGGCCAGTTCGACATAGGGCGCGCCCTCGTCGGGTACCGGCGGTTCAGCTACCTGGGTACGCGGGGCCACCGGGGGCACCGTGCGCAGCCGGGCCGAGGCGCCCGATACTTGATTGACGCCACGGGCAATCAATTGCGCCATGTTGCGCACGCTGCCGTGCGCGCTGTAATACAAAACAAGTATCTCGGTCATTGCGCGGGTTCTTTGCTCAAAACGGTGAAATTGATCAGGTCGAAACTGGGGGTGAATTCGGCGCGCCGGTCAAACTTGACGGTGTATTGCTGTGGCGTATGCCAGACTTCAGCTTCCATCCCGGTTTGGTAAATGTGGCTGGGCAACAGCAAACGGTCGGGCTGCTTCAGGGCTGATACGCCGGGAACAAACAAGCCGGGTTCCGGGCTGGCCTTGCGGTGTCCTCGCAGCGGCCGCACCCACACCGGTTGAATCTGGGGCGACAAGCGTTCAACACCGAGTTCGACCTTTCGCGCATCCAGCATCTTGACCCAGCGTATGACAGCCAGCGACCACACGACCGAGTCTTCAGCGCGCAAGGCCAGTGCGTCGCCGATTTTCAGGTTCAGGGGCGTGTCAGGTGTGCCGCTCAGCGCCAACCCGGCGGCGCTATCGTTGCTGACTGTCCAGTGGCTGGCATTGACCGCAGAGGGGGCGGCGAAACTTGCGCGCCCGTCCTGCCCGGTGAGTGTATCGGTGGACGTTGAGGAGAACTGGGCCGCTTGTGGCACCAGTTCCAGCAGACGGTGAATCGCACTCACGCCGGCGACGACCTGAATCGCGCTGCCCGGGTCAGGGTAGCGTTTGAAGGCGCGATGTGCGCCGGGGCGCCACAGTTTGAGCAATCGTTTGGCGAGCGTCAGGCTGGTTTCGCTACCCATCCCGGTCGGCAAGCCAATGCGGCGTGGGGTATCGCCGGTGCGCAGCCGCACCGCGGTCTCGTGTAAATGCCGGCATAGCGCTTCGGTGTCCAGCCACAGGCTGACGCCATCCGCGCCAGTCGGCTGGGGCCCAGGCCCCCGGTCGCTGTCGGTTTCGATCAGAAACCCATGCAAATTGATGCTTGGCGGGGTTTCGGCCAGCACGACCCGTTTTCCAAATGCATGCAGATACAACTGAAGATGGGTCAGCTCGGCGCGACTCATGTGCGGCGGGTCGGCCAGTGCCAGCAGCAGCGCCTGACAGTAGATCTGGTCGGCTGGCGGGGCGTCATTCACCCCCTTGCTGGCCATTCCATTGGATTTGGTCAGCAGATAAAGATCATGCATCTCACGCCACAACCCGGCCGGCACCGGGCTATAGGTCAGATAACAGGCAAGCTGGACATCGCGCAGCGCAGCAAGCGAGTGGGCGGTAATTTCAGCGATGTGCTTGATCTGGCTGCGGCCAAACCGGCGGGTTGATAGCGATCGCAGCAAGTGTTTGTAGCCGATGCTGTGCTCGGCGTGCATCTCACCCAACAGTGAACCGGCCTGACGATGTTCTGGATGGGGAGGAATGCCCGAGTCAGATAACAGCACTTCCAGACTGGAGGCCGCGCGCGCAACCGCCGGTCGATACAGCGCCAACAGTGCGCCGCGTTCATCCTCGTCCAGTGGAATCCGGTTCAGCGTGTAGAGCGCCAACACCAATTGTTGTGCGGTGTCGATGGGGCTGGCGAAAGGCAGGCGAGACAGCCACTCCGTCGTCGCTTTAGGTCGGGTTTCCACCTTGTGTGGTTGCAACGAATGATCGATTGTGGGGACGCTGAGTGTAAGCATGGATTCAGTCGAATACGACTGTCTTGTTTGCGTACACCAGTACGCGGTTGTCCAGGTGCCATTTTACTGCACGCGACAGCACCACTTTTTCGAGGTCTGCCCCCTTGTTGATCAGATCGTCGAGATTATCGCGATGGGAAATCCGCGCCACGTCCTGCTCGATGATCGGGCCGTCATCCAGCGTTTCGGTGACGTAATGCGCGGTTGCCCCGATCAGCTTCACCCCCCGTTCAAACGCCCGGTGATAAGGCTTGGCACCATGAAACGCCGGCAGAAACGAATGGTGGATATTAATGATGTGATTGGGGAATTTGCGGATGAAGTCGCCCGACAAAACCTGCATGTAGCGCGCCAGCACAATGAAATCAATTTTCAGATCACGCAGAATCGCCAGCTGGGTTTTCTCGGCTTCTGCCTTGGCCTCTTTAATCACGGCCAGATGCTGAAACGGAATGTGATACGCGTCGGCCAGCCAGCGCGTATCTTCATGATTGCTGAGAATGATGGGCAGCTCGCAGTGCAGTTCGCCGCTTTGGTAGCGATAGAGCAGGTCGGCCAGGCAATGATCAAACTTGGAGACCAGTATGGCCATACGCGGTTTGCGGCTGGATTCCGCTACCCGCCAGGTCATGCCGAAGCGACTGGCAATCGACTCGAATGCAGCGGGAAAGTCGGCGAGATCAAGATTGAAGCCTTCCAGATCCCATTCCACCCGCATCAGGAACAGCTTCAGCTCGGCATCCTGATGCTGGTCGGCATGCAGGATATTGGCGTTATGCAATAGCAGGAAATTGGCAATGGCCGCGACCTGTCCCTTTTGGTCAGGGCAGGAAATCAGCAGAACAGCAGTGTGGTGCATGGCAACACCCGGCGATCCGGGAGAGAAGTGTTTCCGCTATCTTAACCACAATTGCAGTAGACATGCCGTCGGCGGGGCAACTGGGCACTTTTGTCCCGGTGTGCAATCGAACAGAAGTCTGGGTGTTTTACGCGACGACAAATTGGATCGGGCACAATTTCGGGCTCACTCCATCGGTTCAGCCCTGCATCTCGGTTCTGTCATTCTGGATTTGTCGGTTCGCCGTTTCCGGGTTGGGGTGCTTCAGGATTCAGCAGCTTTTGCGCGCTGCAAGGCATATCCGAGCTTGCTAATACGCTTAAGTTCAACGTATTGATTGGCCGCGACGGAAGATATGCGGCGCCAGCCCGCATCCAGCCATGGCCCTGTTTATTTTTTAGGCGTCCAGTTCGACAAAAACTTTGATTTAACGTGAGTTTTTTTCGGCCGCCAAAAAAGACAGGAAAACTTGCTGATTGTTTGTTGACATGCCGCGCCAGAAAACTAGAATTTGTACCTGCTCCCCGCCTGCACCACAACATGTTGTGAATAAACGTGTGCATGGGGACTGGGCAAGCTGTGCATAAGTTGTGGATTAAATGCACCATTGCCCGTTTTTTACGTCATACCACACACAGGAGAGCCATCGATGTTGAACGTCGCCACCGAATCCGTTGCATCTGCCCCCATCCCGCCCCGCGATAAAGCTGAACCGGCGGTGATCGATACGCGTTATGCCGATTACAAGATCATCCGCCGTAATGGCGCCGTGGTCGGCTTTGCGCCGAACAAGATCGCCATTGCCGTGACCAAGGCGTTTATTGCGGTGCAGGGCGGGCAGGCAGCCGCTTCGGCCCGCATCCGCGAGCTGGTCGAGTCGATCACCGGCCAGGTCACCGCCGCATTGCTGCGTCGCACCCCCAACGGTGGCACCTTCCACATCGAAGACATCCAGGACCAGGTCGAACTGGCGCTGATGCGTTCGGGTGAGCACGAAGTGGCGCGCTCGTATGTGCTCTACCGCGAAAAGCGCACCCAGGAACGCGCTGCGCAAAAAGCCGCCGGTGTCCCCGACATTCAGCTGCACGTGATCGAAGACGGCGTCAAAAAGCCGCTCGACATCGAACGCCTGAACATCCTGCTGGGCGATGCCTGCGCCGGTCTGGGCGACGGCGTCAGCGCCGCACCGATCATGCACACCGTGCTGCGCGACCTGTATGACGGCGTGCCGATGGCCGAAGTCGAAAAAGCGCTGGTGCTGGCTGCGCGCTCGCTGATCGAGCAAGACCCGGCCTATTCGTTTGTCACCGCGCGTCTGCTGTTGAACTCGATCCGCCACGAAGTGCTGGGCGAAGCCGTGCTGCAAACCGAAATGGCCGCGCGTTACGCCGATTATTTCGCCGCCTACATCAAGAAAGGCATTGCCGCCGAACTGCTCGACGAAAAACTCGGCCAGTTCGACATCGCCCGTTTGGCTGCTGTGCTCGACGCCGATCGCGACTACAAGTTTGGCTACCTCGGTCTGCAAACCCTGTACGACCGTTACTTCCTGCACATCGAAGAAGAGCGCATCGAACTGCCGCAGGCTTTCTTCATGCGCGTGGCGATGGGCCTCTCGATCAACGAAGTCGACCGCGAAGCGCGTGCGATTGAGTTCTATCAGGTGCTGTCCTCGTTCGACTTCATGAGCTCGACGCCGACCCTGTTCAACGCCGGCACCCGCCACAGCCAGCTGTCTTCCTGCTACCTGACCACCGTCACCGACGACCTCGACGGCATCTATCAGGCGATCAAGGAAAACGCCATGCTGCAAAAGTACGCAGGCGGCCTCGGCAACGACTGGACCCCGGT
>JAUXRY010000041.1 GCA_030679915.1 Thiobacillus sp.
CCTTCTGTTTTCCCCGGAATGCTGGAGCGGGAAAGGAGGTTCGAACTCCCGACCTCGACCTTGGCAAGGTCGCGCTCTACCAGCTGAGCTATTCCCGCGTTGAAGGCTGCGCATTATGGGGATTCCGCCTTTTTCTGTCAACAATTTTCATCAAGTCTTTTGCAGCGCACGCGAAGCCATCACAAGGTAATACGCCATCGACCACAAGGTCAGCAGTGCCGCTACCCAGATCAGCCAGGTGCCAATCTCCGCTATGGGGAGGTTGAAGACAGGATTGAAGTAGAGCAGCAGAACGATGGACACCATCTGGGCTGTGGTCTTGAGTTTTCCGATGAAGGACACCGCCACGCTGGCTGATTTACCTGCTTTGGCCATCCACTCGCGCAGTGCGGAAATGGTGATTTCTCGGCCGATGATGATGAGTCCAATCAACGGAGCGACGCGATCGAGGTCAATCAGCACGATCAGCGCTGCGGCGACCATCAGTTTGTCGGCCACCGGGTCGAGGAACGCCCCGAAGGCGGAGGTCTGCCCCAGTTTGCGTGCCAGCCAGCCGTCGAGCCAATCGGTTATAGCCGCCACCCCAAAAAATGCTGCGGCCAGTAAATTCGCTTCACGCGCCGTCACCCAGCCGTCGGGTAGATAAAACACACCCGCCATCAGGGGAATGAAAAGGATGCGCAGCCAGGTGAGCAGGTTGGGGAGATTGAGGGGCATCAGTGCAGGGCGCTGTAAATGGTTTCCGCCAATTCTCGGCTGATACCGTTGGCTGTGGCAAGCGCATCGACGCCGGCGTTGCGCACACCCTGCAGGCCACCGAAGTGTTCAAGCAGCTGTTTACGCCGCTTGGGGCCGATTCCGGGGATATCTTCGAGGGTTGATTGCAGGCGGGCTTTGCCGCGTTTTGCGCGGTGGCCGGTGATGGCAAAGCGATGGGCTTCGTCGCGCACCTGCTGAATCAGATGAAAGCCGGGATGATCCTTGGCTAGCTTTAATTCGCGGCCATCGGCAAAAATCAGGGTCTCCAGTCCTGGTTTGCGCGCCTCGCCCTTGGCGACGCCGAGCAGTAGTACTTCGCCTAATCCGAGCTCGGTCATTGCCTCGATAGCGGTCGAAATTTGGCCTTTGCCGCCATCGATCAGCAGCAGGTCGGGCAGCACACCGTTTTCCTCCACGCTTTTATGAAAGCGCTTGATGAGTGCGGCGTGCATCGCGGCGTAGTCGTCGCCCGGCGTGATGCCGCTGATGTTGTAACGGCGGTAATCGGATTTTTTCAGGTCATCGCCTTCGTACACCACACACGAGGCCACAGTCGCTTCGCCCATGGTGTGCGAAATATCAAAGCATTCGATGCGATTTAGCTGCGGCAAATCCAGTGTCTCGCGCAGCGCGGCCAGCCGCAGGGACTGGTTGCTGCGTTCGGCGCTGCGGCGCTCGGCCGACAGCCGCGCATTGGCCCGCGCCATCCCGATCCAGACTTTACGTTCGCCGGTGACGCGGTGCAGCAGGCTGATTTTTTTCTTCGCGAGTTCGCTCAGCAGCGCCTCCAGCGTATCGGTCTCGATGGCCTCGCTGATCAGGATGCGCGCGGGAATAGGGTGGTCGAGGTAGTGCTGGGCAATAAAGGCTTCCAGCGCTTCGGCCAGCGTGGCGCCTTCGCCGTGTTGCGGAAAAAAGCTGCGGTCACCCAGATGTCGGCCGCCTCGAATCATGGTCAGATTGACGGCAATCACACCAGTTACTTCGGCTACCGCCACCACATCGGCGTCGGCTTCACTGCCGGTGGTGTCGACGAACTGCTTTTCACGTAGAACGGACAGCATGCGCAAGCGGTCGCGTAGCAGGGCGGCGGTCTCGAAATCGAGCGCAACTGCTGCCGAATTCATCTGTTCGGTAATGTGATCGATCAGTTCGGTGGCCTCGCCTCTGAGCAGTTGGGCGGATGCGCTGACATCGCGTGCATAGGCTTCTGGCGAGATGGCTTTAACGCAAGGTGCCGTGCAGCGCTTGATCTGGTGCAACAGGCAGGGCCGTGAGCGGTTGGAAAACACGGTGTCTTCGCAGGTACGTAGTTGAAACACTTTTTGCAACAACTGCATGCTTTCGCGCACGGCATAGGCGTTTGGATAGGGACCAAACGCCTGATCTTTCTTTTTTGGGGTGCCACGAAAATAGGCCAGGCGTGGAAAGCGATGCCCGGTCAGCAGCAGATAGGGATAGGACTTGTCATCGCGAAACAGGATGTTGAAACGGGGCTTCAGGCCCTTGATGAGGTTGTTTTCCAACAGTAGCGCTTCGGCCTCGGTGCGCGTCACCGTGGTGTCGATGTGGTCGACGCTTTTCAGCATCAGGCGGATGCGCGGGCTCTGGTCGGTTTTCTGGAAATAGCTGGAAACGCGCTTTTTCAGGTCTTTCGCCTTGCCGACATACAGCACCGCGCCGGCCGAATCGATCATGCGATAGACGCCGGGCAGGGTGGGCAGCGAGATGAGGAAGTCCTTGTCGATGCTCAAAGTGAATGCCGTTTGATTATCAAAATAACAGCGAAGGTGTGACGCAAATAGGACTCACTGTAAGGCAAGATGAGTCCGATAAAATGAGTCTTTATTTTCAAGCGGATTCAGTTTTCGTCGAGCAACTGGCCTGCAATCGCCCAATTCTCATGTGGGAGTTCTTCAAACGCGATATAGGTATACGACGCCGGTTTGCCAGCATGGCGCTCGAGGGTGGCGGTCACTTCTTCGGCGACTTTTTGTTTCTGGTCGCGGGTGAGAGTGCCGGCAATTTTGATGGTGACGACGGGCATGGTCAGACCTCCGTTTTAATCAGTTCGAACACTGCCGCAAACATCTCCGGGGTGAGGCGGCGCGTCTGGGTATTGTAGCGGGAGCAGTGATAACTGCTGACCAGACGTCGGCCATTGGGCAGGGGGTAGTCGCTGGCGTGGGCGAAGGGATAGTCCTTGAGCTTCAGGCCCAGTGCACGCAGCACGGCCTGATGCGCAATCAATCCCAACGCCAGAATGCTGGCGTCAGCAGGCAACGCGGCCAGTTCAGCGGCCAGGAAATGGTTGCATTCGCGAATCTCGCCGGGCTCCGGCTTGTTGGCGGGCGGCAGGCATTTCACGGCGTTGGTGATGCGGCAGTCAATGAGCTGCAGGCCGTCGTCGATGGAGATCGATTCCGGCGCGCTGGCGTAGCCGAATTGATGCAGGGTTTGATACAGCAGGATGCCGGCGGTGTCGCCGGTGAACGGGCGGCCGCTGCGATTGGCGCCATGCATGCCTGGGGCAAGGCCGACGATCAGCAGATTTGGCTCGGCCGCGCCAAACGCCGGGACCGGCCGGGCATGGTAGGTGGGGTGTTTAACGTGAACTTCATCCAGAAATGTGGCCAGACGCGGGCAGGCACGGCAATCAAGGTCAAAGATTTTGATGTCGTTGGGCGGCATTATCACAGCTTGCCCTCGATGCTCAGGAACACGCTGCGCACGCCGCGTGATCGATCTGCTTCGAGGCTGGCGAGGCTGCCGCCTGACAGGTCGATCGTGTCATTGCCCTGATCCGCGCGGGTGACGTTGTCGACCGTCAGGCGCAGGCTGAGTTTTCGATCGAGTTTCTTGATGGCGTACAGATCGAGTTGCTGCCGCGCGCGCTGGGTTTGCTGCACGCTATTGTTCATGTCGCGTGAGAAGCTTGAACTGAGGCTGAGGTTGCCGCCCAGGGTGAGTTTCCACGCCGCATGATCGTAGTCGAACCCCAGGTTGCCGCTGTGGCGCGGGCTTTCCTGGCGTGACGACAAGGCGCCGTCTTCCAGGGTGAGTCGGCTGGTCGAGGCATTGCCGCGCAGGGACAGCGCCGGCAGGCTGGCGAGCTTGGTTTTGAAGTCGACCACCACGCTGGTTTCATGCGCCTGACCGACGTTGGCAGGGCGTTCAACATAACGACCGGATTCCAGCTGGACCAGCCGTTGCACCTTGTCATCGATCTGGCGCACGAAAAGATTGATCCCGGCGCTGCCGCGTTTTTGCGGCAGAAAATGCTCCACCCCCAGTTGCAGAGTGGCGGTGCGTTCGGGCGCGAGCGCGGGGTTGCCGCCTCGGTCCGGGTTGGACAGGCTATTGGTGCCGGTGGTGGTCACGACCACGGGGGACAGGTCGCGCACGCCGGGTGGCTTGTCGGTGATGGCCACGCTGGTCCGAATATTCCAGTTGGGGTTGAACTGCCACAAATAATGCAGCGAGGGTAGCCAGGCAAGGTGGTTGTTTTTGACGGTGGCGTCGAGCGCATCCGTGACGGCGCTACGCGTGGTTTGCAAGCGCAATCCCGGGGTGAGCAGGTGGCGTTCAGATAGCTGCCATTCGTCCTGTGCCCACAGGGCGAACAATTGCTCCTGCGACTCGGCGCTGGCCTGTGCACCCAGCGCGCTGGGGGTGCCGTTGACCGTTTGTCGTTTCTTGTCCTCGACGTCCTTGTGGCGCGCTTCCAGCCCAAACGTGGCCAGGTGCGTGGCGGCAAGCGGCAGACTGCGCTTGCCCGTCAGGCTCAGTTCCAAACCGTCGCTGGTGTTGCGTGTGCGGGTGGTGTTGAGCGGGGCACCGGCCGCATCAAATGTGTCGAGGGTGATGTCCTTGCGTTCGTTTTCACTCTGCAGCGTCAGCTTTGCACTGGTTTCGCCCGCGCCGGATTGGCGACGCTTCCATTCGGCGGAGAGGCGGCCATTGAGTCGCTGCGTTTGCTCCTGTTCGCGCTCGCGGCCGTCTGCGGTCAGGCCGGTGCCGTTGACCGGATCGGTGTAGGTCTGGCGTTGGGTGTGGGTGACGCGGTTGCGGTCGTTAAAAGTCAGAAACGGGCTGATCGTCAGCCGGGTGCCTGCACCCAGATCACGGGTAAAACGCGGTGCCACATACAGCGAGTTTTCGCGGCCGCTTTCGCTGTCGGATTCGATGGCCCAGACATTGCGCGCGCCACCGGAAAAGGTTTGAGTCGAGGTGGTGCGTTCGCCGGTGAGCGGGCGGCTGGTGGCAAAACCCATCCACAGCACGCCCGTTTCGCCTTCGCGCGCGCCGTATATGCCGCCGACGCGCGCGCCCCAAGCGTCATCAATATTGATGACGCCCAGGCGAAAAGTGCCGGTTTTTGTCGGGGGTACGTCGCGCAGGATGAGATTGATAGTGCCGCCCGCGCCCGAAGGAAATTCGGCGGTGCTGTTTTTGATGATCTCGATGCGCTCGATCAGTTCGACTGGCAGGCGCATCGCCATGCGGTTGCCACCGGGCAGGGCTTCACCGTCGACGATGATGCGTGGTTCCAGTCGATCAGTGCCGCGGCTGCGTCCACGCCGACCCTCGCTTTCAGCGGCCAGACTTACGCCGGGCAGCTGGCGCAGGATTTCACCGATGGTCGCGGCATCGAGTTTTTCCAGGTCTTCGCGGCTGACGATGAGTTTGGTGCTGGAGGATTCCTGGCGCGCTTCCTGCGCGTCGTAAACCGGCGCGGTCACCTGAACGGTACCGAGCGTGGCCGGCGCTTCGGCCGGCGTCTGGGCAAAACCCTGAAGCGGAATATGCAGGCAGACCAAGGCGGCAAGGCGGGATAAAGTGAGGTTCACAAAGGCTCGAATCGTTCAGTTAGCGGGGTGTTGGGGATTTGTTGACGTGCGGGGTCAGTCACAAACCCGATGCGGGTGAGCCCGACTTTGGCGGCGTCCGACATGATGCGCACCACATGCTTGTAGGCCAAGTCGCCATCAGCGCGGATGTGGATTTCCGGTTGCGGCGTTAGCTTCGCAGCAGTGTTCATGTGCGTTTGCCAGGCGGCCGGATCGACCGGTTCGGCATTCCAGAATACCGAACCGTCGGCCTTGATCGAAAGGTTGATCGTTTCAGGCTTGGGTGGGTTGGGGGCGCTTGATGCTTGCGGCAGCTCGACCTTCACTGCGTGAGTCAAGAGCGGCGCGGTAATGATGAAAATCACCAGCAACACCAACATCACGTCGATCAGCGGAATCATGTTGATTTCCGCCATGTCCTGCGCGCGTGCACCGGAATTGAGTCCGCCGAAGGCCATCAGGCGCTCCTTGCCGCGTTGGCCGGTTTCACAGGGCTGGCACCTTGTTCCTGCCCGCGGATGCCGGTCGACATGAACGCAAACAGATCGTGCGCAAAGCCGTCCAATTCGTTCAGTACCAGCCGGTTCGAACGGTTAAAGAAGTTGTACGCCAGCACCGCCGGAATTGCCACCGCCAGACCCAACGCGGTCATGATCAGTGCTTCGCCGACCGGCCCAGCAACCTGGTCGAGGCTGCCCGAGCCGCTCATGCCGATATTGACCAGCGCGTGGTAAATGCCCCACACCGTGCCGAACAGACCGATGAACGGTGCGCTCGAGGCAATCGAGGCGAGCATGGTGTGGCCGTGTTCGAGACGTGCGGTGTCGTGGTCGATGGCGCGGCGCAAGGCGCGGGTGAGGAATTCCTCGGCCGTACCGGATTCGATCAGGCGCTGGCCGGTCTTGTTGCGGTATTGCTCGGCTGCGTTGAGGCCGCGCTGAGTCAAGTGCGAAAACGGATCGTGTACGCCTGCATTTTGAATATGCTCGGCCACCGATTCCAGGCCGGGGGCATTCCAGAATTTATCCAGAAAGGTTTTTGCACTCTGGCGCATGCGCCGATGGGTGATCGACTTGCTGGCGATCAGATACCAGGTGATGACCGACATGGTCAGCATCACGACCAGCAGAAACAGCGCCAGTGCATCGGCCTGGGCCAGAAAATGGGTGAGGCCCAGTTGAACGGGCGCGTTTGGGGTGTCCATGCTTAACTCCTTAAACTGAATTGTATCGGGACGATGACCCACGCCGGAATCGGCTGGTCGCCCTGGCGTGCGGGGACAAAACGCCATTGTTTGACGGTATCGAGTGCGGCCTGGTCGAGGCGGGGGAAACCGCTGCTGCGATAGACCTCGATCTGCTGAGCCTGGCCTGCGGTGTCGATCTGGACGCGCAACCGCACTTCGCCTTCCTCCCCCATCCGGCGCGATGCGCTGGGATAAGGCGGTTTGGGGTTGTCGAGATAGTCGGCGTTGAATCGGGGCTGTGTGATCGGTAGCGGCGGCGGAGCAACGCGGGGCGCTTCCACTGCGGCGGGTGCAGGGGCGGGGGTTGGCGCCGCTTGGGGATCCGCCCGGGCAGGGTCGGGACGAACCAGATCGGGTCGTGCTGGCTCGGCAGGCGGCGGTTGGCGTACGGGCTGCACTGCTTCTGCTGCTGGCTTTGCCGGGTCAAGGGGTGTAGTCAGGACCGGCTTCGGCGCGCTAGGCGGCGGCGGTTGCACACTGGGTTGAACGGGAGGTGGGGCCAGCTCGGGTTGCGCGGTTGCCGCTTCGATCAGCCGCACATACAGCGGCGCGGGAAGGGTGATCGATAGCGTCGGCTTCGTCAGGGTCAGCATGCCCGCCACGATGCCGGCATGGACCAGCAACACGACCGCCAGCACGCCTAATGAAAGGCGCGGCGGGGCAATTCGCAGATCAGGGGCAAGCGTGCGCATCAACGGCGGTCAGGAATCCATGGCGTAGGCGGTATTTTGGCATGATCCGATGGCCCGCTACATGATCAAAATGGCTGTTTGACTGATTGCGTCGGAATCGTGGACAACCATAAAAAAACGTCCCACATGGGGACGTTAGATCTGGCGCATTGAAACCGTTTTAGCCTTCGATCGGGCCGGCAGCGGTTTGCATGTAGTTCTGTTCGCCCATGCGTTTGAGCAGATCAATCTGGGTTTCCAGATAGTCGATGTGCTCTTCGGTATCGGTCTGGATGCCGACCAGCATGTCACGCGAGACATAATCCTTGACCGACTCGCAGTGGGTAATGGCTTCTTCATACAAGGCACGGCCCGAGTGTTCGAGCTTGAGGTCGCAGGCCAGGCATTCGGCGACATTCTCACCGATCAGCAGCTTGCTGAGGTCTTGCAGGTTGGGCAGGCCTTCGAGGAAAAGGATGCGCTCGATCAGCTTGTCGGCGTGATGCATTTCTTCGATGGATTCGTCGTATTCGTGCTTGCCGAGGGCAATCAGGCCCCAGTTCTTGTACATGCGGGCATGCAGAAAATACTGGTTGATCGCGGTGAGTTCGACGGTCAGTGCCTTGTTCAGGTACTGGATGACTTTTTTATCGCCTTTCATGGCTGGACTCCTGATTGTAGGTAAGGGCCCGCGAGAAGCTTTTGGCTAGGCGGTAGGTTGGCTATTGGGCAAACGGGCTGGCTATCATTGTATGAAAAAACCCGCGTCAGGCAAGTCTAGACGCGGGTTTTGAGAGAGTGGGTGGGAATGAGAATGGAGCGGATTATCGATTAGAAAAACTTACGCCGCGACCATCATTCCACTGCAAGATGCCTCGCACCGGGCTTCAGATACGGCTTCCCGCAATACATCCTTCGCGCACTTCGCGCACTTTCCACATTGCGTGCCCACGCCAAGGTGCTCGCGTAGTTCGCGCATCGTGCTCACGCCTTCTGTCCGAACCAGTTGGTGGATGCGGGCATCGGTGACATTGTGGCAAAGGCATACGTACATGATCGAAACCTTCTCGCTGTTGCGTTGATGTACGTATCATGAGGCGAATGAGAACGATTGTCAATAACTTTATTGACCTGTTCGCAAGAAGATCGTCCGGCGGGCTCTACGCGCGGGGCATCAGTCAATGAAAGACCTGCAGCACCAAGCCCAATTCGGGTTTTGCGCATGCATCTCACGGGTCCGCATTTACGCGCACACTTAGCCTGTAGCGCATTGCCCAAGGCCGGGAAATGTGTGCATGTCGTCAGCCCGGCTGGCTATTTGTTGCGTTATTTGCCGGGCGAGACGTGGACGAACCCAGGCCATCGCAATCCCGATTCCCAGCACCAGTGTGACGAAATAGAGCGCCATCAAACCGTTGTATCCGAGTGGCGAAAACGGTTTGGCCACTCCGATAAACGCGGCGTAAAACCATGTTGCGGCACTTACGCCACCGAGTAACGCCGGTAGAAATGCAGCGCGGGAGGCATTCTTCTGCGGCAGGGCGAGGCGTGGGAATGCGTATCGGTGAAGCAGAACACCATTGATCGTCAGAATGACAACGACGGTTAATTTGGCCAGCAGTTTACCGTTGGCAGCGATAGCGCTCAGCTCGAAACGGGTATCCAGCCATATGATTATCGCGCCGCTGATCCAGAGCGTAGTGAGGGTGATGCTCACCATGCGGGCGGATTTGTTCAGGAGTGGGTTGTTGACGCGCCGCCACGCAAAGATGGCAAAGTCGCCAAAAGTGATCGCCACAGTCGCCGCGACAAAGAAGAGTATGTGGAGGTAAATCAAACTTGCGCGCGCCACTGCTGGCATGTCCAGACTATCAATCATGGTTGTGTCCCAATATGAAAATAGCTGGCGATGCAAAGGCTTGGCTGGCTGAAATTAATGAAAAACGTTATCGAAATCGGTAACGACAGGCCTCCCGTACTTCGTTTAGCTCAAGTCGGGAGGAGCTTGCAGGTATAAAGATTGGGCAGTCTGGCTAGAAGCGGCCTTTTAGGATGAAGGCCACTTTGCGGAGCCTTCATTTCCGGTTCCAGCTTTTGTCTTTAGAACTGGTAACCGACCCCCAGGTTGAAGCCGTTCTGGTTCTTGCCGTCGTCGTTGTTCTGCTTCTGGTAGTCGGCCTTCAGCACGACATCGGGATGGGGTTTGAAGCTCACGCCCGTATCAATCTGCTTCTTTTTGCTGCCGACATTATCTCCTGCTTTGTTGTCCCACAGGCCGTAGCGTGCGAAGACGCCCCATTGCTCGGACAGCTTGTAGGAAGGTTCGACATACCAGCCATTTTGCTTGTCGGCGCCGATGGCTGCGGGTCCGCTACCATCGAGATCCCATTGCGCGAACAACGCTTTAAGGCCGAATGCCCCTTTGTTGTAAATGCCGTGCAACTCGTACAGATTGGCGCTGCCAGCTGTGGGGTCCAGACCTTGCGTGATATCTGTTTGATGCTGGATGGAGCCGCCGAGCTCGATGCCAGGCACGCCAGTCCACTTCAATCGGGCAGTGGTGGCGAGATTCTTGGCGCGTGCTTCGCTGGTTTTCTGGCGACCGTCGCGCGGCTTGTAATTGTTGGCGGCCGTGGTTGAAAGGCCTTCATGTACGGCCAGGTCGTAGCTGAAGCTGTCGCCCAGCTGGCCGGACACCGCTGCGCCACCCGCCCACCAGGTTGCGGGGATGATGTCCTTCTCGACCGAGTTACGTTCCACACCGTAGAACGCAGGCGGTTCGTGGGTTTCGTTCATGATGCCCACCGGCAGTAAAAACAGGCCGGCCTTGCCGCGATGGTTGGGCGTAAAGTCATATTCGATGTAAGCCTGTTCGAGCTCGATTTCGCCTTTTTTCCCCTCGCCCGCAATGCTGTGCTCAACTTCAAGTTCGGAGAAAAAACGGGTGCGTTCATTGAAAGTGTGGCCGAGAAACAGCACGAAGCGGTGGAAATCGAGCTCGTCCTTGTCCTTTGCGCCCCCTTTCCCTTCAAGGTTGTTGTAGTGCAGCTCTCCATAACCACCGATGCGGGTTTTTTCAGCCCAGGATGACGTGCCGGTTGAGCCATGGTGAGACGTTTTTTCAACTTGTTCGCTGGTGGCTGCCACCTTTTGTTCGGTGGTCTTGAGCTGGCCCTTGAGTGACTGGTTTTCCGTTTCCAGCGCATTCATGCGGGCTTCCATGGCTTTGAGGCGTTCTTCCACGCTCATGTCGGCAGCAGCCGGTGCGGCAAAGGTCGATAGAACAGCGGCTGCAAGTGCGGCGCGGATCAATGGGTGTTTCATGGTGAGTCCCTTTAGGTCGGTTGAGAAAAGGGCTGGCTGGGGGCAAATGCCCGTGGCTGGCAGTTTAAAAAATCAGGCGGCATTGGATGCGCGCTGCGTGGAGGTGGCAGGTGGGGGACGGCGGCGGCCGAGGCGTATGTGCATCAGTCCGCCCAATGGCAACGCCAGACCGGCTATCCAGTGTGCAAGCGGTAACCAGGCCTCGTTGGATTCGGATAAAAAGTAATACAGCGCGTAGCCGGTGAGCGCGAGCCACAGCAAATACGCTTTCATCGCCAGACCGGAGCGTCGGTTCTTGTTGAGCTGCCAGGCCCGGTGCGCATGAATGGGCAGCACCGAGCCGATGGCCACCAGCGAGGCGAAGGCCATCAGGCCATGCAGGCGCAGCCACCAGGACTCGAGTGGGTGGGCCGCGTCGCCGAAGTCGCCCGGCACACGCAAAAAATAGTGAAACAGCAGCCAAAGCGCGCCGGATACCCATAGCGCGAACACGATTGCGTACAAGCTGCGTTTTTGGCGTGGCCCCATGCGGATGGGTAAGGGATGGTGACGGCTCATTCGGCAGCGACCTCCGGCAGGGCATCGCGCCAACCTGTCGAATCGGACAGGCGGACGCGGCAATAGGCAGGCAGGGTTGGATCGGCGTCGATCATGACGGCGTGCGCGCCAAAATGATCGAGCACGGCAATAGCCCGGTCGGGTTCGGCGAATACTACCTTGGTGAGCGCGTCGGCCAGCATGCACTGATCGGTTAGCACGCTTACGCTGCGTATATCGATGCAGGGTTGGCGCGTGGCCGC
Source organism: Thiobacillus sp. (assembly GCA_030679915.1). GTDB lineage: Bacteria > Pseudomonadota > Gammaproteobacteria > Burkholderiales > Thiobacillaceae > Thiobacillus. The sequence continues at coordinate 11,651 of JAUXRY010000041.1, forward strand.
GTTGATCAACGGCGTGACCACGCGGCCTTGATGTTGGCGTTGGCTGAAATACGACGCCGAGGTGGCCACGGCCCCCTCGCGCAATTGGCACAGTGGGAGCAGCTGGGTGGCCGCCCCGGGGTGGCGCACGCGGATGGTTTCCGCCGCTTCGCCAAACAGCCGCAGGTCGCCGCCTGCATTGACCCGGCCCGCCAGTAGGCCGGCGTCCTGCAGCGCGCCTAGGGCGCAGTCGACCGCATAGCCTTTTGCGATGCCGCCCAGATCGATGTGCAAGGGGCGACTGAATCGCACGCGATGATCGGGCAGCAGTTCGATGTGCTGCCAGTTCGCTGCGGCATCAGCTGGAGCGAAATCGGCGTGGTGCGGCAGATACCCTTCGCGCACCAGTTCCGGCGCGATGCTGATGTCGAACAGTCCGTTGCTGGCCTCGGCGATGGAACGTGCGGTGTCCAGCACGAACCAGGTATGGGGGTCGACCGTGATGCCCGTTGTGCCGCTGCGGTTAAGCTGCGACACGTCGGATTTCGGATCGTGATAACTCATCAGGGATTGAATTCGTTCCACTGCCACAAAGGCCTGTTCGATCGCTGTATTCAATGCCTGTGTCGACGCACCGCGCGCGCTGATTTCCACCAGCGTGCCCAGCAACGGCCGCGCACGCGTTAGCGCGCCGCCATGCTGTGGAGAGGCGGCGGCGATCGGATTCACTTCAATGCGGTCTCGTGCAGTGCGAGGATGCGGCGCACCCCTTCGCTGATGTGCTTGCACGAGAGCGTGGCACCGCTGATGTTCTGGATGTCGTTATCCAGTCGCAGCGAAGCGCCGTGCTTCTTGCCATTAAACTGCGCGCGCCAGTTGGCATTGCGAATTTCGCGGCCGTGGGTTTCACGGTAGTCGAGTATCTCTACACCCAGTACGGTGCCGGCCATGTCGAGGGCGACGGCATAGGTGATGAATTCGTGCTTGCCGAACACTTCGTCCTGTACCACCCAGCCTACCTGCTTGCCGTTGTCGATCGCTTTCCAGACCGGCTGCTTGTTGTAGCGCATGCGCACGCCGGCCGCCTTCTCTATGAAGCTTTTTTGATCGGCAGTGAATTCAACTGGCATCGACGCGAAACTGTCAGCCTGAGGAAAGAATTGCTTCTGCGCCTGCTCGATATTCATGTATTGCACGGCGTAGGCTGGTGCAGCGACAAAGGCGGCAAGTGCAGGGGCGATCAGCCATACGGGTGGATGGTGCATGGTCGTATCCTCAAAAGTTGTAGCCGAGCTTGAAACGCAACTCGTGCTTGGTTTTTTCGATCAGGTGCAGGTTGTCTGCCGCCTGGTTGATGTATTGCTCCTTGCCACCTGCCAGTTGTTCGAACCAGGTCAGCGTGGCCCACCATTGCTTGCTGCCGTAGTGGATCGAGGGGCCGGCGAACACGCTCCAGCGTTCCTGTCCGACTTCGGTTTCGAATTCGGTCTCGTACAAGGCTTCCATGCCGACCGACCAGTTGGGCGCAAAGCGATAGGAGGCGCCCGCGCCGAGCTTGAATTCGATTTCCATTTCCGGCTCGGTCGGCCACTCGAAACTGGCCGATGGATCGTTGTTCAGTGTCTGAATGGCCGCGTCGGCGCTAGCTTGCCTGGAGGCACTGAGTGATGCGCGCTTGGCGTAGGTGGCCTCGATACCGGTGTTGGCAATCAGTGTGAGCTGGTCGTCCAGCAGCAGCTTTTGCAATTGCAGGCCGAACTCCGCCTTGGTCGTGTCCTTGTCCAGACCCGAATGCGGATCGCGCCATAACTGAACCAGCGCCACGGTGCCCGACAGCCCGATTGGGTCCTTGGCTGCGCTGAGGAAGTTGTACTTGAGTTTGCCTTCGACACCGGATGGTTTGAGCCCGTAGCTTTTCGCACCCGGCAGATAACCGTCGATCACCAGTCCCTGGGTGTCGATCGACTGTCCCTTGAGTTCGAGCGACGCGGTCAGCCGGTGTGTCAGGCCGTATTCATACTCGGCGCTGATATCGTTGGCCTGGTAGCGGCCTTGGCCCTTGTCCCAGCGATGGGTCATGAACAGATAGGCCTCGCTTGCGCCTTTAGGCAGGGTTTCCGCGCCGGATACATACCCCAGCAGGTTTTCGTCGGCCAGCGCGGGCAGCGCCAGTAGTGCGGCGGCGAGCGCAGTCATGCTTGGGGTGAATTTGACAGCCATGGTGCTTCCTTTCAGTTTGATGAATTGCTTGGATCAAGCTGGCTGGCAACGGGCTGGCTGGCGTGGTTTTTCAGGTGCGGCACCCGACTCAAGGCACCGCGGAACATCGGTAAAAATATCGGTTAGTAAACCAGGTGGGCTTTCATTTTCGGGTCACCCATACAAGGCGCGCCACACTGTCTTCCAGCGCGAGCTCGACTTCGTCGATCATCACCAGTGTCATGGGATGCTGCTGCAACACGATGAGCGGACGACCCGGTGCCAAGCCATAAGCGATGATCTGTTCACGCTGGGTCGGGTCGATGGCGTCGTCGAGCGCGTCGACCTCGGCGCGGGCCCCGGGCAGCAAAAACGCAAGGGGTACCCGGGCTTTGTGGTCGTGCGTACTCATAACCACACCGCCCGCAGCAAATGGTTAAGCAAGCCGCCGATCAAAAAGGCGAACGGGACGATGAAGGCGATCATGGCCGCGGCGATTTTCCAGCCTTGCTCTTTCACGATCATCATCACGCTGGCGATGCACGGCACGAACAGCGTGATGGTGACCATGCCGACCACCGCCTGGATGGGCGACAGCTGATGGCTGAGGGCAAACAGGCCAGTGGCGCCAAAGTCGCGCCGCAGAAAGCCCATCACGAAAGCGGCGCTGGCCTCCGGGGGCAGCCCCAGCCAGCCCGACACCAGCGGTTCGCCGGCGCGGATGATCGCGGGCAGCGCACCAAACTGATTCAGCAGGAACATGATCAGGGTGCCCAGGAGGAACAGCGGAATCACCTCGATCAGGTACCACTTGATCCGCCCCACGGTTTTTTTGGCGACGTTGCCAAACAGCGGCAGCCGGATCGGCGGCATTTCGGTCACCAGCGGAATACGCCGGCCCGGGATTATCTTGGCGGCGAGAAAGCCGGCCAGCAGCAAGACCCCCACCATGGAAGCCGCCCAGATCAGTGTGGCGGTAAACGAAATGCCGCCCAGCAAGCCGAGCACCACCCCCAGTTGGGCCGAGCAGGGGATCGCCAGCGCCATCAGGAAAATGGTGATAAGGCGTTCGCGGGGGCTATGCAGAATGCGGGTGGTGAGCGTGGACATGGTGACGCAGCCGAGCCCCAGCACCATCGGCAGTACGGCGCGTCCATTCAGGCCGATCAGCTTGAACAGGCGGTTGGCCAATACTGACAACCGCGCGAAATAACCGGAGTCCTCCAGCAGGCCAAAGATGATGAAGAAGGTGGTGACGATGGGCAGGATCAGCGCCAGCGCGTAGGTCATGCCCATGGTCCACAAGCCATACTCGCCGACCAGCAGGTCGGCCATCCAAACCACACCAATATGCTCACGCACGAACGCCGTAACCACCGGGTTTAATATATTGCCGAACAGGTCGTTTTCCATCAGACCGACCAGGGTGCCGGCGCCAAACACGCCGACAAATTCGTACAGTGCAAACAACACGCCCAGCAGAATCGGCCAGGCCCAGAAGCGGTGGATGATCAATTGACCAATACGATGCGCAAGCAGTGGGCTGGCCTGCTCAGTGCGGGCCGTCACGCGGCTGGTCAGAGTACTTGCGGCCTCGCCCCGTTCGTGCGCCAACGCAGCGGGCAGCACACCCTTTGCCTGGGCGGCGGCACGCGCCGACACCAAGTCGGCGCCATTTTCGCCCGCGGCCTCGGACAGCCAGGCCTCGACCTCGCTGTCTTGTCCCAGATACAGTATGGCCAGTCCGCGCGCATTCAACCGGGGATGGGGCGCGTGCAGGCTGATGCGATTGGCGAGGTCGCTAATCGCGGCTTCGGTGTCAGTGTCGTAATGCAGTAACGGCAGCATCGCACGCGCGTCGGCAAGGCTGCGCGTCAGTTGCGCCATGCCCTCGCCGCCGGTTGCGACGGTTGGAATTACCGGAATACCGAGCGCGCTCGACAGTGCCTGCGCATCCACCGTCACGCCGCGCGCGCCGGCTTCGTCGTGCATGTTGAGCGCCAGTACAGCGGGTACGCCCAACTCGGCCAGCAGCGCGGTGAGCGTCAGGGTACGGCGCAGGTTCTTGGCATCGCCCACCTGAATCACTGCGCGCAAGGGTTCGTGCAACAGCGCACGCATGGTGGCGCGTTCGTCGTCGCTGCGTGCCGGCAGGGTCAGCACGCCGGGTGTGTCGATGAGGTCAACCGCTGCATCAAAGCGCGCTGTCGCTCGGGCCACTTCGACGGTCGTGCCAGGATAGTTTGAGACGTTCACATACGCACCGGTCAGGCGATGGAACAGTACGGATTTCCCGACGTTGGGGTTGCCGACGAGGGCGATGGCGGAAGCGGTCATAGGGTCTGCTGGCGGCGGCGGGTGGAGGGGAGCAAGATGTTGGCGGACAACTTATTTGGTCAAAATCAGCTTGCCATTCTTGGTGATGCGCAAACGATAGGTGTCGCCGTTATGCCCGATCAGAATTTCCTGGCTGCCCCGGAACAGACGGTCTGCCGGAACGATGTCCGTTGGCAGGCCGCGTTGTGCGACTTCATTTGGCAGGCGAGCAGGAGCGGGAGCAGTGTTGGGCATGTTGAGCTGGATCAGAGGGTAGCCGGGCTGGTTAGTGAGATTACTTATACAAATTGAGACAAGAATGATAACGATTCTCAATAAATAAAACAATGGGGCTGTGCCAGATTCTTTTTTAATTCGGGTATGCGTTCAGCTGAGCTTGATCGGGCGACTCTGTAAAAGCCGCCGCTTCGATCAGGCGTGCGAGGTGGGCACCGGGTAAGTGCCGCGGACCAGTGGATGAGCCACCAATACTTCGGGTTGCAGGGTGATGTGACGAATACCGTGCTGGTCATCCATGGTCTGACGTGCAATTTCCAGGATGTCGGGCCAATCAGATAGTTCGCGGATTTCCAGATGAGCTGAAAGCGCGATGGTGCCGGAAGAGAGGGTCCATACATGCAAATCGTGCACGCGCAGCACGCCGTCAAGCTTGGCTAGATCTTGCCCGACAACGTTAAGTCGGACGTGGCCGGGTACGCCTTCCATCAGGACATGCACCACTTCACGCAGCAGGCGGAGCGCAGAGACAAGAATCAGGGCGGCCACCAGCAGTGAGAGTAGCGGGTCGATCGGCGTCCACCCAGTGGTGACGATCACGATGCCTGCGGTGATTGCGGCCACCGAGCCCAATGCGTCGCCCAGCACATGCAGCAATGCCGCACGGCTGTTCAGCGTATGTTCGCCGCGCGAGAGCACCCAGGCGACGACAAGGTTGATGATGAGGCCGATGACCGCTACGCCAATAACGGCGCTGCCCTTGATGTCGCGTGGGGTGCCGAAGCGGTCGATGGCTTCGTGCACGATGTAACCAATCAATACCAGCATCAGCAGACTGTTGAACAATGCCGCCAGCACCTCGGCGCGTACCAGTCCATAGGAATGCTTTGCACTGGGTGGTCGCCGTGCCAGCCAGGCGGCACCGGCCGCCAGTCCCAATGCGGAGCTGTCGGTGAGCATGTGGGCAGCATCAGACAGCAGCGCAAGCGATCCGGACCACCAGCCTGCCAGTGCTTCAATGCCGGAAAACGACAGCGTCAGCACCAGCGCAATGATCAGCGTCGCGCCTTGCCCGGTGTGATGATGGTGGCCGTGATCGTGGCCGTCGTGATTGTGTTCAGGAGCGGGCACAGTAATCGGTCGGGTCGACTTGCAGATTGAGGTCGGCGGATGCCTGGCCGAGGCCGGCGATGTGGTGGAGCGCATTGACGTAGCGGACGGATTCGCGCAATTCAGTCATCGTTGCCGGATGTGGATGGCCGTGCATACGGGCCAGCCGTGCGCGGGCGGGTGCGGGCCAATCCACTTTCAGATTGGCCAGAACTTCGTCGGCCAGATCCGGGCGGTTGCAAACCAGGGCCATGTCGCAGCCTGCTTCGATTGCCGCGGTAACCCGCTCCACCATGCCGCCCGCCACCCCTGCGGCTTCCATGCAGAGGTCGTCGCTGAACACGGTGCCGTCGAACTGCAATTGATGACGCAGAATTTTTTGCAGCCATAGCTTCGAAAATCCGGCGGGGAGGCTGTCGACCTCGGGGTAGATCACGTGAGCCGGCATGACCGCTGCAAGCCCGGCTTCGATCATCAGACGGAAGGGCACCAGATCAGCGATGGCGATGTCGGCGAGCGTGCGCTCGTCCATCGGGATGGCGACATGCGAATCGGCCACCACAAAACCATGACCGGGAAAATGCTTGCCGCACGCGGCCATCCCCGCGTCCTTCATGCCCAGCATCACGGCCTGGCCAAGTTGAAACACCGCATGTGGATCGGCGTGGAATGAACGGTCTCCAATGACCGAAGAGGCGCCATAATCCAGATCGAGCACCGGCCCAAAACTGAAATCGACCCCGTGTGCGCGCAATTCACTTGCCAGCACAAACCCGGTTTCACGCGCCAACTCGCGCGCGCGTTGCGGATGGTCGTTCCAGATTTCACCGAACGTCCGCATCGGCGGAATCCGGGTAAAGCCTTCACGAAACCGCTGCACGCGTCCGCCCTCGTAATCGACAGCGATCAGCAGCGGCGCAGGTTTAAGAGCGTGGATTTCTGCGGTCAGCGCAGCCAGTTGTGCAGCATTGCAGTAATTGCGGGTGAACAGAATCACGCCGCCCACCAGAGGATGACTCAGTCTCTTGCGGTCCTCATCGGTGAGTTCGGTACCTGCAACATCGAGCATCAAGGGGCCTAGCGTCATGGTCATTCCTTTATAGGGTTAGGCGTCACGCTGGATGGTCCAGCCTGTTTTGTGGGTCGCCGGACTGCTCCAGCACGACAAACGCCAGCACAAGGTCCCCCTCATCCGACAGGGAAGCATGATACGAATTAATGCCGCGTGCCACGAGCCAGGCGGTGAGTTCGGGTGCGCATTCGATGTGAGGTTTGCCGAGTGCGTCGCGCAACACCGCAATGTTGCGTAGCGATACCGGTGCGCGCAGCCCGGTTCCCGTGGCCTTGGCAAACGCCTCTTTGACCGCAAAGCATTTGGCCAAAAACCGCGCCGGATCGCGGCTGGAAAAATAACCCGCATGTTCGGCCGGGGCAAGGATGCGGTCAGCATAATGCTCGCCAAAGCGGGCGAGACCGCTGCGTATCCGGTCAGCATCCAGCAGGTCGGTGCCCACGCCGTGTATCAAAGTGTCACCTTTACCGGCAAACCGGCTGCACGAATGGTCTCGGCATAGGCGTTCAGCCATTCAATGGGCAGGGCAGAGAGATGGCTGGCTTGCGGCTGCATGGAGGGGCGTGCCAAGCCATAGAGCAAGACACCCTGAACCGGAATCTGTTGTTGTCGGATGCGCTTCACTGCGGCCAGATAGGCTTCTTGTTCCATCGCAGAAGGGGGCGCGCCATCCACCGCCAGCACGCAGGTTTGCAGCCAGGTGGGGCACAAACGCGCAGCCACGGCCAAGCGTTCTAATTGTTTTTCCGGTGAAATGCGGGTCTGGTTGATCGCACGCATGCCACTTGGTGTTGCGCTGTCGAACTTGAACCAGACTTCGCCGTTCAATGCGGCCATTTTCATGAGGCCGTCCTGCACCCGTGGCCGGTCGGTCTGACTGCCATTGGTGATCAGCACCAGCTTGATCTTCCCGGTCAGATCGAAATCCGCCATCACCCGGCCGATCAACTCGATTGCATGCGGAAACGCCTTGGCAGTGGTTGGCTCGCCGTTGCCCGACAGGGCAATGTCATTCAAGCGCCGGACTTCCTCGGGTACCCGCTTTTGCATGAAGTCGCCGTGGAGAATATCGGTGAGCATCGTGCGCAACTCCGCTTCAAGTTGCACCAGATCGATCTCTGGCGCGGTCCCGCGCACCAGGTCCGGTACCTGACAATACACACATGCCCAGTTGCAGGCGTTGTTGGGGTTGAGGTTGACGCCCACCGACACGCCGCCGGCGCGGCGCGAGACGACGGGATACACATAGGTCATCCCCGCTGTGTCGCGGTTATGGTTTTCTGGAGTGAGGGGTGCGGTCAGTGCCATGGCTGGATTTTCGCATTAACTGCGCGGCGAAAACAGAAAAACACCCAGCTGATCGTTTTGATCAAGCGCGTAGCGCCGGATCGTACCGTTTCGAAAACACATCTTGGTCTTGGCGAACGGGCTGGGCCGACAACGCCAAAACACGAAATCTGGCGGAAGCGGTGAGATTCGAACTCACGGAGGACTCACATCCTCGCCGGTTTTCAAGACCGGTGCCTTAAACCGCTCGGCCACGCTTCCAAGGCGCGCATTGTAACGGTTTCAGTTTGGTTTGTGCGGGTGAACAGGTAGTTTCAGAAGCATCGGGCCGCTTGTCGCGGTTTCGTCAAAAAGTGTCAGGTTTTCATGGTTTGGCCCAAGGGTGGTGCGCGGGCCAAACTTGGCCGCCCTACAAATCCGAGTAAAACCAACACCTTGAAAAATGGCTTAAGCCGACAACAAATTGGCATAAATGCTGCAAGTCAGTGGGGACTTGAATACAAACGAAACCTTCTTATGTCCGAATTGTTTGAAATGTTGAGTACGATCACCCGCCGCAGAAAGAATGCAGGGGGATCACCATTCGCATCGGTGAAGGCGACCGAAAAATGGTTGAAAACACTGCCTTCCGACTCGGACTACGATGCGCATCATGCCTTGGTCGAAGGGCTGGAGCGATTTAACGCGGGCAACGAAGCCGTTACGCTCAGCAGGATGAAGTCGCTGCTGAAGATCGAATCAGCAGGCCTCCCCTTGCAAGCAGGCATTGTTGAGCAGTATGTCCGCAACCAGGCAGCGTTTCGGCTGGCACGTCAGGCCTTGTGGCGTGAGTCGTGGGTATTCTGGTCGCTGCTGGCCGAGGCTTGGCTGGTGATGCTCAAGCAGGCCTATCGTGTCGAGGCAAGTGCCGAACTCAAACCCTTTGCCGCCGAGATGGCCGCTCGCGCCATTCACTATGCGGGGCTGGTAATACGCTGGGACTACCATCAGGCGCGTATTCCGGCTGGTTCAGCCTGGCGACGTGTGCACAAGATTTATCGTCTGGTCGAACGTGATGGTTTTGCGAGCCAGGAAGTGCTGATCAATGGCAAATCAACGCATTGTGCCCGCGAGTATTCGTTGGTGGTGCTGATGGGACTGGTGCATCCGATAGGCTATCGTGCCCAGGAAATAGAATCCATCGCGCAAATCCTTCACGATTTCAAGCCTTTGTCGTTACCAACGCAGATTCCAGAGCGTGACATTCATACCCATGTGGTTGATCTGTCGCTGAGCGAAGGGGCCTGCATATTGGATGATGAGTGGGTGCAGGGCCGACGCCTGCGCTATTTTGATCACAGGGCTTTGGTTGCCTACCTGAAAGATTTTGATCAGGGGAATGCGGATGAATCGGAAAACATTTTGACCTGCCAGGCAGCGAGTCTGATTGAACGGGGTGGAATACGCCGCAATCGCCAGCGCACCCACCGCTTTGGCCGGGTGTGGGTAGCAGCCGGCATGAATAACATTTTGACTGCACTTGCGAGCTCCGATCCGGAGAAAACCCGTCCGGCATTGGAGCCCTGGATGCTGCGTGATGAAAGCACCGAAGGGATGGGCTTTGCGCTTCCTGATGAACCCGAAGTGCCGCACGGTCGCTTGGTGGCGGTGAGTTGGGATCCCGCAGAAGGTGTTTGGCAGTTGATGGCAATCCGTTGGAATCGTCAGGAAGATGGCCAGCATCTGATTGGCACACAACGTTTGTCACGCCATCCCAAGCGGGTAGAAGTTTCTTTTGAAACCGAGGTGCCAACCGGCGCATCCGACAAAACCTGGGCGGTGTTCTTGCCGTTGACGAATACTGAACAAGGGGTCAGCAATTTACTGTTACCGCCAACCCATTACCGCTTGGGTGCCGCAATGATGTTGCGCGACGGCGACATGATTTATCGTTTACGGCTGGGCGAGGTGCAGGAAAGCCATGAGGGCTGGCTGCGCGTGGGGATGGATGTGATTGGGCGGGAGCAGTTCGCCGTTGCCGCTTAAAGGGCCACCAGTCCTCAGGCCTAGCGGGTGCGAATGTCGCCGAAGTGAAAGTCGAAAGAACCGGTGCGACGGTCGCGGAAATATTGCTCCAGCGTCGCCTGAACCGTGCGAAATGCGATGTCGTTCCAGGGGATTTCGGCTTCGGTAAAGAGCCGGGTTTCCAGTGACTCAATCCCGGGCTGAAAGTCCAGATCAAGCAGTCGGGCACGGAACAGCAAATACACCTGATTAATGTGCGGCAAGTTGTAGAGCGTATAAAGTCCACCCATTTCAATGCGCGCGCCAGCTTCTTCCCAGGTCTCTCGTGCGGCACCTTCAAGCGTGGTTTCGCCATTTTCCATAAAGCCAGCAGGCAAGGTCCAGAGCCCGTACTTGGGTTCGATGGCGCGTCGGCACAGCAAGACCTTGTCTTCCCACTCGGGAATGCAGCCCACGACCATTTTGGGATTTTGATAATGGATGACGCCACAGTCCGGGCACACATGGCGTGGCAGTTGGTCACCTTCCGGCACGCGTAAAACAACGGTGCTGCCACATTCGCTGCAAAATTTCATGCTGCATCCAATCGGTTAATTCAGGGAAGGTAGCAAAATCTCCCCACCTTGATCAAGGACGAAACTTGGACCCGGCTTCGCGAGCGTTTATCATTTGGCCTCATTTATCGTTGTTTTGACTGTCCATGCGCCCCTCCCATATTGAAACCATCCTCGATCGCGAGTTTGAAAGCGCTGCCGAAGGCCACCATACGCCCGTCATGCTGTGGGGCCCACCTGGGGTGGGAAAGTCACAGATAGTGGCGAAGATAGCCCTGCAGCACGGCGTGCCGCTGATCGACATTCGCCTGTCGCAGATGGAACCCACCGATCTGCGTGGCATTCCGTTCCGTAACGGTCAACTGGTTGAGTGGTCAATCCCCTCGGTGTTGCCGGATGCCGAACGCCATGGTCCCGCCGGCATTCTGTTTCTGGATGAAATCACTTCAGCCCCGCCGACGGTTTCGGCCGCGGCCTATCAACTGATTCTCGATCGTCGGTTGGGTGAGTATCAGGTGCCTGAAGGTTGGGTGATCTTTGCCGCCGGCAACCGTCAGGGCGACCGTGGCGTCACCTACGCCATGCCCGCACCGCTGGCCAACCGCTTCACCCATTATGAAGTCGAGGTCAATCTCGACGACTGGATAGTCTGGGCGAACAGCGTAGGTATCGATACCCGCGTGATCGCTTTTCTGCGCTTCCGTCCAGACCTGTTGTTCAGCTTTGATCCGGCGCACACGCCGATCGCTTTTCCCAGCCCGCGGTCGTGGGAATATGCCCATCGCGCGCTGCAAAAATTCGACAAGACCGAACTGCTGGCCGATTCGTTAATGGCGTGCGTCGGCCAGTCGGCCGGGCTGGAACTGAAAACCTTTGTCGACAACATGGCGCAGATGCCGGATCTCGATGCCATCATCAACGGCGAAGCGGCCGAGGTGCCCGAAGGCATTGATCTGCAATACGGCGTAGCCGCTGCGCTGGTGCGCAAGGCCATGCAGGCCGCCGACAGCGGCAATGCCGTTGCGGTGTACGGCAACATCCTCAAATACGCGCAGCGGTTTCAGCAGCGCGAAATGGGCGTGATGCTGGTGTCCGACCTGCATCGTGCCGTGGGGCGGCCGCTGTTTGCGGTGCCAGCGTTTGCCGAGTGGGCCAACAGCATCACCGATCTGGTTTTGTACGAGCACTAGGCCATGTTTGAAAAGGCTGACCAGCCCGACGCCGCGCTTCAACCGATTTTGACCAAGCTTGCAGCCGCACGAACCCGGCTCATCATGGAGCGGCCGTTTCTTGGTGCGCTGGTGATGCACCTGCCACTGAAAGTCGGCGGAGAGTGGTGCACCACCACTGGCACCGATGCGAAGGCGTTTTATTTCAACCCGAAATTTGTCGACAATCTCTCGCTGGCGCAGACGCAGTTCATTCTTGCGCACGAGGCGATGCACTGCGCGATGGGCCATCCGCACCGCCGCAATCATCGGGTCAAACGACGCTGGGATGTGGCCTGCGATCATGCGGTTAATCTGATGCTGATCGAGGAAGGCCTGAAACCGCCGCTGCACGGCATCCTCGCCGACCAGAATTATGAAACCTTGTCGGCGGAAGAGATCTATCCGCTGATTCCGGAAGACACGCCTGAAGAATCGTTCGACCAGCACCTGTTCGATAGCGATAACGAGCAAGGCGGCAGCCCCGACGAAAACGAACGTCAGGATGACTCCGAGGGCAGCGAAGCGGGCGGCCAGGGCAAGGAAGGTCAGAGCGAAGCGGAACAGCAGCAAGGCAGTGGCAGCCAGGCGTCGCAAAAGCCCAACGAGATGTCGCCCAGCGAACGCGAAGAACTGTCCGAACAATGGAAAAACCGCCTCGCCGCTGCCGCTCAGGCCGCGCGCCAGGCCGGCAAATTATCGCAGTCGATGATGCGCTGGGTCGATGGCTTGCTGGCGCCGAGTTTGCCGTGGCGCGCGCTGCTGGCGCGCTTCTTTGCAGTCAACCAGCGCGACGACTATTCGTGGCGTCGTCCTTCGCGGCGTGAAGGCGATGCCTTGCTGCCGCGACTGTCGAGCGAAGGGCTGGAAGTCATTGCCGTCATCGACACCAGCGGATCGATTGGCGACGACGAACTGCGCCAATTCGTCACTGAACTCGATGCCCTGAAAGGCCAGGTGCGCGCCAAGGTCACGCTGCTGGCCTGCGACAATCACGTGGCTGACAACGCGCCGTGGGAATACGAGCCGTGGGACACCATGGAATTGCCCACCGATATTGAAGGCGGCGGCGGCACCGATTTTCGGCCGGTGTTCGACTGGGTCGAGCACGAAAACCGCAGCCCCAACATGCTGGTGTATTTCACCGATGCCGCTGGCGAATTCCCCAAGCTTCCACCCAACTATCCGGTGATCTGGCTGGTCAAGGGCAAAGGCGTGGTGCCCTGGGGCGAGCGGGTGCAACTCAATTGAACCAGTCTGACGCATTGAAACCGGAACCCATGAACCCAGCCGATCCGCACCCCAACCGGGTACGCAGTTTTTTGTTCGAGCAGCTCGATATTCGCGGCGCCTGGGTCCAGTTGGGGTCTGCCTGGCGGGAAATGACAGCGGGACGCGATTATGCCGAGCCAGTTCTCGGTCTGTTGGGGCAACTGGCTGCAGTCACCACACTGGTCTCGGGCAATCTCAAGCAGACCGGGCGGCTCACCTTTCAGTTGCGCGGCAATGGTGAGGTGTCGCTGCTGATCATGGATTGTGATGAGCAATTGCGGTTGCGCGGGATGGCGCGCGCAGCGGCTGAGGTGGCGGCGGGCAATTTGCCGACCTTGCTGGGGGAAGGCTCGTTAACCCTGACGCTGGACCAGGCCGGCATGAGCCAGCCTTACCAAAGCCACGTGCCGCTGCAGGGGGAAACCGTTGCGGACGTATTCGAGCATTACCTCGCTCAGTCCGAACAAGCGCCCACCCGGCTGTGGCTGGCGGCCAATCACGAAACAGCGGCGGGCCTGTTCCTGCAAGCGCTGCCGGGTGCCACCCTGCGCGATGCCGATGGCTGGAACCGGGTGCAGGTGCTGGCCGACACCGTGCGGGCAGACGAATTGCTCGAGCTGGGTTCGATCAAACTGATCGAGCGTCTGTTCGCCGAAGAAGACGTGCGGGTATACGATCCGCGCCCTGTCAATTACCACTGCCCCTATGATCCGGACAAGATCTATGCCATGTTGCAAAGTGTCGGGCAGGCCGAATGTGAAACCATCATTGCCGAACAGGGCGAGATCCGGGTCCACGACGATATCTGTAATCATGAATATGTACTGGACGCGGCAGCTGTCGTCGCGCTTTTTACCCTGAAGGGCACAAGCAAATCAACTTGAAAGGAAGCCGGATGCGCACAGGATGGATGGTGTTGGGGCTGCTGGTGCTGTCGGGCAGCGTGCTGGCGGATGGCGACCGGTATCAGGCATTGCCGCTGGCCGGTGCCGAAGGGAGCAAGGGGGGCGGACGCGCCTTCATTCTTGATACCCGCGACGGTCATGTCTGGATCTGGAGCGAAAACGAACTCATCACCGCGCCGGATGGCCGTCGCCGTTATGGCGCCGGTTTTATCTACCAGGGCAAGCTGCGACCGGGTAGCCAGCCCGGCGAGATGATCGAGCAGCAAGTCAAATAGGAACCCCGCCAAGCAAGACTGAACCTGCTTTCGGAAAACCCTGGGCGAATGGCAAGTGCTTGATTTCGCTTGTAGTTGGAACCTTGGAACCGTTCAGGCCGAGCTGATCAATACACACCATCATTCTGCTTGATTGGCGCTTAAATCAATAAAACGCCCAGCCCCGAATGCGTCTGGCTAGCGATTTAAAGTCAGCCAAAATTAAACTCAGCCCGGAAGTCACCCGATAAGTCTCTAATGAACCAAACTCAATATCGTGCGCTTCCCCCCGAGTTGACCTGAGAACCCCATGCAGCCAGACAATACTTTGCCACCCGCTTCGCCCCGTCCGGTCCCTCAGAAAATCCGTCTGGGCGATTTGCTGGTCGAACAAAAAGTCATTTCCAGTGCAGACCTGGAAATTGCGCTGGCGATGCAGAAAAAAAGTGGTCGTCGGCTGGGCCGTGTGGTGGTCGAAAGTGGCATGGCCGGTGAAAACGACATCGCCCAGGCGCTGGCCCGTCAGTTGACATTGCCTTTCGTCGATCTGCGCAAGTTCAGTACCGAATCCGCCGTGCTGCAACTGCTGCCGGAAACCCAGGCTCGACGATTCCGTGCGATACCGCTTGCGCGTCGGGACGGCAGCATTTTTGTGGGCATGGCTGATCCGACGGATCTGTCTGCCTACGACGAAATCGCCCGGCTGCTGAATGAGGAAATTCAGCTGGCCGTGGTGTCGGAAGGCGATCTGCTCGAAGCTATTGACCGACTTTATCGCCGCACCGAGGACATTTCCGGGCTGACCGAAGAACTCGCACGCGACATGGGCGACAGTGAGGCCAGCATCATCGGCCTGGAGGCGCTGGGCGAAGGGCAGGCCGATGCCCCGGTGGTACGTTTGTTGCAAACCCTGTTTGAGGATGCCTTGCAGGTAAATGCGTCCGACATGCACATCGAGCCGCAGGAAAAGAAACTGGCCATCCGTTTTCGGATTGATGGTGTGCTGCATCCCCAAACCCAGGCTGATCTCAAGATTGCGCCCGCGCTGGCCCTGCGCCTGAAAATCGTGTCCGGGCTGGATATTTCCGAAAAGCGCCTGCCGCAGGATGGCCGCTTTGCGATCAAGGTGCGTGGCCGCACGCTCGACGTGCGCCTGTCCACCATGCCCACGCAATACGGTGAATCGGTGGTGATGCGCCTGCTGAGCCAGGGCGAAAGTCCCCATACCCTGGATAGCCTGGGCATGGCGTCCGAAACGCTCGAACAGTTTCGAAATATTCTGCATCGGCCCAACGGCCTAGTGCTGGTGACCGGACCGACCGGCAGCGGTAAAACCACCACGCTGTATGCGGCGCTCCACGAACTCAATGACCCCGGCACCAAGATCATTACAGTCGAAGACCCGGTGGAATACCGGTTGCCCGGTGTGAATCAGGTGCAGGCCAACGAAAAAATCGATCTGACGTTCTCGCGGGTATTGCGCGCCATGTTGCGACAGGACCCGGATGTGATCCTGGTTGGCGAAATGCGCGATCCGGATACCGCGCAGATCGCGCTTCGTGCCGCCATGACCGGCCACCTGGTGTTGTCCACCCTGCACACCAACGACGCGGCATCGACGCCGGTTCGATTGCTCGACATGGGGGTACCGGCCTTCATGGTGGCGACTTCGGTTCAGGGTGTGCTGGCGCAGCGGCTCATGCGCAAGGTGTGTACGCAGTGCAAGGTGCCGCACACGCTCACCCCGCAGGAAAACGTATGGCTCAGTCGTGCCAATGCCGTTGCACGACAGGATGCCAGCTACGTCGAGGGCAAGGGCTGCGATCGTTGTCTGGGAACCGGTTACTCGGGGCGACGGGCCATCCATGAACTGCTCGAAATCGATTCCACGCTGGCAGAAAGCCTCGCGAGCAACGAGCCCGCCAAATTTGTTCAGGCTGCCCGTGAGTCATTGCTGGGCCGCACTCTGCGCGATCAGGCGATCGCCCTGGCGCGGTCGGGCGTGACCTCGCTGGCTGAAACCATGCGGGTCAGCGCACAGGATGAGGCCAGCTGATGCCACGTTATGCCTATAGCGGCCGCACCGCAGCGGGTGAAAAAACTCAAGGCATTCTGGAGGCCGACAGCGCCAGCGACTGCGCCAGCAGTTTGCTGAAGAACAGCATTTCGCCCCTCGATATTCGAGAAACCGGCCTGGCTGAGCGGCGAGATTCAAAAGACCCCAGAAACATTGAACTCAGCCTGTTCGCGCCCAGCGTCAAGGCCATAGACGTGCAGTTGTTCTCGCGTCAGCTCTATACCCTGATGCGCTCCGGTGTACCGATATTGCGCTCGTTTAACGGCCTGATCGAGTCGACGAGCAATGTCGCGTTTGCACATGTCATCCGGTCCCTGAAGGAGTCGCTCGAAGCCGGACGCGACCTGTCGACAGCCATGCGCCAGCATCCAACGGCCTTCTCGCCGTTCTATATCGCCATGGTGCGGGTGGGGGAGGCGACCGGACGTCTGGACGAAATCTTCCTGCAGATGTTCAACCACCTGGAGTTCGAGCGCGAAACCCGCTCCCGCATCAAGGAAGCCCTGCGCTACCCGAGCTTTGTGCTGATCGCCATGGTGGTCGCAGTGGCCATCATCAATGTGTTCGTCATCCCGGCCTTTGCCAAAGTGTATGCAGGCATGGGCGCCGAGTTGCCGCTGATGACGAGAATCCTCATGGAAACATCGCGCCTCACCCTTGCCTATGGCTGGTATATCGTCGCCATCGTTTCTTTGTCGATCATGACCTTTCGTTTGTGGAAGACGTCCGAAAGCGGCCGGCTCATCTGGGATCGCTTCAAGATGCGCATTCCCATCACCGGCTCCATCGTGCTGAAAAGCACGCTGGCGCGTTTTGCACGCACCTTGTCGCTCTCGCTCAAGAGCGGCATTCCCGCCGCACAGGCGCTTTCGGTGGTGGCCGAAGTCACCGACAACGCTTGGGTAGCCTCGCGTGTGGAACAGATGCGCAACGGCATCGAACGCGGTGAATCGGTGTTGCGCACCGCGCAAACCGCGGCCGTGTTCAATCCGGTCGTGCTGCAAATGATCGCCGTGGGCGAAGAAACCGGCAGCATCGACGAACTCATGCAGGAGGTTGCCGACATGTACGAGCGCGAAGTCGATTACGAAATCAAGACGCTCGCCGCGCGCATCGAGCCGCTCATCATTGTCGCCATGGGCGCCATCGTGCTGGTGCTAGCGCTGGGTGTGTTTTTGCCAATGTGGGACATGGGTAAAAACGCGATTCATTAAATCCATTCGGTATCTTGATGACTTTTGGTCAAAAAATCGGTTGGACGCTCAAGTTGGAATGGTTTTTGCCGAAATACAGATCATGGGTCGCCGAGCAGGGCGGCAAGTGCAGGCAAACATCATTCCAATTAGTGAGAGAACGCAATGAAAATCAAACAACACGGCTTTACCATGATCGAGCTGATCGTCGTCATCGTCATCCTCGGCATTCTGTCGGCAGTGGCCTTGCCGCGCTTTACCAACATCCAGCGTGATGCACGCATTGCCAAACTGAACGCGGCTCGCGGAGCAGTTCAAGCGGCAGCTGGCTTGATTCATGGAACGGCTTTGGCGCGCGGTGGTATTACGGATACGCTGACTTGTCCTGGTGGTGGAGGATTTGCCGACAATTTAACAGGAGCAACAGGGACGGTCTGTACTGAAAATGGCATTATCACCATGGTTAACAGTTACCCGGCCGCTACAATCGCTGGCATTGTGAGCGCCAGTGGTCTGACTTCTGTTATGAACCCTACCGTTCCACAGCTGGCAGCAGACGGGTATCAAACTGCAGGCGCAGGCCCGATAGATATTCGCGTGATGGGTGGTCTTAACCCTGCAACGTGTTTCTTCCGATATACGGCAGCAGCTGCCAATGCCGCTCCTCTAGTGAGTGCAACTTCGCCAGCCACTGCCACGGGCAGCACTGCGGGATGTTAATTCTGCTTGATGCCTAGATTAAACATCATTAAAAACCGCCGCTTTTGCGGCGGTTTTACCATGGTGGAGCTGATCCTGGTGATGGTCATCGCCGGCGTTCTGGCTGCGGTGGCTATTCCTCGTATGGTGGGTCGTAACAGCTTTGATACGCGTGGTTTTACCGACCAGTTGGCCTCCACCGTGCGTTTCGCGCAGAAGCTGGCGATTGCCCAGCGCACCCCTGTTTTCGTCCAGTTCACCGCTAACGACGCCACGCTTTGTTATGTGGCGGCTTCACCCTGCGCGGCAGCAAGCCAGGCACCGGGCCCGAGCAGTGAAAAACCCTATACCGTCACGGCACCGAATGGCTTGACGATTGACAGTGGCGCAGTGCCGGTGCTTCGGTTTGATGCCAGTGGTGGCACTTCTACGTTGGCGGCGCAGCTTGATATTCAGGTAAACGGCGCGGGTGTTTACCATGTGCGGGTTGAGCAGGAAACCGGCTATGTCCATGACTGAACAGCGCGGCCTCAGCATGATCGAACTGCTGGTGTTCATCGTGATCGTTGGCATCGCTGTTACCGGCATGCTGTCGGTGTATAGCTCGGTGACCAAAACGAGCGCCAACCCCATGTTGCAAAAGCAGGCGCTGGCGGTGGCGGAATCGCTGCTGGACGAGGTGTTGTCCAAGCCCTATACCTATTGCGACCCGGATGATGCGCAGGCTGATACGGCGATCAGTGCAACCATCGGTCCGACTGGCTGCGCTACAACGACGGAAGCCGGGATTGGGCCTGAAGCCGGAGAGAACCGCTATTCCACCACCACACCGTTCGACAACGTGAACGATTACGACGGTTATTTCATGGATTCAAGTACAGCAGGCATCCGTGATTTGTCTGACACTGCCATTCAGGGCCTTGGCGCTTACCGCGCTTTGATTGGGGTTGGGAATAGTCCTGCCATTTTCAACGGTGTTCCCGCAAACGAAACCCTGATCGTGACTGTGACCGTCACCGGCCCGGACAATCGCCCCGTCACCCTTACGGGCTATCGCACCCGCTATGCACCCACGCTATAAACACGCCGGTTTCTCGCTGATCGAGATGATTATCGTCATCTCGGTGACCGCTATCGTGGGCGCGATGGTGGCGACCTTCTTGAAGATACCGATTGATGGCTACCTTGCTCAGGATCGTCGCTCCCGCCTCACCGACACGGCCGATACAGCATTACGGCGTGTGGCGCAGGATGTGCGACTGGCGCTGCCGAACAGCGTGCGGGTGACTACGGCAGGCGGGGTGACGTATCTTGAATTTCTGATTACCCGAACGGGAGGTCGATATCGTGCCGAGGGCGGTGGCGATGTGCTGGATTTCTCGACGGCGGACAGCAGCTTTGATGTGTTGGGGCCGGCCATTGTCATGCGGGCGGGCGACCAGATTGCGGTCTACAACCTGGGCATCCCCGGCGCTGATGCCTGGTTGGGTGAAACGCTCGCAGCCTACTCGGGCGCCGGCGGCACGTTGACCACCATTCCCCTCGCACCGGCCAAGTTGTTTCCAGTGGCTTCGCCGGGCAACCGGTTCCAGGTGGTGGAGGGGCCGGTGACGTATGCCTGCGATCCGGTAGCCGGCACGCTCACCCGGTATTGGGGCTACGGCATTGCAGACCCGCAGCCGACGCCGCCTGCCGCGCCGGCATCGAGCGCGCTGCTGGCGAATCGGGTGTCAGCCTGTACGTTCACCTACCTGCCCGGTATTACCGAGCGCGGCGGCCTGGTCAGCATGACGCTGGCATTGACGCTAAATAACGAAACTGTGCGTTTGCACAGCAACACGCAAGTGAGCAATCAGCCATGAGCGCCGTGGACGGCTATCGCCGGAGCAGGGGCCACACGGGGCGTCAATCCGGGTGCGAGCGCGGTTTTGTGTTGCCTGCAGCAATATTTTTACTGGTGATTCTGGCGGCGCTGGCCGGTTTCATGGTCACGCTGTCGCGCACCACGAACATGAGCGGCGCGCTGGATATTCAGGGCGCCCGGGCTTATCAGGCGGCGCGGGCAGGGATTGAGTGGGCGGCCTGGCGAGTGGTGCAAACCCCTTCACAGCCATGTAATACCGTATTTATGCCGAATGATTTAGCGGGCACCCTTGCGGGGTTTACCGTTAGGGTTAGTTGTGTCCCGTCGGGTCCGTATGCCGATGGTGCGACGTCGGTGATGGTGTATGAGGTGACGTCTACAGCGACCTGGGGCGCGCCGAATAGCGTGGATTTTGTGAGTCGGCAAATTCAGGGGAGTTTCTCAAAATGATCATGAATCGTCTGTATTTGTGTCTTGTGAAATCTAGCAAGACAGTGCTCGGGGTTGTGATGCTGCTCCTGGTGTTCGGCCAGCCTGCGTGGTCGGCCATCACTCATGTGAATTCGACTTCAGTCGTGACGGGGTCAAGTGGTTCCACTTCCTTGGCGTTGGCCTATCCGGTTGGTTTGGCTTCTGACGATATTCTGATTGCCCAGGTTGCAGTGGGCAACAACCCCACTTTTACCGCGCCAGTGGGCTGGACCCTAATCAATAAAAGCAACAATAGCAGCAGTCTGTCCCAGGCGATTTACTGGAAGCGGGCGGGTACCAGTAATCCCGCCAGTGATACCTGGAGTTTCAGTGCGTCAGATCGTGCCGCTGGAACGATGTCCGCTTACCGCGGGGTTGACCCGATCGTGCCCGTCAATGTCTTTTCCAGTTTGTCGAATGCCAGTAGTACCAGCGTGGCGGCTGGCTCGATAACGCCTACGGTGGCCGGGAGCCAGTTGATTGGTTTGTATGCAGTGGCAAATGGAAATGCCAGTTTCACGCCGCCAGCAGGCATGGCAGAGCGGGAGGATATTCCTACGGGTGCTGGCCCCAATGGGATTGGGATTGAATTCACGGACGAAACTTATGCTGGTGGTACAACAGCAACCGGTGGCCGGGTGGCGACTTCAAGTGTTTCGGCTGTGAGCATTGCTCATCTGGTTGCCTTGCAGCCTTCTAGCGTTGCCAATTTTCGCATGGACGAACTGACGTGGTCGGGATTGGCAGGGCAGGTGGGAGATAGTTCGGGTCGTGGTTATCATGCCATGGCAATCAATGGCGCATTAACTTCAAGCGCTACGCCGGCCATTGCGAACAGCCCTGGAACCTGTGGGTATGGCGTTTTCGATGGGACGAACGACTATGTCGCTGTTCCGGCATCTTTTCCTAATCTCGCCACGGATTTCACTGTGGCTGCCTGGGTTCGCACCACTAACAATGCAAAAAGTGGGCAGCGGATTTTCATCGACGACCAGAATAATACTGGAGGGTTTGGCTTCAGTCTGGGAGATGGCGGAACCGGTGTGTTGCGTTTTTACGCACGTTCAACTTCTCCAGTCATCCTGGATACCCCCAGTGTCATTCAGAACAATACCTGGTATTTCGTTGCGGCGACGATGAGCGCGGTTGCCAAGACCAAAAGCATTTATGTTTATAGCCAGGCCGGCGCACAGCTTGCCTTCGTCACGCAAACCTATACGGGCACTTGGGGAACAGATAGTGGTGCTGCTTCGATTGGAGGCGAAAACAATGCGTCTTCAGAAAGCGGGTCTGGCTTCAAGTTCAGCGGTAATCTGGATGAGGTGAGCGTGTTTAGCGGGGCGTTAAGCGCGTCGAAGTTGAGCATTGTGATGAACGAGACAAGGCCGTGCAGTGGATCTCCAACAGTTGTGCCCAGTGGGTTTAATGCCTTCGAAACCGCTACTGCAGGCGGCAGTGTAAGTGGCGTGATCAAAACCCAGGTTTCTGCCAGCAATTTCAATCTCGCCATCGTCGCGCTAAAAACAGGCGGCACCGCCATCGAAACGACTTTCGTCGGCGATGTGAAACTGGAAATTGTTAATGCATCAGCAGGCGGAAGTTGTGGTGCCTATGCGCTGATCCAGGGTCTGGGCACGCTCACCTTCGCGACCGCAGACGCGGGTCGAAAAAACAAGACTGGCATCAATGAGCCGAACGCCTGGCCCAATGCAAGGATTCGCATGACTTATCCGTCAACCGGCGCGCCCACGATTGTGGGGTGTTCAACCGATCCGTTTGCGATTCGCCCGGACTACTTCGTCGCCACCGCCACCGACGCCAATAGCGCCACGGCGGGCGCGACGCGTACGCTCGCCAATATTTTGGTTAACGGCGGCTTTGTGCACAAAGCGGGTCAGCCGTTTCAGCTATCCGCAACGTCACGTAATACGCTGGGCGCGACCACGAGCAACTATGCGGGAACGCCAGTCGCCAGCATGAACGGATGCATTCTTCCGGCTTCAGGTTGTGTTGCCGGGATGTTGACGACCGGCGCCTGGTCAACCGCTGTCGGTACCGGTATCGCAACGACTACAGACGCGCGCTATTCCGAAGTCGGAGCCATCACCATGAAACTGGTGGACAGCAGCTTTGCCGCAGTGGATGCGGCAGACGGTTCCACGGCTGCCGAGATGAATATCGAGTCGGCGGTGTTCAATGTGGGCCGGTTTGTACCGGACCATTTCGATCTGATACCCGCCAGTGCGCCAGTGTTCAGGACCTTCAACGACACGGCTTGTCCGACGCGTTCGTTTACCTATCTGGGCCAGCCCTTTGGTTATGTCACGCTGCCTCAGGCTTCGATCACGGCTAAAAACATGATGGGCGGCACAACGCTCAACTACACGGGAAACCTGTGGAAACTTGTGGGGGCGGCCGGGTTTTTCCCGGTGTACTCTGCTACCGTCGGCACGCCGGATGGTGTTTTGGGAACGCCTACGGTAACGGATATGGGGAGTGGAACGGGACAGCTGGTTGTTGATTCAGCAGAAACCTTTTTCTTCACGCGTAACCCACCAAGTGGGCCAGTCATACCCGTCATGCCATTCCTGGCGGATATCACGCTTACGCTCAGTATTGCCGACATGGCAGAGAATGCCGTTACAGGCAACGGTACGATCGATACGCTTACGTCTGCGGTATTTCCAAGTATTGCCTTTGATTCGGGTAATCAGATCCGGTTTGGGCGGCTGGCCTTATCCAATGCGCATGGTTCGGAAGTGTTGAATTTGCCAGTGCCTGCCGAAACGCAATTCTGGAATGGTGCGGGATTCACGCGCAATACAGCGGATTTCTGTACCCAGCTTGTCCCCGCCAATGTGGCGCTATCCAATTGGCGGCGAAACCTCAATGCCTGCGAAACATCGGTTTCGCTGTCGGGTAGGTTTAATGCAGGTCGGGGCAATTTGAGACTCTCCGCGCCCGGTTTAAATAATACAGGCAGCGTCGATTTGACATTAAATCTGGCAGCGGCGGGTGCCGGCAACACATGTCCGGTGGCTACGGTGACTGGCGCTGATCAACCCTGGCTGAGAAGTGGCCCGGCTTTTAACCAGAATCCGGTGGCGCGAGCGAGTTTTGGTTTGTATCGCGGTAACAAACCGCTGATTTATATGCGTGAGATGTATTGAAACGCTTTGACAACAATGACTTGTTTGTTTAGTTTGATGAAAAATTTAAGGTTAATCGATGCGGTTTTTTCGTCGCACCACTGAACACGGTCTCACCGCGTATCTGCGTCTTCCGGGCCGTATCGCCTATGCACGTGTGGACCGCCGGGTGCCGGTGCCCAAATTGCTGGCCGTGGGGGTGTTGACGGTCAAGAACGATAAATGGAGCGATGCGCTGAGTGAACTGCAGGACAGCGGCCCAGCCAGCTTGGTATTGAGCCCGGCGGCATACAAAATGCGCATGCTTGAAGCGCCTAACGTGCCAACCGATGAACTGCGGGCTGCGGTGCGCTGGCAGATTCAGGACATGCTGGATTACCACCCGGATGATGGCACGGTGGATGTGCTGGAAGTCCCGCAACCGGAGCATCTGAATCATGCGCGACAATTGTTTGCCGTCGCTGCCAAGAATAGTCTGCTGGCGGAAGAAACGGAATTCGCTGTTGAAGCGGGTCTGAAATTGGTCATTATCGATATTGTCGAAACCGCTCAGCGCAATCTGGCCGCCAGGTTGGAAAAGCCGGGCCGCGCACTGGCTGTGTTCTCATTTGTTGAAACAGGCGGCTTGCTGACCCTGTCGCTGGATGGCGAACTGTGTATGGCGCGCTCATTGAGTGTGAATCAGGCGCAACTGGATGGCGACCTGGAGATCATGATTGAGCGTCTGACATTGGAATTCCAGCGCACGCTGGACCATTTTGACCGTCAGTTTGGTGGTGTTCCGGTTGACCGACTGTTGCTGATTCCGATGGAGAACGTTGAGCGGTTTCGTGAAAGCCTTGCGAGGAACCTCGCGTTGCCCGTTGAGGTGATGGACCTCAACAATGCACTGGACATGTCCTCGTTTCCCGATGTCAGTGCATTGCCTACCGCGTGTTTCCATGCGATAGGCGCTGCGCTGCGCAAGGAAGACACCAAACCATGAGTCAGCAGATCAACCTGGCTAACCCCCTGCTTCTCAAAAAGCGCTATGTATTTGGCCTGCGCGAAATGCTGGTGGTATTGGGGGTCGTGTTGTTTGGGGCGCTGGCCTGGGCGGGAATTTTGCACTATCAAGCGGTTGGCCTGGAAGTTCAGGCCATTCAGGAAGAAGCGGCGCAGGCCAGTACGCAGGCAGTGCTGGATGAGTTGAATGCCAAAGCGCAACGTGTAGTCAACCCGCAATTGAGCGCAAGGATCAAAAACACGCAGCTTCAGGTCACGCAACGGGAAACTTTGCTGGAAGCGATTGGCGGCACGATAGAAAAAACATCGGTGGGCTTTTCTCCCCGCATGCGGGCCCTGGCTTTCAGTTCCACCGAAGGGGTCTGGCTGAACAGTTTTAATCTTTCGGCAGACTACGTTCAGCTCAAAGGGGCGACATTCAATGCAGGCATGTTGGCGAATTACATGACTCAACTCGGCAAGCAGCCGCCTTTTGCCGGCATGAAGTTTTCTGGCATGACCGCTGTGGTGGCAAATGTCGCCCCGGCCAGCCCCTCAGCAGATGGCCAGCCAGCTGCGCCTGCATTGCCACAGTATCTCGATTTTGAGTTGACTGCCGGTCGTTCAGCTGACTCGCCAGATCAGGAGAATTTGGATGCTCGGTGAAAAATTCCGGAAACTGAGCCAGCGCGTGAGCGCGTTAAGCCTGCGGGAACGTGTGTTCGTTTTCGTGGCAGCGCTCATCGTGGTTTTTTCGTTGGTCCAGACGCTGGCAATCGATTCGGGGCAAATGCGTAAACGCAATGCGACCGACCGTGTGCAAGTCGCACAGGCAGCGATTCAGGAAATCGAACAGCAGCGAGTGGCATTGGCCGGTTCTGCATTGAACGACCCCGATAAGGCCGCTCTCAATACGCTCACTGTGCAGCAGGCCCGATTGGCGGAGTTGAATGCCGAACTGGACACGCGGGGGCGTTCGCTGATTCCACCCGAACGCATGCGTCAGGTGTTGAAGGATGTGGTGCAAGGCTCGGGAGGCGTGACGATCGTTGGGTTTAAAACGCTCAGCCCGCAACCGGTGTTGCTGCCTGGTGCTGCAGAAGGCACGCCGCCGGGGTTCTATCGGCATGGCTTTGATGTCACGCTGAGCGGGCAATACGCCGACCTGGTTGCGTATCTTGAGCGCCTGGAAGCGTTGCCTTGGCGATTGAGCTGGGTAGAAGCCTCGCTTGATACGGCAGCACGCCCGGTTTTGACGCTGACCTTGACCATCCACACGTTGAGCCTGGAGGAAGCATGGCTGCGCGTATGATGCTGTTTGTCCTGATGACTTTGCTGCTGCCGGCAGCAGTAGCAGCGTCCCTGCCTGATCCGACGGCACTCCCGCGAGCGCTGACCAGTCCTGATCCGGAAACGCTTCAAGACGCGCCAGCGCTGGCCTGGGTGAAGCTTAATGGAAAGCATTCGATTGCCTGGTATGGCGGCAGCACCGTCAAGCTCGGTGATTCGGTAGAAGGTGGCCGGGTCACGGCCATACGCGAAGATCACATTGTCATTTCGGGAAAAGGCGGACGTCGTAGCGTTTACCTGACCGATGAGTCGGCCCGAACCCAGCTACTGGCGCTTCCGCGCCCGACGCGAAAAACCAGGAATTGAACATGCATAAACACATTGTTTTGGCAGTATTGGTTTTGGCTGGCTGTGCCAGCCCCTTTGGCAAGCAGGGCAAGGATGCGATGAATGCCGAACTGGCCACATCGACCGCGTCACAGCCAACACAAGCCGTCACGCCACCCGCGGCGGTGCAGCAGGCGGTTATGGATGCGGTGCGCGATACGCAACCCGTTGTAACCAAGTCGGCCGCTGAACCTCGCTTTAATCTGACGGTGAACAATGCCAAGGCATCAGAAGTATTCATTGGGATGGTGACAGGCACGCCCTACAGCATGCTCGTGCACCCCGATGTGACCGGGAGCCTGACGCTTAATCTCAAGAACGTGACTGTGCCAGAGGCGATGGAAGCCGTGCGTGCACTGTATGGCTACGATTACGAAGTGCAGGGCAAGCGCATCATCGTGCCGTCATCGGCGGTGCAAACCCGTATCTATCAGTTGAATGCCCTGGCCATGCAGCGCAAGGGATCGTCGGATATGCGGGTGATTTCCGGCTCGATTCAAAGCGGAGGGTCTGGTCGCACGGGGTCTGCATCGGGTGGTGGTTCAACGTCGCAGGAAACCAGCAGTGTGCAAACCTCGACCGACTCCAAATATTGGGAGGAGGTGAGCACTTCGCTCAAAACCTTGGTCGGCACCTTGGGCGAGGTGGTGGTGAGCCCTCAATCCGGTATCGTCATTGTGAAGGCGCCGCCTGCCATATTGGTCATGGTGGAAAAGTATTTGCGTGCCTCAGAAGTCATCAGCGTGCGTCAGGTAATGCTGGAGGCAAAAATTCTTGAAGTGCAGTTGAACGATGGTTTTCAGGCGGGCATCAACTGGTCCACACTGCAGAACAGTGGCAAGTTTGCCGCCGGTGTGAACAGCCTCAACCCTGGTCGGGACAATCCCGTCAGCCTGGGCGGCACGGTAGCCCAAATGCTGGGTGGGGCCATTCCAGGCCCTGTGGGAAGCGTATTTGGCCTGGCATTCAACGACGGGGATTTTGGCGCAGTCATCAACCTGATCAAGAGCCAGGGTGTGGTGCATGTCTTGTCCAGTCCGCGGATTGCGACAATCAACAATCAGAAAGCTGTGCTTAAAGTCGGAACAGACGACTATTTCGTTACCGAAGTCACGGGAGGAACGGCTGCTGCAGTAGGCGTCCCTGCCACCCCCCCCACCGTTGTGGTGAAGCCTTTCTTTTCAGGTATCGCGCTGGATGTCACGCCACAAATCGATGAGCGCGACAACATTACTCTGCACGTCCGGCCATCGGTCAGCAATGTCACGGAAAAAACCAAGGAAATTCGCTTGGGTGATTTGGGAACCTACTCCCTGCCGCTGGCTTCCAGCAGCATTTCGGAAACTGACAGTGTGGTGCGTTTGAAAGATGGCCAGATCGTGGCGATAGGCGGCCTGATGGGGCAGAGTTATACCGATGGTAAAAACAACGTTCCATTCTTGGGCGATATTCCTTTATTGGGCCATCTGTTCGGCAGTACGAGCCAGGTGAGTCAAAAGCGCGAATTGGTCGTGCTGATCAAGACCACACTGATTCGAGACAGCAAGGACTGGAGGCCTGACCTGGAGTCGACCCAGCAACGTTTTCAGACCTATGGTTTCCCTGAATCCCGGCCGTGATCACGTGGTGGGCTTATTTCGGCCTGCGTGAGCCGCCGTTTGGACTGACGCCGGACACCGAATTCTTTTTCCCCGCCCAGCCCCATCAGGACGCGTATGAGACGCTCCGCTACGCTTTGGAAGCGGGTGAGGGGTTTCTGGTGGTCGAAGGCGAGGTGGGTACCGGAAAAACCCTCCTGCTGAGACGATTGCTGAATTTCCTGCCAGAACGTTGGCAAGTCGCATTTGTGCCCAACCCTGGTCTGGATCCGCGGGGTTTATATGCTGCAATCGCGCATGAATTTAGCGTCTCAGCCGAGGGCAGCAGCGAAGATTTGCTCCATCGGCTGGAACGTCATTTTATTGCGCTGGCACAACAGGGTCGTCAGCCGGTTGTTTTGATCGACGAAGCACAGGCTTTGCCTGCTGACACGCTTGAGGCCGTTCGCCTATTGACCAATCTCGAAACCGAGAAACGCAAGTTGCTTCAGGTCGTGTTGTTTGGGCAGCCTGAGCTAATGATCCGTTTGCACGATAAGAGCACACGACAAATTCTGACACGTATCAGTTTCCACGCAGTTTTACGGCCGCTTGGCCGGGCGGAGGTTGCGACCTATGTGCAACATCGACTTAAAGTGGCAGGCTGCGATTCGCCCTTGTTCACGCGGTGGGCGCAACGCAGGTTATGGCGTGTGTCCCGTGGGCTACCACGTCTGATCAATATCATTGCGGCCAAGGCCATGATGCTTGCTTATGGGCTGGGAGCCGAGCAAGTGACGTATCGCCATGTGAACGTGGCCGCGCGTGACACCTTGGCCGTGCGTCAAATGGTTTGCACCCGGATGCTGGTTTGGGGATTCGCATTACTGGGGTTGTTCGCAATAGCATTTTCCGGTTTGCGTTTGTTGGGATAAGCCCAGAGGAATCAGATGAGCATCATTAATCAAATGCTGCGTGACCTTGATGCCAGAGGCGACGCTCCGAGTGATTTGCCGGTACGAGAGCGTTCAATGTCAGGAACGCCGCGTCGATTCGGGATGAAGCAAGCAGCGTTTTCTGTTGCCCTGTTATTGGCGGGCGGGGTTGCGGGCTATTTTGCCCTGTCTGCTGGCTCTAGAGAGCCCACGCCGCCTGCAGCAACCCACATTGCGCAGCATTCGCCCGAATCCGATCCGGTCGAGGTTGCGCCGGCCCTGCCTGACGAACCGTCGACAGCGCCTGAAGCGCCATCTTTAGCGCCATCTGTAGCGCCATCTGTAGCACCTCCCCCAGCACCTTCCGCAGCGCCATCTGTGGCACCGGTTGTAAATTCAGCTGTTGTCCCTGAGCCTGGTCACCAGACGACGGATTCACCGGGCATTTCGGCAGGAAAAATGGCACGGTCGATGACCATGCCAGCAACCGTCGTGCAGATCGCATCAAATGTTTCTGCCCCGCCATTGAAGGAGCCTGCTGTAGTTAAAAAGATGGCGGAGTTGTCGCCGGAGATGGAAGCGCAACTGCTCCATGACGAGGCTTTGGTCTTACGCCGTTTGGGGAAAATCGACGCGGCAATGGGCAAATACCGGCTCGCACTGGAACGTCAGCCGGGCATGCGGATTGCACGGCTCCAACTCGCCAGACTGCTACAAGAAAGCGGACAGGCTGACGCAGCACTATCGTTGTTGAAAGCGGGTTATGAACATCAGTCGGATGGCGGGTTGGCCATTGCAGCTGGGCGCCTGTTAGGCGATCTGGGGCGACGAGACGAAGCGTTGATCTGGCTGGAGCGTGGACGAGATAGCTTGCGACCTGCAGATCATGCGCTGATGGGCGCACTGTTGTCCCAGACCTTGCGTTACGAAGAATCCGTCAAAGCGTATCAGCGTGCACTGGCCGCAGAACCGAATCAGGGCGGGTGGTTGCTTGGGCTGGGACTGGCGCTGGAATCGTTGGGGCGGGGGAATGAGGCGCAGGTTGCCTATCGAAATGCATTGGAACGAGGTGATTTCAACCCTGACGTTGTCAAGTTTTTAAGGCAAAAGACTGGATCAATTGGCCAATAACGTGATTTTATGTATTAGACTTATGGTTGTTGTAACTGCACAACGCTATTCTTCCACGACAGAAGAAGTTTCATAGATAGTGGTTTTCTTTTGCCGATTTGTTAGAATTCCGCGCGTCGGCTGGATTACAAAGTCCTGGACCGATTTCTGGTGTGGGTTTTTTTATACGTACGTAAAGGGAAATCAAATGAAATATTCTATTCTGCTGGCCGCGCTGTTGGCTGTATCCATGTCTGCTTGTGGTAAAAAAGACGAAGCTGCTGCTCCTGTAGACGCGCCTGTTGCTGAAGCTCCGGCTCCAATGGAAGCTGCTCCGATGGACTCAGCTGCTGACGCTGCTGCTTCCTCGGCTGATGCTGCTGCCTCTGCTGCTGACGCTGCTGCTTCTTCAGCTGATGCTGCTGCTGAAGCTGCACCTGCTCCTGCTCCTGCTGCCCAGTAATTCCGGGTCGCGGTACTAAAAACCGGTCTCAGGGCCGGTTTTTTTTCGTCCGTTCGCCGCGCAAACCGACAAAACCGTCGGAAACTCAACGCACTCTTGTAAGAAATAGCCATTCGGCGCGTTCGATTCAGACCGTAAGCCTGTATGCCTGTATGCCTGTAGCGGCGCTGGCTACACCCCTCCTGTGCGTTGGACATTCATGGGCATGAACTTTGCTGAAGATAACGCATTCTTCAGCATTGATCATAAGGGAATGTCATGCGATTACTTCCAATTGTGGCCGGACTGCTTGCGTGCGGTTTGTCCTTGCAGGTCTCGGCATACACCATTGATGCGAATCTGTCCGACTGGGGCTTGGCGCGTTCCGGGAAAGTTACGGATTGGACGCCAAATGCATCGGTCAAGGCCTGGGCCGTTGAAGACCAGACTGGAGGCCTCGGCACCAGGCTTTCTCCGGGTTACGGCGGGCAGGCTTACGATGTCGAAGCCCTGTATGTGGATTACGACGCGCAGTTTCTCTATCTGGCCCTGGTGACCGGGCACAACCCGCTGACGCCAAATGTTGGTAACAACTTTGCACCGGGCGATTTCGCGATCGACTTCGGTCGTAACGGAACTTTTGAATTCGGTCTCGAAACCACCGGTAGTAATGGAAAAACGAAGGGTGGGCTGTACGCCGTCACGCAGTGGGGCGCAGGAATATGGGGCGCAGCTAACGAAGGCCCGACCTCGATTTTGGCGGGCAATCTGCTGGGCTTGGGTGAGGTGGCCTACACTACGACCGGCGTCGCCAACATGGGCATCTATGCCGCTGACAAGCATTTTTTCTATGAAGCGCGCATCCCGGTCGCCCTGTTTGGTTCCCATTGGGGGGCAGGTGACTTCGACGTGTTCTGGACCATGAACTGCGCGAATGATTCCTTGAAAGTCGACCCCGTCCCGGGCGCCAGCATCCCTGAGCCAGGGACGCTGGCATTGCTGCCACTGGGTTTGTTGGGCATGACCTGGTTCTCGCGCCGCCGTCGTCGTGCATGATCAGCGGCCCAGGAAGCCGTCGATGCGTGCGATGGCCTCAGCCAGGCGCGGCAGCGGCTGGGTATAGGCGATCCGCAGAAAGTGTTGCGGTTGATGCTGGCCAAAATCGAGGCGGGCGCGCAGCTCGTTTTTGGTTTCGAACTCAGCCAGCGTGGCGGGCGAGTAGGCTGCCCATGCCGCATGTTGTGCCGGGGTGGACGCAGCTGCCCAGCTGCCAGCCGTTCATTAAAAATACATCGAAAGTTGTTGATAGCAAATACGTTGTTCCAGCGTGCTGTGCTGAGTACCGTCTTAGGTGAGCGTTAAAAAAATCTCGTCAATAATGGATGCAATGCTTGTTCGTGGCACCCGTTGTATATGCATGGGAGTTCGCGGGCTGGAATAGCGGTTCATATGAGGTTGAACGGACTGGCTCATGGTCCTTAACCTTTACCCAGTGGGTTCTGGCGATAGAACAGCTGTAACTGTTGGTAAATCGCCGGGTATTCCTGATTGATTACCTGCGGTGTTTCGAAAAATACTTCGGTGAGCACCGCAAAAAATTCGGCGGGATCGGTTACGGCGTAGGGGTCGATCGCAGTATCTCTTCCTGCATCGACACGCGCAGACAGGTCGGCATAGGCCGTACTGAAGTCGTGCGCCCAGGCGGCGGTATCCATGCCGCGATGCAAGGGGGGATACCCATTGGCGTCGCCGTTCAGCATATCGAGTTTATGGGCGAATTCATGCAGCACGACGTTGACGCCGTCAGCCTCTCCGCTCGCTTCCACACTGGCAATTGACAACACAAGCGGCCCGCCGTGCCATGCTTCGCCCGCAAGAATGTCGCGCGAACGGTGCACCACGCCGGCTTCATCCATTTCTTCGCGCTGATGCAGAAATGCGTCGGGGTAAAGAATGATCTCGCTCCAGCCGCGATAGCTATTTTCGTCAAGATTCAACGTTAACAAGCAGGCCTGCAATGCGACCAAAAGTGGGGTGGCATCGTCGACGTCTGCGCCACCCGCAGCAGAGAAAGTCTTGTCATGGATGAACAGGCTGGCCGATTCACGCAGACGCGTTCGTTCGTATCTATCCAGGTGATGCAGGATCGGCAGCCTGGCGATTGCAGCGTCGAACGCGCTGGCAGGGATAAGGTGCCGCTTGAGAATGCGAGCGCGCCACCAGCGGCCGAACCAGTTCACCTCGGCCAGCCCATGCTTACTCGTCAGCGTCGAGCAGACGCGCCGGGTCGGCGTCCGGGTGGTCGAGTTCGACCCGCTCGATCTGCTGGAAGCGCCGGTTGATCTTGTCGCTGGAAATGCGCACTTCGCTCACATCCTTGTTGGCCTGCTCGATGTGGGTGGCGAGTTTCTTCATACGCTCGTCGAAGCGGGAAAAATCCTTTGCCAGCTTGCTGAGTTCGTCCTTGATGACATGCGCCATGCGCCGCGTTTCTGAATCGCGGATCACCGCCCGCGCAGTATTCAGTACCGCCATCAGCGTGGTGGGCGAGGTTAGCCAGACCCGCTTTTTCTGCGCGTGTTCGACCAGATCGGGATGGTAGGCATGGATTTCCGCAAACACCGCTTCGGCTGGCAGGAACATCACCGCGCCGTCCGAGGTTTCGCCGGAGACGATGTATTTCGCGGCGATATCGTCGACGTGCTTTTTAACATCGGCTTTGAACTGCCGCCGTGCTGCGTCACGTTCAGCCTGCTGGAGACTGTCGTCAAACATGCGGCGGTAGTTTTCCAGCGGAAACTTGGAGTCGACGCACACTGAACCGGTGGGCTCGGGCAGGATCAGCACACAGTCGACGCGTGCGCCACTTTTCAGCGTGTGCTGAAAGGCATAGGCGTCGGGCGGCAGGCTGTTCCGCACCAGCGCTTCCAGCTGAACCTCGCCAAATGCGCCGCGCGAACGCTTGTCGCCCAATATCTCCTGCAGCGATACGACATTGGTGGCCAGGCTTTCGATTTTTTTCTGCGCTTCGTCGATCACTGCCAAGCGAGTCATCACCGAAGTGAAAGTCTCGTTGGTTTTCTTGAAGCCTTCGTCGAGCCGCTCGGCGACTTTCCCTGAAATTTCGTTGAGCCGGCCGTCGACCGTTTGTGACAGCTGCTGCACACGCTCGCCAAATTGCGTGGTCATGCCCTTGAGCGTCTCCTGCAGCGCGCTTTGCTCGGCGCGTCCCTGTTGGATCAGCTTTTCCAGCATCACGGTCTGGAACTGGCCAAACTGACCGGTGACCGTTTCACGTGTTTCCGCCAGCCGCTCGGTCTGGGCAACCTGGAGAGCCGATAGCTGGGTTTGCATGCGATCCGATTGCTGTGACAGCCCGGTGTGAAGGTCGGTCAACACGGCACGATGGCGGGCTTCCATGTCCTGCGTCAGCAACGCGGGCAGCCCGCTTTGGTCGCGCCGCAACGCATGGATGCGCAACGCCAGGATAACTGTCACGAGGATAAGGAGGGCCAGACCAACGAGAAGGCCGATTTCGAGAGGATGCATGGGGGTGATTTTACCTCTGTCACGCATCAAAAAACCCGGCACAAGGCCGGGTTTTCTCGTCAGACTGAACCGGCTTGAGGCCGGGGTTCAGCTTAAGCTGACGCACGACCTGCACGCTTGCGCTCGTGTTCCAGCAAGAAGCGCTTGCGGATGCGGATCGATTTCGGCGTGAGTTCAACCAGTTCGTCGTCGTCGATGAACTCCACTGCAGATTCCAGCGTCAATTTGATCGGCGTGGTCAGGCGCACGGCTTCGTCGGTGCCGGAGGAGCGCACGTTGGTGAGCTGTTTGCCCTTGATCGGATTGACCACAAGATCGTTGTCACGGCTGTGAATGCCAATGATCATGCCTTCGTACAGTTTGTCTCCTGGGGAGACAAACATGCGGCCGCGATCTTCCAGTTTCCACAGTGCATAGGCAACGGCTTCGCCGTTGTCCTGGCTGACCAGCACGCCGTTGTGACGGCCGGGCAAGTCGTCTTTCACCGGGCCGTAGTCATCGAACACGTGGCTCATCAGGCCCGTGCCGCGCGTCATGGTCATGAAGTCGGACTGGAAGCCGATCAGGCCACGTGCAGGAATGTGGTACTCCAGGCGGGTACGGCCCTGGCCGTCGGATTCCATGTTGGTGAGTTCGCCACGGCGGCGGCCGATCTCTTCCATGATCGTACCCTGGGTGTCGTCTTCGAGGTCGATGGTGAGGTTTTCATACGGCTCGCATTTTTCGCCGTTGATTTCCTTGTACACGACGCGCGGTTTGCCGACGGCCAGTTCGAAGCCTTCGCGACGCATGTTTTCCAGCAGGATGGTGAGGTGCAGTTCGCCACGACCCGAGACGCGGAACACATCGGCGTCACCGGTCTCGTCGACGCGCAGGGCGACGTTGACCAGCAGTTCTTTCTTCAGTCGCTCGCGGATCTGGCGACTGGTGACGAACTTGCCTTCGGTGCCGGCCAGAGGGGAGGCATTGACCATGAAGTCCATGTTCAGCGTGGGTTCGTCCACCGGCATCACCGGCAGGCCCACCGGATTTTCGCGGTCGCAGACCGTGACGCCGATGCCGATGTCGTCCAGACCCGAAATGATGATGATGTCGCCGGCTTCGGCTTCTTCCACCGGTACGCGCTCCAGGCCCTTGAAGCCAAGCACCTGGTTGACACGCCCACTCGCGACTTGTTCTTCGTGATTCATCACCACCACCGACATGCCGGGCTTGATGCGACCGTTCAGTACGCGACCGACGCCGAGACGACCGGTGTAGGTTGAGTAGTCGAGTGCGGCGATTTGCAATTGCAGCGGCGCATCGGGCGAACCGGGCGGGGTGGGGACGTGTGCGATCACGGTGTCGAACAGGGTCGTCATGTTGTCGGCCGAACCGCCTTCGGAGGGCGCGTCCTTCAGATCAAGACAGGCCCAGCCATTGAGGCCCGACGCGTAGATGATGGGAAAGTCGAGCTGTTCATCGGTGGCGTGGAGTTTTTCGAACAGGTCGAAGGTTTGATCGACGACCCAGTTCGGGCGCGCACCCGGACGGTCCACCTTGTTGATCACGACAATCGGCTTCAAGCCCAGTGCCAGCGCTTTTTTGGTCACGAAGCGGGTCTGCGGCATCGGGCCTTCGACCGCATCAACCAGCAGTACCACACCATCGACCATGCCGAGCACGCGCTCGACTTCACCGCCGAAGTCGGCGTGGCCGGGGGTGTCGACGATGTTGATGTGGTATTCGCCATACATGATGGCGGTGTTTTTCGCCAAAATGGTGATCCCGCGTTCTCGCTCCAGATCGTTGGAGTCCATGACCCGCTCGTCAACTGCCTGGTTGTCGCGGAACGTGCCGGATTGTTTGAGCAGCTGGTCGACCAGCGTGGTTTTGCCGTGGTCGACGTGCGCGATGATGGCGATATTACGGAGCTTGCGGGACATGATGGGATGCCGATTGCGGGAAACCCAGCATTATATCATGGTTGTATATCCCTTATTGGGTCAGCGGATGGATGGCAAGGCGCGAGTCGATGCGGGCGAGGATTTTTTGATAGCGAGAGCTGCCAACCTGACCAAAGCGGCGCTCAAATTCGGCTTGTGGCATGAATTCCGGCAGATTTCGAAAGTCCGGCAACAAGTCTGCATCGCTGCGTGCTGTGGCTAGTTTCTGCTGGATACGTACGGCGGAATCTCCGGTAGCCAGCTCTCCAAGCCTGACGCCGGCATGATTGGCAGCCAGGTCAGTAAAGCTGAAGCCGGAGCCTTTGGTGGCATCTTCTTCTTCCTTGATCAGGCCAATCGCGTTGGCCATCCGGCTGCTGCCATTGACAGTGAGCGCGGCTGAAATCATGAAGTGTTCAGCAAAGTCACGCCGCGCATACAGTGACAGCAGCACGCGTGGTGCACGGCGGATTGATTTGCTGTCGCTTTCCAGCAGGCGGGTCAAGCTGATGCCTGACAGATAAGCGGCGACAGCAGTGAGCGCGGCACGGTTTTCTTCGGCGGCATTTTTGCCAAGTGCACTGGCATGGGCAAACAGCGGCGCAATCACCTGCACCAGCGGCACTGTGCTGCCTTGCGGGTAGCGTTTCACCAGCGCATCAAGTTGTCCCGCATACGCAATCATGCGTGCCTGGTCCTCTGGCGCGATCAGGAGGTCGGCGCTTTTGCGTTCGATCCGGGTCAGAAGTTCGGGTTGCCAGCGATAATCCAGCGTGGCCTGGTTTTCTCTGAAACTCACCTTGGAAAAGGCGTCAACCAGGGCCGCATAGGTTGGATCACGCCGTAGCCAGGTATGGATCAAGCGGGCTGTCCAGTCAGCGAGGAAGCCTGGCAGGGGCAAGTTGCCTAGTTGCAGGCTCTGAATTCGTATGCCACCTGGCACATCTGCGACTTCGGCAGTGATGTTAAGGAAGCGTCCAAAGGGATTCGTCGGCATCGTGAGCGTGGCGGTGAGCGTGGCCAGGCCGGGCGTAATCTCAGCGGCAATGCCGCTGACACGGCGTAGTTCGACCGCGTAATTCAGCAATCGATTGAGTTCGGTTTCGTCCAGCTGGATGCTGTACACCACATCCGGTGTCTTGCTGCGCGGGTCGTGTTTCTGAAATAGCGACTTGATCCACGCGAGGTCGGTGCGATGAAATTCGGCGGGGGGTTCGATCGCCGGTTTGTTTTCCAGCATTAACCAGGGCAGCACGGTAAACGCACCCAGCACAGCAAGCAGCACACTCCAGCCTATGAGTCGTTTCATCTTGTTATTGTTGCTGATTACGCATGAAATCGGCGGTTTTGAAAACAGCGGCAGTCAGTTCTTGCTGCATAGTTGCGTCCACGCCGACGTCCTGCATCGCACGCACCATGCAGCCCATCCATTGATCGCGTTCGGATTCACCGATGGTAAAGGGCATGTGGCGACGACGCAGGAAAGGGTGGCCGAAACGGTCGGTGTATTCCGGTGGACCACCAGTCCAGCCGCTCAGAAACCAGGCGAGCTTGTTACGCGACTCGGTGAGGTCTTCAGGATGCAATTTTCGGATGCCGTAGTAGTCAGGGTCTTCGTCCATCAGGTCATAGAAACGGTCGACTATTTTGCGGAGGACTTCACCGCCACCCAGGCGTTCGTAATGGGTTTGCATGATTTGATTTTGTAATGCCTAAGTTTTTACGGGTTTGACGGTTGCAGCTGCAGCTTTGGCTCGCAGGCGTGCTTCGGCTATGGTATCAGCGGTGGCCAGTGCCACGCCCATGCGTCGTCGAACAAAAGCTTCCGGCTTGCCGAATAGCCGTAGATCGATCCCAGCCATGCGCATCGCATCATCAACCCCTTCGTAAGCAATGCCGCTTGCGTCCATGCCACCGTAGATCACTGCCGATGCGCCGGGTTCGCGCAGCGACACGTCGACCGGCAAGCCGAGAATCGCGCGCGCGTGCAGTTCGAATTCATTCTGGCGCTGCGTGGCCATGGTGACCATGCCGGTGTCATGCGGTCGTGGGCTGACTTCGGAAAGCCATACGGTATCGCCCTTGACAAACAATTCCACGCCGAACAGACCACGTCCGCCAAGGTTG
This sequence comes from Thiobacillus sp., assembly GCA_030679915.1. Classification (GTDB taxonomy): domain Bacteria; phylum Pseudomonadota; class Gammaproteobacteria; order Burkholderiales; family Thiobacillaceae; genus Thiobacillus. The sequence continues at coordinate 49,827 of JAUXRY010000041.1, forward strand.
CCGGTGACTGCAGCAGCGATGTCCTGCGCGCGCTGCAGCGCAGCGGCAGACATCGGTTGGGGTTGCCACGACTCGACGTAATCGCCTTTTACCTGAACATGCCCGATGGGCGCGCAAAAGTGCGTTTCCACCCGGCCCGAGCTGTCGAGTGCTCGCACAGTCAGCAGCGTGATTTCGTAATCGAAATCGATCATGCCTTCGACAATGACACGCCCTTTGTCCACCCGGCCGCCACTGGCTGCACAGTCCCATGCAGCTTGCAACTGGTTCGCTTCGTCTACTCTTGACTGGCCCTTGCCGGACGACGACATCACCGGTTTGATGATGACCGGGAACCCCAGCTTGTCGGCTGCGGCCGTCATTTCGACCAGACTATTGGCGAACACATACGGCGAGGTCGGCAGCCCAAGTGTCTCGGCGACCAGCCGGCGGATACCCTCGCGGTTCATGGTGAGGTGGGTGGCACGTGCGGTGGGGATGACGTGGGCCAGTCCGTCAGCTTCTATTTCCAGAAGGGTTTCAGTGGCGATGGCCTCAATTTCCGGCACCACCCAATGCGGTTTCTCCGCTTCGATCAGTGCGCGCAGGGCTGCGCCGTCGCTCATGTCGATCACGTGTGCGCGATGCGCAACCTGATGACCTGGCGCGTTAGCGTAGCGGTCCACCGCGATGACTTCCACGCCCAGGCGTTGCAGCGCAATGATGACTTCCTTGCCGAGTTCACCTGCGCCCAGCAGCATGACGCGGGTGGCGGAGGGCGAGAGCGGGGTACCGAGGCGCATGAGGTGGGTGTCCTGAAAGGGGGGTAGGGGGATTTTAGCTTGGGTGGGGGTGTTTCGTTGGGCTGAGGGGCGTTGGCCGGGGGTAGCCCGGCGGCTAGTTACTTTCTTTTGGTTTCGCCAAAAGAAAGTAACCAAAGAAAAGGCGACCCCGCTCATCCCCGAAACCCCGAAAACTGAGCCTGCCGGGTGGGCGTCAAAGAACTCGCCCCGCTTTTGTAATGCTTAATTGATTTTTGTGAGCGGGGCTCAAACACCTTTGCCGCTGATCCACCCGACAGACTCAATTTTCGGCGGGGTTGAGAGGGGATGAAAGTCAAAACCAGAGCGCTGGTGACGGGACGGTTTGTACGCTGGTGTTACGACGGACTTCCGGCGCAATGCGCTTCGCTACTTTATGCCAGACATCGCACGATTTACGTGCCGAGATGGATTTGGCTATCTATCTGTCTCCTTTGTTATTTGGCAACAACGGAATCGACAAATTGGGTTACGGCGTGATGCACCTGTTGCCAATTAGATAACCATATGCCACCGTCAAATCCATATGTCACGGAGAACCCTCTTAACGCTTGGTAGGTTGTAGCGCAATGAGTCGGTTCGTCCACGTACCCTTTGCGGTCATATCTAGGTTCACAATGAAAAACCAAAGAACCGCCCTTTGGAGTTTTCATGCCTGTGGCGAGATAGAACAAATGTGCATCGCCAGGATTTTTCCTGTCCGCAAAAATGAATTCCTTTAGACCGAGTCCTTGCATGTCCCGCTGACTACGTAAGATGGATTTTTGTTTGGCAATCACATCCTCAGATGGTTTCTCCATGTAACCATATGAAATTTGAACACGAATGCCTGGCCCACTCCCTCTAGTACCAAATGGGTCGGGACCGGGCCGGAAAAAATGGTCGCCATCAAGATAGAAAGCCACCCTATCCGCCTGCCCCTTAACAATCGGCGTGGCCGCCTTTTCGTATTTCCCTTGTTCCATCCCTTCCTTGGTTGAGAGCGTCATCGCCGAGCCGTCAACTGATCTGTAAGTTTCTTGGGAGGTATACGGATTCAACCCCACCCCCGCCGGAAACCGGAACAACGTGCCCCCAATGCGCAGTTCGTTGACCTGCTCCGGAACGATGCCGTGCGCTGCAAAATAAGCTTCGGTGTTCTCCTGCAATTCTGGCTTCTTGCTGGTCTGTTTTCCGCAGCCTGCGGCCAGTGCGGCAATCAATGCTATCAGTAGTAATCGCCTCATGCTGTTTCCTCATATTCCAAATCATTCATTGCTCGGCCCTTTACTAATCTGCGTAAGACGCATTATCCGCAGGTGTATTGCGCTGGGTGTGCGTCGCAGCAACAGCGTGCAAACCGTGCCGTCACCTCTGACCTGGTTTTGATTTTCAGCCCCTCTCGGCCCCGCCGGAAATTGAGTCTGTCGGGTGGATCAGCGGCAAAGGTGTTTGAGCTCTGCTCACAAAAAATCAAATTAAAAACAGCAAAAGCAGGGCGAGTTCTTTGCCGCCCACCCGGCAGGCTCGATTTTCGGGAATTCGGGGATGTCGGGGTCGCCTTCTTTTGGTTACTTTTCTTGGCGAGACAAGAAAAGTAACTAGCCGCCGGGCTACCCCCGGCCAACGGACAGTAGCCAAGTAAAAACCTCCCGGAAAACCCACAATCACTCCAAACGCTTCAAGCCTCCATCCCCCGCACCCGCTCCCATTCAAAACACACCCCGGGATCCGTCTTCCGCCCCGGCGCAATCTCGCTATGCCCTACCACCGCCCGTATCGGATAAGCCTGTTTAAGCGATTGCAGTAGCGGAATCAGGCTGGTGTACTGCGCCTCGGTGAAGGGCAGATCATCCGTGCCTTCCAGCTCGATCCCGATGGAAAAATCGTTACATCGCTCACAACCGTGCCAACTTGAAACACCCGCGTGCCAGGCGCGCAGGCTACACGGCACGAACTGGATCAGGGAGCCGTCGCGGCGGATGAAAAAATGCGCGGATACCTTGATGTCACGTATCGACTGGTAATACGGGTTTGCGTCCCAGTCGAGCTGGTTGGTGAAAAGCTCAATCACCGCATCGCCATCGAATACGCCCGGCGGCAGCGAAATGTTGTGGACAACGATGAGTTCGATGGCCCTGCCTTCTGGTCGCATGTCGCAATTGGGCGAGGGCAGTTGGCGTGCAGTGGATAGCCAGCCAGCCATATCGAGTGTGAAGGGAGCGGGATGCGACATGGCTCAAGCTTACTCGAGCCGGAGCACGTCTGGAAAGCCTCTTTGCTGTCACGGCCTGCCCGTGATTGCAGGTAAACTGCGGACTTTCCCAGATTCACAGGTGGGCCATGACCCGGCTTGAAGCGCAACAACTGCTGGACCATGCCGAGCTCATTGCGTCAGAGGACGAGGTACAGGCGGTGCTTGATCGTCTTGCAGATGAAATTTCGCATGTCCTTACTGAGGCGTTTCCGCTGGTGCTCCCGGTCATGGGCGGCGCGGTGGTATTCGCCGGCCAACTGCTGCCGAAGTTGCGTTTTCCACTGGAGTTTGATTATTTGCACGTCACCCGTTATCGCGGCAACACCACCGGCGCCGAGGTGGAATGGCGCGTGTTGCCCGGGCAAAACGTGGTGGGCCGCAATGTGCTGGTGCTGGACGACATTCTGGACGAGGGGGAAACCCTGGCTGCGATCCGTGACAAGCTCCTGAGCATGGGAGCGGCGCGCGTATGGTCGGCCGTACTGGCCGACAAGGACAATGGACTGGATAAACCGATCCAGGCCGATTTTGTGGGGCTGCGTGTGCCCAATCGCTATGTGTTCGGCTGCGGCATGGACGCCTATGGACTGTGGCGCAACCTGCCTGCTATTTACGCTTTAAAGGACCAATAACATGCTAGGCATCATCGGCGGCACCGGGCTGACCCAGCTCGCCAATCTTGAAATCACCCATCGCAAAGTGGCACGCACGCCTTACGGAGAAGCCTCCGGCGCACTGACCTTTGGTCATATCTGTGACCAGGAAGTGATTTTTCTGGCACGCCATGGCTACGGCCACACGATTCCCCCACATGAAGTGAACTACCGGGCCAACCTGTGGGCGCTCAAGGACCATGGCGTCGACCGCGTGGTGTCGGTAGCTACCGTCGGCGGAATCCATCCTGAGCTGATCCCCGGTTCGCTGGTCATCCCCGATCAGATCATCGACTACACCTATGGCCGGGCCACCTCGTTTTTTGTAGCAAGCGACAAACCCGTGACCCATCTGGATTTCACCTTTCCCTATTGTGATGCCATGCGCGAAGCCCTGCTGCAGGCTGCAACCAGCGCAGGCATCAGCTTGCGTAATGGTGGTGTGTATGGCGCGGTGCAGGGGCCGCGGTTGGAAACGGCGGCAGAAATCAATCGCATGGAGCGCGATGGTGCAGACATGGTGGGCATGACCGGCATGCCGGAGGCTTATCTGGCGCGCGAGCTTGAGCTTTGCTATGCAACCGTGGGCGCGGTCGTGAACCATGCTGCCGGGCGTGGCCTGTCGGCGGAAGGCATTCAGATGGAGGAAATCCAGCCTTTGCTGGGTGAAGTGATGTCGCAGGTACGGCACCTGCTCGAACAGCTGGTGACCACTGGTTCCGCCGGATTGTGCGAGGTTTAAGCGCATGGTGAAATCGGTTTCCATGAAGCTCAGTCGGGTATTGCGGTCGCAAGGATTTGGCTCACGCAAGGTGTGCGAGGCACGTGTGCTGGCAGGTGAGGTCGAGATCAACGGTGTGGTCTGTGACGATCCTGAGGTCGAAGTGGATCAGGTCGGGCTCGAACTCACGGTCGACGGTGTCACCTGGGCCTACCGTGAGAAGGCCTATGTGCTGGTGAACAAACCGGTTGGATACGAGTGTTCGCATCACCCCAGTCATCATCGCAGTGTGTTTTCCCTGCTGCCAGCGCCGTTGTTACAACGGGGCGTGCAATGCATCGGCCGACTCGACCAGGACACCACCGGGTTGCTGCTGTTTTCCGACGATGGCCAGTTTATCCATCGCATGATTTCGCCGAAAAAAGGGGTGGCCAAGGTGTACCGCGCCACCTGTGCCGATCCACTTTCCGATGCCATGCTGGAGGCCTTGCGCAGTGGAGTGCTCCTTAACGACGAACCGGCGCCGATTGCTGCGCTGGCCTGCGAAGCGATCGATACCCATATCTTGAAACTCACCCTCGCCGAGGGTAAGTATCACCAGGTCAAGCGCATGATTGCGGCAACCGGAAACCGGGTGGTCAGCCTGCATCGCGAGGCCATAGGGCACTATGATTTGCCCGCAAACCTGGCGCCAGGCAAGTGGCGCTGGCTGGAAGACGACGATTTGAGCAAGCTGGAACAATCATGGCAATCCACGACGTCCTGAAAATGGGTGATCCGCGGTTGCTGGCGCCTGCGCGTCCGGTGGAGGATTTTGCTTCGCCGGAGTTGGCCCAGTTGATTGTCGATATGCATGTCACCATGCGTGCACTCGATGGTGCGGGCCTGGCAGCACCGCAAATTGGTGTGGGCCTTCAGGTGGTGATCTTCGAGGTCAATGTGAATCCACTTTTACCCAACCCGCGTTATCCCGATGTTGAGCCCGTACCTTTTACCGTCCTGATCAACCCGGTGCTTACCCCGTTGTCCGACGTGATGGAGGACGGCTGGGAGGGATGCCTGTCAGTTCCAGGTATGCGCGGACTGGTGCCACGCCACACTGAGCTGCGCTACCAAGGCTTTGATGCAACAGGCCGGCCAATCGACCGTAGCGTCAGCGGTTTTCATGCGCGCGTGGTCCAGCACGAAGTCGATCACTTGAACGGCGTGCTTTATCCCATGCGGATTCGTAACCTGCGTGATTTTGGTTACACCGAAACCTTATTCCCCGGACAACACCTGCAGGACGATTAGCCGCTAACGCTGATTTCTGGCACGCATTTAGCATGCCTAAAGTTGTTCCGGCCTTTGCCGCTAACTTGCTACGTAGTCGTGGGCGAGGTGCCCCGGCACAGGCAGCAAGGATACTAATGAATTCAGAACAACAAATCCAGCAAGCCCAACGCCGCATCCGTCCATCCAGCATGATGATGGATGAAGCGATTCAGCTCGAGGATCTTGCTGCGCAGTTGATGACCGTGCAGCGGTATTGGAATGCTCCCAGCCGTGAAATTTATCTGGCCGACGCCTTGGCAGAAAGCCGTGTTGTCTGGCATGGCATTCAGGCTTCACTTGCCGGTAGCACGCTGGCACTGCCGTCGGAAGTGCAGCACAACCTGCTGATCCTTTCGGTTTACGCGGATAGCAAGATCAGTGCGTGCGAAGAAAACCCCAACGCTGAAATGCTGAGCAGCCTGATCGCCCTGACGCATACGCTGGCGGGCAGCCTCAAGGAATGGCAGGTGGCTGCATGAGCCGGCTGACAGACGTGCGGCGTGTCATTGTTATGGCGCATGATAAATCGGATTCGGGTCTGTGCCTGGCCGGTGGCGTGGGGGTAGGGACCTCAGTTCGCCCCGGTCGGGTTCGTAATCGTACGAAAACCGAGGCAGATGAGAAAGTCAAAAAGCCCGCCAGCGAATCCGTCAAGAAGTCACCGCCGTCACGCAAGGCTCCGGCGCGCGGGCGCTATGTAGACGAATACGCGCAGCCCGCGCGCTGACTCGCTTTACCTTATTGTTTTAATGCTTCCCGCATGTCGGCGACCAGCGCTTCAACTCCGGCAGGTATATTCAGCGCCTCACCCAAAATCTGGAAGGTGTCCTCGGCGCGCTCCCCCAGGGTATCGATTTTGGCCGCATAGACACTCACGTTATGCCGCATCAGCACATCCGCTACTGCAAATAACAATCCGCCACGATCCGCGCAGGTGATCGACAGCATATGGCCATGGCCGGGAGCATCGGCTTCCACCCGCACCGTCGTGGGATAGGGATGATGGCGCTGGTGGCGAGACAATCGTCCACGCGGCACACTTTGTATCGGGCGTGTTGGATCAAGGTCGCATGTCAGTTCGTGTTCCACGAAATTCAGGAAGTCGCGATAGTGGATCCCGCGATTCACCAGATCCATCACCTGGAAACTGTCCAGCGCGTAACCATGCCGGGTGGTGTGAATCTTGGCTTCAAGAATGGTGTACTGAATCCGGGCAAAGAATCCACAGATGCGGGCAAACAGGTCGGGGCGGCTGGGGGTGTACACCAGCACCTGGATCCCTTCTCCCGCAGGGGACAGGCGCGCGCGCACGACAGCATCCGGGCTGTCGGTGCGCTGCCACAGCATCCGGGCCTGCCAGGCCATGTCCAGTGCCTCGAAGCGGGCAAAGTAACGGGCGTCGAGGTGTTGCCATAACGCGTCGGCCGCCGTATTGGGGAGGCCGTACAGGGCGAGGTTGACGCGCGCCTCCGCTTGCCGGGTGGATGTGTCGGGCAGGGCCACTTCGCCGCTCGTCAGATGCATCCGTGTCGTGTTGTACAGGTCTTCCAGCAACTTGCCTTTCCAGGCATTCCAGACATGCGGACTGGTGCCGCGGATGTCGGCAACGGTAAGCAAATACAAGGCTGTCAGACGGCGCAGGCTACCGACCTTGGTGGCAAATGCGGCGATGACATCGGGGTCGCTGATATCTTCTTTCTGCGAGGTTCGTGACATGACCAGATGCGTTCCAACCAGCCAGACAACCAGTTCGCTGTCGGGCTTGTCGAGCCCATGCTGAGTGCAAAAGCGTTGGGCATCTGCCATGCCCAGCTCGGAGTGGTCACCCCCACGGCCTTTGGCAATGTCGTGAAACAGCGCAGCCAGGTACAGCAGCTCGGGCTTTTCGAACGTGGTCATCAATTCGCTGGCAAGCGGCAATTCGTGCGCCAACTCCGGCACAGTCAGGCGCCGCACGTTGCGCAATACGGTCAGGATGTGTTCGTCCACGGTAAAGACGTGGAACAGGTCGTGCTGCATTTGGCCGACGATGCGGCCGAATGCCGGGATATAGCACCCTAGCAGGCCATAGCGGTGCATGGCACGCAGCGCTCGCGTGATACCACGGGGTTGCCGCAGCAGCGACATGAACAGGGCCCGGTGCGCGGGATTGGCGCGGAAGGCCGCATTGATGCGTGTGCGCCCACGCCACAGCGCACGAAGAGTTGTCGGTTCGAAGCCCGCTAACGTGGGGCGCTGGGCATACAGGATGAAGGCACGCAGCATTGCGTCGGGCTTGCGCTTGAAAAGGTCGGCGGTGCGCGCTTCCAGCAGGTTGGCGCGGACCTGGAAGTCGTCATCAATAGGCTGGGGTGGCGCGGTTACCGGAAACAGGCGTACCCGTAGCGACTGCAGCAGAATATCGTTTGCGCGCTGAATCAGCTTGGCGGCGCGGTAGTACCCCTGCATCAGGTGCTCGCCAGCCCGCTTGTGTGCGGTGGCGGTCAACCCCAGTTGTGCAGCGAGTTCGGTTTGATAGTCGAAAGCCAATCGATCCTCACGTCGCTTGGCCAGCAGGTGGAGGTGGATCCGCAGTCCCGACAGCCCCGTCTCCACATGCGCAATTCGTCGCGCCTCAAGTCGGGTTAGCAGGTTGGCCTGTGCCAGTCCGTTCCATCCCCCGTCAATGCCGCATGCCTGCGCTATCCAATGGATCGTATGCAGGTCACGAAGACCGCCCGGACTGTCTTTCAGATTGGGTTCGAGTTTGTAGGCGCTGTCATCGAAGCGCGCGTGGCGTGCCAACTGCTCGGCCCATTTGCCGTCAAAGAAGTGCTGGGCGTCGAAACGCGCCTGAAAGCGAGTCTTGAATTCGTCGAACAACCCGGCGGCACCCCACACGAAGCGTGCCTCCATCTGATTGGTTTCCACCGTGATGTCGGCATCGGCCTCGGTAATGCAGGTGTCGATGGTTCGAACGCTATGACCGATTTCCAGGCCCACGTCCCAGCAGGCCTGTACCCAACTTTCCAGCACAGCTTGTTGATCGGGTGCGGGCTCGCTTGGCAGCAGCAGTAGCACGTCCACATCCGAACCCGGAAAAAGTTCACCCCGCCCATAACCCCCCACGGCGGCGAGGCAGAAGCTTGCGGGCAGCGCGACCCGGGTACTCAGTTCCGCCAGCACGCCATCGACCAGCGCGGCATGGCGGGACAGATAGTGGGAAACCTCGGGCTTCTCGAGATAGGCCGCAGCCAGCGCGGCGCGACCGGATTTGAGCTGTTCGCGAAGGTCGGCGAACGGGGTATCGTTCACGCCGCCGACAGGATGCGGTCGGGGGTGGCTGGGCTGCCTACAGATACGGTCAATACTTCATAGCCTGTATCTGTGACCAGTATGGTGTGTTCCCATTGTGCCGACAGGCTACGATCCTTGGTGGTGATGGTCCAGCCGTCTGGCATCTGGCGAATGTCGCGTCGGCCGGCATTGATCATGGGTTCGATGGTGAAGGTCATGCCGGTTTCGAGTCGCAAGCCGGTACCCGCTTTGCCGTAATGCAGCACCTGGGGGTCTTCGTGGAAATTAAGACCGATGCCATGGCCGCAAAATTCGCGCACTACGCTGTAGCCACTGTTTTCGGCAAACTGCTGGATCGCATGGCCGACATCGCCCAGCCGTGCGCCTGGCTTGACGTGTGAAATGCCAATCCACATGGATTCATAGGTGATCTGGATCAGGCGTTTGGCCTGAACCGTAACATCGCCTACAGCAAACATGCGACTGGTGTCGCCGTGCCAGCCATCCTTGATCACCGTGATGTCGAGGTTCACGATATCGCCGTTTTTGAGCAGCTTGTCGCCTGGAACGCCATGACACACCTGATTGTTGACCGATGTGCAGATCGATTTGGGATAGGGCGCATGGCCGGGCGGCGCATAGTTCAGCGGCGCCGGAATTGTGCCCTGCACGTTGATCATGTAGTCGTGGCAGAGTTTGTCGAGTTCACCGGTGGTGACACCGGGTTTGACGAAGGGCGTGATGTAATCGAGGACTTCCGAGCCGAGCCGGCCGGCGATGCGCATGCCTTCGATTTCAGAGCCTGTTTTGATGGTGACAGTCATGGGGCATAGGACGTGGGGTAAATATGCATTCTATCGCGCCCGTAGCAGGACAAAACAACCCTGAAAGGGTTATGGGCACTTACACCGGCAATTGGGCCAGCCCTGATGGCATGTGTCGGGTATTAGCCAAGCGTTTCTTGGGGATTTTGATTTGGGTAAGCGGGCTTGACTACCGAAGACGGTTTTCCCTTGAAAAATCAGCCTGATGGCATTAGAATCGCCGGCTGTCCGGAATCGTTCGGATAAATACGCACATCTGTCATTAAAGGGTGGTTGCACGTTCAACTAACAAACGTGCGGCTGCTGACGGGTGGAGGCTCAACCCTTTAGGAGTTTTACATGTCAGTCACAATGCGCCAAATGCTGGAAGCCGGTGTCCACTTCGGTCACCAAACCCGTTTCTGGAACCCCAAGATGGCTCCGTACATCTTCGGCCATCGCAGCAAAATTCACATCGTCAACCTGGAAAAATCGCTGCCGATGTTTCAGGATGCACAAAAATTCGTCCGTAAGGTTTCGTCGAACAAAGGTACCGTCCTCTTCGTCGGCACCAAGCGTGCTGCACGTGACATCGTGCGTGAAGAAGCCCAGCGTGCCGGTATGCCTTACGTCGACAACCGCTGGCTGGGCGGCATGCTGACCAACTTCAAGACGGTCAAGCAATCGATCAAGCGTCTGAACGATCTGGAAGCCTCGCTGGCCGAGCCGGGTCGTCTGTCGAAAAAGGAAACACTGACCGTTCAGCGCGAAGTCGACAAGCTGGAACGCAGCCTGGGTGGCATCCGCGAAATGGGCGGCCTGCCTGACGCGCTGTTCATTATCGACGTCGGCTACCAGAAGGGCGCCGTCGTCGAAGCCAAGAAGCTGGGGATTCCGGTCATTGGCGTGGTGGACACCAACAACAGCCCCGAAGGCCTGGATTACGTGATACCGGGTAATGATGACTCGGCGCGTGCGATTCGCCTGTATGCACGTGGTATGGCCGATGCGGCGCTGGAAGGCCGCGCTCAGGTCATCAGCGAGATCGTTGGCGGCGAAGAGTTCATCGAAGTTGAAGAAGAAGAGGGTGGCGTAGCCGCTGAATAAGCGCGACTCGCTGCTGCGTCGCCGGAGCAATCCGGCGAGCGTATTCAAGGGGGGGGCGTTTGCCCCTCTTTCTGTATTGAAACTGGCTGTATCGAAACCGAATTGAAGGAGTGCAACATGGCAGAAATTACTGCAAGCATGGTTAAAGAGCTGCGCGAAAAAACCGACGCGCCGATGATGGACTGTAAGAAAGCGCTGACCGAAGCGGGTGGCGATATGCAAAAAGCCGATGAAATCCTGCGCGTGCGTTTTGGTAACAAGGCCGCCAAGAGCGCGAGCCGGGTTGCTGCTGAAGGTGTTGTCACGATTGCCATCAGTGCCGATGGCAAATCGGCTGCCATGGTGGAAGTGAACTGCGAAACCGATTTCGTGGCCAAGAATGACGACTTCCTGGCGTTGTCCAACGCGCTGGCCGATATGGTGTTGAAGCAGAATCCGGCCGACGTGGCTGCCTTGTCCGCATTGCCGCACAATGGCACCACTGTGGAAGCGTTCCGCACCGAGTTGGTGGGCAAGATGGGCGAAAACATGTCTATACGCCGCTTTGTCCGCCTCGACGGTCAGGGCAAATTCGCCAGCTACATCCACAGTGGCAAGATTGGTGTGCTGGTCGATGTGACGGGCGACGAAGCCCTGGCGCGCGACATTGCCATGCACATCGCTGCATCCAAGCCGAAGTCGCTGGACGCATCGGGCGTGTCGCCGGATCTGCTGGATACGGAACGTCGCATTGCCATCGAGAAAGCCAAGGAAGCCGGCAAGCCGGAAGCCATGCTGGAAAAAATTGCCGAAGGTACGGTTCAAAAGTACCTCAAGGAAGTCACGTTGTTGTCGCAGCCTTTCGTCAAGGATGACAAGCAAACCGTCGAGCAGGTACTCAAGTCGAAAAGCTCGCAGTGTCACGGTTTCGTGATGCTGGTAGTGGGTGAAGGCATCGAAAAGAAAGTAACCGACTTCGCAGCTGAAGTGGCCGCTGCCGGCAAGGTTTAATCCAGCATGGCCGCCATCCGACGCATCCTGCTGAAGTTGTCCGGCGAGGCCCTGATGGGGCCCGAAGGCTTTGGCTACCATGGCGAAACCATGGCCGGTTTTGTCGCCCAGATCCGCGAAGTGGCGGCGTTGGGCGTGCAGGTGGGGATAGTCGTCGGGGGCGGAAATCTGTTTCGCGGCGCCACCGGCGCATTGTCTGGAATGAACCGCGCCAATGCCGATTCGATGGGCATGCTGGCCACGGTGATGAATGCGCTGGCGTTGAAAGATGCGTTGCAACAATCGGGTGTCGATGCGCGCGTGCAGACGGCGGTCCATATCAGCCACGTCGGCGAGGCGTTTGATCGTGATGTCGCGGTGCGTCATCTGGAAGCCGGGCGGGTCGTGATATTTGGTGGCGGCACGGGCAACCCGTTCTTCACCACGGATACCGCGGCTGCGCTGCGTGCCGCCGAGATCGATGCCGATTTGTTGATCAAGGCGACCAAGGTTGATGGGGTGTATTCCGCCGACCCGAACAAGGACGCAACGGCAACGCGTTACGAAACCCTCGGTTTCGATGAGGCAATCGCCAAAAATCTGGGTGTGCTGGATACCGCCGCTTTTGCCTTGTGTCGCGAACAGAAACTGACGCTGGTTGTGTTCAATGTTTTCAAGGCCGGCGCGTTGAAGCGCGTGGTGATGGGTGAAAACGAAGGCACGCGAGTGTCCTTGAGTTGAGGAGTTGAAATGGCTGAAATGAGTATTGCCGAAATCAAACAATCTGCCGAAGATAAAATGGGCAAAACGCTGGAATCGTTGAAAGTCGATTTGGCGAAAGTTCGCACCGGGCGCGCGCATGTCGGCATTCTCGATCATGTGATGGTCGACTATTACGGCAGCCCCACTGCAGTGCCGCTGGTGTCGAACGTGTCGCTGATCGACAGCCGGACGATAGGCGTACAGCCATGGGAAAAAAACATGGTCGCCAAGATCGAGAAGGCGATACGCGACTCTGATCTGGGCCTCAACCCATCCACTTACGGGGATGTGATCCGGGTGCCTACGCCGTCACTGACCGAAGAGCGTCGCCGCGACCTGATCAAGGTGGTGCGCAACGAAGCAGAAGGTGCGCGCGTGGCAATCCGCAATATACGCCGCGATGCCAACGGTACCGTCAAAGACATGGTCAAGGACAAGACCGCGACGGAAGACGAAGAGCGTCGCACCCAGGACGAGGTGCAAAAGCTCACCGACAAATTTATCGGCGAAATCGACAAGATGCTGGCCGATAAAGAGAAAGACCTGCTCGCAGTCTGAGCATCCCTGGTGAGCATATTCGGCGTGTCTGACCGCGCGAAGCAAACTACTCCAATCAGTCCTGATGTGCCTCGGCACATTGCTATCATCATGGATGGCAATGGCCGCTGGGCGAAGCGCCGGTTGATGCCGCGAGTAGCCGGCCATCGCAAGGGCGTTGAGGCCTTGCGCGGCGTCATCCGAGCGTGTGCCGAACGCGGCGTGTCGCATCTGACCGTTTTCGCCTTCAGCTCTGAAAACTGGCGACGTCCACAGGAAGAAGTCACCTTGTTGATGGAGTTGTTCATGCGCGCACTGGAAAACGAGGTCGCACGCCTGCACGAAAACGAGATCCGGTTTCGCGTGATCGGCGACTTGTCGGGATTTTCGGAACGCATCCAGTCTCTGATCCGAGACGCTGAAGCGCTCACCCTCAACAACACGCGCCTTACGTTTACCGTTGCCGCCAACTATGGCGGGCGGTGGGATATCGTGCAGGCCGTCAAGCGTTTGATGGAATCGGGTGTAGCGCCAGACGCTGTCAATGAAGCCTTGCTGGCACAACAGCTCAGCGTGGCCGATGTGCCCGAACCGGATCTCTTTATCCGTACTGGCGGCGAGCAGCGCATCAGTAATTTTCTGTTGTGGCAACTGGCTTATACCGAGTTGCATTTCACCGATGCCTTGTGGCCCGACTTTGATGCGAAGGCGCTAGACGCAGCGATCACGTCTTACCGTGCCCGTGAGCGTCGGTTTGGCCGAACCAGCGATCAGGTTCGCGCTTCGTCGTGATGATTTACCTGGAATTGAATCAATGACACCACTATTCAGACGGGTGCTAACAGCCTTGGTCATGCTGGGCGTATTTGTATCTGCTGTGTTGTGGGCCCCGGGTTGGTTGTGGGCGGCTTTGACGGCGGGGGTCGCTGGCCTGGCTGCTTATGAATGGGCGCGCCTGAGTGATTTCCCACCGCTGACAGCACGCGTTTATGCAGCATTACTGGCGCTTACGGCGTTGGCTTTACCCTATGTTTTGGCTGAAACCTGGCCTGCATTTCAGGCGGGGCTCATCGTGCTGGCAATGGGGTTCTGGCTGGTCGTTGCCCCACTGTGGTTGCTCAGCCAATGGCGTGCGCAGCAGGTATTTGTCCGAGCGCTGGTCGGCGTCGTGCTGATATTGCCGACCTGGGTGGCACTCCAGTACTTGCATTCGCGCGGCCCCGGAGTATTGCTGGGCGTGATGGCGATTGTCTGGATTGCCGATACCGCAGCCTATTTTTCCGGACGTCATTTTGGACATCGCAAACTCGCACCTACCATCAGTCCGGGCAAAACCTGGGAAGGCGTAGTGGGCGCATGGATCGCGCTCGCGCTGTATGCTGTTGGATTGAGTTTATGGGTCGGGATGCCCTTGTTGTCGCTGGTGCTTATGGTGTCGGGATTGCTCTATCTGTCAGTGTTGGGCGATTTGTTCGAGTCATGGATCAAGCGCGTTTCCGGCATGAAAGACAGCGGCAACACGCTGCCGGGCCATGGCGGCGTGCTTGATCGGATTGATGCCCTGACCTCCACCTTGCCGATCGCCACGGGCATGTTGATGTGGCTGGAGCACGCTGTATGAATCCAAGCGGTATGAATCCAAGCGGAAAGAATCCAGACGGTAAGAAACCAGATGGCAACCGAGCGCGCGTACTGACCGTGCTGGGGGCCACCGGTACCATCGGTGTCAATACACTCGATGTCGTATCACGCCATCCGGGCCGATTTGAGATTTTTGCCCTGACCGGGGCAACCCAGGTCGAACGCATGGTCGAGCAATGTCGTGTCCACCGGCCGCGCGTGGCAGTGATGAGCGAGCCTGCAGCGGCAAAAGCTTTGCGCGCACGCATCGCGGAAGAAAAACTACCGGTTACCGTACTCGAAGGTGCAGCTGCGTTGACCGAAGTGGCAACCGCCCCTGAAGTCGATACCGTCATGGCCGCCATCGTCGGTGCTGCGGGCCTGCCTGCCACCCTGGCCGCCGCGCAGGCAGGCAAAAGAATACTGCTCGCCAACAAAGAGACACTGGTGGTATCCGGCCAGTTGTTCATGGATGCGATAGCCGCCAGTGGCGCCGAACTGCTGCCTATCGATTCTGAGCACAATGCGATTTTCCAGTCGCTACCACGAGATTTCAAGGGTGACTTTCAACGCGCTGGGGTGAATGCTTTGTGGCTCACCGCTTCGGGTGGCCCTTTCCGCACCTGGTCCGCTGAAGCCATTGCCGCGGCCACGCCTGCGCAAGCAGTCGCCCATCCCAACTGGGTCATGGGAAAAAAAATCTCGGTCGACTCGGCTAGCCTGATGAACAAGGGGCTTGAAGTGATCGAGGCGCGCTGGCTGTTCAATGCGCGCCCTGAGCAAATCAAGGTGGTGGTGCATCCGCAAAGCATCGTGCATTCGATGGTTGAATATGCCGATGGCTCGGTGATTGCGCAGATGGGCACGCCCGACATGCGTACCCCGATAGCTTACGCGCTGGGCTTTCCCGAACGCATCGAGGCAGGAGTATCGGCTCTTGAGTTGATGGGC
Source organism: Thiobacillus sp. (assembly GCA_030679915.1). GTDB lineage: Bacteria > Pseudomonadota > Gammaproteobacteria > Burkholderiales > Thiobacillaceae > Thiobacillus. The sequence goes on from JAUXRY010000041.1 coordinate 65,576, forward strand.
AAGCAGCTCACCTTCGAAGCACCTGACACGGCACGCTTTCCTTGTCTGCAGTTGGCATTTGACGCATTGCGTTCGGGTGGCAATGCTTCTGCCTTGCTGAATGCAGCCAACGAAGTGGCGGTGGCGCGCTTTCTGGAAGGCAGCATTTCATTCAATGCCATCGCGGCGAGTATTGCCCATACCCTGGACAAACTGGCTGACGGCGCAGTTCAAACCCTTGATGAATTGCTCGATGCGGATTGCCGGGCGCGCACGGTGACCGAAACGTATTTGGGACGCATCAACGCATGAACATTTTGTACACCGTTTTATGGTTTCTGGTCGCGATCGGCATCCTGGTCGTGGTGCACGAACTGGGCCATTTTTTCGCTGCGCGGCTGGCTGGCGTCAAGGTGCTGCGTTTTTCAGTCGGCTTTGGCAAACCGCTGATCAGCCGACGTTTTGGCCGAGATCAAACAGAGTGGTCACTGGCCGCCTTGCCGTTTGGCGGCTACGTCAAAATGCTCGACGAGCGCGAAGGCGAAGTCACCGCTGCCGAAGCACACCGCAGTTTTAACCGCGCCACGGTGTGGCGACGCATCGGTATTGTTGCGGCGGGCCCCCTTGCCAATTTCTTGCTCGCAATCGTATTTTATGCAGCCTTGTTTATGCATGGATTGCCTGCGCTGAAACCCATGATTGGCGAGCCGCCTGCCGGCACCATCGCAGCAAAGGCGGGTTTGGTCGCGGGCGACGAAATACGGAGCGTCAACGGTAACGAAACCCTTTCATTCCAGGACTTGCGGCTGAGCCTGTTGCGGACCGGGGTGGCAGGTGATGCGGTTGTGTTGGTGCTGGCAGATGGCCGTAGCGTGAAACTGGACGCGCAGCCTATCGAAACCGAGAACCTCGAGCGGGATGTTCTGCGCCCCTTGGGGATCGTCCGGTTTGATCCGGAAATTGAGCCGGTGATTGGAAAAGTTCTGCCTGATGGTGCTGCCGAGCGAGCGGGTTTTCAGCCCGGCGACCGGCTGGTTTCGGCCAACGGCCAGGCCGTTGCCCATTGGCAGGCCTGGGTTGAGTTGATACGCCAGCATCCTGCCAAGCCATTAAGTATTGAGTATGTACGCAAGGGGCAGAGTGCAAGCTTGACGGTGGTGCCCGATGCCGTAGACGAAGCCGGTCAGCGCGTCGGCAAGATCGGTGCCGGCCCGCAAGTTGACGAAGCCATGCTGGCCACATTGATGACCGAGGTACGTTACGGTCCGCTTGATGCGTTGGGACAAGGCGCCATCAAAACCTGGGACATGAGCGTGTTCACTCTTGAAATGATGGGGCGTATGGTATTGGGGCAAGTGTCCTGGAAAAACCTGTCGGGCCCGTTGACGATTGCTGACTACGCAGGGCAGAGCGCCGCGCTTGGCTGGATCAGTTTTGTGGGCTTTCTGGCGCTGGTGAGCGTGAGCCTGGGGGTGTTGAATCTACTGCCGATCCCGTTACTGGATGGGGGGCACCTCATGTATTATGTGGCGGAAGTTTTCACGGGCCGGTCGGTGTCTGAGCGCACCATGGAAATAGGCAGCCGGATTGGCATGGCATTCCTGCTGCTATTAATGTCTTTTGCCCTGTTCAACGATTTGCAACGCCTGATAGGTGGATGAAATAAACATGATTCTGAACCGTTTGACGCTTGCTCTAGCTGCCGTTTTCGTTGTGCAGCCTGTCTTTGCCGAAGAGCCATTTATCGTCAAGGATATCCGGGTCGAGGGTATTCAGCGTACCGAGGCAGGAACCGTATTCAGCTATTTGCCGGTGAAAGTCGGCGAGATGATGACCGACGAAAAAACCGCAGCGGCGATCAAGGCACTCTACGCCACCGGTTTTTTCAAGGATGTAAGGCTGGAAGCGCGCGATGGCGTCGTGATTGTCACCGTTGAAGAACGCCCCTCTATTTCGAAAATCACCCTGTTGGGGATCAAGGAATTTTCCGAGGAAGACTTGAAAGCCGGCCTGAAGCAGACCGGACTGGCAGAGGGTCGCGTACTCGACCGGGCCTTGTTGGAAAAGGCCGAGCAGGAATTGCAGCGTCAGTATTTCAATCGCGGAAAATACGCAGTCGAAATCAAGTCCACATTGACCCCGCTCGAGCGCAACCGGGTTGCCGTTCAGTTCGATGTGGTCGAAGGGAGTAGCGCCAAAATCCAGCAAATCAGTATCGTTGGAAACAAGGCGTTCAAGGAAAAAGAGCTGCTGAACCGGTTTACCTCGACCACCCCGGGCTGGCTGACCTGGTACACCAAGAATGATCAATATTCCAAAACGCGTCTGAGTGGGGATATCGAAGCCTTGCGCTCGTTTTACCTCAATCGTGGTTATCTGGAATTTAACGTTGACTCCAATCAGGTTTCGATTTCACCCGACAAACAAGGTATTTACATCACTATCAACGTGACCGAAGGCCCGCAGTACAAGGTATCGGACGTCAAGCTTGCAGGGCAGATGCTGGTACCTGAAGCCGAGCTGAAAAAGCTCATTACGTTCAAGCCGGGCGATGTGTTTGCGCGCGATCGCCTGACCGAGACGACCAAGAAAATCGGTGATCGCCTGGGAAATGATGGCTATGCTTTTGCCAACGTCAATGCAGTGCCTGAACTGGACCGAGAAAAAGGAACGGTTGCTTTTACACTGTTTGTTGACCCGGGTCGTCGCGTCTATGTAAGCCGTGTCAATGTGGCCGGCAACACGAAAACCCGTGATGAAGTGGTGCGTCGTGAAGTGCGGCAAATGGAAGGCGCGTATTACGACGCCGAAAAAATCAACCTGTCGCGTGACCGGCTCAACCGGCTTGGTTTTTTCAATGAAGTCAATATTGAAACGCCCGGCGTGTCTGGTACGACCGATCAGGTCGACGTCAATGTGAACGTCACTGAAAAACCCACCGGTAACATCCTGTTAGGTGCAGGCTTCTCTTCATCCGAGGGCCTGGTGCTGTCGGGTTCGGTTACCCAGAACAACGTTTTTGGAACTGGTAATCGCTTGTCGGCACAGATCAACTCGGGCAGTGTCAATACGGTGTATGCATTGTCGTTTACCAACCCTTATTTCACGCTGAACGGCGTCAGCCTGGGTTATGACCTGTACCGGCGTGATGTCGATTCGAGCTCGCTCGATAACGTAAGCGCGTATAAAACATCCACTTATGGTGTGGGTATGCGGTTTGGCGTACCGCTCAACGAGCGCGATACCATCTCGTTCGGTCTGACCTACGAGCAGACCTCGCTTGAGATAGATCCCGCATTCACTACTACCCCTAGCCCGTACCAAAGGTTCGTGGGTATAGGAAAGTCCACGCGCGACGATACAACCGTGCGTCTGGATACTGCCTGGGCGCGTGATACTCGCGACAGTTATTTGTTCCCGACCAAAGGCATGCTTCAGCGCGTGGCTGCGGAAATCGGAACACCTGCCGGCAGTCTTCAGTATTACAAATTGTCGTATCAGCAGCAGCATTACTTCCCGCTGAGCAAAACCTTTACGCTCTTGCTCAATGGCGAAGTAGGTATCGGCGACGGTCTTGCGGGCGATGAATTGCCGTTCTTCAAGAATTTTTACGCCGGCGGAAACAGTTCAGTACGTGGCTTCAAGAACGGTACGCTAGGACCCAAGGATGCCAATGGTGATGCACTGGGGGGCAACAAACGAGTGGTGGGTAATGCGGAACTCTTCTTCCCCTTGCCGGGACTTAAGGATGACCAGTCGTTGCGCATGTCGGCCTTTGTTGATGCAGGTGCTTCATTCGGACCCAATGACAACGATGGGTTGTACAAGAAGTTTGCATTTGGAGACTTGCGCTATTCGGCTGGGGTCGCTGTGCTGTGGGTCTCGCCACTTGGCCCGCTTAAATTCAGCCTGGCGCAACCACTGGCCAGCAAGACTGGCGACAAATCTGAAGTGTTTCAATTCACCTTGGGCAATGTGTTCTAAGGTTGGCCGTTACTGGAGTATTTGATGATGAAGTTCAAACCGTTTGCTGTTTCCCTTTCTGTCGTGCTGGTGTCTGCGTTTTCCGCAACCCCCGTTTTGGCGGACAAGATCGGGTTCGTTAACACCGAGCGTTTAATCCGTGAAGCACCGCTGTCCGTTTCCGCCCAAAAGAAGCTCGAGCGGGAGTTCGCTACGCGTGATCAGGAGTTGCAGAAACTCGCCAAGCAAGCCCGCGATTTGCAGGCGCAACTCGACAAGGATGGCGTGACCATGTCGGACAGTGATCGCAAGACCAAGGAACGCGACCTGGGCAATCTCAACCGTGACCTGCAACGTCAGGGCCGGGAGTTTCGTGAAGATCTCAACCTGCGTCGCAATGAAGAGTTGGGGCAGATTCAGGAGCGTGCACGCAAGGCCATTCAGGAAATCGCACGCGCCGAAAAGTATGACCTGATCGTCGAGCAGGCGGTCTTTGTTGATCCCAAGAACGATATCACTGACCGTGTGATGAAGGCGCTGGGCGGAAAATAAGCCAGACTTGGGAAATCCATCTATCCGATGCAAGTCACGCTAACAGACCTGGTCGCCCAGTTTGGGGGTGAACTCGTGGGTGATGGTGCTCGAACCGTGTGCCAGGTTGCACCATTGGATCGCGCCACGATAGAAGAAATAGGCTTCGTTTCTCAAAGCAAATATCTGGACCAACTGTCCTCGACACAAGCGGGGGCAGTCATCTTGCCTGTTGATGCGCGCGATGCGACTGATTTGCCGCGCATTCTTACCCCCCATCCTTATCTGTATTTTGCGCGTGTGTCGGCGCTGCTGAATCCCCCGTTGCGTCCTCAGGCAGGCATACACCCAGCGGCAACCGTTGCGCCCGATGCGGTGATTGCAGCCGATGCCAGCATCGCAGCAGGAGCAGTCATTGGACAGGGCGCGCATATCGGCGCCCGGACGGTTGTGGGGCCCAACTGCGTTGTCGGTGACCATGCGCACGTCGGGGCGGATTGTCATCTGCACGCGAATGTCACGGTGTACCACGCCTGTGTCGTTGGGGAGCGGTGCATCCTGCATTCAGGCTGTGTCATTGGCTCGGACGGTTTTGGTTATGCACCGGCCGAACTGGGTTGGGAGAAAATCCCGCAGATTGGCCGCGTCCTGATCGCTGACGATGTGGAAATCGGCGCCTGCACGACCATTGATCGCGGTGCGCTTGAAGACACGCTCATTGGTGAGGGGGTCAAGCTCGACAACCTGGTTCAGGTTGCGCATAACGTGCACATTGGCGCGCATACGGCAATAGCCGCCTGTACCGGGATTGCGGGCAGCGCAAAAATCGGTCGCCATTGCATGATCGGGGGCGCGGCCATGATATTTGGTCATATCGAGATTGCAGACGGTACGCGTATTTCGACCAACACCCTGATCACCAAATCATTGCCCAAGGCAGGCACCTACACGTCGGCGCTGCCTTTTTCCGAACACGCAGTTTGGCAAAAAAACGCCGTTCACATGCGAAATCTCGACAAACTGGCGGACCGCATCAAGCAGCTTGAGAAACGCCTTAACGAATTGGAAAATGCATCATGATCATGGATATCGAGCAGGTCATGCAGTACCTGCCGCATCGCTACCCTTTTTTGTTGATCGACAAAGTGACCGAGCTTGAGGTCGGTAAATCCATTACCGCGCTTAAAAATGTCACCATCAATGAGCCGTTTTTCCCCGGCCACTTTCCTGTTTCGCCCGTGATGCCGGGTGTGTTGATATTGGAAGCGATGGCGCAGGCGGCGGCCATCTTGTCATTCAAAACCAAGGAATACGCGCCCGAGGATATCGGGATCGTGTATTTTGCCGGCATCGACGGCGCGCGTTTCAAGAAACCGGTCAAGCCGGGTGATCAATTGATCCTGAAAATTGAAATCGTGCGTGAAATGCGCGGCATCTGGAAATACAAGGGACGCGCTGAAGTTGATGGGGCGCTGGTGGCTGAAGCCGAACTCATGGCGACGTTGCGCGATAAACCCTGATATGGCCAAGATTCATCCCACCGCATTGGTCGATGCGAAGGCGCAGCTTGCTGATGACGTCGAAATCGGTCCTTACAGCATCATTGGCGAACATGTGAAAATCGGTGCCGGCACCACGGTGGGCTCCCATGCAGTCATCACCGGTCACACGACGATAGGCGCGCACAACCAGATCTTTCACTTTGTCTCACTGGGTGAAGCGCCACAGGATAAAAAATACGCAGGCGAGCCGACCCGGCTGGAAATCGGCGACCATAACGTCATACGTGAGTTTTGTACTTTCAATATCGGCACCATTCAGGATCGCGGCGTGACCACTATCGGCTCGCACAACTGGATCATGGCCTACGTCCATATCGCGCATGACTGCATCGTGGGCGACCGCACCATTTTTGCCAATAACGCTTCACTGGCAGGACATGCCGAAATTGGCGACTGGGTGATACTGGGTGGTTTCACCGGGGTGCATCAGTTCTGCAAGATCGGCGCCCATGTAATGACAGGCATCTCCAGTGTCGTGTTCAAGGATATTCCTCCCTTTGTCATGGCGTCCGGCCAGCCTGCCGCACCGCATGGCCTGAATAACGAAGGCCTCAAGCGGCGCGGTTTTACCGCTGAATCACTCACCGCGTTGAAGCGGGCCTACAAAACACTCTATCGTGAAGGAAACACCCTGGCAGAAGCCCAGACGCAACTGGCGATCAGCGCCGCAACGAATGCCGAAGTGCAGCAACTGCTCGATTTTCTTGAGCATTCAGAACGCGGCATTATCCGGTGATGGATTTGGGCCTGGTCGCTGGAGAAGCCTCTGGTGATCTTCTCGGCGCACATTTTGTCAATGCGCTGAAGCAGGCACATCCAAATCTGCGTGCAGCAGGCATCGCCGGACCCAGACTGGTCGAGGCCGGCGTCGACGCGATTTACCCGAGTGAAAAACTGGCCGTGAACGGCTATATCGAAGTCCTGCGCCATTTACCTGAACTGCTGTGGATACGTTCGCGGATTGCCCGCCATTTCCTGAACGATCGACCGCGTGTTTTCGTGGGGATCGACGCACCCGATTTCAATTTCACGCTGGAAGCGAAACTCAAACGCGCGGGCATTCCAACCGTTCACTTTGTCAGCCCGTCGATCTGGGCGTGGCGGCCCGAGCGCATCCACCGCATCAAGCAGGCGGTGTCGCAGATGCTGGTGGTTTTTCCGTTTGAGGAAAGGATATACCGGGATGCAGGTATTCCGGTTACCTATGTGGGCCATCCTCTCGCGGATGTGATCCCGATGGAGCCAGATGTGGCCGCCGCGCGCGCGACTTTGGGCTTGGCATCGGGTCCCATTATTGCGTTGCTTCCGGGCAGCCGGATGAGTGAAGTCAACCGCCACGCGCGCTTGATGCTCGATGCGGCGGTGTTGATTCTGAAACAGCATCCGGAGGCGCAATTTGTCGTGCCCGCAGCGAATGAAGCCGCCGCGCAATTGATCCGACAAGCTGCACAAGACCTGGATTTACCCTTGCATGTTTTGGCCGGGCAATCCCACACCGCGTTGGCCGCGTGCGATGTGACGCTGGTGGCGTCTGGTACCGCTACGCTCGAGGCCGCGCTGTTCAAGAAACCCATGGTCATCACCTATCGTATGCCGGCAATCACTGCACGCATGATGCTGAAACAGGCATTGCAGCCGTGGGTTGGGTTGCCCAATGTGTTGTTGCGCGAGTTCGTGGTGCCGGAACGGTTGCAAGACGCCGCGACCCCTGAAACGCTGGCCAATGATGCGTTGGCCTGGCTTGACGATGCGCCGCGCCGGCTTGAACTGCATGAAACGTTTCGCACCCTGCACATGAGTTTGCGGCAAGGCGCCAGCGCGCGTATTGCCGAGGCGCTGCAGCCTTATCTGTCATGACGCACATCGAACTGCATTGGGGGCCTTTGGGGTTGTGTGGCGTGGACGAAGCCGGTCGGGGACCGCTGGCAGGCCCCGTAGTGGCTGCAGCGGTGATGCTTGACCCCGATCAACGCATTGAAGGCATGCGTGACTCCAAAAAACTCTCCGCCGCCGCGCGCGAACGCCTGGCCGACGAAATCCGCAAGCATGCAATCGCCTGGTGCGTAGCCGAAGCCAGTGTGGAAGAGATCGATCAACTAAATATTCTGCAAGCCACGATGTTGGCCATGCAGCGCGCCGTGGCAGGCTTGGATCGTGCACCGGACGACGTGTGGGTGGACGGCAATCGCTGCCCGAAGTGGGCCTGGCGATCTCAGGCCGTGGTCAAGGGCGACGATAAAGTCGCGTCGATAGCAGCGGCGTCGATCCTGGCCAAAACCGCACGCGACCAGTTCATGTGCAAGCTGCATGAAGACTATCCGGCCTATGGCTTTGCCCGCCACATGGGGTATGGCACGGTCATCCATATGGCCGCATTAAAGGAACATGGTGCGTGCCCGCAGCATCGGCGCAGCTTTGCGCCCGTCAAACGTGTACTCGATCAAACCACTTTGTTCTGAAAGGACGTGTCATGAATTTTGCCCCATTGCTGCATGTTTTAAGTATCGTCGTCTGGGTGGGCGGTATGTTCTTCGCCTACATGGCACTGCGCCCAGTTGCTGCGGAAGTACTCGAGCCACCACTCCGCCTCACCTTGTGGGCCGGCGTATTCGGCAAGTTTTTTCCGTGGGTGTGGGCATCGGTGGCGCTGATCCTGCTCACCGGCCTGTATATGCTGATGAAACTCAGTGGTGGCTCGATACCGCACTATGCATTGGCGATGCTGGTGCTGGGTGTGGTGATGATGTTGCTCTTTGCGCACGTGTTTTTCGCACCTTTCAAAAAACTCAAACGTGCAGTGAGTGAGCAGAACTGGAAAGCCGGTGGCGCCGCCCTGGCTCAAATCCGCATGCTGATCGGGATCAATCTCAGCATTGGCCTGCTCACGATAGCCGTGGTGTTTGTGGGGCGTGGGCTCAGCTGACTGGATAGGCTCAGGAGAACTTAGGGTTCATCCTGCGCGGCTGTATTCAACAATTGGAGGGTGGCCTGCCGGATGCTGTCCGGACGGGCTTCGCACTGCAGCTCGGCATGAAACTGCCCGTCGCGAAACAGGTATATCGTCGGCAGGTGAAAAATGTCGAAGTAGCGCGCCACCCCGGTCGCCTCACTGACGTCCACCTCATAAAACACACTGGCATGGTCCGCTAGCGCAGACGGCAGCAGGTGCTTCCAGGCACGGCACGCGCCGCAGCGGGGCGCAGTGAACAGCACCACGGCTATTCCGGCTGACGCAGCGATACGACGATGAAAATCGCCTTCGGCTAGATGTTCGAACCCTGCCGGGGTTGAGGCGTTCGTGCTGGTAGACTCTTGGTTTTCCCCACGGTTGACGCGCATGCTGTTTCTCGAACTCTTCGGTTATCTGCTCGTCATCCTGGTTGCGGCAGAAATCTTTGTCAACGCGCTTGAGCACCTCGGCGAAAAACTCAAAATCTCGGAAGGCGTTACCGGATCCTTGTTTGCCGCGGTCGGCACCGCCATGCCCGAAACCCTGGTGCCGCTGCTAGCGATTTTTGCCGGCACCGGCAACAGCGCCGTCAATGAGGAAATCGGCGTCGGCGCCATCCTCGGCGCGCCGCTGATGCTGTCAACGCTGTCATTGTTTCTGCTAAGTGTGGCGGTGTTCAAGAAACGGGGTATTCAGGGCCGTTTCACCCCGGAGAAAACCGGTATCAAACGCGACCTCGATTTCTTTTTGATGGCATTCACACTGGCCTTCGTTGCCATGTTCATCCCGCACGGCGAAGGCTGGGTGCGAGTTGGCATTGCCTTCATCATGGTCATGATCTACTTCATCTACGTGATGCTGACCCTGCGCGCGTCGGCCAAACTGGTGGAAGATGGCCACGCCACCGAGGCCGGGTCGCCCATGCTGCTGACCCGCCTGGGTTTACCGCAAAACCTGTTCTTCATCATCGTGCAGTTGGCGTTGGGGCTAGGCTTGCTGGTTGCCGGCGCCAAGGGCTTCATCCACGGCGTGGAAGCCGCCGCGCCCATCATCGGCATCTCCGCCCTGCTGCTGTCCTTGATGATCATTCCGATCGCGACCGAGCTGCCGGAAAAGGTGAATTCGATTCTGTGGATCCGCAAGAACAAGGACACGCTGGCGTTCGGCAACATCACCGGCGCCATGGTGTTTCAGGGCACCCTGCTGCCCGCCATTGGTATTTCGCTCACACCATGGGCGCCGCAGAAGGAAGTGCTGCTGGGCGTGCTGGTCACCTTGATTGCAGCGTTCTGGCTGCGTTGGGCGGCGTTGAACAGTGGCTTGCGAGTGTGGCATCTGATTGTGAATGGGGTTTTGTACGTGACTTATCTGACCGTGGTGCTAGTGTAGGTGTCAGAAGTAAAACGGCGGAGTGCCTCACCATCTTGTTTTAAATAAGCGCTTCAGATCGTCCGCGATCGGAGTCGAGCAAGGCTGGCAATCATGCCCAGACCCGCCAGCATCATGACCCAGGAACGGGCTTCCGGTACGGGTGTCACTTGCCAGCCAATATCTTGCATCGCTGCAAAATCCAGGTCAGTGAAGTATTTACGGGTTCCACTGGCAATACTCGGGTCCATTGCAGCTTCCTGAGACAGGCCATTGAAAGTGCTGAAGGTTCCTGATGCCCAATGTGCTTGGTCGCCATCCAATTCCACCGTACCAGTGGAAGAGCCCACAAAATTTGTACCGCTAACAAGTGCATTGAACGAATCAGCCGTACCGAATCCGAGTACATGTGCCAGCTCATGGACTGCCACTGAATAAAAATCAAATTCGCCCGCATCCAGCCCACTTGTGGTGCTGCCAAAGTGCCAGTTGGTGCTGGCTTTATCAAAGCTGATGGCACCACCCCAAGGTGCAAAGTCGACCGGATTCGCTCCGCTCGTGGCACCCTGGCCACGTCTATCCGCATCAGTGCAAAAACTGCCTACACCGGAGCAGCCAAAGCCGCCCGGCCCCCCCAATCCTAAAGTACTGCTGCCAAGGTTGGCTCCTCCTACGTAAATACGAATGACATCGGCAGCAAAGCTTTGGCTATTCAAAGTGACATTTGATCCAAATGGGTCGGATGGGTTAAAAAATATCGAATTGAAGTCATTCTGCCCAGACGAGGCAATGGCGCTTAGGTTGTCAGAGAAGCGTGACTCGAAGATAGACGCCGCACTTTCCAGTGCGCTCTTGCTGCCTGCGTTGCTTGTGAAGAAGCTTCCGGTGTCGTATGAGTAATCGAACTGAATGTCGATGTTGGCAAACGCGGGTGGCACAAATGCCAAGGACAATACCAGGGCAGATAAGGACTTATTCATGGGGTCAGTATCTTTCAGAAAAGGTTATAAAACTTTCTCCGCATTTTTATATATGTCAGTAGTTTATGACATTAATCTTGTAAAACAAGGGTTTCACATTGATTAAGGCATTTCTCGGGAGAGTGATGGTTCGCGGCGGAAAGGGCCTTCCATTTCGTCCATGTAGTGCGCGATCGCATCGGTTTCACGCTCCAGAAAACGATCAACCGCATCACGGAATTCCGCATTCTCCAGCCAGTGCCAGGAATGCGTAGCGGTGGGGACGAGGCCGCGGGCGAGTTTGTGTTCGCCCTGCGCGCCGCCTTCAAACACCTGGAGTCCATGGGCAATCGCGTATTCAATCCCTTGCTGGTAGCAGGTTTCAAAATGCAGCCCGGGCACATATTCCAGCGTGCCCCAATGGCGTCCGTATAGCCGCTCGTTGTCCTTGATGCAGAACGAGCAGGCGATGGGCATGCCGTTGCGGTCGGCGATGATCAGCACCACGTTGTCCGGCAGGTTGGCGCGCAGGTCAGCGAAAAAGGCGCGGTTGAGGTGCGGGTCGCTGCGGTGGCGGGCGTAGGTGTCGGCGTAGCAGCGCAGGAAGTGGTCCCAGTCTTCATCGGTGCTGTCGCGGCCCTCCACCCAGCGGAAGGTGACGCCGAGTTTGTCCAGCTTCTTGCGCTCTTGATGGATTTTCTTGCGCTTGTCGTGCTTCATCGCGGCGAGAAAGTCTTCGAAGTCGCTGTAACCCGCGTTTTGCCAGTGAAACTGGAAAGCGCTGCGATGCATTAATGGTGCCGCGTTGAGTGCCGCATGGTCCGGCTCGGTGGGGAACAGAATGTGGAACGATGAGAACCCCAGGTCCTGCGTGAGCTTGAGCGCGGCCTGGATCAACGTCGCGCGGTCGTCATCATTCTTCGCCAGCAGGCGCGGACCGGGCACGGGCGAGAAGGGCACGCAGCACACCAGCTTGGGGTAGTAGTTGAGGCCGTGGCGGCGGTAGGCATCGGCCCACGCCCAGTCGAACACGAACTCGCCCCAGGAGTGGTGTTTGACGTAGAGCGGCATCGCCGCTTCGAGCTGGCCGTTGCGGAACAGCGCCAGGTGCACCGGCTCCCAGCCGATGTCGGGGCCGACGCAGCCGGTGGTTTCTAGCGCATGCAAAAACGCATGCTGCACAAAGGGGGAGTCGCCCGCCAAGGTGTTCCAGGCGGCCGGATCGAGGTCGGCCATGCGCGGAATCACGCGAATGACGGTGCCTGCGGCTTCCGCATCGGCGGGCTTTGCTTCAAAATGCGCGTTTTGGTTAGCGTCCATCAAACATGAACCTGCACGAGTATCAGGCCAAACAACTATTGCGAGCCGGCAACATTACCACGCCGCGCGGCATCGCAGCGTCGAGCGCTGATGCCGCGGTGGCGGCCGCCACTGAACTGGGCGGCGAGGCTTGGGTAGTCAAGGCGCAAATTCACGCCGGTGGGCGCGGCAAGGTGGGTGGCGTCAAGGTCGTGAAAAGCCTGGATGACGTGCGTGCGATGGCGACGAAGTTGCTGGGCACGAGTTTGGTGACCAATCAGAACGCGCCCGACGGCCAGCCGGTGAACCAGGTGCTGGTGGAAGAAACGCTGCCGATTGCCCGCGAGTTGTATCTGTCGCTGCTGGTGGACCGCGAAACTGAGCGCGTCGCGATTGTCGCTTCGGCTGCCGGTGGCATGGATATCGAGGAAGTGGCTCACGCCACGCCGGAAAAAGTGCTGACTGAAATTTGTGACCCGCTGCTGGGGGTGCAGGATTTTCAGTGCCGCGCGCTGGCGTTTGCGCTGGAATTGACAGGTGAGGCCTACAAGGACTTTTGTCGCTTGCTGCCTGCTTTGTATCGCGTGTTCATGAGCAATGATTTATCCCTGCTCGAAATCAATCCGTTAATCGTCACCACTGACAACCGCGTGCTGCCGCTCGACTGCAAGATGAGCGTGGAAGACAACGCGCTGTATCGCCGCAAGGCACTGGCCGAACTGCGCGACGACAGCCAGATCGACGCCAAGGAAGCCGCTGCCAATGCAGCCAACGTGAATTACGTTGCCCTGACCGGCAACATCGGCTGCATGGTCAACGGCGCCGGCCTGGCGATGGCGACGATGGACCTGATTCAACTGGAGGGCGGCACGCCCGCCAACTTCCTCGATGTCGGCGGCGGCGCCACACCGGAAACGGTGGCGCAGGGCTTCAAGATCATCCTTCTCGACCCCAATGTGCGCGCTGTGCTGATCAACATCTTTGGCGGCATCGTGCGCTGCGACGTGATTGCCGAAGGCATCATTCAGGCGGTGAAAGAAGTCGGCGTGAAAGTGCCGGTGATTGTGCGGCTGGAAGGCACCAATGCCATCCAGGGCCGGGCACTGCTGGCAGAATCGGGTTTGGCTATTCTCGCTGCAGCGACCCTGACTCAGGCGGCCAAGCTGGCCGTGGAGAAAGCACAATGAGCATCCTCGTCAACAAAGACACCCTGGTCATCTGCCAGGGCTTTACCGGCAAGCAGGGCACGTTTCACTCCGAGCAGGCGATTGCCTATGGCACGCAGATGGTCGGTGGCGTGACGCCGGGCAAGGGCGGTCAGACGCATCTCGACCTGCCGGTGTTCAATACCGTGCGCGATGCAGTACGCCAAACCGGCGCGCAGGCCACGATGATCTACGTGCCCGCAGCGTTTGCTGCCGACTCGATCCTCGAAGCGGCCGATGCGGGGATCGAGGTCATCGTCTGCATCACCGAAGGTATCCCGGTGCTGGACATGATTAACGTGAAAGCTGCGCTGCGTGCCAACGGCGCCGAGCTGATTGGTCCCAACTGCCCCGGCATCATCACCTCGGGCGAATGCAAGATCGGCATCATGCCTGGCGTCATTCATCAGCAAGGCAAGATCGGCATCGTGTCGCGTTCCGGCACGCTGACCTATGAAGCCGTGCACCAGACCACGCTGCTGGGACTGGGACAGTCCACCTGCGTTGGCATCGGCGGCGACCCGATCAAGGGACTGGACTTTATCGATTGCCTGCAGATGTTCGAGGCCGACCCGCAGACCGAAGCAGTGATCCTGGTGGGCGAAATCGGCGGCAGCCGCGAAGAAGAGGCGGCCGAGTACATACGCTCGAACATGAAAAAGCCGGTGGCGGCGTATATCGCCGGGCGGACCGCGCCCAAGGGCAAGCGCATGGGCCATGCCGGCGCCATCATTGCAGGCAGCTCGGGCACAGCCGACGCCAAGATTCGCGCGCTGGAAGCGGCGGGTGTAGTCATTGCGCATAGCCCTGCTGGGCTGGGTGAAGCGGTCCAGGCTGCATTGGGCGCACGGTAACGTTCACGCATGAAACTGGGTATAGCGCAACTGAATCTTGTCGTGGGCGACATCGCCGGCAATACTGCCAGCTTGCTGGCGGTGGCACGCGAAGCAGAGCGTGCGGGTGCTGATTTACTGCTCACACCCGAGATGTCGATTTGCGGCTATCCAGCAGAAGACCTGGTGTTGCGGCATGATTTCACAGCGGCGTGCGAAGCGGCATTGCGTCAACTGGCCACCGAGGCCCCACCCGAACTTGCCTTGATCGTGGGCTACCCCGAACGCAGCGGCGACGAATTGTTCAATTCAGCTGCACTGATTCGTGGAGGCCGGGTTGAGGCGGTGTATCGCAAACATCATCTCCCTAATCATTCCGTATTCGATGAACGCCGCGTGTTTAACAGCGGCGACACGCCCTGCGTGTTTAGCTGCGGCGGGCTGAATTTTGGTTTGGTGATCTGCGGGGACATCTGGGAACCGGGCCCGGCCCAATGTGCAAAGGCAGCCGGCGCCGACTGGCTGCTGGTGCCCAATGCCTCGCCGTTTCACTTGAACAAGGAACGTGCCCGCGCGAACGTTGCACGCGCGCGGATTATCGAGGCAGGGTTACCGATTGTGTATGCCAATATGGTCGGCGGACAAGATGAACTGGTGTTCGATGGCGCTTCGTTTGCCATGACGCTCGACAGCGAGATTGCGGTGCAGTGTCCGGCCTGGCAGGAAGGCTTGTTTTATCTGAAACTGGACGGCGATACTTGCAGCGGGCCCCTGCACGCATTGCCTGGCGAAGACGCCGCTGTGTATGACGCCCTGGTCATGGCCGTGCGCGATTACGTTGGCAAGAATGGCTTCAAAGGCGTGCACCTGGGGTTGTCGGGCGGGATCGATTCAGCGCTGACGATGGCAATCGCTGCCGATGCGCTGGGTGCAGACAAAGTGCATGCGGTGATGATGCCGTCGGATTACACCGCCTCTATCAGCATTGAAGATTCGCGCGACATGGTGAAACGGCTGGGCGTGCGTTATTCCGAGATTGCGATCAAACCCATATTCGATGCGTTCGAGATGCAACTGGCAGGAGAGTTTTCTGGTCTTGCGGCCGACACCACTGAAGAAAACCTGCAGGCGCGCACCCGCGGCACACTGTTGATGGCGCTGTCGAACAAATTCGGTTCGCTGGTCTTGACCACTGGCAACAAAAGCGAGATGGCGACCGGCTACGCCACGCTGTACGGTGATATGGCGGGCGGTTTTGCTGTGCTGAAGGATGTGCCCAAAACCCTGGTGTACCGGCTGTCGAATTACCGCAACAGTCTGTCGCAAGTCATTCCGCAACGGATCATCGACCGTCCGCCGTCGGCAGAACTGCGACCTGACCAGACTGATCAGGACAGCCTGCCACCGTATGACATGCTTGATGCGATTCTGGCAGCCTACGTTGAACGTGACCTGTCGGTGCGCGACATTGCCGCATTGGGCTACGATGCTGCTATCGTGCGCAAAGTGGTCCGCATGGTGGATCTGGCTGAATACAAGCGGCGTCAGGCCCCACCCGGCCCGCGTATTACCCCGCGCAATTTCGGCAAAGATCGCCGCTACCCCATTACCTCGAAGTACCGACCCGAAGGAGACTTGTCGTGAAAAAAATAGAAGCCATCATCAAGCCGTTCAAACTCGACGAAGTGCGTGAAGCGCTGTCAGAGATTGGTGTGACAGGCCTGACCGTGACTGAGGTCAAAGGCTTCGGTCGGCAGAAGGGCCACACCGAGCTGTATCGCGGCGCCGAGTATGTGGTGGATTTTCTGCCCAAGGTGAAACTGGAAGTGGTGGTGGCCGATAGCTTGCTGGATCGTGCCATGGAATCAATCATCACGGCTGCGCGCACCGGAAAAATCGGCGACGGCAAGATTTTTGTGACTACGGTGGAACAGGTGGTGCGGATCCGCACCGGTGAATCGGGCGAAGAGGCGATCTGATCGCAGTAGATGCGTTGAATACAAGCTGTTCGAACCGGGCGTTATTCCCGGTTCGTACTTACCAGAACCGGTACCAGGCCTTCCCCACTGTGCTGACACCCTTGGCGTATTTGCTGTTCGGAAAGTTGAGCTTCAATACGCGTTGCGCATCGTCACGCAAGCCGGGGAGCTTCAGTTTGTCGTAAGACAGCACCATGATCGCCAGCGCCTCTTCCAGTGCAGGGGCTTCAGGGTAGGTTGTCAGGACTTCCTTGGCGCGGTTGGCCGCGGCCACATAGGCTTCACGCTTCAGGTAATACTTGGCGACATGCACTTCATTGCTGGCCAGCGTATTCACCAGATATTTCATCCGAGCGGTTGAGTCGGCAGCATATTTTCCTTCGGGGAAACGGGTGACCACTTCCTTAAAAGCCAGGAACGCGTCGCGCGCAGCCCGGGGGTCACGCTCGCTCAGGTCCTGGTCAACCAATTTACCCAGATAGCCAAGATCATCATTGAAGTTCGCCAGGCCCTTCAAGTAATACGCGTAATCGACGTTAGGGTGATTGGGGTGTAACTTGATGAAGCGGTCACACGCAGCAATGGCGGAGATGGGTTCGTTGTCCTTGTAGTAGGCGTAGGCGACTTCCAGCTGCGCCTGTTGCGCATAGCGACCGAACGGATAACGTGACTCAAGGGTCTCGAATAATTTGACTGAGCGTACATAATCGCCGCTGTTCAGATTATCCTTGGCCTCGGCGTACAGCTTTTGCGCCGACCAGCCTGCGGTTTCATCCTTGACTTCGGGCAGCAGTCCGCAGCCACTCAGGGCAAGTGTGGAGGCCAGCAGTAGCCCGCCTACGAGGCCATACGCCCGATTGAAAGTTTTTGAACTGGATAAACGTAGCTTGAACATGGAAAAAGATACCGAAGATTCGTCGCCTGATTATAAGGGAAATCTGTCCGCTGACATTCGTGAGCTGGTGATCCCGGACGCCGAGGGCGGGCAACGGCTGGATCAAGCCCTGTCTCGGCTGCTGCCCGAGTTTTCACGTAACCGCATCCAGAACTGGATACGCGCACGCAAAATCGCCGTAGATGACGTATTCCCAAACACCAAGATGAAAGTCTTGGGTGGCGAGAATGTTCGGGTGGAAATCGAAGCCGATCCCAACGCGACTCCCGATGCGCCAGAGGCGATCCCGTTGGAGGTGGTGTTTGAAGATCTGATGTTGATGGTGATCAACAAACCCGTCGGATTGGTGGTTCACCCTGGCAGTGGCAACCGCCAGGGCACCATGCTGAACGCCTTGCTGCATTGGGTGCCGCAAGTCGCCGAGTTGCCGCGAGCGGGCATTGTGCACCGTCTCGACAAAGATACCTCCGGGCTTCTGGTGGTCGCCAAAACGATCAAGTCGCACACCGATCTGGTTCGTCAGTTGCAGGCGCGTACCGTCAAAAGGGAATACCTCGCGCTGGTTTATGGTGAAATCGATCGAAACGGAACCGTCAATGCCCCGCTGGCGCGCGATCCCCATAACCGCGTTAAACGCACCGTGCACAGCATGGGCAAGGAAGCCATTACCCATTACGAGGTGGTCGAGCGTTTCCCCGGCGTCACCCTGGTGCGCTGCAAGCTGGAAACCGGCCGCACCCATCAGATCAGGGTGCACATGCAACATCTGGGTCACCCGTTGGTGGGCGAAGACACGTATAGCGCTAGCCGCCGTAGCCATCACAAGATCCCGTTTCCACGTCAGGCGCTGCACGCTGAACGTCTGGGCCTGATCCACCCGTTCACGCAGGAATTCATGCAGTGGGAATGTCCGCTGCCCGCCGATTTTGCTGGCATTCTCAACATGCTTCGCGAAGACAACAGTTAATTCTTGAACTCGATGCTGCTGCCCACCTGGCCTGCCCCCGCAGGGGTATTCAGCCTGATGACGACTCGCGAAGGCGGAGTCAGCAGCCCGCCTTGGGACAGCCTCAATCTCGGGGATCATGTGGGCGATGATGCGACCCATGTGGCTGAAAATCGTGCCCGTCTACGGCTGAAATTACCTGCAGAGCCTGCCTGGCTCAAGCAAATTCATGGCACCATCGTGGTGGATGCCGGCTCGGGCGAGCTGACGGCAGATGCGTCAGTGACCCGGCAGGCAGGGTGCGTCTGCGCCGTACTCACCGCCGATTGTTTACCGGTATTGTTTTGCGATCGGGCGGGCCGCGTTGTGGCCGCCGCCCATGCCGGCTGGCGAGGGTTGGCCCAGGGCGTGCTGGAAACCACAGTTGCGGCCATGCAGGTTCCACCAGGTGAGGTGCTGGCCTGGATGGGCGCTGCCATCGGCCCGGATGCGTTCGAAGTCGGTGAGGACGTACGCCAAGCGTTTATCCAGCAGCATCCGGAGGCGGCTGCGGCTTTTGTGCCGCACCCTTCAGGCGTACCGGGTAAATGGCTTGCCGATATTTATCAGCTGGCGCGCAACCGCCTCAACCGGGTGGGCGTGCAGGCCATCTATGGCGGTGGACGGTGCACCTTCAATGAAACAGCACAGTTCTATTCTTACCGGCGTGAGGGTGTGACCGGGCGCATGGCCTCACTGATCTGGCTGGGTTGACACCTGAGCGTCTTCTCGGATGCGCAGATAGCGCGCAAAGCGAGGAAGGCCATTTTTCGTCAGCTGTTGATAGCGGTACGTGATGCGTGTGCCTAAGGGTGGCGGCTGACGGCGCAGCGCATCGCTTAGCCCACTGCCCACCTGAAAACGTTTTCCATCCGGCATTTCCATGATTAATGCACCGGTCATGCCGTCGTATTTTCCTTTGCCGGGTGTATACCCCACGATGACGGCTTCGGCATCCTGCCAGGGTTTCAATTTGAGCAGCACGTTGCTGCGTCCGGTGATATACGGCGCATCGGCGCGATGCAGCATCAAGCCTTCTCCCCCCGCGCGCACAACTGTATCTTGTCGTTGCATTAGCGCGGCGCGGTTGACTGCACGCGTCTGTTCGACAAGCTGCAGCCAGGGCACGGCAGCCTGGGTGACTAATGCACGCATCTGCTGAATACGCGAACTGAAGTCGCCAGCGGCGTCGGGCAATTCAAAAATAAGGTAACGCACCTGCCGCCATTCGGCATCCACCGGTTCGATCCGGCGCACCGTGCCCGACAGCAAATCGAACTGCGCGCGGCCGATCCACAACTCACCATCCAGTGGCACCGCCGGAAAGTTTTCGGTGAACCAGATGGGTGCAGGCACCACACCACCGCCGCGAAAGCGCAGCGTGCGACCATCCCACTGCGCACGTACACCATCGTATTTTTCGCTGACCCAGTATTCGGTGACATCGATATTCGCCTCATACACCTCGGCCAGCAACATGGCGGGAGCGGTGGCTGGGGCATCTGCCCACAGTGGATGAGACGCAAGCGCCAGCAGTACCAGCCACAAGCCGGACACGCTACGCTTCAATCCAGCCATTTGTGCAGGAACTGCGCGTGGCCCATGGCGGGGTCGAGTTGGTAATCGGTAAATCCCAGCCTTTCATAGACGCTGCGAGCTGACGTGTTGCCCTGGAGCACTTCCAGGGTGAGTTTGCAGGCACCACGCTCGCGCGCCAGGACTTCAACCTGGTCAAACATTTGCGGGGCAATACCGCGCCCACGATGGCTGGGTGCCACCACGACGTCATGCACGTTGACCAGTGGGCGGCAGGCGAAGGTGGAAAATCCTTCGATTGCGTTAATAAGTCCCACCGGCATTGCGTCGTCGAATGCCAGCACGCTGAAAATGAAAGGGCGGGCAGCGAGTGCGCTGACCAGGTTCTCGCGGGCGAAATCACTCAGCGCTTTGCCGCCACCGGCCGGGTCGCGCGCGTAGGTATCCATCAACTGAACCAGTGCTGCGGCATGAGCCGGGTCGTCGTGGCGGACGCGGACAACTTCAATCATCAGTACGCATCGACAGATCCACTGCGCGGATGTGCTTGGTCAGCCCACCGATGGAAATGCGGTCGACGCCGGTTTCGGCCACCCCGCGTACAGTTTCCACCGTGATGTTGCCGGAGGCTTCCAACTGCGCGCGGCCAGCGGTCAATGCCACCGCCTCGCGCATCGTGTCCAGATCAAAGTTATCGAGCAGAATCAGTTTCGCGCCGGCAGCGAGCGCTTCACGCAGCTGTTCCAGCGTTTCCACTTCGATCTGCACACTCACCTTGCCAGCGGCCAGCTTGAACGCCGCGTCCAGCACTGGCGTAATGCCGCCTGCGGCCGCTATGTGGTTTTCCTTGATCAGAATGCCGTCGTAGAGCCCCACGCGCTGGTTTTTCCCGCCGCCGACGCGCACTGCGTATTTTCCGGCGATGCGCAGACCGGGCAGGGTCTTGCGGGTGTCGAGGATGGCCGCACGGGTGCCGGCGACGGCTTCGACATACGGCCGGGTGGCCGTTGCCACCGCCGACAGGGTTTGCAGAAAATTCAGCGCCGGGCGTTCGGCCGTCAGCAGGGCGCGGGTATTGCCGCTGATTTCGACCAACACGCTGCCGGCGGCAACAGGTTCGCCCTCGCGCACCTTCCAATCGATTGCGCAAGCGGGGTCAAGCGCCTTGAAACAGGCATCGAACCATGGCCGCCCCGCGATCACGGCGACTTCTCGGGTAATAACACGGGCGCGGGTAGTTTGCGTCGAGGAGATAAGTTGTGCGGTGAGATCGCCGCTGCCGACATCCTCGGCCAAGGCACGCGCGACGTCAGATGAAACCTGTTCTATATTCAAATCGGACATGGAGGGTTGAAATCGCCCGGGAAGGCATCATTTAGGTGTCATTGAATATACCTTAAGCCAGAGGACAGTCATGCGATTTGAAAAGCTCACCACCCAGTTTCAACAAGCGTTTTCCGACGCGCAAAGCCTTGCCGTAGGCGGCGACCAGGCCTACATCGACCCGCAGCATCTGTTGCTTGCCCTGCTGAACCAGGAAGGCGGCGGTGCGGCGTCGATCCTGTCGCGAGCCGGGGTGCAGGTGCCTGCGCTGAAAGCGTCGCTGACTCAAGCACTGGACCGGCTTCCCAAGGTCGAAGGTCAGGGCGGCGAAGTCACGATCTCGCGCGATCTCAACAACCTCTTGAACCTGACCGACAAGGAGGCAATGAAGCGCAACGATGCCTTCATCGCGTCCGAGCTGTTTCTGCTGGCGGTGCTGGACGACAAGGGCGAAACTGGTCGCCTGCTCAAGCAGCACGGCGCGTCGAAACTCGCGCTGGAGCAGGCCATTCAATCCGTGCGCGGCGGCGAAAACGTGCAATCACAGGAAGCCGAAGGCCAGCGCGAGGCGCTCGCCAAATACACGCTTGACCTCACCGAGCGTGCACGTGATGGCAAGCTCGACCCGGTGATCGGGCGTGATGACGAAATCCGTCGTGCGATCCAGATCTTGCAGCGCCGCACCAAGAACAACCCTGTGTTGATCGGCGAGCCCGGCGTTGGCAAGACCGCCATCGTCGAAGGGCTGGCGCAGCGGATCGTGAATGACGAAGTGCCCGAGACGCTCAAAGGCAAGAAAGTACTGGTGCTCGATCTGGCTGCCTTGCTGGCCGGTGCCAAGTATCGCGGTGAATTCGAGGAACGGCTCAAGGCTGTGCTGAAAGAGCTGGCGATGGATCCGGGCCGCTACATCATGTTTCTGGACGAGATGCACACGCTGGTCGGTGCGGGCAAGGCCGAGGGCGCAATGGACGCCGGCAACATGCTGAAACCGGCACTGGCGCGCGGCGAACTGCACCTGATCGGCGCCACGACGCTCGACGAATATCGCAAGTATGTGGAGAAAGATGCTGCGCTGGAGCGTCGTTTCCAGAAGGTACTGGTCGACGAGCCGAGTGTCGAATCGACCATCGCCATCCTGCGCGGCCTGCAAGAGCGATATGAACTGCATCACGGCGTCGAGATTACCGATCCGGCGATTATCGCCGCCGCCGAATTGAGCCATCGCTACATCACCGATCGCTTCCTGCCCGACAAGGCCATCGACCTGATCGACGAAGCTGCAGCACGCATCAAGATGGAAATCGATTCCAAGCCCGAGGTGATGGACAAGCTCGACCGTCGCATCATCCAGTTGAAAATCGAGCGCGAGGCGGTCAAGCGGGAGACCGACGAAGCCTCGAAAAAGCGCCTAGCCCTGCTGGAAGAGGAAATCAAGAAGCTCGGCCGCGAATCGGCTGACCTGGAAGAAGTGTGGAAGTCGGAAAAGGCTCATGTTCAAGGCAGCGCCCACATCAAGGAAGCCATCGACAAACTGCGTGGCGAGATGGTCGACCTGCAGCGTCAGGGCAAGCTGGATAAGGTCGCCGAGATTCAGTACGGCAAGCTGCCGGCGCTGGAAGCGCAGTTAAAGCATGCCGAGTCGACTGATACAAAACCTGTGTTCAAACTGCTGCGCACGGAAGTCGGCGCCGAGGAAATTGCCGAGGTCGTTTCGCGTGCCACCGGCATTCCGGTTTCCAAAATGCTGCAGGGCGAGCGCGACAAACTGCTGCACATGGAAGACAAACTGCACAGCCGCGTGGTGGGGCAGGACGAAGCGGTACGTGTCGTCTCGGATGCCATCCGTCGTTCGCGTGCCGGTCTGTCCGACCCCAATCGGCCGCTCGGTTCTTTCCTGTTTCTCGGTCCTACCGGGGTGGGTAAAACCGAGCTGTGCAAGACGCTGGCCGAATACCTGTTCGATTCCGCAGACCACATGATTCGCATCGACATGAGCGAATTCATGGAGAAGCATTCGGTGGCGCGGTTGATCGGCGCGCCGCCCGGCTATGTGGGCTATGAAGAAGGCGGTTACCTGACTGAAGCGGTACGTCGCAAGCCTTACTCCGTCATCCTGATGGACGAAGTGGAAAAGGCGCACCCGGATGTGTTCAACGTGCTGCTGCAGGTGCTGGATGACGGTCGACTGACCGACGGCCAGGGTCGCACGGTGGACTTCCGTAATACCGTGATTGTTATGACATCCAACCTCGGTTCGCAAATGATCCAGCAGATGGAAGGGGATGATTACCAGGTTGTGAAACTTGCCGTGCTGGCCGAAGTGAAATCCTATTTCCGCCCCGAGTTCATCAACCGCATCGACGAGGTCGTGGTGTTCCATGCGTTGGATGAGAAACACATTGCCAGTATTGCGCGTATCCAGTTGCAGGGTCTTGAAAAACGCCTGGCGCAAATGGAAATGAAACTGGACATTACAGACGCTGCGCTGGATGAAATCGCCAAGGCCGGATTCGACCCCATGTACGGCGCACGCCCACTCAAACGAGCCATTCAGAGCGAGCTTGAAAATGCATTGGCCCGCGAGATTCTAGGCGGAAATTTTGCCGCGAAGGACACCATACGAATCGACGCGCGTGATGGCGTGTTCAGTTTCGAGAAAGGGCCTGTTTAGCAGGATTGATTTGTTATGGGCGGATGAAGGAAGGGGCGATATTACGGCTCCTTTTCTCCGTTCTGAATTTTCAAGAAGGTGCAGTTTGATGATGAATTGTGCACCCAAAATGAACCACGGCTTGCATGGGATTCCCCCATGCAAGCCGTGGTTTGTTGTGCCCGCAATCAACACGGGCGGAGCGCTTTCAGGTCTTACTTGTGTGGAACGATGTTGCCGCTATCGTCAGAGAGTACGATTTCCACACGGCGATTGATTTGACGGCCGGCTGCAGTATCGTTGGTGGCAGCCGGTGACGACTCACCATAACCTCGCGTAGTGACACGGTCGCTACTGATCCCCATATTACCCAGGGCTTTTTGTACGGCTTCGGCACGCCGCTCGGAGAGCGCCTGGTTGTAAGTGTCACTGCCTCTGCTGTCGGTGTGCCCTTCTATCATGACTTTACGTTGCGGGTACTTGTTGAGGAAGTCAGCCAGCTTTTTGACGTTGTTGATTCCGCCTGACGACAGTTCTGCCTTGTTGACGTTGAATAACACATCGCCCAGCGTGATCACCATGCCGCGTTCGGTTTTCTTGGCATTCAACTCCTTGAGTTGCATTTCCTGTTGGGCAATCAGTGCCTGGTTGCGTTCTGCTTCGGCTTGGGCTTCGGCCAACGCAGCCGCTTGCTTGTCAGCGGCTTCCTGCGCGAGCGCAGCCTGCTTCCTGGCGGCATCGGCTTCAGCCATTCTTGCCGCAATCAGCGTTTGGTCCATTTCGGATTTGGCCTGGGCTTCAGCCAATGCTGCAGCCTGCTTGTCAGCGTTTTCCTGTGCGAGCGCAGCTTGTTTCCTGGCTGCTTCCAATGCTGTTGCGCGCTGATCAGCGGTTTGCTCTGCCTGCATCGCCCGTTTTTTGGCAGCGTCGGCCTCAGCGGTTCTCAACTCAAGGCGGACCTGGTCGCGTTTGGCGCTGGAGTTGGCGATATCCAACTCGGCAGCTTTGCGTTTGGCAGTTTCCTGTGCGATCGCCACTTTCTGTTTCGTCAGATAAGCGAGCTGGTTGACTGTGGAAACATCTTCACGATTGGTTGATGCGGTATCTGCCTTTTGCAGCGTATTACCGGCTTCTTGCAGTTCAATCGCTGCCAGCTTTGTTACCTGGGGGTTGTTTCGTGCGCTGTTGTAGCTGGTACGTGCATCGTTGAGCGCGGTGTTTTCCGGAACAGAGGCGCAGCCAGAAACAATTGCGACTGCGATCAGGCTCAGGGGGAAATATAGGTTCTTTAGCATGGTTAACTCCATTGAAGATTATTGTGTCTTGCGTTCGATTTCATGGCGCAGCACGCGGATGTCTTCCTGCAATGCGTCAGCTGCCGTCTGAGCTTTGGCTGAGCGTGCCATTGAGGCGGCCACTTTGGCGTCGACCTCTGCCTGTTCTGCCAACTGCTTGGCCAAGTCATAGTTTTTGTTTGTCATGGCTTTTTCTGCAGCGTCCAACTTGTCATTGGCTGACTTGAACTGTATCGGGGCATATTCATTGCCACCCGCACTCATTGCATTGCTAACCGCGGATCTGGAAACAGCCATCTGCTCGACCGGAGCCTGAGTACTTGCACAACCGGCCATCAGGATTGAGGCAGCCATGGCAAAACCCATACTTTTCATCATTCGATTCGATTTGAGTTGAGGGAGGTTTTTCATCGTTTTTCATCCTTTTGGTTAAACAAAGCAGATTGTCACTTTAACGACTGACTATAGCCATACTAGTAAAAGCCAGCAGATTGGAAACAGAAATTTACATTTAACAGAACAGGCAGCCTGGTCTTTTCAAACAGAGCAGAATGGGGTTGGCTCCGTTTCGTTAGGCGCTGGCGCACATCATGGGGAGAATGACGCCGAGGCAGCGGCTGCGTTTTTCCCTGGATTTTTCCTGATATCTGCCCGCACCCTTAAAATGGGCTGCTGCTGACTTATCTTAGGATTGCCTTGCCTACCTCCCGTTTTAACATTTTGGTGTTTTTTGCTGTGCTAAGTGCAGGGTCTGCCCACGCGCTGACGGTGCAGGTGGTGGCGCCGGAAGAAATTAAAACGCTGATGATGCAGCACCTTGAAACAGCGCGTGCCGCGCGGCTGGGTGAACGGATGGATGCAGAAGAAATGGCGCGCTTGCAACGGCAGAGTGAGCTGACGG
Organism: Thiobacillus sp.; assembly: GCA_030679915.1. Lineage (GTDB taxonomy): Bacteria > Pseudomonadota > Gammaproteobacteria > Burkholderiales > Thiobacillaceae > Thiobacillus. The sequence goes on from JAUXRY010000041.1 coordinate 91,792, forward strand.
CACGCGATCTTCTCGCCACCGAAGGCTATTTTTCGCCGCAGGTTGAAAGCGCAGTGGAATGGCTGGATGGTGACTGGCGGGTGGATTATCTGATTGTCCCTGGTGTGCGAACCCAGGTGAGAAGTGTCAAGCTGGGTTTCGACGGCGGATTAAAGAAGGATGAAGATGAGGCCCGGTTGCGCGCGCGCATCGAGCGCAGTTTTCCACTCAAGCAAGGCATGCCGTTTCGTCAGGCCGACTGGGACACCGCCAAGCTGGTGGTGTTGCGGCCCTTGCTGGTGGATACCTACCCAACTGCGCGGATTGCGGCGAGCGAGGCACGCATTGATCCCGCAGCACATGCTGCGGACCTGTCGCTGACGGTCGACAGTGGCCCTGCTTTTGTCTACGGTGCTACGGTAATTCAAGGCGTCAAGCGTTACCCGGAGGCGATCGTTCGCAATCTTAGTCCGATGAAACCCGGCCAGCCTTATCGCCAGCAGGATCTACTGGACTATCAGGCGATTCTGGAAGGGAGCAGTTATTTTGCGCAGGCCACGGTAAGTGTCGATCCCGACCCCGAACTGGCGTCAGCTTTGCCCATTCAGGTCGAGGTGGTTGAGCGACCCGAAAAACGCTTTAGCGTAGGGGCGGGTTTTAGCACCGATACCGGCGCGCGCGTGCAGGCCTCGTGGTTGCATCGGAACATTCTGGATCGCGGGATGCGACTCAAGTTTGATACGCGGATTGAAACCAGCCGTCAGACCGGTACGGCTGAGTTGGCCTGGCCGCGGGATGAAGAGGGTTACGAAAATAGTTTGGGCTTGCAACGCAAACAGGAAGATATCGAAGGCCAGGAAACCCGCTCAACGGTGCTGGCAGCCAAGCGCAATCGCACACGTGGACAGATCGAGACAACCCTGTCGCTGCAATTTCAAACCGAGGATCAACGCATTGCCGAGGTGGTTAATGCAAGCAACCAGGCCTTGACCCTCAACTACGGCTGGATCCAGCGCAATGTGGGGCGTGGTTTCTATCCTCGACGCGGTTATGTGCTGAGTCTGCAGGGTGGCGGTGCGCTTGAGGCCTTGCTGTCTGACACCAGCTTTCTGCGCCTCTATGGACGCCATACGCAGTATTTTCCGGTAGGCAAGAATGGACGCCTGATCTTGCGTGGCGAACTGGCTAGCGTGCTGGCCCGACGCCGTGAAGGCATTCCGACAGACTTTCTGTTTCGCGCCGGCGGAGACAATTCAGTGCGAGGTTATGCGTATCAAAGTCTGGGACGCACGCTGAACGGCGCAGTGGAATCGGTGCGTTATCTCGCCACCGGCACGGTCGAATACAACTATTTCGTTGATCGCAACTGGGGGGTGGCGCTGTTTGTCGACGCCGGGGATGCAGCCGACAGCCCGGCCAGTCTATCTCCTGTGTTTGGCTATGGCGTGGGTGCACGCTACAGCTCACCGGTAGGGCCGATCAACCTTGATCTGGCGTATGGCGAAGCCACCCAGAATTTCCGTCTGCATTTTTCACTTGGGCTTTCATTTTGAAGCGCGTCTTGTTGAAGCGTGTTGCCTGGGGCGGCGCGTGGCTAACCCTCGCGGTGGTCATTCTGGTTGCGGCATTTTTGTGGCTAACAACCACGGCGACCGGATTTCTGTGGCTGGCCAAGCAGGCCACCCCGTTAAGCAATGGCCGCCTGGTGCTCGAAGGGGTGGATGGCCATTTGGGCGCATCGGTTCACATCAAGACGCTGATTTACAAATCGGACCTGCAGCACATCACCCTGCAACAGGTCCGGCTGGACTGGAAGCCCCGTTCGTTATGGCGGCGGTTGGTCGATATCGAACTGTTGGCAGCGCAGCAGGTCCGGGTGGAGATTCTCAAGAAGGACCTGACGCCGCTGACGTATCCAGCCAGCTTGCGACTGCCGCTGGAAATCCGGGTTGTCGCATGGGATGTGGGGCAACTTGAACTGGTTGACGAAGGTCAGACACTAAGTTTTAGCGCCTTGCATGGCAAGGTGGATGGCCTGGGTGATCGTTTCGATCTGACTGCTGCAGCGAACACGCCGTGGGCGGAAGTAGCAGGTCAGTTCGGCATCAACAAAGATGCGCCGTTCAAGGTACAGGGTTCGTTCACTGCACACCGCAAGACACCCGTGCCGGTTGAGGCGCAACTGGAACTGTCGGGTGAACTGGCCGCGCTGGATTTCAAGCTGGATGCCCTGGCTGAAGACATGCGCATGATGGCTGCGGGCAAGCTGGCTTTTTTTGCGCCGGTTCGTTTGCCGCGTCTGGTGTTATCGGGTCAGGGAATCGACCCCAGAAAGTTTTCGGCGGATGCGCCACACGCTGATCTGGCATTTTCCGGCGTGTTTGAAGGTCAACCGGGCGAACGTTTGCTCGGCACATTCAGTCTTCACAATCAACAAGCCGGGCGGCTCGATCAGGATCGCCTGCCGTTGGCCAACCTGACTGGCGCGGTGGTGGGTGATAGCGTAAACGCCGATTTCAGCGCGCTGGAAATCGACCTGGGTAACGCCGGACGCTTTAGCGGTGACGGCCAATGGCGTGACGGCCAGTTTGCAGTCAACCTGAATAGCCCGCGCTTGAATCTGGCGGGGATACATCGTGACCTGTATCCCACCCGCATTCAATCTGCGCTGCGACTGAGCGGCGATGCAAAGCGCCAGACTTTGACTGCTGATGTGGCCGAAACCTGGGGGCAAGGCAGCTTTACCTTGAGCCTGGCAGATGCGGTGTTGCGTTTGCAGGATGCGGCCTTCAGCGGGCAGGCCGGGCGGCTGAAGGCAAAGGGTAGCGTTAAGCTTGACGCCACTCGCGAATTTGAAGTTACGTTTGACGCGACCCAGATCAATCCCGCCCGATTTGGAAAATATCCGCGCGCCAAACTCAATGCGCGTGGTGAAGTGAGCGGTGCGTTGCTGCCCGCGTTGCGCCTGCAAACACAGTTCACGTTACCACCGGGCGAACTCGAAGGCCGTCCGGTCAAAGGTCAGGGCAAGCTGCATTATGCAAACAATCGTCTGACCGACACCGACATCAATCTCGATCTGGCTGGCAACCGGGCTGTATTAAAAGGCGCTTTCGGCGGCAAGGGCGACCGGATGGTGTGGGACATCAATGCACCTGCGCTGGCCCGCCTGAATCTGGGCCTGGCGGGGCGTTTGACGAGCACCGGCAGCATCAGGGGTGACCCCGGGCAGCCGCAAATCGACGCCCAACTCAATGCCAGCGGCTTGCGCTTGCCAGGTGGTATTGCGGCCGATTCCGTCGACCTGAAACTCCAACTGCAAGCCGCATTGACGGGGGTGTTCAATGGGCAACTGGACGCACGCGGGATTCGCGTTGCGGAGCAGCGCATCACATCGGCACGCGCCAGTATTCAGGGCCGCCGTGATGCGCATACCCTGTCGATCGATGCGCGCCTGGCGGACTGGCAGGGGGTTGTGTCGCTGACTGGCGGGCGGGATAGGAATCAGGTCTGGCGCGGCCAAATGAACCAGGCTACCGTGCAAGGTGCATGGCCGATGCAATTGAGTACACCCGCCGGTTTGGTGTTGAGTCGCGACCAGCAGCAAGTGAGCAATCTGTCGTTCACGCTGGCGGGCGGAAAAGTGAGCAACGTGCAGTTCAACCGGCAGGGCACGCAGATAAGTACGCGCGGTGCAGTCAGCAACCTGCCGCTTGCGCCCTTGCTCGGTTTGCTGGAAACCCCGCCGCCCTTGACGACCGACCTGCGCATGAATGGCGACTGGAATCTTCGCTTGGGCGACACCCTGGAAGGCGAGGCCCGTCTGGTTCGGCAAGCGGGTGATGTGAGATTCAAAGACCCGGGCGTTAACCTGGGCCTGACCACCCTTGGCCTCGATCTCAAGGCTGTTGCCAATCAGGTAGCGGCTCGCCTCGATGCCACGACCCGCGAGGCAGGAAAACTACGCGCCGAAGGCAGCGCGAAACTGGTGCGCGATGGCGCGGGCTTGACGCTGCCGCGCAGTGCTCCGCTGACATGGACTGCCGCGCTCGAAGTGCCGGACCTGCGACTGCTCAAGCCGTTTATTCCGATCGCTATCCGCCTGGATGCACGGCTGGCCGCGCAACTTGCCGGCAGCGGCAGCCTGGCTGCGCCGCGCATCGAAGGACAGATCGATGCCAGCCGGATTCGTTTTACCCTGCCTGATGAAGGGGTGTCGATTAGCGATGGCACGCTTAAGCTGGTATTGGCCGACGATCGGGTGAAGGTACAGCAGGGCGAATTGAAAGGCCTGGGCGGACGCATTGTGGTGAGCGGCGAGGCGCAGCTGAAGAACCCGCAGGCTGGGCTTACGCTGATATTTGAAAAATTCACCGCGACCAGCCGCAGTGATCGTCAGGTAACAGTATCCGGTGTCACCCGTCTCAATCTCGATTTGAAACGGCTGGAACTCACAGGGGAGCTCATCGCTGATCGCGCCCGGCTGGAAATGCCCGCAGCCAGCAAGCCGGTTCTTTCATCCGATGTGGTCGTGGTAGGCCAGCCGCCACGTGAGAAACCGGCGAGCCAGCGCTTCCTCATGGCACTCGATCTCACCCTCAAACTGGGCAACGACTTCCTGTTCAAGGGTGCCGGCCTCGACGCGCGGCTGGGCGGCCAGTTGCGTGTGTTTACCTTGAATCAGACCTTGCGAGGAGAGGGGACGATCAGAGTGGTTGAAGGACGCTACGCTGCATATGCACAGACGCTCAACATCGAGCGCGGTGTGTTGCGCTTTGTCGGCCCGATCGATAACCCGGGACTGGATGTGCTGGCGGTGCGTAAAACCTCGAACGTCAAGGCTGGGGTGCAGGTGGGCGGCACCGTGCAGCGCCCGGTGGTCAAGCTGTATTCCGACCCCGCCATGCCCGATACGGAAAAGCTCGCCTGGCTGGTATTGGGGCACGGCCTGGAAAACAGCGGGCAACAGGAGTTTGTGTTGATGCAGGTCGCTGCGGCGGCCTTGCTGAGTCAGGCTGAGTCAGTCAACTTCCAGTCGAAGCTGGCAGACACCCTGGGCATCGACAGTTTCGATGTGCGCGCCGGCGATGGGGCAACGCTGAGTAGTTCGGTAGTCAGCGTGGGCAAAAGGCTGTCGGAACGTGCGACCCTGAGTTACGAGCAAAGTCTTGATGGCTTGAGTCAGGTCGTCAAAGTCCTCTACCAATTGAGTCCCAGTGTGCGCCTGGAAGTGCAGGCCGGGCAGCAAAGCAGTTTCGATGCGTTCTACACGCGGGAATACGACTGAGACTATCGATTCCAGATGGTAGAATCAGGCACATGTTTCACGCACGTTTCATCGCCATGAATTCCCTTTATCACCTGACCGTCCTGACCGAGCGCAGTTTCTGATGCGCATTCTGCTTTCCAACGACGATGGTTACTTTGCCCCCGGCCTTGCCGCACTGGCCAAGGCGCTCGCACCGTTGGCCGACATCACTGTCGTGGCGCCCGAACGTGACCGTAGCGGCGCGTCCAATTCGCTCACGCTCGACCGGCCGCTGATGCTGCGGCAGGCACCCAGCGGCTTTTATTACGTCAACGGCACGCCGACCGATTGCGTCCATCTGGCTGTCACTGGCATGCTCGATCACCTGCCCGACATGGTGATTTCCGGCATCAATCACGGTGCCAACATGGGCGATGACACCATTTATTCCGGCACCGTGGCCGCGGCCACCGAAGGTTATTTGCTGGGTATTCCGTCGATTGCGGTTTCGCTCGCCAACCACGATGCGCTGAATTTTGATACTGCAGCGCGCGTGGTGCTCGAGCTGGCGCAGCGTATTCAGGCACAGCCCCCCACCGAACCCATGCTGCTCAACGTCAACGTGCCGGATTGCAGATGGGAAGATTTGCAAGGCCAGCGCGTGACCCGTCTCGGCAAACGCCACAAGGCCGAATCGGTGGTCAAAACCACCAATCCGCGTGGCCAGACCGTCTACTGGGTGGGCGCTGCAGGCCTGGCGCAGGACGCTGGCGAAGGAACCGACTTTCATGCCATTGCCAACGGTTTCGTTTCAATCACCCCGCTGCAAATGGACTTGACCCTTTTCAGCCAGATGGAAAGTGTGAACACATGGCTGAAACCCTGAATTCGCGCGCAGGAATCGGCATGACCTCGGCGCGCACCCGTGGTCGCATGATCGAACGATTGCGTGAACAAGGCATCAAGGATTCCATCGTGCTGGCCGCCATGGACAGCGTCCCGCGTCATCTGTTCGTCGATCAGGCGTTGGAATCGCGTGCCTATGAAGACACGGCACTCCCCATCGGCTTTGGGCAGACCATTTCCAGTCCCTACATCGTGGCGCGCATGGCCGAGCTGGCCCGTCATGGCGAAAAGGGTCTCGGGCATGATCTCGGACGCGTGCTGGAAATAGGCCTTGGCTGTGGCTATCAGGCTGCAGTGTTGGGCAAACTGGCGCGCGAGGTAATTTCCATCGAACGTATCGCTGCGCTGGTGGGGAAAACCCGTCCGCGCTTGCGTCAGCTCAGAATCAACAACGTCAAACCCAAACATGGCGACGGCATGTCCGGCGCCAAGGATTTTGCGCCGTTTGATGCCATCGTGATTGCCGCCGCATTTGGCGAAGTGCCACAGGCGCTGCTTCCGCAGCTGGCCGATGGAGGCCGGCTGGTGATGCCGCTGGGCAACACCAACCAGACCTTGTGCGTGGTAGAACGACAGGGAGACACCTTCACCGAGCAGTTACTTGAAGGGGTGAAGTTCGTGCCTTTACTCCCTGGAGTGGCGTAATGAAAAATGCCGCCGGCGTCAGCATGAAAACCTTGGTGCTGAGCGTGTTGGTGCTGAGCCTGGTGGGGTGCGTTTCATCCGGCCCCGCACCGGTGAGTGATCGAGCGAGCGCACGGGGCGGCCCTTCGTCAGTGACTGCCAAGGCCGATCCGGCGCGCTCCACTACGCCGCAGATTGCACCGTCAACCAATGGTTTGCATACGGTGCAGCGCGGTGACACCTTATATGCCATCGCGTTTGCCAACAGCCTGGATTACCGCGAGCTTTCCCGGTGGAACCAGCTTGATTCGCCCGATCGAATTTTGATCGGACAGGTTTTGCGGCTGACCGATCCATCGAATGGGACGGCACAAACCACAGGAATTGAAATTACGCCGCTTGGCAGTGTCGCAGCACCGAACGCGCAACCGCTTTCCGAATCTTCTGTTGTGCGCACGCCCCAGGCTGTTCTGCTGGACTATAGCGAAGCCAATTGGGCGCAGGTCTCTGCTCCACGCCCCGTTGTTGCAGTTGCAGCGTTGCCGGTTCCCGTGCCGGCAACGGTTCCACCCCCATCGCCGACCCCGGTTGTACCAGCGCCGGTCGTATCGGCTCCCGTCATTTCTGCGGATGGTACGGTGGATAATTGGTTATGGCCTGCCGAAGGTATCTTGGCAGGCCGTTTCGGCGCGGCGGGTGGCAAGGGAATCGATATTGTAGGCACTCGAAATTCACCAGTAAAAGCGGTGGCATCGGGCAAGGTGGTGTACAGTGGCAGCGGTTTGCGGGGATACGGACAACTACTAATCGTTAAGCATTCAGGCGAGTATTTATCGGCCTATGCACATAATGAGACGATATTAGTTAAAGAAGGTGACACGGTGACTGCCGGGCAGAAAATTGCCAGGATGGGTGACACCGACAGCGATCGAGTGAAATTGCATTTTGAAATCCGTCGATACGGAAAACCACTCGACCCTTTGAACTATTTGCCGGAGCGCTCATGAGCCGCAAACCCAGCGATGAATCAGATGAATTGGCGCCAGACGAAACCGAACCAGAGCAGGTAGCGCCTGCCGACACCAGCGACGAACTGGCATCGGCCATTTTGCATGAGCCGCAGGTCGACATGACCCAGCTCTATCTGAACGAAATCGGCAAGGCTCCGTTGTTAACAGCCGAAGAGGAAGTGGCCCTGGCGCGTCTAACCGTGCAGGGCAACTTCGAAGCCCGCCAGACCATGATCGAGCGCAACCTGCGCCTGGTGGTTAACATCGCCAAGCATTACGCCAATCGCGGCCTCACCCTGCTCGACCTGGTGGAGGAGGGCAACCTCGGCCTCATCCACGCGCTGGAAAAATTTGATCCCGAGCGCGGCTTCCGTTTTTCGACCTACGCCACCTGGTGGATCCGGCAGAATATCGAACGCGCGATCATGAACCAATCGCGCACCATTCGCCTGCCGGTGCACATCATCAAGGAACTTAACATTTACCTGCGCGCGAAGCGTCATCTGGAAACGCACGGTGTGACCGATGCCAGCGCCGATGACATCGCTGCGCTGACTGATCATCCGGTTGCAGACGTGCGCCGCATCATGCAGTTGAACGAACGCGTTGCCTCGCTCGATGCACCACTGGATGTTGACCCTTCATTGTCGCTGGGTGAAGCGATCGCCGATGATAATGCCCACCTGCCGGACGACCTGCTCCAGCTCGAAGAAATTGAGCACCATGTCCATGAATGGCTCACCCAACTCAACGACAAGCAGCGCTGGGTCATCGAGCGTCGCTTTGGTCTGAACAACTGCGAATCCTGCACCCTGGAAGACCTGGCGCTGGAGCTGCAGGTCACACGGGAGCGCGTGCGGCAAATCCAGATGGAATCCCTGCGCGTGCTGCGGCAGTTGCTGCGCCGACGCGGTGTATCGAAAGACGAATTGTTCTGACGCCATGCAAGGCCACACCGTGATCGATTGGTCACAAATCGATACCGTCTTCCTCGACATGGACGGCACCCTGCTCGACCTCCATTTCGACAATCATTTTTGGCTCGAACACATGCCGCGTCGCTACGCCGAATATCACGGCCTCGCGCCGGATATCGCGCGCGCCCACCTGACCGCCCATTACGAGCGACACGCCGGCACGCTCAATTGGTATTGCCTGGATTTTTGGAGCAGCGAACTTGCGCTCGACATCGTGCAACTGAAGGAGGAGGTCGCCCATCTGATTGCCGTGCGCCCGGACGTGCCGGCGTTTCTGGAAGCCGTGCGTAGCTCCGGTCGTCGGGTGGTCATGGTTACCAACGCACACCCCAAAAGCCTTGGCCTGAAAATGCGCGAAACCAAAATCGATGCGTATTTCGATGCGCTGATTTCGTCGCATCAGATCGGTATTCCCAAGGAGCATCCGGATTTCTGGCAGGGTTTGCAGGGCATCGAGCCGTTCGACCGGCAGCGGACGTTATTTGTTGACGACAGCCTGCCGGTGTTGAAGAGCGCGCAGGCTTATGGGATTGAGCAGTTGCTGGCGGTGTGTAATCCGGATTCGAGGCAGCCGCATAAGGATTGTGGGGGATTCAGGGGGATTGCGAGTTTTGGGGAAGTGATGCCGGGGGTGTGAGTCCTACGCCATCGACTTTATGCAGTTAGTTGGACGCATGATCGAAGTCCTCACCTTTTTTTAGCCCGTTCGCCCTGAGCCTGTCGAAGGGCCTGTTCGCTGATGAGAAGTGTTTTTTTGACAGATGACCGTTGGCCGGGGTTGCCGGCAGCAAGTTACTTTCTTTTGCTTCGCCAAAAGAAAGTAACCCAAGAAAAGGCGACCCCGCTCATCCCCGAATTCCCGAAAACCGAGCCTGCCGGGTGGGCGGCAAAGAACTCGCCCCGCTTTGCTGTTTTTAATTTTTTTTTGTGGCGTTGCTCAAACACCTTTGCCGCTGATCCACCCGACAGGCTCAATTTTCGGCGGGACTGAGAGGGGGTGAAAGTCAAAACCAGGGCGGTGATGACTGGACGATTATGGCTACTATTTCAACTACACACAGAGCACTGTGTATTAAGGATGCGCCCTACGGTGGGTACATCAGTCGAACCCAATTCTTTTTCTGACGGATTTTATTGATTTGGCGGTTTCAAGCCCCAAGTGCAAAAAGCGCAGCATGATGCTGCTTGAAATCGAAAGCGTCTGGCGTAAACAACTCTGCGGGGCACTTGAAGCCTAACGACTTGCGCGGTCGGGTGTTTAGTTTCCAGGCGATTTCGTCCA